>NZ_NHON01000062.1 GCF_002195995.1 Inquilinus limosus
CACCCTCCCGGCCCAAGCGGGCCGGGCCCCTCCCTCTCCCCGAGGAGAGGGGATTTCACCTCTCCCCCGGGGAGAGGTCGGAACCGCGGCAGCGGTTCCGGGTGAGGGGGTGGCGCCGGCCTCTCGAGTTGAGCCCGGATGTGGCGGAAGGACGCGAGCCCTTCCGAGATCGAGCGTGAGCATTTTCGTCCCATGACCGTTCCCGACCCGATCGCGCTGACCCAGGCGCTGATCCGCTGCCCCAGCGTCACCCCGGCCGATGCCGGGGCGCTGGGCGTGCTGGAGGCGGCGCTGGCGCCGCTGGGCTTCCGCTGCGAGCGGATGCGGTTCGAGGCGCCGGGCACGGCGCCGATCGACAACCTCTACGCCCGCATCGGCAGCGGCCGGCCGCATCTCTGCTTCGCCGGCCACACCGACGTGGTGCCGCCGGGCGACGAGACCCGCTGGCGCTTCCCGCCCTTCGAGGGCCGGATTGCCGAGGGCCGGGTCTGGGGCCGCGGCGCCTGCGACATGAAGAGCGCGGTCGCCGCCTTCGCCGCCGCGGCCGGCCGCTTCCTGGCCGAGCGCGGACCTGCCTTCGGCGGCTCGATCAGCCTGCTGATCACCGGCGACGAGGAGGCCGAGGCGGTCAACGGCACGGTGAAGATGCTGCAGGCCCTGGCGGCGCGCGGCGAGGCGATCGATGCCTGCATCGTCGGCGAGCCGTCCAGCAGCGAGGCGGTGGGCGACACCATGAAGATCGGCCGGCGCGGCAGCCTGACCGGCCGGCTGACCGTGCGCGGCGTGCAGGGCCATGTCGCCTATCCGCACAAGGCCGACAACCCGCTGCCCCGCCTGGTGCGGATGCTGGCGGCGCTGAGCCCCGGTGGCGGGCCGGAGATCGACGGGGGCAGCGCCCATTTCGACCCGTCGACCCTGGCCATCACCACCATCGATGTCGGCAACCCGGCGACCAATGTGATCCCGGCCGAGGGCCGCGCTGTGTTCAACATCCGGTTCAACGACACCTGGACGGCCGAAAGCCTGGGCGCCTGGATCCGCGAGCGCTTCGACGCGGTCGGCGGCGACTTCACGCTGGATCTCCGCAGCGGCGCCGACAGCTTCCTGACCGCGCCGGGCGAGCTGACCGGCCGTGTCGCCGGGGCGGTGGAGCGGGTGACCGGCCGCCGCCCGGCCTTCAGCACCTCGGGCGGCACCTCCGACGCCCGCTTCGTCAAGGATTACGCGCCGGTGGTCGAGCTGGGCCTGGTCAACGCCACCATCCACAAGACCAACGAGAACGTGCCGGTCGAGGAGATCGAGACGCTGACCCGGATCTACCGGGCGGTGCTCGACGACAGCTTCCCGGAGAGGGGCTGACGGCCATGGCGGTGTCATCGGGCGACATCATCCGCGGCGTCTGGGGCGCCTGGCGCCTGGCCAAGCGCGACACCGGCGGCATGGCGATGTTCGACATCTCGCCGGACGGTGCGGCCAAGAGCTTCGTCGCCGTGGCGCTGGCCTTCCCGCTGTTCGCGGTGGAGCAGGCCATGGCGCTGGGCTTCAGGTGGCCGCTGCTGCTGCAGCCGATCCCGCTGGCCATCGCCGCCGTGGGGTTCCTGGCCAGCTGGCTGGTGCTGCCGGCGGCCCTGACCTGGATCCTGCCCTGGCTCGGCCGCGGTCAGCGGCTGGCCGGGACGATCGTCGCCTGCAACTGGGCGGCGCTGCTGATCTCGTCGGCCGCCTTCGTCGCATTCCTGCTCAACGCGCTCGGCCTGTTTCCCGGGCAGCTGGGCTTCCTCGTCCTCATCGTCACGGAGATCGCCTGCTTCGTCTATGAGGGCTTCGTGCTGCGCACGGCGCTGGAGGTCGAGCTGCCGATCGTGGCCGGGCTGGTGGTGTTCGACGCCCTGACATCCGAGTTGCTGAGCGCCTGGATCACCGGGGCCGTTCAGGCCGCCCTGTAGCGCACCCACAGGAAGCACAGCCCGTCCGGCGGCGCGGTGGCACCGGCGGCGGCGCGGCTGCGGGCGGCCAGCACCTCGGCGACCCAGCCGGGCGGGTGCTTGCCCTCGCCCACCAGCTTCAGCGTGCCGGCGATGTTGCGGATCTGGTGGTGCAGGAAGGACCGCGCCTCGGCCTCGATCTCGATCGCCTCGCCGCGGCGCACCACGTCCAGCCGGTCCATCGTCCGCATCGGCGACCTGGCTTGGCATTCGGCGGCGCGGAAGCTGGTGAAGTCGTGATGCCCGAGCAGGTGCTGCGCCGCCTCGTGCATCGCCGCGGCGTCCAGCGGCCGCGACACCTGCCAGGCCTGGCCGGCCTCCAGCGCCAGCGGCGCCCGGCGGTTGACGATGCGGTAGCGATAGGCGCGCAGGATGGCCGAGGTGCGGGCGTCGAAGCTGTCCGCCACCGCCTCCGCCGCCAGGATCGCCACGGGCAGCGGCTTCAGGTGGAAGTTGACCGCGTCGCGCACGGTGCCGGGGTCGGTCGGGCGGGCGATGTCGGCATGCGCCACCTGCCCGATCGCATGCACGCCGGCATCGGTGCGGCCGGCGGCGGTGATCCGCACCGCCTCGCCGCAGAAGCGGTGGATCGCCTCCTCCACCGCCTGCTGCACCGACAGGCCATGCGCCTGGCGCTGCCAGCCGACGAAGGGGCGGCCGTCATACTCGATGGTGAGCTTGTAGCGGGTCATCTAGCCGAATCGGGTTCCGGCCGGGATGGCGAAGCCGTTCAGCAGGTCGCGCGCCGTCATCGGCGCCTTGCCCGGGCGCTGCAGCCGGGTCAGGCGGATGGCGCCATGGCCGCAGGCCACGGTCAGTTGATCGTCGAGCACCGTGCCGGGCTCGCCCCAGCCATGGGCGGGCGCGGCCGCCAGCACCTTGATGCGCTCGCTCTCATGCAGGAACCAGGCGCCGGGCCGCGGCGTCAGCGCTCGCACCTGGCGGTCGAGTGCTGTGGCGTCGGCCCAGTCGATGCGTTCATCCTCCGGCCCGATCTTGGCGGCGTAGGTGACGCCCGCCTCCGGCTGCGGCGTCTCCACCGCCTCGCCCGCGGCCACCGCGTCGATCGCCGGCACGATCAGCCGGGCGCCGAGGGCCGCGAGCGTGTCGTGCAGCGCCGGCGTCGTCGTCCCCGGCCCGATCGGCACCCGCCCGGCCGACAGCATCGGCCCGGTGTCCAGCCCCGCCTCCATCCGCATGATGGTGACGCCGGTCTCGGCGTCGCCCGCCAGAATGGCGCGGTGGATCGGCGCCGCCCCGCGCCAGCGCGGCAGCAGCGAGGCGTGGATGTTGAAGCAGCCGAGCCGCGGCGCGTCCAGGATCGGCCGCGGCAGGATCAGCCCGTAGGCCGCGACCACCGCGGCGTCGAGCTTGAGGTCCCGGAACTCCGCCTGCGCCTCCGGCGTGCGCAGCGTGGCAGGGTGCCGGACCGGCAGCTGCGCCGTCGCCGCCGCGCGATGCACGGCCGAGGGCTGTAGCTTGTGGCCCCGCCCGGCCGGCCGCGGCGGCTGGGTGTAGACGGCGGCGATCTCGTGCCCGGCCTCGATCAGGGCGAGCAGCGCGGGCACCGCGAAATCCGGCGTGCCCATATAGGCGAGGCGAAGGGGCATGGGTCGGTGCGGCCGATCAGAACGGCAGCTTCATCCCCGGCGGCAGCTTCAGCCCGCCCATCAGCTTCTGGGTCTCGGCCTGCACCGCATCCTCGACCTTGCTCTTGGCATCGTTGAAGGCGGCGACGATCAGGTCCTCCAGCACCTCGACCTCGGACGGGTCGACCAGCTTCGGGTCGATCTTGAGCGACCGCAGCTCGCCCTTGCCGTTCAGCACCACCGCGATCATGCCGGCGCCGGCCTGGCCCGGCACCTCGATCTCGCCCAGGCGGGACTGCATCTCGGCCATCTTGGCCTGCATCTCCTGCGCCTGCTTCATCATCTGTCCGAGATTCTTCATGCCTCTCGCGGCTCCTCTTCATCGATGGCGTCGGTGGCCGGGTCGGCGCCCGGCGCGGGCTCGCCGTCCGGCCCCACGACCTCATCCTGCTCCAACGGGTTGCGCAGGTCGCGGATCACCGCCCCCGGGAAGGCGCTCATCACCGCCTTGACCATCGGGTGCTCGGCCGCCTGGGCCAGCGCGTTCTCGCGGTCGGTCCGGGCCTGCTGGGTCAGCGTCGGCGCGCCCTCGGCGCCGGACACGCTGACCACCCAGCGCTCGCCGGTCCAGTCGCGCAGAGCGGTGCCCAGGCGGTTGGCCAGGTCCGGCGGCGCCTCGACATGCGGCCGGAACTCCAGCCGCCCCGGCTCGAAATGCACCAGATGCACGGCGCTCATCAGCTGGCCGTGCAGCACCACGTCGCGGGCGAAGGCGATCTGCACCAGCTCGTCGAAGCTCTTCGGATCGGCCCGCAGCACCGGCTTCAGCGCCGGCGCGGCGGCTGCCACCATCGGGGCCGGAACCACGGCCTGGGTCGAAACCGGGGCGGGCGCCAGCGCCACGGGCGCCGGCTCGGCCGGCACCAGCGAGAGGCCACCGCCCCCTCCCGCCGCCATCCGGGCGCCGCCGCCGGGGCCGGGCCCCGGGGCCGGGCCGGCGGTCACCGCGCCCTGGCTCTGCAGGTCGCCGAACTTGCGGATCAGGTCTCCCGGGCTGGGCAGGTCGCTCATATAGAGCAGGCGGATCAGCACCATCTCCAGCGCCGCCTGCGGGTTCGGCGCGGCCTGCACCTCGCCCGCCCCCTTCAGCAGGGTCTGCCAGGCCCGGGTCAGACCGGGCAGCGACACCTTCTCGGCCAGGGCGCCGCCGCGCTTGCGCTCGACCTCCGGCACCGCCGGGTCCTCGAGCACGGGCGGGACCATACGGGCGCGGGTGACGAAATGGATGAAGTCCAGCAGGTCGCCGAGGACGGATTGCGGGTCGGCCCCGGCCCGGCGCGCCGCCTCCAGCCCCTCCAGCATCCGCGGGCCCTCGCCGGCGAAGGCGGCCTCGAGGATGTCGATGACGCTGGAGCGGTCGGCCAGGCCCAGCATCTCGCGCACGCTCGCGGCGGCGATGAAGGGCTTGTCCCCCACCGGCGCGCCCTGGGCGATGGCCTGGTCCAGCAGCGACAGGCCGTCGCGGGCCGAGCCGTCGGCGGCGCGGGCGATCATGCCGACCGCCTCCGCCTCCGCCGCCACGCCTTCCTTGTCCAGGATGCCGGTGAAGTAGTCCTGCAGCTGGTCGGCGCCGATGCGGCGCAGGTCGAAGCGCTGGCAGCGCGACAGCACCGTCACCGGCACCTTGCGGATCTCGGTGGTGGCGAAGACGAATTTCACATGCGGCGGCGGCTCCTCCAGCGTCTTCAACAAGGCGTTGAAGGCGTTCTTGGAGAGCATGTGCACTTCGTCGATGATGTACACCTTGTACCGCGACGCCACCGGCCCGTAGCGCACCCCGTCGATGATCTCGCGGATGTCGTCGACGCCGGTGCGGCTGGCGGCGTCCATCTCCATCACGTCGACATTGCGGTCCTGCAGGATGGTGCGGCAGGGCTCGCACACGCCGCAGGGATCGGCGGTCGGCCCGCCCTTGCCGTCCGGGCCGACGCAGTTCAGCGCCCGCGCCAGGATCCGCGCCGTGGTGGTCTTGCCGACGCCGCGCACCCCGGTCAGCACGAAGGCGTGGGCCAGGCGGCCGGAGGCGATGGCGTTGGTCAGCGTCCGCACCAGCGCGTCCTGGCCGATCATCTCGGCGAAGGTCGTCGGCCGGTACTTCCGCGCCAGCACGCGGTAGGCCGCGGCCTTCTCCGGCTGCGGGGTGTCGAGGCCGATCAGGGGCAGGGCTGCATCATCGCTCATGGCGCGCGATCATAGGGAATGGAACCGGCGGTCGAAAGGGCGAAGGCGCCGGCCGCCCGCAGCCTATTCCCCAGCCATCTCCCGGAGCTGCTTCACCCGCTCGATATTCAGGGTCATCGGACAGAAATAGTACATCGGCGACCCGACATAGGATCCCGCCAGCTCGCAGTGGTTGTCGCGGTAGACGATCCAGGCCTTCTGCGCCTTCTCCAGCTTCGCGGCATCCGCCGGGCTGTTCATCCTGCCAAGGATCGCCTGGTACAGCCGGTTCATCTCCGGCTTGGTCTGGTCCGCCACGCCCTCGGCGCAGGCGCCGACCGTGCCGTTGTTGGCGCCGCCGGCCTCGGCCAGGCAGTTGCTGTAGATCTTGTCGTAATCCTTCGGCCCTTCCGCGGCGGCGCCGGAGGTCTGGGCCATGGCCGCCAGGGCCAAGGCAATCGCGACGCGCTTCATGGATCCCCCTCCGGTTCGAACGGAGCGGCACCTAGCATGAAACATCCGGAATCGGGAAGGTGGGAGACCGGCGGCGACCCGTATCGAAACTCGTTACGGCTGCTTCCTTCCGGACCTGACCGGGTTGGCGAGGGACACGCCCGCGCCGATCTCCCGCGCCCTATATCGTGGTTCCGGCCGCCGGTGGCAAGTGCGGAATGACAGTTGCGTGTCGTCGGCTCAGCGCACCCCGTCGGCCGCCAGCGCGGCGATGCGGCGGCAGCAGGCCAGCAGCGGCGCCGTGTAGCGGTCGGGGTCGTCGATCGCGGCGCGGTATTTCGGGATGCTGACGCTGATGCAGCCGATCGCCCCGCCTGCCCCCGCGATCGCGCCGCCATAGCACCAGATATCGGCCTCGTTCTCCTCCGCGTCGATCGAATAGCCACGGGCGCGGATGCGCTCGATCTCCGTCGCCAGGGCTTCGACCGTGGTCAGCGTCTGCGGCGTCATCGCCGCGAGATCGAGCTTGGGCAGCAGCGCCGCGGCCTCGGCCGGCGGCAGCGCCGCCAGCCAGGCCTTGCCGACCGAGCTGGAATGCAGCTTCACGCGGGTGCCGATGCGCGAGGCCATGCGCACCGCCCGCGGGCTTTCCAGCTTGTCGACATAGATCATCTCGGGCCCGCTGCGCACGGCCAGGTGCACGGTCTCGCCGGTGGCGTCGCGCAGCTTCGCCAGCTCCTCCGCCGCGATCAGGCGCAGCTCGAACCGGTCCCAGGCGCGGGCGGCCAGAGCCATCAGCCGGGGCCCGAGGCCGAAGGCGCCGCCGCGCGGCACCTCGGCCAGCATGCCCTCGGCCTCCAGCGCCGCGACGATGCGGTGCACGGTGGGCCGCGGATGGCCGGTCAGCCGGGCGATGGCCGCCACCGACACCGGCTCGGGCGCGTCGGCCACGGCCTGCAGCACCGCCATGGCCTTGCCGAAGGCCGCCGCCCCCTGCACCGCTGCCGAACCGCCCTGCCCCATCGCCGCTTTGCTCCGTTCCCTCAACTCACCAAATAGCCGCCATCGACCGGCAATGCCACGCCGGTGATGAAGCCGGCGGCCGGGCTGCACAGGAAGGCGACGGCCTGGGCCACATCCTCCGGCCGGCCCCAGCGGCCCATCGGCGTGCGCGACAGGATCGGGCCGGAGCGAGCCGGGTCGTCCTGCAGCGCCTGGGTCAGCGGCGTCGCGATCCAGCCCGGCGCCACCGCGTTCACCCGGATGCCGTCCTCGGCATAGGCGATGGCCAGCGACTTGGTCAGCTGCAGCACGCCGCCCTTGCTGGCGCTGTAGCCCGGCACCAGCCCGCCGCCGAAGAAGCTGAGCATCGAGGCGGTGTTGACGATGCAGCCCCTGGTCGCCTTCAGCAGCGGCCGGGCGGCGGCGCACAGCCGCATCGTGCCGGTCAGGTTGACCGCCAGCACCTGCTCGAACACCGCCGGGTCGTGCTCCGCCCCGCGGCGGATGACCCCGGCGCAGTTGACCAGGATGTCGAGCCGGCCGAACCCGCCGACCAGCGCCTCGACCGCCGCCGCATCGGTGACGTCGAGCTCGGCCAGCGTCGTGCCCTTCGGCGGCTCGGCACCCGCCGCCGTCGCCAGGCCGGCGGCGGTGACGGTCGCGCCCAGCCGCGCCAGCTCGGCCGCGATGGCCGCGCCGATACCCTGGGTGCCGCCGGAGACCAGGGCGGTGCGGCCCCGGAACAGATCGGCCTGGAAGGTCATGCGGTCCTCCCGTCCGGCAGGGCCGCGGACCGGTCGGCGACCGGCTTGCGCACCAGCACCACCAGGGCCAGCGCGCCGACGCAGGCGACGGCGGCGCTGATCAGCAGCGCGTTGACGAAGGAGCCGGTGCGGTCGACCACGAAGCCGGTGACGATCGGCGCGAAGGAGCCGGCGAAATAGCCGCCGAAGTTCTGGATGCTGCCGAGCGACGCCACCTGGCGCGACGGCGCGGCGACGCTGACCAGCATCCAGGCGGTGGAGCTGGCGTAGTTGATGAAGAACATGGCCAGCGAGATGTAGACCACGGCCAGGGTCAGGCTCGGCGTGTAGGCCGCCGGCAGGGTGAAGATCGCCCCGCCGACCAGCCCCGCGGCCATCGGCCATTTCCGGCTGGCGATCGCCCCGACGCCGCGGGCCAGCAGGAAATCCGCCACCCGGCCGGAGCAGAGCATGCCCAGCGCGCCGAAGATGTAGGGGATGGCGACCACCCAGCCGGTGCGGGCGATGCTGAGGCCGCGCTCATGCTCCAGATAGCCGGGCAGCCAGGTCAGGTACAGCCAGACCATGTAGACCACGCCGCCGAAGCCGATCACCATGCCCCAGGTGGTGAGGTTGGCGAACAGCCCGGCCCAGTCGGCGAAGCTCTGCTGCGGCTTGGGCTGCGCGGGCCGCCCGTCGTCGAGGAAGGACCGCTCGGCCTCGCTCAGCGGCGTCTCGCCGCGGTTGCGGTAGATCAGGTACCAGCCGATCGCGACGATCAGGCCCAGCACGCCCATCAGGATGAACATCGGGCGCCAGCCGAAGGCCAGCATGATCGCGGTCAGGACCGGCGGGGCGATGGCAGGCCCGATGCAGGAAGACGCGACGAAGATGCCGGTCGGCATGCCGCGCTCGCGCAGCGGGAACCACTCGCTGATCACCTTGGCGCCGGCCGGGAATTGCGGCGCCTCGCCGATGCCGAGCACCGCCCGGGTGCCGACCAGCTGGCCCAGCGACTGCGCCAGGCCGCCGGCCAGCTGGGCCAGCGACCAGAAGAACATGCCGGCGCCCAGCATGATACGGGCGCCGAACCGGTCGAGCATCGCCCCGACCGGCAGCTGCGAGAAGGCATAGGTCCAGGAGAAGGCGGAGAGCAGCAGCCCCATCTGCGTGGCCGACAGGCCGAGCTCGCCGGCGATGTCGTGGTTGGCGATCGAGAGGGTGCTGCGGTCGAGATAGTTGACGATGCCGGCCGCCGTCAGGAAGGCGACGGCGATCCACTGGATCCTGCGGATCCGCGGCGGCTTGCCGGAGGACATGAGACGTTTTCCTCAGAACCTTGGATTATCTTGATTTTTCGACAACGCGATCAGCGGATGAACTGATCGACGTAATCGGCGCCCAGCCCCACCTCGCCGTAGTGCTTGCGGCACATGTCCAGCTTGGTGAACACGTCCTCGTAGCCGGTGTGTTTGCCCCACGGATCAACGTAGTACATGACGCCGTTCACCTGAAAATAGGTGATCATCTCCTCGACATCCTCGTCGACCACCAGGGTATGGGTCTCCCCCGGCGGCTCGAAGACGTAGCTGCCCTCGGTCGCGACCCAGTCATGCTCCAGATAGCGCCAGCTGCCCTTGAGGACGAAGCCGTGCACCGGCCCCGGATGGCGATGGCGGCTGAGCACTCCTGCCCTTCGGACCCGCAGGAGGTTCATCCAGTAACCGGTTGAGATGTTGAGGCAAAGCGGCCGAAACCAGACATTCTCGGCCTGCGGCACCCAGACCCGCTCATCCTGCGGCACGGCGTGCGGCACGACGATGTCCCGCAGCGCTTCGGGCGGGTTCGGATACTGGTAGGGCATCCGCTTGGTATCGGCGTCGGCTGGCATGACGCTTTCCTCCAGTTTGTCCATATTATGGACGATCTATCCATTTTGTGGACAGACACTGGACCCGGATCGGGCATCCGTCAATGCCGGACAAATGAATCGCCGGTCGGCCCTTCCCTAGCCGGCGATGCGGCGGAGAGAGGGTCCGGTCCGGACGGCGGCCGCCACCGCGACGACGGCCAGGGCGAGCGGGGCGAAGGACAGCCAGAGGACCGTGTTCCAGCCATAGGAGGTCAGCAGGCCGCCGGACAGGAACGACCCGAAGGCCATGGTTCCGAAGACGACGAAGTCGTTGAGCGACTGCACCCGCGCCTTCTCCTCCGGCGCGTGGCAGTCCAGCACCATGGCGGAAGCGCCGACGAAGCCGAAGTTCCAGCCGAGGCCGAGCAGGATCAGCGTCACCCAGAAATGTGCGACATCCACCCCCGTCAGGCCGACCGCGGCGGAGGCGGCGGTCAGGACCAGCCCGGCCGCCACCACGCGCGGGGCGCCGAAGCGCGTGATCAGCCGGCCGGTGAAGAAGCTCGGCGCATACATCGCGATCACATGCCATTGCAGGCCGAGATTGGAGGATTCCTGCGACAGGCCGCAGATGTGCATGGCCAGCGGCGCCGCCGTCATCAGGAAGTTCATCAGCAGGTAGGAGACGACACCGCAGATCACGGCGATGATGAAGCGCGGCTGGCGCGCGATGACGCCGAGCGGCCGGCCGCCGGCCTTCCCGGCCGCTGCCGCTACCGCCGCCGTCGGCGCGGGCAGCCGGACCCCGAGCAGGATGAAGGCGGACAGCACGGCCACCACGGCCTGCGCCAGGAAGGTGACGGCGAACATGTGCGGCGGCCACAGATTCATGGTGTGGGTCACGAGCTGCGGGCCGATCACCCCGGCGGCCACGCCGCCGGCCATCACGGCGGACAGCGCTCTCGGCCGCCGCTCCGGCCGGGCGCAGTCGGCGGCCGCGAAGCGGAAGGACAGCACCACGGCCGCATAGGCGCCGCCGAAGAAGGTCGCCAGGCAGAACAGCCAGAACGAGCCCAGCACCACCGCCAGGGCCGCCAGCACGCCGACCAGCACGCCGCACACCGTTCCGGCCAGGAAGGCGGCGCGGCGGCCGTGGCGCTGGGCGATGCGGCCGGCCGGCAGGGTGCAGGCGGCCATCCCGACGACGAAGATGGAGATCGGCAGGGTCGCCAGCGCCTTGCTGGGGGCGAGCATCTCGCCGAGGATGGCGCCCGTCGCGTAGACGACCGTCGAATTCGCCCCGGCCAGCGCCTGCGCGACGGCCAGCCTGGCGACGTTGCCGCGCTCGTGGTCGTAGAGGCCGGCGGCTGCAGGCCCGGCGGCGATGCCGGCATTGGCGTGTGACACGGGGTTCCTCGGCGTTTGTGGGGATGGCAGCCGACCGGTGCCATCCGACGCCGAGACTATCGTCCGTCCGCATGGCCGTCTTTCGACGGACTGCCATTCGATATAGAATAACGGACAAATTCCGAGAGGCTGACCCATGAGCTGGGAGACGATCACGGCGCCGTCCGACGCGGCGCCGCCGCGGCCGATGACGATGCGGGCGCAGTCGATCCCGCCGCGCCACTCCTTCCCGGAGCACGAGCACGCCTGGAACCAGGTGGTCTACGCCATCTCCGGGGTGCTGACGGTGGCGGTGACGGGCCGCTCCTTCGTGATCTCGCCGGAGCAGGCGGTGTGGCTGCCGACCGGCACGCCGCACCGGGTCGGGTCGCTGCTCGGGGCGGAGTTCCGCAGCCTCTGGATCGCCGACGAGGCCGGGGCCGGCCTGCCGGAGAGCCCCACCGTGTTCGGCGTCTCGCCGCTGCTGCAGGCGCTGATCGTCGAGGCCGCGGCGATCGAGGGGCAGGATGACGGGGACGGCTACCCGGCCCGCGTGACCGGCCTGATCCTCGACCAGCTCCGGCGTGCCCGTCCCCTCCCCGGCGCGCTGCCCTGGCCGCGCGGCGGTGCCCTGGCGACGATCTGCGAGGCCCTCTATGCCGACCCGGCCGATGAGCGCGGCCCGGAGGAATGGGGGCGGCAGCTCGGGATGTCGGCGCGCACCCTGGCCCGCCGCTTCGAAACCGGGCTGGGCATGAGCCTGCGCTCCTGGCGGCGGCGCCTGCGGCTGTTCAAGGCGATCGAGCTGCTGGGCGGCGGCCTGGGCGTGACCCGGACGGCGATGGAGCTCGGCTACGGCTCGACCTCCGCCTTCGTCTATGCGTTCCGCACCGACATGGGGTGCACGCCCCAGGCCTATGTCCGGCGGCGCCTGTCGGACCGGCCGGCTGCCATGTGACAGACGCCCCGCCGGCCGGCGGGCGGCGGCGTCACAGCACGAAGTCGGCGGCGACGAGGCCGATGGCGCCGGTGAGCTGGATGTGGAAATCGGACACGCCGTCCCCGTTGACGTCGCCGGCGATGGTGGTGACGCCATTGCCGATGGCGTAGCGCAGCTGTCCGGCGACGCCGGTGTAGAGTCCGGCGCCGATGAATCTGAAGGCCTGGTCGCCGGCCGCGCCGGTGTCGGCGTCGATCAGGCGCAGGTCGATCCGGTCGGCCTGGGCGCGGCTGAAGTCGGTGATCCGGTCGGCATCGGCCCCGACCACGCTGTCGCCGAGGGCGGTGAAATAGTAGCGGTCGGCCCCGGCGCCGCCGGTGAGGATGTCCTTCCCGGCCCTGCCGACGAGGGCATCGTTGCCGCCCCAGCCCTGCAGCGTGTTGGCGCCCGCATTCCCTTCCAGCCCGTCATTGCCCTGGCTGCCGGACAGGACCTCGATCCCGGTCAATGTGTCGCCCTGGGCGTCGCCGCCGCTGCCTCTGCCGGTGACCAGGCTGACCGAGACCCCGACCGAACCGACGAAATAGCTGGCGGTGTCGATGCCGGCGCCGCCGTCGAGCCGGTCCGCCCCGGTGCCGCCGCGGAGCACATCGCTGCCGGCCCAGCCCTGCAGCGTGTTGGCGCCGGCATTGCCGGCGAGGGTGTCATTGCCCTGGCTGCCCGAAACGATCTCGATCGCGACAAGGCGGTCGCCCTGGGCCTCGCCGCCCGTGCCCTTGCCGGTGGCGAGATCCACCGTCACGCCGACCGTGCCGGTGAAGTAGCTGACGGTGTCGACGTCGGCGCCACCATCGAGCCAGTCCGCCCCGGCCCCGCCGCGAAGCACGTCATTGCCGCCGTCGCCCGACAGGATGTCGTCGCCGCCGTTCCCGACCAGCTGGTCGTTTCCGGCGAGGCCCCGGAGGCTCTCCCCGCTGCCGCCGCCCTGCAGGAGGTCGGCGGCGGCGGTGCCGGTCAGTGTCGCGGCGGTGACGCCGGAGAACACGCGGCCGCCGATCGCATCGTCGTCGCCGTCGAGATCCTCGCTCTCATAGGCCACGAAGAACCCGCCATTCGCCAGTGCCGTGACCGACGGCCATTCCTGGTTGCCGACGAAGGACTGGTTGACCAGGACGTTGCCGCCGACCTTGCGCCCGTCCTCGAAGAAATACTGGCCGAACACCTCCTTGAAGTGCCGGTCCGGAAGCGGCAGTTCGTCCGGTCCCCACTGGTCCCAGACCACGACGAAGCCGCCGCCTTGCAGGCCGACCACGCTGGAATGGTCCGGGATCTCGCCGTCGAAGGTGTTGATCTGGAACGCCGGCGCCTCGGGGTGGCCATCCGCCGAGAAGATCCGGCCGTAAAGCCGGAAGGCGGTGTCGCCGTCCGGCTGGCCCTCGAGAACGGTCTCCACCCAGGTCGCGACGAACCGGCCGCCGGTGAGCGCCGCGACGGAGATGTCCGTGTTCGCGAGCGCGAAGCCGTCATTGGGCCCGTTCACCTCGGAGGACAGGCCGAACTCCGCCGTGACCGGCCGCCCGTCGACGCCGAGGATGCGCGCGCGCAGATCCGAGGGGACGCCGTATGGGCTCTGGCTGCCGTACTCGCTTTCCCAGACCGTGACGACATTGCCGTTCGAGAGCTGCACCGCGCGCACGTTGTGCTGGTCGCCGAAGGTCCGCTCGTTGAGCTGGAACGTGGCGCCGATGGGCGATCCGGCCGCCGAGAAGCTCCTGGCGAAGGAGTTGTCGCCATCGAACGCCGGCTCGCCGTCCACCGACCCCTCGCGCGACCAGATGACGGTGTACCCGCCATCCGCGCGGGAGGCGATCTCGGGGGCGAAGTACCAGTCGTCGTCGGTGGGCTGGTTGACCGTCTGGATCGCGCTGATGCGGTTGCCGTTATTGTCATAGACGGCGGTGTAGATGTCGGTCCGTTCCAGGACCGAATCGGGGCTCCCTTCCCATACCGCCGCGAAGCCGCCGCCCGCGAGCGCCTCGATCCGGGCATAGTTGGCGATGAGGGCGAGGTCCGACAGGATCTTCTCGCCTCCGACCGGCGTGCCGTCCGGGCGGAAGACCTGGGCGGCGGCGTATTGGAGGTCCACTTCGCCCTCCAGATACGGCGAATCCCAGATGACGACGACATTGCCGTTCGCGAGCGTCGTGATGTCCGGATTGTCCTGCCAGGCGCCGTTCCAGGTGTTGACGACGAACTCGGGCGTGACGGGTCCTGGCATGAGCTCACCCCTCCTCGATCCGCCGCCGTGCCGGACGGCGCCTCCTTCCGATGGCTTCATCGGCGGCCGCGGCGCGTCGCGGCACCTCGATCCGACGTGTGGCTTGCCTGCAATCTACGGACGGTCGGTGGCGCTTTCGTGACAGGGCGTTCGGATGCGGCGCCGGTCAGCCCGGCGTCAGCGAGACCCAGTAGCCGGGCCGGTACTCGACCGGCAGGAAGCGCTCGTGGAAGGCCCGAAAGGTGGCGTCCGGGTCGAGGTCCGCGAACAGCTCCGGATGCAGCCACTTGGCCAGGGCCTGGATCGCCACGAACTGGTAGGGGCTGTCGTAGAACTGGTGCCAGATGGCGTGCACCCGGCCGGTCTGCGTCGCCGGGATGGTGGTGAAGGCCGGGCGTTGCATCAGCGCCTGCAGCCGGGCGCGGCTGGCGTCCTGGTCGGCGCCCGGACCGACGCCGACCCAGGCGCCGGCAGTCTCGTACAGGGTCCAGTTGCTGCCGGTGACCACCACCACATCCGGCCGCGAGGCGACGATCTGCTCCGGGTTCAGCGTGCCGAAGGTGCCGGGGATCAGGTCTTTCGCGATGTTGTCGCCGCCGGCGACCGAGACCATCCGGCCGAAATTCTCGTCGCCGAAGGACATGCAGCATTCGTCGCTGTAGCCGCCGGCGCGGTCGATCATCACCTGCGGCCGCGGCCCGGCGTAGGATGCGAGCCGGCCGGTCACCTTCTCGATCTCGGCGCGGCGGAAGGCGATCACCTCCTCCGCCCGCGCCTCGCGCCCGATCACCTGGCCGAGGATGCGGATGCTCTTCTCCGCGTTCTCGAAGGGCCTCTCGCGGAAGTCGATGAACACCACAGGGATGCCGACGGCGGCGAGCTTGTCGATCAGCCCGCCCTCGTCGGTCGCCAGCTTCGATTCGAGGTTCATCACCACCAGGTCGGGATGCAGGGACAGCGCCTGCTCGACATCGAAGGTGCCTTCCTTCGCGCCGCCGAAACGCGGCAGGTCGGCGATGAACGGGTACTTCGCGCGATAGATCTCGTAGCCGTCACGGTCGGCCTTCTCGAGATCGTCGCGCCAGCCGACGACACGCTGGAACGGCGCCTCGGTGTCGAGCGCCGCCAGCAGGTAGATCTGCCGCCCCTCGCCCAGGATGATCCGCTTGGCCTCGGCCGGAACCTCCACGCTGCGGCCGGCGACATCCTCGACCATCCGGGTCTCGGCCGCCGAGGCCCCGTCGGCGGCGAACAGGAGCAGGGCGGCGGCAAGGCCGAGGGAGCGCCGGGAGATCATGGAGGGTCGGTCCGGAATGAAATGTTACGTCAGGCAAATTCAATGGTGGAAATGCGAATGATAATCAATAGACATCTATTCAGATTGCATGCTCTCCCTGTCGTCATTGCGAGCGTAGCGAAGCAATCCATGAGGCAGCTCGCGCGGAAACATGGATTGCTTCGCCGGCCTCGCCTCCTCGCAATGACGACGAGGGAACGGGCGTCGGTCCTTGGAGCGCCGGCCCGGCCTAGTTTGGCGGCTTGCCGATGTTTCTCTCGGCCTCGCGAATGAGAGCGTCGATCTTTCCCAGATTGCTGTGTTGTTCGACCAGGCCAACCCTGTCCGACCCCTGCATCAGGCCGCCCGGATCGGCAATCACGAAGCGGCCATCCTTGTCGATCAGGAACTGCAGATCGGAGACCGCCACATCCTTGCTGAGCAGCAGGCTGCCGCGGGCGAGGGCCTGGGCCATCGGCACCGACAGGTCCGTGCCCTGACCGTAGCGCTGCTCCTGGGTGGTGGAGAAGGCGCTGGTGGTGAAGGCCCAGCCGCTGTCGGTGTACGGCCCGGCGTTGAGAGCCTCGAGCGTCGCCGAGGCATATTCGGTCTCGAGGCCGGGCGAGGACAGCGCCTCCGCCAGCCCCGCCGCCCGGGACGGCCCCAGCTGTTCGACCAGCCGCCGCAGCGCCGCCTGCTGCGCCGTGTCGGTCTTGCGGCCGGGCTCGACATGCAGGGCGACGATGGCGGCACCGCCGATATCGACCGCATCGCCGTTGCGGTCGGACGCCGGCTTGCGGCGCTGTTCCGCCTCCAGGGCGGCGGCCTTCACGGCGAAGCGCTCGGCCACCAGCGGGCCCAGGGCTCCGTCGCCGCGGACGTCCCGCGCCAGGTCCCGTGGCGAGGAGTAGGTCTCGCCCTCGCGGACCCATTTGTCGAGGGCCCTGTCGACCAGATAGCGCTGCTCGTCCCCCGTCAGCCCGCCCAGTTCGGAGGTCCCGCGCAGCGCATGCGCGACCTTGTCGTGGGAATCGTCGTTCCACGGCCAGAAGCTGTCATCCGCCCCGGCGACCCAGTCGTCGATCCTGCGGCGCCGGTCGTCGGCGATGGTCTTGGCCGGGTCCGTCAGCTGTGGCGGATCCTGCGGCCGGGCTGGGGCCGGAGCACCCTGGTCACCCGGTTGAGGCGGCTCCTGCTTGCGGACGGCGTCGACCACATCCGCGAAACGGACCGGGTTGTCCGGTTTCCCGCGATCCGCGCGTGGCGAGTAAGGCGGCAGTCCGCTGGAGCGATCGGCAGGAAAGACCATGACAGCATCCCCCTCCCCAAAGGACGAGCCGGCAGCCGAAGACGACGTCAAACCAGCGGCCCGGGGCCGGCGGTTATGATCGCCCGAGCTTGGCCTGCGCCGCCGCGAGCAGCAGGTCGATCAGCGCGACCTGATCCTGCGGCGGCGGCCGGCCTTCCCACACCCCCTCCGGATCCGACAGGACGACCGCGCCGTCCGGACGGATCAGGAGATTGAGCCGGCCGACAGCGATCGGCGTCTCCAGCATGACGGCCCGGATGCGGGACAGGCTGGCCACGCTGGCCTCGTTCAGCAGCCTGTCGTCAATGACCGACCGGTTCCGCACGATGTCGGCGCTACTACCGGAACACCGCTCGAAGATGATCGCAGGCTGGCCATGGACCGTCGTCTTGCCGACAACCGCGACCGTCGGCAGCCCCTTGGCCGCAAGGGTCTCCAGCATCGCGATCTCGCGGTCCGCCCGGTCCATGTCCCCTCTCGATATCAGGCCGCCCGAGCCCGGCGGCGCCGGCCGTATATTCCGGCATAGGAACGAATGACGGCTCCAGGATGTTCCAACGGTCCTCGCTCTACAAGACCGGCCAGGGGCGCTGCGGGCCACGGCGGTCCTCATAGGCCTTGGCCAGGCGCAGCACGCCGAGATCGTCGAAGCGCCGGCCGACGATCTGCAGCCCGATCGGCGCCCCGGCCGCGGTATAGCCGCAGTTGATCGACACCGCCGGCTGCTCCGACATGTTCCAGACCACGGTGTAGCCGATATGCTCGAACGGCTTGTCCGGGTCGTTGAC
Organism: Inquilinus limosus; assembly: GCF_002195995.1. GTDB lineage: Bacteria > Pseudomonadota > Alphaproteobacteria > DSM-16000 > Inquilinaceae > Inquilinus > Inquilinus limosus_C. The sequence goes on from NZ_NHON01000062.1 coordinate 17,822, forward strand.
CGGCGACGCCCAATCCGCCGGGAAGCGGGCGACCGGCGCCGTTGGCGACAACACGAAATCCAATGATCCGAACAGCTTGGCGGCCGTCTTTCGCATCTCCATCGTGCGGTTGAAGCCGCGGATCACGGCGAGGCCGGAGCGCTGCGCCCCCGATTCCGCCCAGGCGCGGATATAGGGCAGGATCTTCGCCCGATCACTCTCCGGCAGCCTCTCGACATCGTCCCAGGCCCGGGCCCGCCAGAAATCGTCCAGCCCGTCCAGCATCTCGCGGGTCAGGATCGCCGGCACCGGCTCGATGACCGCCCCGGCGGCCTCAAGCAGCCGGGCAGCGGCGGTCACCGCCTCCCCCACCTCGGGGTCCAGCGCCATGCCGGCGCCGATCTCCATCATCAGGCCGATGCGCAGCCCCTTGGGATCGATCGCCAGGTCGGACCAGGCGATCTCGACCGGCGGCAGGCTCATGCCGTCGCGCCCGTCCGGCCGCGACAGCACCGACATGGCCAGCGCCGTGTCGGCCACCGTCCGGGTCATCGGCCCGGCGACACGGCCGACATAGGGCGGGTCGATCGGGATCCGCCCAAGGCTGGGCTTCAGCCCGACGACGCCGCACCAGCCGGCCGGCAGCCGGATCGACCCGCCGATATCGGTGCCAAGATGGATCGGGCCGTAGCCGGCGGCGGCCGCCGCCCCGGCCCCGGCGCTGGAGCCGCCCGGATTGGTCGACAGGTCCCAGGGGTTGCAGGCCAGCCTGTGGAAGCTGGAGAGGCCGGAGGACAGCATGCCGTAATCCGGCATCGTGGTCTTGGCCAGGATCACGGCGCCGGAGTCGCGCAGCCGTGCGGCAGGCGGCGCATCCTCCGCGGCCGGCACCAGCGACGTGGCGGCGGTGCCGACCGGCATCGGTACGCCCTTCGTCGCGATGTTTTCCTTGATCGTCACCGGTACGCCGTCGACCGGCCCCAGCGGCCGGCCCTCGGCCCAGCGCCTGGCCGATTCCGCGGCGGCGGCGCGGGCGCCGGCCGGGTCGAGCGACCACAGCGCCTGCAGCTTCGGCTCCCACGCCTCGATCCGTTGCAGCACCGCCTCGGCCACCTCGACCGGCGAGAGGCTGCGGTCGCGGTAGCGGGAGACGAGATCGACGGCGGAGAGATCGGCAAGCGAGGTCATGCGTCACCGGCTGAGCAAGAAGACGGATGTCCTGCCCAGATAACCGGAAATCCGCGGCCTCTGCCAGCCGAATGGCCGGACATTTTCACTCAGCTGGAAGGGTTGCAGCGGAAGCGCCCGCCAAGGGACACTCACTCAACGGCATGGCCGGCTCCCCCTCACCCTCCCGTCGCCAACGCGACGGGCCCCTCCCTCTCCCCCGGGGAGAGGTCGAAATCGCGCCAGCGATTTCGGGTGAGGGGGTGGCTCCGCCCATCCATCAGGCTTGGACCGAGAGCCTACCCCGCCTCCTCCTGGAACGCCTCCTCGCGCTTGCGGCGGATCGCCGGGCTGATCATCACCAGCAGCACGCCCACGGTCAGCAGCAGCAGCACGGCGCTGATCGGCCGGGTCAGGAACACCGTGGCGTCGCCGCGTGCCAGCAGCATGGCGCGGCGCAGATTCTCCTCCATCATCGGCCCCAGGATGAAGCCGAGCAGCAGCGGCGCCGGCTCGCATTCCAGCTTCACCAGGATGTAGCCGACCAGGCCGAACAGCACCGTCAGATAGACGTCGAAGACATTGTTGTTGAGGCTGTAGACCCCGATGCAGCAGAACGCCAGGATCGCCGGGAACAGCAGGTGGTACGGCACCTTCAGCAGCCGCACCCAGATGCCGATCAGTGGCAGGTTCAGCACGATCAGGAAGAAGTTGCCGATCCACATCGAGGCGATCAGGCCCCAGAACAGGTCAGGCTGCTCGGTCATCACCAGCGGGCCGGGCTGGATGCCCTTGATGATCATGGCGCCGACCATCAGCGCCATCACCGGCGTCGGCGGGATGCCCAGCGTCAGCATCGGAATGAAGGAGGTCTGGGCGCCGGCGTTGTTGGCCGATTCCGGCCCGGCCACGCCCTCGATCGCGCCCTTGCCGAAATCCTGCGGCCGGCGGGAGATCTTCTTCTCCAGCGAATAGGCGGCGAAGGAGGACAGGATCGAGCCGCCGCCGGGCAGGATGCCGAGGATCGAGCCCAGCGCAGTGCCGCGCAGGATCGCCGGCGCCATCCGCCGCGCCTCCTCGCGCGTCGGCAACAGGCCCGAGACCTTGCGCACCATGACGTCGCGCAGATGCTCGGCCTCCAGGTTGCGGATGATCTCGGCGATGCCGAACAGGCCCATCGAGATGGCGACGAAGTTGATGCCCTGCGACAGCTCGGGGATGCCGAAGGTGTAGCGCGGCGTGCCGGTCTCGACATCCTGCCCGACCATGCCGAGCAGCAGGCCCAGCGCGATCATGCCCAGAGCCTTCAGCACCGAGCCATGGGCCAGGGCCACGGATGCGACGAGGCCCAATATCATCAGCGAGAAATACTCGGCCGGCCCGAATTTCAGCGCGATCTCGGCCAGCGGCGGCGCGAACAGCGCGATCAGGAGGGTGGCGACGCTGCCGGCGAAGAAGGAGCCGATGCCGGCGGCGGCCAGGGCGGCGCCCGCCCGGCCCTGCTTGGCCATCTGGTAGCCGTCGATCGCTGTGACCACGGACGCCGATTCGCCCGGCAGGTTGATCAGGATCGCCGTGGTCGAGCCGCCATATTGCGAGCCGTAATAGATGCCGGCCAGCATGATCAGGGCCGAGATCGGCGGCAGCACGAAGGTGGCCGGCAGCAGCATGGCGATGGTCGCGGTCGGGCCCAGGCCCGGCAGCACCCCGACCAGCGTGCCCAGCAGCACCCCGACGAAGCAGTAGGCGAGATTGGTCGGCGTGAAGGCGACGCCGAAGCCGAGGATGAGGTCGTGCAGCAGATCCATGGTCGCCTCAGTTCCCGAACCAGCGGCCGAGGATGGGGATCGGCAGGCCGAGCCCCCAGACGAAGACGGCGATGCAGAAGACGGTCATGACCGCCGCCGCCGCGGCCGCGACCGGCAGGCGGAAGCGGATGCTGGCGAAGGCGCCGGCGAAGACCACGACCAGCACCGACACCGCCAGGCCGCCGCCGCGCAGCAGCAGCCCGAACAGCAGCATCGCCGCCAGCACCACCGCGCCGCCGCGCCAGGCCCATTGCCCGACGCCCTCGCCCTCCAGCACGAAGGAGCGCACCAGGGTGATCAGCCCGATCAGGCCCAGGATGGCGGCCAGTACGGTCGGGAAATAGCCCGGCCCCATCTTGATGGCCCGGCCCATGGGATAGCCCTGGGCGATCCAGCCGAACGCGATCGCCAAAGCGAGGAAGATCAGCCCGGACCAGAAGTCCTTGGGATGACGGATGGAGAGGCGCATCGCGGCTCCTGGATCCGGTGATGGTACGGGTGCGGTCTAGGGCCCGTCCGGGAATGCGCCGGTGCCGGCCGTCAGTTGCGGCCGCCCCGGGGCATCATCGGACGGTGCTCAATCGGCGTAGACGCCGGCGGCCGTGATGACGGGCTGCCATTTGGCGATCTCGGCCTTGAGATAGGCGTCGAGCGCCGCCGGGGTCGCCCGGTCGAGCGCCACCGGCTCGGTGCCGAGATCGGCGAAGCGGGCGACCACGTTCGGGTCCTTGAGCGCGGCCTGCAGCGCCGCCTCGAGCTTGTCGATCACCGGCTGCGGCGTGCCCTTGGGCGCGTACAGCCCGTGCCAGATGCCGATCCTGAAGTTGGGCAGCCCGGCCTCGGTGGTTGTCGGCACGTCCGGCAGCGACGGCACCCGCTTCTCGCTGGTGACGGCATAGACCTTGATCTTGCCGCCCTTGATCTGGCTGGTGGTGTTGGTGGTCTGGTCGCACATGAAGTCGAACACACCGCCCAGCAGGTCGTTCATCGCCGGGCCGGTGCCCTTGTAGGCGACGGTGGTCAGCTGGGTGCCGATCGCCTCCATGAACAGCATGCCGCAGAGATGCGAGGCCGAGCCGACGCCGGCATTGGCGATCGTCACGTCGTCCTTGTGCGACTTGGCGTACTCCACCAGCTCCTGCATCGACTTCGCCTCGAAGTCGCCGCGGGCGACGAAGGTCATCGGCACGTCGGTGACCAGGCCGATGCCGGCGAAATCCTCGCCCGGCTTGTAATCCAGGTTTCGGTACAGCGTGGCGCTGGTGGCCTGGCCGATATGGTGCAGCAGCAGGGTGTAGCCGTCCGGGTCGGCCTTGGCGACGCGCCCGGCGCCGATGGTGCCGCCGGCGCCGCCGACATTCTCGACGATCACCTGCTGGCCGAGCGTCTTGCTCATCGGCTCGGCGATCAGCCGCGCCACCGTGTCGGTCGGCCCGCCGGCGGCGAAGGGCACGATCATGGTGATGACGCGGTTCGGATAATCCTGGGCTGCGGTCGGCAGGGCAAAGGCAATGGCCGTGGCGGCAAGCAGGCCGAGGCCGATCCGGCGGCTGAAACTCATAGACGTGACCCCCTTCGTGTTCGTCGGATCCGACCGTTTCGCGTCGGCCGTGAATTTTTTTGGCAATGTAGCCCGCATCTCCCAGACTGCCTATGGCCTGCGTTGCCTTTCGGCGAGGTGAATGCGGCTCCGGGCGGCGAAGAGCGTATAGGGACATACGGTCGAGCCGCCCGGGGCCGCAGGCGCCCGCCGCAAGGCAACCCTTCGGGCCGGTTGAAGACGCCGGCGAAGGCCATAGGCAGTCTGGGAGATGCGGGCTGGCCCGTCCTTTTCGGAAGGCACAGTTGCTTTTCCCGGCGCTGGCGTCGCAGCCGGGGCCGTGCCAGTGTCCCGGCATGCTGCGCCCGAACTTCTACGTCCATCCGTCGCTCGACCGCGCCGGCCGCTACCGCCGCGACACCGAGTGGATCGCCCGCGTCACCATCAGCGAGCACACCCGCATCCTGCCGGTGTGGCAGGGCCGCAACCTGATCGTCGGGCCGCCGGAGGCGCCGCACGTCGCGATGGTGCCGGCGACCGAGGCCTGGTGGCGCGGCGCCGCGGCCGAGACGGTGATGCTGGGCATCGACGGCGACGTCACCTATCTCGCGGTCGATGTCAGCGGCATCGCCGACCCGGCCGCCGACCCTGTTCTGGCCGGGTTCGGCAGCTTCCTCGACCTGCGCGCCGTCGGCCCGCTGCTGCCGCATGAGGAAGGCGCCCTGCTGGCCTATGCCCGCGGCATGGTGTGGTGGCATTCGCGCCACCGCTTCTGCGGCGTCTGCGGCAGCCCCACGGTCAGCAGCGATGCCGGCCACCGCCGCGACTGCACCAATCCGGAGTGCCGCACCCAGCATTTCCCGCGCACCGACCCGGCGGTGATCATGCTGATCCATGACGGCGACCGGGTGTTGCTGGGCCGCCAGAAGGCGTGGCCGCCCGGCATGCATTCGGTGCTGGCCGGCTTCCTGGAGCCGGGCGAGAGCCTGGAGGACGCGGTGAAGCGCGAGGTGTTGGAGGAGGCGGGCATCCGGGTCGACGACGTCCGCTACCACTCGAGCCAGCCCTGGCCGTTCCCGCAGTCGCTGATGGTGGGCTTCACCGGCCGGGCCGTGACCTCCGACCTGCAGGTCGACCAGGACGAGCTGGAATCTGCCGCCTGGTTCGAGCGCGACTGGCTGCGCCGCCATGCCGACGATGAATCGTTCCGCCTGCCGCGCCGCGACAGCATCGCCCGGCGCCTGCTGGAGGACTGGCTGGCGGACGAGTGATCATCATCGTCCATGCCTTGCTTTGGACTATCGGATAGACCATCTTTCATGCATGTTGCGTAGCCCGATCAATCGGGAGGAAAGCCATGCATATCTCCGTCAGTGAAGCGAAGGGTCAACTCACCGAGCTGGTCCGCCGCGCGGAGGCCGGTGAGGAGGTTGTCCTGACCCGGTTCGGCCAGCCCGTGGTTCGCCTGGTGCCGGAGACCAGGAAGCCGACGCCGGCCGAGCGGAAGGCCATCATCGCGGAGATCATGGCGTCTGCCCGGCCAACTCCCGGCCCCTCTGCTGCCCGCAGCCAGGACTTCCTCTACGACGAAAACGGCCTGCCGAAGTGATCGTCGTCGATACCTCGGCACTGATGGCGATCATCATGAAGGAACCTGAGGCGCAGCGATGCGCCGCGATCCTGGGATCCGAGCCGGAACTCGTCATATCGGCAGGCACCGTGGCGGAGGCCATGATCGTCGCCGGCGGACGCCAGGTCGCACGCGAGATGGAACGGCTGATCACCGGGGCCGGCCTGGAGATCGCTGCCGTTACCCCGAGCCTGTCTTGGCGAGTGGCCGCCGCCTATGCCCGATGGGGCAAGGGAAATCACCCCGCGAGGCTGAACTTCGGCGACTGCTTCGCCTACGCCGAAGCCGAGGCCCGGTCCTGCCCGCTGCTCTTCATCGGAGATGATTTCGCCCGCACCGACCTGAAATCCGCTCTCGACGGGTAAAGCCCGCCGCTCACTCGTCGGCGGCGAGCTGGCTCGGGTCGCGGCGGAAGGGATGGGCCGGATAGACGCCGAGCAGGTGGAAGTTGCGGGTGAAGAACTGCAGCTCCTCCAGCGCGAAGCGCAGCGACTGGTCGTCCGGATGGCCCTCGACATCGGCGTAGAACTGGGTCTGGTTGAACCGCCCGCCCAGCATGTAGCTCTCGAGCTTGGTGATGTTCACGCCGTTGGTGGCGAAGCCTCCCAGCGCCTTGTACAGCGCCGCCGGCACCGACCGCACCTCGAACACGAAGGTGGTCATCACCGGGCCGTTGTTCGGCTTCGGCCGCACCGGATCGCGCGACAGCACCACGAAGCGGGTGGTGTTGTGCTCGGCGTCCTCGATGTCGCTGGCCAGGATCTCCAGCCCGTAGATCTCGGCCGCCAGGCGGCTGGAGATGGCGGCGATGCCGGGATCCGACTGCTCGGACACCATGCGGGCGGCGCCGGCGGTGTCGGCGTGGTTGACCGGCTTCAGACCGCGGGCGCGCAGCCATTGCCGGCACTGGCCCAGCGCCTGGACATGGCTGTGCACCTCGCGGATGTCCGCCAGCTTGGTGCCCGGCAGCGCCACCAGCTGGTGGTTCACCCGCAGGAAATGCTCGCCGATGATGTGCAGGCCCGATTCCGGCAGCAGATGGTGCATGTCGGCGACGCGGCCGGCGATCGAGTTCTCGATCGGGATCATGCCGAGATCGGCCCGGCCGTCGTGGATCGCGGCCAGCGCCTCCTCGAAGGACGGGCACGGCACCGTCTCCGCATCGGGGAAAGCCTGACGGGACGCCATGTCGGAATTGGCGCCGGCCCAGCCCTGGAACGAGATCCTCATCGCGTCGCTCCTTCAGCGAGCAGGCGCCGGGCGCGCTCCAGCTCCTCCTGGGTGTCGACGCCGAGCGGCACGGTGTCGACGATGGCGACGTCGATCCGCATCCCGGCGGTCAGCGCCCGCAGCTGCTCGAGCTTCTCGCGCCGTTCCAGTGCCGAGGGCGGCAGGGTCACGTAGCGCTCCAGCGCCGCACGGCGATAGGCATAGAGGCCGATATGGTGCAGCAGCGGCCCGTCGCCCGACGGCGCCGTGGTGCGGGTGAAGTAGAAGGCCCGGCCGGTCCGCGCCCCCTCCTCCCGCTCGACGATCGCCTTGACGATGGCGGGGTTCGTCTTCTCCTCCTCACGCACGATCACCGCGGCCAGCGTGCCGATGTCCACATCCGGGTCGTCCAGCAGCGCCACCGCGGCCCGCGGCAGCGCCGGGTCCAGCGTCGGCAGGTCGCCCTGGATGTTGACGACGATGTCGTGGTGCCCGTCCGGATCGATGCTGCGCAGCGCCTCGGCGATGCGGACCGACCCGTTGGGCAGGTCCGGGTCGGTCATCACCGCGGTGCCGCCCATCGCCTCGATCGCATCAGCGATCGGCCGGTCACCGCAGGCGACGATCACCGGGCCGAGACCGGCCGCGACCGAGCGGCGCCAGACATGGACGATCATCGGCTCGCCATGGATGTCGGCCAGCGGCTTGTTCGGCAGGCGGGTCGCGGCCAGGCGCGAGGGAATCACGACGATGGGGTTGGATGCGCTCATGATCCGGCGTCATCCACCGTTGCCGCGACGGCGTCAAGACCGTCCCGAATCCGGGATTGCCCCGCTTGTTCCCGCTGACGGCCGGGACGGCGGGCGCAAAGGGTGTCGCAGCCGGACATCGCCCCTTGCCAGACCGATTGGAACGCCTCTACAAGACGCCCGGGCCCGTACGACCGAATCGAGTCGTGCGTCCGGGGAGGTTGCCGTCGCGCTTCGAGGTGAGATCCGGCATGGAATTCAATAAAATATTCGCCGCTGTCCTGCTGGCCGGCATCATCGGAATGGCCACCGGGATTGTCGCCGACATCCTGGTCTCGCCGGAGCCGCTGCACGAGAACGCCTACAAGGTCGACACCAGCGCCGTCGCCAGCGCGCCGGCCGCCGGCGCCGAGCAGGCCGGGCCGTCGATCCCGCCGATCGCGCCGCTGATGGCCGCCGCCGATCCGGCCAAGGGCCAGGCCCTGTCCAAGGCCTGCACCGCCTGCCACACCTTCGAGAAGGGCGGCGCCAACAAGGTCGGCCCGAACCAGTGGAACCTGGTCGACGCGCCGATGGGCCACAAGGACGACTTCAACTACTCGGCCGCGATCAAGAAGAAGCACGAGGAAGGCGCCCACTGGACCTATGAGGAGCTGAACGAGTTCCTGGCCGGTCCGAAGGCGCATATCCCGGGCACGACCATGACCTATGCCGGTATGAAGAGCGAGAAGGACCGGGCCGACCTGATCGCCTGGCTGCGCACCAACGCCGACACGCCGGCGCCGCTGCCGAGCCCGGATGCCGCCCCTGCCGGGGGCGCGGCCCCCGCGGGCGGCCAGGCCCCGGCCGGCGGGTCGGAGCAGGCGCCGAAGAGCGGCGGCTGATCGCCGCAGGCCTGCAGTTCCCGGGACGGGACCGCCAAAAGCGGTCCCGTTTCTGTTTATGTCTGGCTTTATTCGGTGCCGTGAGATTCCCTAGACTCCGCTTCTCCGCCGGCGCCCCCGCGGCGCCGGAATGCCGGTCCGGGATTTCCATGCGCGTCATTGCCGCCCTGCTGCTCACCCTCGCCCTTGCGGCCCCGACGGCCGTCCGGGCGCAGGAGGCGCAGGCGGTCGCGACTGCCGAGCCGACGGCCAGCCACGCCCTGGCCCTGTTCGGCGAGCCGAAATACCCCGCCGGCTTCAGCCATTTCGACTATGCCGACCCGGTGGCACCCAAGGGCGGCGCCCTGGTGCTGGGCACGGCCGGCACCTTCGACACGCTGAACCTGATCCCCCTGGGCGGCCAGCCGCCGCGCTCCCTCGGGCTGCTCTATGATTCGCTCATGGTCGAGAGCCAGGACGAATCCGGGGTCTATTACGGCCTGCTGGCGGAGAGCGTGACGATCCCGGACGACGCCTCCTGGGCCGTCTTCGCCCTGCGGCCGGAAGCGCGCTGGCACGACGGCGTGCCGGTGACGGCCGAGGATGTGGTGTGGAGCTGGGAGACGGTGCGCGACAAGGCCGAGCCGTTCCTGAAATCCTTCTTCCGCGACGTCACCGGCGCCGAGGCGCTGGACGACCACCGGGTGCGCTTCACCTTTGCCAGCCGCAACATCCGCAAGCCGATCGGCCAGGTGGCGGCTTCGCTGCCGATCCTGCCGAAGCACTGGTGGACCTCCAGCGGCCGCGACATCGGCCAGGGGACGGTCGAGCCGCCGCTGGGCAGCGGACCCTACCGGATCGCCTCGGTCGATCCCGGCCGGACGCTGGCCTGGGAGCGGGTGCCGGACTATTGGGGCCGCGACCTGCCGGTGAATCGCGGCCTGTGGAACTTCGACCGCATCCGCTACGACTACTACCGCGACCGCGACGTCGAGTTCACCGCGTTCAAGAGCGGCACCTCCGACTTCCGGCAGGAATTCACCTCGCTGTTCTGGGCCACCGGCTACGACATCCCGGCGGCGCGCGGCGGCCGCCTCATCCGCGCCGAAATCGCCAGCGAGGATCCGCGCGGCATGCAGGGCTATCTGTTCAATCTGCGCCGCGTCCCCTTCTCCGACCCCAAGGTCCGGGAGGCGCTGGGCTGGCTGTACGACTTCGAATGGGTCAACAAGACCCTGTTCTCCGGCCTGTACGACCGGCTGACCAGCTATTTCAACGCCGAGGGCTTCCGCTCTTCCGGCGTGCCGGAGGGGGAGGAGAAGGCGCTGCTGGAGCCGTTCCGCGGCCAGGTGCCGGACGCGCTGTTCGATACCCCTTTCACCCTGCCGACGACGGATGGCAGTGGCAACATGCGCGACAACATCCGGACCGCGCTGCGCCTGCTGAAGGAGGCCGGGTGGGAGCAGCGCGACGGGGTGATGACCAACATCGCCACCGGCGCGCCGATGCGGTTCGAGATCCTGATCGACCAGGCGGTCTATGAACGCGCCACCCAGCCCTTCATCGACCGGCTGCGGCAGATCGGCATCCAGGCATCGCTGCGCCGGATCGACACCGCCCAGATGCAGAAGCGGCGGCAGAGCTTCGACTACGACGTGATGCCGCTCGCCCTCGCCTTCTATCCCCCGCCGGGCAGCGAGCTGCGCAACTATTTCGGCTCGGCGGTCGCCGGGGTCGAGGGCTCGGCCAACTATATGGGCATCCGCAACCCGGTGGCGGACGCGCTGATCGACAAGGTGGTGGCCGCCCGCGACCTGTCGTCGCTGCAGGTTGCGACCCGCGCGCTGGATCGTGTGCTGTTGTGGAACCGATACGTGATCCTGCAATGGGGCAAGACCGACGCCTGGGTGGCCTATTGGAACCGCTTCGGCCAGCCGAAGACCCAGCCGACCCATCGGTTCGGCGACCCGAATGGGATCGCGTTCCCCTCGACCTGGTGGATCGATCCGGCGAAAGATGCGGCGCTGACGCGCGGCGGAGGATAGAGAGAGACGCATGATCACACGGCGCCAATTCTCGATCGGCTCGATGCTCTCGGTTGCGGGAGCCTCGATCCCCCTGCCCCGGGCCTTTGCCCAGGGGGCGGCAGCGGCCACGCCCGGCTACGGCGCGCCGACCTACTACCTGCCGATGCTGGATCTGAAGGCGGCCTACCCGAAGGACTTCCCGCACTGGAACTATGTCCGCCCGGACGCCCCCAAGGGCGGCAAGCTGGTGCTGGGCGTCTTCGGCAGCTTCGACACGCTGAACAACATGACGACGGACGGCACCGACGCGGCGGGCGTCGGGGCCATCAACGACGCGTTGATCACCGCCAATCTCGACGAGCTCGACACCTATTACGCCGATGCCGCGGAATCGTTCGTGATCTCGGACGATAAGCTGTCGATCATCTTCACGATGCGCGACGGCCTGCACTTCCATGACGGCCATCCGATGACCGCCGAGGACGTCGCCTATACCCATCAGCTGCTGCGGGAAAAGGGAGCGCTGCGCTTCCGCGCCCGCTTCTACGACGATATGGCGAGCATCGAGGCACTGGACGAACGGCGCGTCCGGTTCACGGCCAAAAACCTGAACAACCCGCAGCTGCTCAAGGCCATGGCGAGCTTCCCGATCCTGCCGAAGCACTGGTGGGAGGGCCGCGACTTCGGCGGGCTGACGATGGAGCCGCCGCTCGGCAGCGGCGCCTACAAGATCAAATCGGTGGATCCGGGGCGGTCCATCACGCTGCAGCGGGTCGAGGGCTATTGGGGTGAGGGCCTGCCGCAGAATATCGGGTCGGCCAATTTCGACGAGATCACCTATCAGTACTATCGCGACCAGGACGTTCTGTATGAGGCGCTCAAGTCGGGCGAGTTCGATTTCATGGCCATCGGCTCGCCCCAGCAATGGACGACCGGCTTCAAATCCGTTCCGGCCGTGCAAACCGGCGCACTCAAGCTGGAAGAAATCCCGGATGCATCACCGCAATTCTATCTCGGCATGATGTTCAACCTGCGGCGACCATATTTCTCTGATGTGCGAGTCCGGCGAGCCCTTAACTATTTCTACGACTTTGAGACCACACAGAAAACCAACTACTATGGCCTCTACAGTCGCATCCACAGCTATTTTCCGAACACGCCGTTCTCCTTCAGTGGATTGCCGGAAGGCCGCGAGCTGGAGATTCTCGAGCGCTATCGCGGCAAGATCGCCGACGAGATCTTCACCACCGAGTTCAAGCAGCCGACCACGGACGGCAACGGCAACATTCGCGCCAATCTTCGGGCCGCGCTGGATCTGCTGAAACAAGCCGGCTGGGAATCGCGCGGCGGCAAGCTGACCAACACCACGGGTCAGGTGATGGCCTTCGAAATCGTCTACACCAGCCCGGAGACTGAGAAGACCATCCTGCCATTCGTCGAAAATCTCCGTCGTGCCGGCATTCAGGCCTCACCTCGCCTGATGGACGTGCCGCAGTTCCGGAACCGAATCAACAATTTCGAGTTCGACCTGATGCCGGCACGGTTCGTGCCGTTCTTCCCGCCGGGAGAGGCGCTGCGCGGCGGCTGGAACTCCCGCTACGCCGACCGGCCCGGTGACGAGAACTCGCAAGGGGTCAAGGATCCGATCATCGACGAGCTGGTCGAGATGATCATCGCGGCGAAGACCTATGACGAGAAGGCCGCGACCTGTAAGGCCTTCGACCGCTATGCCACCTGGCAGTTCTTTTCGATTGGCCTGTACGAGGACCCGGTCAACCGGATCGCCTACTGGGACATGTTCGGCCATCCGGACACCCGGCCGAAGAACGATGTCGGCTTCCCCAGCACCTGGTGGTTCGACGGCAAGAATCCGAAGGCCCTGAGGGGACAGCGCCGGTGATCCATTCGCGGAACGAAGTCCGTCGCCATCCCTCTGGTCTTTTCGCGACGGACGTTTGACCGATGCTCGCCTATATCATCCGGCGCCTGCTGCTGATCATCCCGACGCTGTTCGGGATCATGGTGGTCAACTTCGTCATCGTGCAGTTCGCCCCCGGCGGGCCGGTCGAGCAGATGATCGCGCAGCTGCAGGGCACCGCCACCGACGCGACCAGCCGGATCAGCGGCGGGGGAGGCGGTGATTTCGGCCGCCCGGCGGACAATTCCCAGCTTGGCGGCAGCAATGCCGCGTCCAGCAAGTATCGCGGCGCCCAGGGGCTGGACCCGAAGTTCATCGCCGAGATCGAGAAGAAGTTCGGCTTCGACAAGCCGCCGCTCGAGCGGTTCTGGCTGATGATCCACGACTATCTGAACTTCGATTTCGGCCGCAGTTACTTCAAGAGCGCCGGGGTCGTCGACCTCATCATATCCAAGCTGCCGGTGTCGATCTCGCTTGGGGTGTGGACCACGCTGCTGGTCTATCTGATCTCGATCCCGCTCGGCATCCGCAAGGCCGTGCGTGACGGTTCGCGCTTCGACATCTGGACGTCCGGCGTCGTCGTCGTCGGCTATGCGATCCCCAGCTTCCTGTTCGCCATGCTGCTGATCGTGACCTTCGCCGGCGGCCGCTACTTCGCCTGGTTCCCGTTGCGCGGCTTGGTCTCCGACGGCTGGTCCTCCCTGCCCTGGTATCAGCAGATCCTCGACTATCTCTGGCACATGGTGCTGCCGATCAGCGCCATGGTGATCAGCGGCTTCGCCACCCTGACCATGCTGACCAAGAACTCGTTCATCGACGAACTCGGCAAGATGTATGTGCTGACCGCGCGGGCCAAGGGCCTGACCGAGCGGCGGGTGCTGTACGGCCATATCTTCCGCAACGCCATGCTGATCGTCATCGCCGGCTTCCCCGCCGCCTTCATCGGCGTGCTGTTCACCGGGTCGCTGTTCATCGAGGTGATCTTCTCGCTCGACGGGCTCGGCCTGCTCGGCTACGAGGCCGCGATCCAGCGCGACTACCCGGTGGTGTTCGCCACGCTCTATGTCTTCACCCTGCTCGGCCTGGTGATGAAGCTGGTGCAGGACGTGACCTACACGCTGATCGACCCGCGGATCGACTTCGAGGCCCGCAATGTCTGAGGCGGCATTGTCTCAGGGCCGGGACTTCGCCCATCCGCGCTTCCTCGGCTTCCGCATCCGGCCGATCACCGCCCGCCGCATCGCCAATTTCCGCGCCAACCGGCGCGGGCTGATCGCGCTGTACCTGTTCCTGGTCGTGTTCCTGGTCACGCTGTTCGCCGAGTTCATCGCCAATGACAGGCCGCTGCTGGTCAAGTATGACGGCCACTACTACGTGCCGGTGCTGGCCACATATCCGGAGACGGCGTTCGGCGGCGAGTTCGAGACCGAGGCCGACTACCGCGACCCGTTCGTGCGCAAGCTGATCGACGACAAGGGCTGGGCGGTCTGGCCGCTGATCCCGTTCTCCTACCGCACCATCAACTACGACCTGGACCAGCCCGCCCCCTCCCCGCCCTCGGCGGTGAACTGGCTGGGCACCGACGACCAGGGCCGCGACGTGCTGGCCCGGCTGATCTACGGCCTGCGCATCTCGATCCTGTTCGGCCTGACCCTCACGGCCATCGCCTCCGTGATCGGCGTCTTCGCCGGCGCGATCCAGGGCTATTTCGCCGGCTGGACCGACCTGATCTTCCAGCGGGTGATCGAGATCTGGTCCGGCATGCCGCAGCTGTACCTGCTGATCATCATGTCGTCCTTCTTCGTGCCGGGTTTCTGGACGCTCTTGTTCATCATGCTGCTGTTCGAGTGGATGAGCCTGGTCGGCGTGGTGCGGGCGGAGTTCCTGCGCGCCCGCAACCTCGACTATGTCCGCGCCGCCCGGGCGCTGGGGCAGCCGGACCGGGTGATCATGTGGAAGCACGTGCTGCCCAACGCCGTGGTCGCCACCATCACCTTCCTGCCCTTCAATCTGACCGGCAGCATCAGCCTGCTGACCGGCCTGGACTTCCTCGGCCTCGGCCTGCCGCCCGGCTCGCCCTCGCTGGGCGAGCTGGTCAGCCAGGGCAAGGCCAACCTGCAGGCGCCGTGGCTCGGCTTCACCGCCTTCTTCTCGCTGGCCATCCTGCTCAGCCTCCTGGTCTTCATGGGTGAGGCGCTGCGCGACGCCTTCGACCCGCGCAAGACCCAGGCCGCCAGCGCCCCGCCGCCCGCCGCCGATCCCGTGACCGACCCCAAGGGCCAGACGCCATGACCCAGATTCCGACCTCCGGCGAAAGGCTGCTCGAGATCCGCGACCTGGCGGTGGAGTTCCGCGTGCCCGGCGGCGCGGTGCCGGCGGTGAAGGGCGTGTCGCTGCATCTCGACCGCGGCGAGACCCTGGCGCTGGTGGGCGAGAGCGGATCCGGCAAGTCGGTCACCGCCCTGTCGGTGCTGCAGCTGCTGCCCTATCCCAGCGCCCGCCACCCCAAGGGCAGCATCCGCTATCGCGGCAAGGAGCTGCTGGGTGCGACCGAGACGGTGCTGCGCGAGGTCCGCGGCAACAAGATCGCGATGGTGTTCCAGGAGCCCATGACCTCCCTGAACCCGCTGCACACGATCGAGAAGCAGGTCGGCGAGGTGCTGTCGGTGCACAAGGGCATGGGCAAGGCCCAGTCCCGCGCCCGGGTGCTGGAGCTGCTGCGCCTGGTGGGCCTGCCGAACCCGGAGCAGCGGCTGAACGCCTATCCGCACGAGCTGTCGGGCGGCCAGCGCCAGCGGGTGATGATCGCCATGGCGCTGGCGAACGAGCCGGACATCCTGATCGCCGACGAGCCGACCACGGCGCTGGACGTCACCATCCAGGCCCAGATCCTGGAGCTGATGCAGAGCCTGCAGCGCCGCTTCGGCATGGCGCTCCTCCTGATCACCCACGACCTGGGCGTGGTCCGCAAGATGGCGGACCGGGTCTGCGTCATGAACAAGGGCGAGATCGTCGAGGAGGGCGGGACCGAGGCGGTGTTCACCGCGCCGCGGCACCCCTACACCCAGCGCCTGCTGGCGTCGGAGCCGAAGGGCGACCCGGCGCCGCCCCCGGGCGATGCCCGCACCGTGGTGGCGGCCAGCGAGATCAAGGTCTGGTTCCCGATCAAGGCCGGCGTGCTGCGCCGCACGGTCGACCATGTGAAGGCGGTGGACGGCATCGACGTCACGGTGCGCGAGGGCCACACGGTCGGCGTGGTCGGCGAGAGCGGGTCGGGCAAGACCACGCTCGGCCTCGCCTTGCTGCGCCTGATCTCGAGCCAGGGGTCGATCCGCTACGGCCAGAAGGAGCTGCAAGGCCTGCAGTTCCGCGACATGCGCCCGCTGCGGCGCGAGATGCAGATCGTCTTCCAGGACCCCTACGGCTCGCTCAGCCCGCGGATGTCGATCTCGGAGATCATCGAGGAGGGGCTGCAGGTGCACCGCATCGGCGGTTCCGCGGCCGAGCGCGAGCGGATGATCGTCGCGGCGCTGGAGGAGGTCGGCCTCGACCCCGCCAGCCGGCACCGCTATCCGCACGAATTCTCCGGCGGCCAGCGCCAGCGCGTCGCCATCGCCCGGGCGATGGTGCTGAAGCCGAAATTCGTGGTGCTGGACGAGCCGACGTCGGCGCTGGACATGTCGGTCCAGGCCCAGATCGTCGACCTGCTGCGCGGGCTGCAGGAGAAGCACCGCCTGGCCTATCTGTTCATCAGCCACGACCTGAAGGTGGTGCGCGCCCTGTCGGACGAGGTGATCGTGATGAAGAACGGCAAGGTGGTCGAGCACGGGTCGGCGGCGCAGATCTTCGACGCCCCGCAGCACCCCTACACCCAGGCGCTGCTGAAGGCCGCGCTGGAGCTCAAGGCGGCCGATACGGCGGACGTGGCGGTTTAGAGCGGGAGGAGTTTGGGCCGGATCGGGTCAAGCCGATCATGCCAAGTTGATGGATTTTTGCCTCTCCCGCTTGCGGGAGAGGTCGGAGACGCGAAGCGGCTCCGGGTGAGGGGATTTTGTCGAGGCCGGGATCAGCCCTCACCCGGTCTCGCTGACGCGAGCCCGACCTCTCCCGCCAAGCGGGAGAGGCAACACGCGAAGACGCTCGATATCGTATCAGCCCTTGCCTGTCCTGATCACCCCACCGCGGCGATGTCCTGCGGCGGCGGGGCCGCCGGTTTCCCATGCGCCCGGGCCGCGGCGGCGCGGGCGCCCTGGGTCACCGAGAACATCTCCAGCGTGTCCAGCTCTTCCTCGCTCACCGGAGTCAGCGCCAGGTCGCGATAGGCCTTGCGGTCCGGGTCGGCCTTGATCCGCCGACGGACCTGGTTGAAGCGCCACCACAGCCGCGCCATCGCCCAGTGCTTGCCCACCGTCTCGCCGGCATAGCGCAGATAGAACGGCAGCGCGGGCTCGATCGGCAGGCCCGGGCGGCGCTGTGTCCGCACCTTGCGGCGCAGATAGCCGCCCTCGAGCGGATGCAGCCCCTCGACATTGATGCAGGTGGTGAACCACAGCAGCAGGAACAGGATCTTGCCGACGCTGATTCCGGTGGCCGCCGCCCGGCGCATCACCGTCTCCATATGCTCGGGCGAGTAGTAGGTCTGCCAGGCCAGCTTGTAGGCCCGCTGCCACTCCTCGCGCGACATCATCGCGTGGCCGGTGGTGACGTGGTTCAGGTCGTAGCGGTTCAGGTCGGGATCCATCGGGATGCCGGCCTGGAACAGGGTCTTGTGGTCCTCCGACCCCGGCAGCGGCGTCAGGAAGAAGAACTCCAGCAGGTCGACCGGCAGCTCGCGCTGGATGATGCCGATGTCGCGGACGATGCTCTCCGGCGTGTCGGTCGGGAAGCCCAGGATGTAGCCGGCATAGGTCATGGCGCCGACCGCCTTCCAGGCCAGCAGCATCTTGCGGTACTCGGTGATCTTGTTCTGCCGCTTCTTGGCGCCGACCAGGCTGTCCGGGTTGATGTTCTCCAGCCCGATGAACACCCGGGTCACCCCCGCCCTGCCCGCCTTCTCGATGAAGTGCGGGATGCGGTGGCACATGGTGTCGACCTGGATGATCATCCGGAACGACAGCTTCTCTCGCTCGCGCAGCTCGATCAGCCGGTCGAAGATCGGCTCCCAGTCCTTGTTGCGCGCGAAATTGTCGTCGGTGATGAAGAATCGGCTGATGCCGCTCTTCACGTTCTCGCGGATGATCTGCTCGACATCGTCGGGCGACCGACGGCGCGACTTGCGGCCCTGGACGTTGATGATGGTGCAGAAGGAGCACTGGAACGGGCAGCCGCGGCCGGCATCGAAGCTGCTGTGCTGGCCGGCGGTGCGGCGCACCCGCGCGATCGGCAGCACCGGCATCGGCACGCCTTCGATGTTCGGCAGGTCGTCCATGAAGTTGTAGAGTGGCTTGAGCCGGTTGGCGAAGGCGTCGACCAGCACCTCGTCCAGCCGCCCCTCGGCCTCGCCGGCGAACAGCGAGATGCCCAGCGCCTGCGCCTCCGCCACCTCCGGCTGCAGGCCGGGCAGCATGGCGATGGTGCCGGAGACGTGGAAGCCGCCGATGCCGACCTGCAGCCCCGCCGCCCGCAGCGGCCGGGCGATGTCGACCGCCCGCGGGAACTGGTTCGACTGCACCCCGACCAGCGCCACCATCCCGGACCCGGCCTTCCGGATCCGGCGGATGATCGCGTCCGGGCGGACCCTTGTGTTGGTCTCGTCGATCGCGGTGATGACGATGTCGACGTCGGGGCCGAGGATCTTCCGCTCGGCGCTGTCACGGGCCAAGCCGTACAGCACCGCCAGTGTGTTCGACGGGATCGCCGACCGCAGCCATTGGATGACGTAGCCGTCGTCGTCGTAATGCGACGGCTTGATCAGAATCAGTTCGAAAATCCGCCTCGCGCTCGTCCCAACCGCCATTTCGGGCGTCCCCTGCCGGGTCTTGCTGATTCTGAATACCACGGATGAGATCGACAAGCGCCATCGTGGCCGTGGTGCTATATTCGGCGGGCGCGGGCGACCTCGTGGCGAAGAGCGGGGCACCGGCTGCGAGTTCCGTCAGGCCGCCTGATCATTCGTGCCTGGCCGGATTGAGGCGCTCGCGCAC
>NZ_NHON01000063.1 GCF_002195995.1 Inquilinus limosus
GGGTTTGGGGATCGCTCTTTCCGCCCAAGCAGACAGAGGCCCCCCTCCCCTTGCGGGAGGGGGCTAGGGGGAGGGGGTTAGTCAGCCTCGATCCGGTCCGCTCAGCCCTCGAACACCAGCTGGATACGATCGCTGGCGAAGCTGGACAGGCCGAACTCGACCACCGTGCCGTCGGCGTCGACGTTCAGCGCCTCGGTCGCCATCACCGGCCGGGTGCGGGTGATCTCGAGCAAGCGCTGCTCCCGCGCATCCGGCAGCCGGGCCGAGACCCGGGTGCGGCGGCGGGTGTAATCGGTGACGCCGAGGCGGGCGAAGCTCGCCGTCACCGACCCGGTCTCGCGGAAGATCTCGACGATCCCCGGGAAGCGCGCGGCCGGGAAGTAGTGGCTGGCCAGGCTCAGCGGCAGCCCGTCGGCATGCGACCGGGTGTCCAGCCGGATCACCGGCGTCCCGGCCGGCACGTCCAGCTCCCGCGCGATCGCGGCGGACGCGGCCTCGGCGGCGGAGTCCAGAAGCTCCAGCCGGGCGGCGCGGTTCTCCCGCTTCATGTTCTCGTGGAAGCGGGTGCGCCGGCCGATCAGATAGGCGATGGCGCCGAGATGGACGAAGGTGCCGCGGCCCTGGGTGACGTCGACCAGGCCCTGCTCCTCCAGCTCGGCCATCGCCCGCCGCACGGTGTGGCGGTTGACGCCGAACCGCTCCGACAGCTCCGCCTCGGTCGGCAGCCGGGCCCCGGCCGGGTGCACGCCGTCGCGGATCTCGCGCTCCAGCGTCTCGCTGATCTGGCGCCACAAGGCGACGCCGGCGCCGCGGCTGAGGGAGATGGGCCGAGTCATGCCGTGTCCGTCACGCAAATTTCATCCTTCCCGACTTGCGATTGTCGTTGAATCCCGTTCATGATCTAAACATACGGATGACTAGATGATTAGGCAATAGGTCTATCAGCCTATGAGCAAAGAAACTGAAGAGCGCCGGGACTGGATGGCCGTGCTGGCCAAGGCGGACCCGGGGATCCTCCACCGCCTGTGGACCGATCTCGGCGACGGGGCCGGCTTCACCACGCTGCGCCCGGCCGAGACCGGCATGGTGATGGTGCGGGGCCGCGCCGGCGGCGACGGCATGGCCTTCGCCCTCGGCGAGATGACGGTGACGCGTTGCACCGTGCGGCTGGACGGCAGCGAGGTGCTGGGCTTCGCCTATGTCGCCGGCCGCGACCGGCGCCATGCCGAGATCGCGGCCCGGGCCGACGCCCTGCTGCAGACCGACCGGCGCGACGCGGTCGAGGCCGCGGTCATCGTCCCGCTGCGCCAGGCCCAGGCCGAGGCGCGCGGGATCGCCCGGCGCAAGGTGGCGGCGACCCGCGTCGACTTCTTCACCATGGTGCGGGGGGAGAATCCGCGATGACCGCGATCCTCGATTCGGCGGCGCTGCTGCCCGGCTTCGCCGACCCGGTGCTGGGCAGCCAGTCGGTGTTCCGCGCCGTGCTCGACGCCATGTCCCGGCCCGGCCGGCCGGTCGCCTGCCCGGAACCGCTGGCCGCGCCGGCCCCGCTGGGCCGCGCCATGACCGCGGCGGCGCTGACCCTCGTCGATTTCGACACGCCGCTCTGGCTGGACCCGGCGCTGGCGACCCCGGCGGTGCAGAGCTTCCTGCGCTTCCACACCGGCGCGCCGCTGGTGGCCGACCCGGCCACCGCCGCCTTCCTGCTGGTGGCCGATGCCGCGGCGCTGCCGCGCCTCGGCGGCCTGGCCCTGGGCGAGGACCGCTACCCCGACCGCTCGGCGACGCTGGTGGTCGAGGTGCCGGCGCTGGACGGGCCGGAGGCCGGCCGTTTCACCGGCCCCGGCATCGAGACGGCCGAGCCGGTCCGGATCGCCGGCCTGCCGGCCTGGTTCCGGGAGGATTGGGCGGCCAATGGCGCCGCCTATCCGCTCGGCGTCGACCTTCTGCTGACCTGCGGCGACCGGATGCTGGGCCTGCCGCGCACCAACCGCTGGGAGGGCTGATCCGATGTATGTCGCCGTCAAGGGGGGCGAGCGCGCGATCGAGAACGCCCAGGCGCTGGTGGCGGAGACCCGCCGCGGCGATCCGGCCGTGCCCGAGATCGCCGCGGACCAGATCCGCGAGCAGCTGGGCCTGGCCGTCGACCGGGTGATGGCCGAGGGATCGCTGTATGACCGCGACCTCGCCGCGCTGGCGATCAAGCAGGCGCAGGGCGACTTGGTCGAGGCCATCTTCCTGCTGCG
Source organism: Inquilinus limosus (assembly GCF_002195995.1). Taxonomy (GTDB): domain Bacteria; phylum Pseudomonadota; class Alphaproteobacteria; order DSM-16000; family Inquilinaceae; genus Inquilinus; species Inquilinus limosus_C. The sequence continues at coordinate 2,247 of NZ_NHON01000063.1, forward strand.
CGCCTACCGCACCACGCTGCCGCGCTTCGCGGTGTCGGAGCCGATCGACACCGCCCGGATGACGGTGCGGCGCCGGATCTCCGCCACCTACAAGGACATTCCGGGCGGCCAGATCCTGGGCCCGACCTACGACTACACCCACCGGCTGATCGACTTCGCTTTGGCCGCCGAGGGGCGGCCGCCGGCCACGGCGGAGAGCGAGGCGGGGGCGGACGGGCCGGTGCCGCGCGTGGTCGACATCCTCAACCGCGAGGGGCTGATCGAGCGCGAGGCCGCGGCGCCGGAGGGGCATGAGCCGGTCGACCTGACCCGCGACCCGCTGACCCTGCCGGCCGACCGCGACCAGCGGCTGCAGAACCTGGCCAGAGGCGACGAGGGCTTCCTCCTCGCGCTCGGCTATTCGGTGCAGCGCGGCTATGGCGGCAACCACCCCTTCGCCGGCGAGATCCGGCTGGGCGAGGTGGCGGTCGAGATCGTGCCGGAGGAGCTGGGCTTCGCCATCGAGATCGGTGAGGTCACGGTCACCGAATGCCAGATGGTGAACCAGTTCGCCGGGTCGAAGACGGCGCCGCCGCAATTCACCCGCGGCTACGGCCTGGCCTTCGGCCATTGCGAGCGCAAGGCGATGGCGATGTCGCTGGTCGACCGGGCGCTGCGTGGCCGCGAGCTCGGCGAGGCCGCGCGCTACCCGGCGCAGGACGAGGAGTTCGTGCTGGCGCACAGCGACAATGTCGAGGCCTCGGGCTTCGTGCAGCATCTCAAGCTGCCGCATTACGTCGACTTCCAGGCCGAGCTGGAGCTGATCCGCCGGCTGCGAGCGGAGCATGAGCGCCGCGCCCGCGAAGCGGCCGATGAGGCGGCGACCCGGAAGGAGGCGGCGGAATGAGCGCCGGCAGCGTGACGAACAGGATCTCGCTGGAACTCGCCTGCCTCTATCGTCATCGCGAGGCGCGCAGCGCCGTGGCGATCCATAGGGCGGTGCCGCTGGATTGCCACGCCCCTTCGGGGCTCGCAATGACGGGTGTTGAGGAGTGGGTGAGGGGGCGAACCGATGTCTGACGTGGCAACCGCAACCGCCGTGGCCCGCGATCCCGGCTACAACTTCGCCTATCTCGACGAGCAGACCAAGCGGATGATCCGCCGGGCGCTGCTGAAGGCGGTGGCGATCCCCGGCTACCAGGTGCCGTTCGGCGGCCGCGAGATGCCGGTGCCCTATGGCTGGGGCACCGGCGGCATCCAGGTCACCGCCAGCATCATCGGCCCGGACGACGTGCTGAAGGTGATCGACCAGGGCGCCGACGACACCACCAACGCCGTCAATATCCGCCGCTTCTTCGCCCGCGTCGCCGGGGTGGCGACCACCGAGGATACGGGCGAGGCGACGGTGATCCAGACCCGGCACCGCATCCCGGAGCAGCCGCTGGCCGAGGGCCAGATCCTGGTCTACCAGGTGCCGCAGCCGGAGCCGCTGCGGCGGCTGGAGCCGCGCGAGACCGAGGCCCGGCTGATGCACGGCTATGCCGATTACGGGCTGATGCATGTCCGCCTGTACGAGGACATCGCCCGCTACGGCCATATCGCCACCACCTACGACTATCCGGTGATGGTGCATGGCCGATATCTGATGGCACCCTCGCCGATCCCCAAGTTCGATAATCCGAAGATGCATATGAACCCGGCGCTGCAACTGTTCGGGGCGGGGCGCGAGAAGCGGATCTACGCCATCCCGCCCCACACCCGCGTGGTCAGCCTGGATTTCGAGGACCATCCCTTCGACATCCAGCATTGGGACCAGCCCTGCGCGCTGTGCGGCGCAGAGGACAGCTATCTCGACGAGGTCGTGCTCGACGATGCCGGCGGGCACATGTTCGTCTGCTCCGACAGCCATCACTGCCGCACCCGGCGCGATGCCGGCCACCATGGCGCCCTGAGCGGCGAGGCGCTGGCCGCCTATGACCGGACGGTCGAGCAGGCGCACCAGCCGAAGGGAGGCGAGGCGTGAGCGGCGACATCCTGCTGCGGGTCGAGGGCCTGACCAAGCTCTACGGCGACACCGTCACCGGTTGCCGCGAGGTGTCCTTCGAGATGTCGCCCGGCGAGGTGCTGGGCATCGTCGGCGAGAGCGGGTCGGGCAAGACCACGCTGCTCAACTGCATCTCCGGCCGGCTGCCGCCCAGCGCCGGCACGGTCGCCTTCGACACCCGGATGCGCGGCCTGATCGACATCTACGCGCTGTCGGAGCCGGAGCGGCGGATGCTGGCCCGCACCGACTGGGGCTTCGTGCACCAGAACCCGCGCGACGGGCTGCGCATGGATGTCAGCGCCGGCGCCAATGTCGGCGAGCGGCTGATGGCGGTCGGCGCCCGGCACTACGGCCGCATCCGCGGCCAGGCGCAGGACTGGATGGAAAAGGTCGAACTCGACCTTGGCCGCATCGACGACCGGCCGGCGACCTATTCCGGCGGCATGCAGCAGCGGCTGCAGATCGCCCGCAACCTGGTCACCAACCCGCGCTTGGTGTTCATGGACGAGCCGACCGGCGGCCTCGACGTCTCGGTCCAGGCCCGGCTGCTCGACCTGCTGCGCGGGCTGGTGCGCCGGCTCGGCATCGCCGTGGTGCTGGTCACCCACGACCTCGCCGTCGCCCGGCTGCTGGCCGACCGGCTGATGGTGATGCGGCACGGTCGGGTGGTGGAGACCGGCCTGACCGACCAGGTGCTGGACGACCCGCAGCACCCCTACACCCAGCTCCTCGTCTCCTCCGTCCTGCAGGTCTGAGCCATGCCGAACACAGCGATGATCGAGGTCTCCGGCCTGTCCAAGACCTTCGTGCTGCACAACCAGAACGGCGTCCGGCTGCCGGTGTTCGCCGGCGTCGACTTCACCGTGGCCGCGGGCGAATGCGTCGTGCTGGGCGGCGCGTCCGGCGCGGGCAAGAGCACCTTCATGCGCACCCTCTACGGCAACTACTTGGCCTCGGCCGGGCGGGTGCAGATCCGGCATGAGGGCGCACCGGTCGACATCACTGCGGCGACGCCACGCCGGATCCTCGAGATCCGGCGCCGGACGCTCGGTTATGTCAGCCAGTTCCTGCGGGTGATCCCGCGCGTGCCGACGCTGGAGATCGTCAAGGAGCCGATGCTGGCCTCCGGCGTCGCCGAGGCGCAGGCCGAGCGCCGCGCCCGCACTCTGCTGGCCCGGCTGAACCTGCCCGAGAGCCTGTGGTCGCTGCCGCCGGCCACCTTCTCCGGCGGCGAGCAGCAGCGGGTCAATCTCGCGCATGGCTTCGCGATGGAGTATCCCATCCTGCTCCTCGACGAGCCGACGGCCTCGCTCGACGCCGATAACCGGCGCGTGGTCATCGAGCTGATCGAGGAGGCCAAGGCCCGCGGCGCCGCCATCGTGGGGATCTTCCACGACACGGCGGTGCGCGACCGGGTGGCGACCCGGATCTTCGACGTCACGCTCTACAAGGCGGCCGCATGAGCACGGATCTGATCTTCTCGAACGCCCGGATCGTCACGCCTGGGGCCGTCGTCACCGGAACGCTGCGGGTCGAGGACGGCCGCATCGCGGCCATTGACGAAAGCAGGGGGGAGGAGGGGGCGTCCGCCACCAGCGAGGATGCCGAGGGCGACTACCTGATCCCCGGCATGATCGACCTGCACACAGATCATCTCGAGCGCCATGTGGCGCCGCGGCCGGGGGTGATGTGGAACAACGTCTCGGCGGCGATGGCGCATGACGCGCAGGTCGCCACCGCCGGCATCACCACCGTGTTCGACAGCCTGTCGCTGATGGGCGAGCACAAGGGCGCGCCGCGCGGCGACCTGCTGCGGCCGATGGTCGACGGGCTGGAGTCGGCGCGCCGCCAGGACATGCTGCGGGCCGACCATTTCCTGCATCTGCGCTGCGAGGTCGGCGACCCGCATGTGCTCGACTACCTCTCGGTGCTGGTCGACGACCCGGCGGTCCGCCTGCTCTCGATCATGGACCACACGCCCGGCCAGCGGCAGTACGCCCAGGTCGAGAAGTGGCGCCAGGCCAACCGGCACCGCTACAGTGAGGCGGAGCTGGACGTGGTGATGCAGCAGCGCCAGGCGTCGCAGGAGGCGCATGCCGACCGGCACCGCCACGCCATTGCCGAACTCGCCGCCGGCCGCGGCCTGGCCCTGGCCAGCCATGACGACGAGACCCCGGCCCATGTCGACGAGGCGGTGTCGCTCGGCGTCTCGATCTCGGAGTTCCCGACCACGGCGGACGCGGCCCAGGCGGCGCGCAGCCACGGCCTGTCGATCCTGATGGGCGCGCCGAACGTGGTCCGCGGCGGCTCGCACAGCGGCAATGTCGGCGCGGCGGACCTGGCGGCGGCGGGGCTGCTGGACATCCTCGCCTCCGACTACGTGCCGATCAGCATGCTGCACGCCGTGTGCCTGCTGGCCGAGGCGTCGGTCGGCCTCGGCCTGCCGGCGGCGGTGGCGCTGGTCAGCGCCAACCCGGCCAAGGCGGCGGGGCTGGACGATCGCGGCCGGATCGAACCGGGGCTGCGGGCCGACCTGGTCCGCTTCCGCCTGATCGACGGCGTGCCGCACATCCGCGCCGTCTGGCGCGCCGGCAAGCGCGTGGCTTGAGCTGATTGCGCCGCTGAACCAACGCATTGCCTCTCCCGCTTGCGGGAGAGGTCGGAGACGCGAAGCGGCTCCGGGTGAGGGGTTGTCGAGGCCTGGGCCCGCCCTCACCCGGTCGTCCTGCGGACGCCCGACCTCTCCCGCCAGGCGAGAGAGGCAATCCGAACTGCCTGTCCGATCGTTCTGGATGCCTGAGAGATGACTCGACGCTACGCGATCTACTTCGCCCCGCCCGCGCGCTCAGCCCTGGCGGAGCTGGGGGCCGAGATCCTCGGCCGCGATCCGGAGACCGGGGAGGCGCGGCCGCAGCCGCGCCTGGACGGCATCGACCCCGACCGGCTCCACGCCATCACCGAGGATCCCCGGCACTACGGCTTCCACGCGACGCTGAAGGCGCCGTTCGCCCTTGCCGAGGGCGTGTCGGGCGAGGCGCTGCACGCCGCGGCCGAGGCTTTCGCCGCCGGCCGTTCCGCGGCGGCCGGCCCGGTGCTGGCGCTGGCCTCGATCGGCGGCTTCCTGGCGCTGGTGCCCTCGGCGGCGGCGCCCGAGGTGCACGCCCTGGCCGATGCCTGCGTCGAGGCCTTCGACCGGTTCCGCGCCCCGCTGACGGCGGCGGAACTGGAGCGGCGGCGCCGGTCGCCGCTGACCCCGGCGCAGGACGAGCATCTCGAGCGCTGGGGCTATCCCTATGTGTTCGACGAGTTCCGCTTCCACATGACCCTGACCGCCCGCCTGACCGACAGGGCCGAGCATGAGCAGGTCCGCGCCGCGCTGGCGGAGCGGACCGCGCCGGTCTGCGTCGACCCGCTGCGGATCGACGCGATCGCGGTGTATGAGCAGGCCGATCGGCAGGCTCCGTTCCTCGTCACCGGCCGCTATCCGTTGCGCGGAGCCGCGGCGTGACCGCCGTGGTCACCGCCGTCGGCCTCTGCCCGACCCACAGCTTCAGCAAGCCGGTGGTCGATACGATCCGGCTGCTGGCCGGGCTCGGGGTCGAGGGCGACGCCCATCTCGGCGTGACGGTGAAGCACCGGTCGCGGGTGAGGGTCGACCCGACCCAGCCCAATCTGCGCCAGGTGCATCTGATCCAGGGCGAGCTGCATGACGAACTGGCCGCCGCCGGCTTCACCGTGCTGCCGGGCGACCTGGGCGAGAACGTCACCACCCGCGGCATCGACCTGCTGGGCCTGCCCACCGGCGCGAAGCTGCGGCTCGGCACCGAGGCGGTGGTCGAGGTCACCGGCCTGCGCAACCCCTGCAGCCAGATCGACGGCTTCCAGCAGGGGCTGCTGAAGCTGGTCGTGGGCCGGGACGAGGCCGGCAACCTGGTGCGCAAGGCCGGGGTGATGGGCATCGTCCTGGCCGGCGGCGCGGTGCGCCCCGGCGACCCGATCGGGATCGAGCTGCCGCCGGAGCCGCACCGGCCGCTGGAGCGGGTGTGAACGTTACGGATGCAACGCGTTTGGTGGACCCGGACATGACGGCGTAGCGCTGTCCGGCTCGGCTGCGCTGTCCTACGGTCGCGGCGACGCGCCGAGGCGCAGGACCACCATCGAACGACAGAGCCCGCTCCATTATGACCCATGCCATCGCCGCCGACCTGCCGTCGAGGCGGCGCCTCAATGCCGGCGACTACCGCACCCTCGGCCTGGCCGCGCTGGGCGGGGCGCTGGAATTCTACGACTTCGTGGTCTTCATCTATTTCGCGGGTGCGGTCGGGCAGCTGTTCTTCCCGGCGGAGATCCCGGACTGGCTGCGCCAGTTCCAGACCTTCGCCATCTTCGCCGCCGGCTATCTGGTGCGGCCGCTGGGCGGCATCGTCATGGCGCATTTCGGCGACCTGTTCGGCCGCAAGCGGATGTTCACGCTCGGCATCCTGCTGATGGCGGCGGCCACGCTGGGCATGGGCCTGCTGCCGACCTACGCCCAGATCGGCATCTGGGCGCCGGTCGCCCTGCTGCTGCTGCGCATCCTGCAGGGCGCGGCGATCGGCGGTGAGGTCCCGGGCGCCTGGGTGTTCGTGGCCGAGCATGTGCCGGCGCACCGCATCGGCTATGCCTGCGGCACGCTGACCGCGGGGCTGACCGCCGGCATCCTGCTGGGGTCGGTGGTGGCGACGGTGATCAACGGCCGGTTCAGCCCGGCCGAGATCACCGACTGGGCCTGGCGGCTGCCCTTCCTGCTGGGCGGGGCCTTCGGTCTGGCCTCGGTGTTCCTGCGCCGGCTGCTGCACGAGACCCCGGTGTTCCAGGAGATGCGGGCCAGCCGGGCGCTGGCGGCGGAGCTGCCGCTGAAGGTCGTGGTGCGCGACCATCCCGGCGCGGTGGTGGTGTCGGTGCTGCTGACCTGGCTGCTGGCGGCCTCGATCGTGGTGGTGATCCTGATGACGCCGCCGCTCCTGCAGAAGCTGAACGGGGTGCCTTTGCCGGTGGGGCTGGAAGCGAACACGGTGGCCACGCTGTGTCTGCTGGTCGGCTGCATCCTCGCCGGCGCGATCATCGACCGGATCGGCGCCGGCCGCTTCTTCGCCATCGGCAGCGTGCTGCTCGCGGGCGCCACCTGGCTGTTCTACACCCACGGCGCCCCCGATCCGGGCCTGCTGGTGCCGACCTATGCCCTGACCGGCCTGCTGGTCGGCGTCGTCGGCGGGGTGCCCTTCGTCATGGTCAGGGCCTTCCCGGCGGCGGTCCGCTTCAGCGGCCTGTCCTTCTCCTACAACATCTCCTATGCCGTGTTCGGCGGGCTGACGCCGCTGGCGATCCCGGCGCTGCTGGCGCTGAACCCGCTGGCGCATCTCTACTACATGCTGGCGCTGTGCGTGCTCGGCTGCGCCGTCGGCCTCTGGCTGATGCGGCGGGAGGTCGGTTCTTGCTGATGGAACCCCCTCCCCCTAACCCCCTCCCGCGAGGGGAGGGGGGACTAGAATTGCTTGGGGTGAGGGAGCGCTCTCCCGACCCACACCGATAGAGTCCCTCTCCCCCTGCGGGAGGGGGAGGGGGGCGCGCCGCCAGAGCCGACCCCGGCCCTCTCACCGCATCATCAGCACCGGGATCAGGCAGGACCGCACCATCGCCGTGGTGGTGCTGCCGATGATCAGGTTGCGGATGCGGGAGTGGCCGTAGGCGCCCATCACCAGCAGGTCGATCGACGCCGCCGCCACCTCGGCCGCGATCACCGCCTCCGGCTCGCCGGGCAGGATGCGGGCGCGGACGTCCCAGCCGGCGTCGCGCAGCTTGGCCTCGGCGGCATCCAGCCTGGCCTCGGCCTCCTCATCCGGGCTGCCGGCCATCAGCAGATGGCCCTCCAGCCCGCGCAGCAGCTGGCCGCCGGCGATCAGGTCGACCGCCTTGGTCACGCTCGGCCCGCCGTCGAAGGCGATCAGGAAGCGCCGGATCGGCTTGAAGGCGCGGGCCGCCACCAGCACCGGCTTCTTCGCCGCCCGCGCCACCCGCTCGAGATTCGAGCCGAGATGCAGCTTGGCGAAATCCGCCGCCTCGCCGCGCTTGCCGATGACGATGACGCTGGTGTCGGGCTCGAACTCGCCGACCGTCTCGACCAGGTCGCCATTGTAGAGATGGGTGTMGATGTCGGTGACGCCGGCCTCCTTCAGCCGGGCGCTGCCTTCCTCCAGGATCAGCCGGCCGCGCTTCTGCGACAGGCTGGCCCGCTGCTCGTCCATCGCCGCCAGCTCGGCCAGGATGTCCTGCGAATAGGCGACGAGCGTGCCGCTGATATCGACCGGGATGGTGGACACTTCGCGGCGGCCCAGCACATGCAGCAGCTCGACCGGCTGGTTCAGCCGCGAGGCTGCCCAGGCCGAAAGATCGCAGACGCTGTGGGAGTAGATCGAGCCGTCGATACAGGCGAGAACCTTGGCCATGCCATCGACTCCATGTTGGCCGGGCCGCGGGGGCCGTCGGCGACAGGGAAAGACTGACTCAATGCCGGTCCTGACTCAACAATCTGGCGCGGCCTCGTTCCGTTCCAAGAGCGGAGCGGGCCGGGACCGTCACATCTGCGGCGGCCCGCGGCGCACGGCCTCGGTCAATCCGGCTTCCAGCAACGCCGTCTCGATCGCCCGGGCCAGGCCCAGCACCGCCTCGTCGGCATGGCGATGGCCGACGACCTGCAGCCCGACCGGCAGGCCGTCCGGCGTCAGCCCGGCCGGCAGCGACAGAGCGGGGCAGGGGGACAGCAGGTTGAACGGCGCGGTCAGGTCGAGGCCGCCATAGCGCCCGTCCGGACGATCCGCCGCGAAATCGTCATCGGTCAGGGTGACGGGCGGGGGCGGTACGGCGCAGGTCGGGCACAGCAGGGCGTCGCGGCCGGCCAGCACCGCCGCCAGCTCGTTCCACATATCGCTGCGCAGGATCTCGATCCGCTTGACCTCGGCGGCGCCCAGGGTCAGGCCGCGGTCGATCAGCCCGACCAGGATCGGATCCATCCGGTCGCGGTACTCGGCCAGGGCGTGGCCCTGGAACGCGGCCATGAACACGCACCACAGGTCGAGCCAGCGGTCGCTCGCCGCCCGGGTCCAGGGCAGGCCCACCTCCTCGACCACCGCGCCGGCGCGGCGCAGCGCCTCCGCCGCCGCCAGCACCGCGGCCTCGACCGCCGGATCCACCGCGTAGTAGCCGAGATCCAGCGACAGGGCGAAGCGCCGCCCGGCCAGCCCGTCGATCCGCGTCGCCGCGGCGTCGAAGGGCAGGGGCAGGGACCCGATGTCCTCGTCGCTCGGCCCGGCGGTCGCGGCCATGAAGGCGACGGCGTCGTCGACGGTCCGGGCCAGCGGGCCGAAATGCGAGATGTCGTCGAACTGGCTGGGCAGGATCGTCATCGGGATCCGGCCCAGGCTGGGCTTGAACCCGACCACGCCGCAGAAGGCGGCCGGGATCCGCACCGACCCACCCATATCGGTGCCCTCGGCGAAGGGCACCACCCCGGCGGCCACCGCGGCGCCGGAGCCGCCGGAGGACCCGCCCGGCGACCGCTCCGGGTCCCACGGGTTGCGGGTGACGCCCCAGCGCGGGCTATAGGTGAAGCTGGAATGGGCGAATTCCGGCGTGGTGGTCTTGCCGATCACGATCGCGCCGGCCGCCTCCAGCCGCCGCACCACCAGCGCCGACCGGTCCGGGATCCAGTCGCCGGTCGAATGCGATCCCAGCGTTGTCAGGTGGCCGCGGGTCGGCGTCAGATCCTTGATCGCCACCGGCACGCCGTGCAGCGGCCCCGGTGCTTGGCCGGAAGCGACAGCCGCATCCGCGGCCTCGGCCGTGGCGATCGCTTCGTCGTCCAGGATCAGGGTGAAGCAGTTCAGCCGGGCCTGCGCCGCATGGGCGCGGTCCAGCGCATCGGCGATCACCGCGCGGGCGCTGGACGGTGCGGGCGATGTGTCGGTCATCTCTCGATCCTCAGGGACGGCTTGCGGCCTGGGCCGCTCGGCCCAAGGATAGCGGCCTGGAGCGGAAAGGCGGGGCATGGAGTTTGCGGCTTGGAACGCCGGCCTGGCGGCGGCGATGGCGGCGGTGGGCACGGCGGCGTTCCCGGACCGGCTCGGCGACGCGCTGGCGGCGCTGGTGCCGTTCGACATGCTGAACGGCTTCGCCTATCGCGGCGACGCGCCGCCGCTGGACCTGCACAACCGCCAGGCGCCGGACCTCGCCGCCATCATCGTCGACGGCTACATCGCCGGCGCCTATCTGCTGGACCCGTTCTTCGAGGCGGTGCGGGCCGGCACCGCCGACCGGTTCCTGGTGATGGCCGACCTGGCCCCCGACCGCTTCGCCCAAAGCGAGTACTACAAGCGTCACTACATCCGTACCCGCATCCTGGACGAGGTCGGCTATGTGCTCGATCTCGGAGCCGGGCTGACCGGGGTGCTGTCGGTGACCCGGCGCCGCGGCCATGCCCGGTTCCGCCGGGCCGAGATCGCCCGGCTGCGCGACGCGGCGCCGATGGTCCGCGCGCTGGCCGAGCGGCACTGGGCCGGCTTCGGCGCGACCCCCGAGCCGGCGGGGACCGGCGATCTCGTCACCCGCATCGTCGCTCTCGGCGACGGCCGGCTGACCCGGCGCGAGGCGGAGATCGTCGGGCTGATCCTGAAGGGCCATTCGACTCCCTCGATCTGCGCCCTGCTCGGGCTGGGGCAGGAGACGGTGAAGACCCACCGCAAGAGCATACACCGCAAGCTCGGCATCGCCTCGCAGGCGGAGCTGTTCGCCCGCTTCACCGCGTTCCTGGCGGCACCGTCGGGATAGGGGCGTCCCCGGCCTCGCGGAACTGCGTCTCCGGCGGCTGCCGGCTGAACATCCGGGTCAGCCAGGCGAGGTAGACGATCCCGACCGCCAGCCAGACCAGCCCCAGCAGCTTGGCGTGCTCGTCCAGGCTGACCAGCAGCCACAGGTTGGCCAGGGCGCCCATCACCGGGACCACCAGCGCCCCGATCACCGTGCCCAGGCTCTGCTCCGGCGCCCGCAGCCACAGCAGCTTGATCACCGACAGGTTGACGAAGATGAAGGCGACGAAGGCGCCGAAATTGATGAAGGAGGTCGAGGTGGTGACATCCAGCTTCAGCGCCGCCAGCGCCACCGCCCCGGCCAGGGCGATGTTGAACACCGGCGTGCGCAGGATCGGGTGGACATAGCCGAAGGCGGATTTCGGCAGCACGTCGTCGCGGCCCATCGCCAGCAGCAGCCGGCCGACGCTGGCCTGGGCGGAGAGGCCGGAGGCGAACTGCGCCACGATCAGCCCGGCCAGGAACAGCATGACGAAGACGTCGCCGCCGATCGCCTTGGCGATGTCGAAGGCGGCGCTGTCGACATTGGCGACCTCGCCGCCGGGGAAGGCCAGCTGGGTGAAATAGGCGGCCAGGATGAAGATGCCGCCACCGAGCAGCGCGATCAGCATGATCGCCTTCGGGATGGTGCGCGCCGGATCCACCGTCTCCTCGGTCAGCGTCGTCACCGCGTCGAAGCCGAGGAAGGAGTAGGCGGCGATGGCCGCCCCGGCGAGATAGGCGGGCAGGGCGCCGCCGTTGCCGGTGAAGGGATCGGCCGAGAACAGCGGCCGGGCCTCGGGGCCTGCGAGGGCGTAGCGGACGCAGAGCGCGACGAAGGCGGCCAGCACCGCGAACTGCACCAGCATCAGCACGATGTTGACGCCGTTGGCCAGCCTGATGCCGATGATGTTGATGGCGCTGGTCACGCCGATGAAGGCGAGGATCCAGACCCATTGCGGCACGTCGGGGAAGGCGGCGGAGAGATAGGCCGCGCCGATCAGCCAGATCGCCATCGGCAGGAAGAAATAGTCGAGCAGGATGGCCCAGCCGACCAGGAAGCCGGCATGGCCGCCGAAGGCGCGGCGGGTGTAGGTGTAGGCAGAGCCGGCGACAGGATAGCTGGCGGCCATGCGGCCATAGGACCAGGCGGTCAGCAGCACGGCCACCAGCGCCACCAGATAGGCGGTCGGCACGGCGCCGCCGGTCTTCTGGGCCAGGATGCCGAAGGTGCCGAACACGATCATCGGCGTCATGTAGGCCAGGCCGAACAGCACGACCGAAGGCAGCCGCAGCGTCCGCGTGAGCCCGATGGGCTGGTCCGTCATTCTCGTCCTCCCCGGCCCGGCCGCCGCCTTGTCGCTGCGGTCGGCGGGCCCGTCATGGTCATGGGCGGGAGAACTATGGAAAGCCCGCGCCGGCCGGCGCCATCACCCCAAGGGGGGAGGGCTCGGGACTATTGCGGCGGGCGCGTCGTCCAGGGCACCTGCTTCATGAAATCGGCGAGGATCGCCTCGGAGGTCCTGTCCTGGACCGGGGTGACGCGGTACTTCACGATCCAGCGGTCCTGGACGTAGCAGAAGATATAGAGCTCCGAGCGGACACGCTTCGGCGTGCTGTTGATGAAGTCGCTGGTCTCGTAGATCGCGACAGTTCCGGGGACCTTGGTCTCGCCATGCGGCGCCGCGACGGTGTCCTCCCGGATCAGTTCGGCCTCGGGATGCAGCGTGGTGAGTTCGGTTTCGCGCCGTCCCACCTCCTGCTGGCAGACCGTGTTCCGGAGCCCGGAATCGAGATCTTGTGCCGTGCTGTCGGCGGCTGGGGTCGGCGACACAAGATTGAAGGCCAGCGGGACGGGATAGACATAGGCCGAGATCCGCATCCGGCCCGAGGGCGTCGGCACGTCATAATTGGCGCTGACATCCAGCCCCTTGGTGTCGAATTGCGTGACGGTGACCCGGGTGAAGCGGGTGCCCGCGGCCGCGCCGCCCGCTGGAAAGGCCAGGCCCGATCCGGCATGGACATAGCGCCCTTGGACCGCGACCTCTCCCGGCTGGGACAGCACCGGCGTCGAACCGGCCTGCGCCGCGCCGGCCTGCGCTGCGTCTCCGGGCGCTTTTGGCCCGGCGCATCCGGCCGCGGCCAGGGCCGCCAGCATCGCCACGGCCCGCCATCCGGTCCTTCCGGCCATTCTGGCCTTGGATTGTCTCGGCATCGTCCCCTCCCCGTGATGCCGCTGCATGATGCCATGGATGGCGGAGCGGGGCGAGGCGGGGCGTCAGGCGGCCTGGGACAGCGACGCCGCGCCGGCCGGCAGGGCGACCGCGAGGTCGATCGCGGCCTTGAGCGGCAGGTGGTCGGAGGCGATCCGCGACAGCGGGCTGCGATGGACCTCGACCTGGCGCAGCACGCCCTGCGGCCAGCCCAGGATGCGGTCGAGCGAAACCAGCGGCAGGGGTGCCGGGAAGCTGGGCGGGCTGGCCTGCAGCGGGCCGAACAGGGCGTCGAGCGGCCGCAGCGAGGAGCGGCGGCCCGGCCGCCACTCGTTCAGGTCGCCGACCAGCAGGGTCGGCATGCTCTCGCCGGCGGCGATCTCGTCGAGGATCATGGCGGACTGGCGCATGCGGCAGCGGCGCAGCAGGCCGAAATGGGCGGCGACCACCCGCAGGCGGCCGGCGGGCAGGGCCAGCTCGGTGACGATGGCGCCGCGGGGCTCGGCCCCGGGCAGGGTCAGGCGGCGCAGGCGGGTGACCTCGCCGTTGCGCACCAGCAGGGCGTTGCCGTGCCAGCCATGGCCGTCGGGAAGATCGGAGACATGCACCAGATGCAGGCCGCTGTCGCGGCGCAGCGTCTCGGCGTCCAGCAGGCCGTAGCGCCGGCCGAAGCGGCGGTCCACCTCCTGCAGGGCCACGACATCGGCCTTCAGCTCGTCGACGACGGCGGCGATGCGCAGCGGGTCGAAGCGGCCGTCCAGCCCGACGCATTTGTGCACGTTGTAGGAGCCGACCACGACCGGACGGCCGGCGACCGTCTCAATCGGTGCCTGGGGCGTGATGCCGGTGCGGAAATGTGCGTCGTGCAGGGCCATCGCGGTTCCGGATGCCGGGACCGTCAGACAACGCCCGGGGACCATCCGGATTTAATACAACTGCCCGCCAATGCCAAGACGGGCGCGACCGAATGTACCGGCCGGGTGATCTCTGGAGGATGAAGAGGAGTGGCTCCCTGGACTGGACTCGAACCAGTGACCCGCTGATTAACAGTCAGCTGCTCTACCAACTGAGCTACCAGGGAACATGAGCGCCGGATCGCTCCGGGCTGTTGGTGGCGCGGCTTATAGCAACCTCGCCCCGCCCTGCCAAGCCTGACTTGCACCCCGATCACACTTTTTGGAGGTGCTGGTCCAGCCGGCATTTCAGGCGGGCCGTTTGGAGGCGCGAGCCGGAATCGAACCGGCGTGCACGGATTTGCAGTCCGCTGCTTGACCACTCAGCCATCGCGCCCCGACGGCGGCCCCCGTATATCGTCCGCCGAGAAGCAGGGTCAAGAACGATTGCGCGGAACTTTCGACGCCGAGACGGCCGGCGCGGCGGGGTGGCATCGGACTGCCCGGTAACAGGCCGCGTCCGGGCGGCGTCAGACCGCCCGGTGACAGACCGCCTCCGGGCGGCGTTAGACCGCCCGGTAACAGACCGCGTCCGGGCGGCGTTAGACCGCCCGGTAACAGACCGCGTCCGGGCGGCGCTAGACCGCCCGGTAACAGACCGATTGTGTTGCGGGCGCGAAGGCCGATATAACCGCTGCGTTCGAGCGCGCGGTGGCCGTCCCGGCCGTCGTGCCTCGCCGTCCTCAGATTGCGGAATCCCATGGTCGACTACGCAGCCGCCCGCCTGAACATGGTCGAAGGGCAGATCAAGCCCAACAAGGTCATCGACCAGGCTCTGATCGACGCGATGATGGCCGTCCCGCGTGAGCGCTTCGTGCCGGCCGACCGGCGCGGCGTCGCGTATGTCGACGAGGACGTCGCTGTCGGCGGCGGCCGGGTGCTGATGGAGCCGCGGGTGCTCGGCCGGCTCCTGAACGACGCCCGGATCACGCCCGGCAGCCGCGTCCTGATCGTCGGTGCCGGCACCGGCTACAGCGCCGCTCTCGTCTCCCGCCTCGCAGCCAAGGTGGTGGCGCTGGAGGAGGACAAGGCCCTTCAGGCCGCCGCGCGCGGCGCGCTGTCCGAGCTCGGCGCCCAGCGCGTGACCCTGGCCGAGGGGCGGCTGACCGAAGGCTGGGCGGCCGAGGGGCCGTATGACGTGATCCTGGTCGACGGCGCGGTGGCCGAGGTGCCGGCGGCGCTGCTGGCGCAGCTGGCGCCCGGCGGCCGGCTGCTCACCGTGGTGGATGACGGCGACGGCGTCGGCCGTGCTATGCTGGTCAGCGCGGTCGATGGAGTCGTGTCGCAGCGCCCGCTGTTCGATGCGGCGACGGCGATGCTGCCCGGCTTCGAGCGCAAGCCGGCCTTCCAGTTCTGAGCGTGTGCTTCTAGGAAGATATGGCGGGGCATCGGGTGCAGCTTTTCGAGATCGACGTGGCGACCCTGGCGGATTGGCGGCGCGACGGCACGGGGTACGTGCTGGTCGATGTGCGCGAGCCGCAGGAGCTGGCGGTGTGCCGGATCGAGGGTTCGCTCGACATCCCGATGGGCGAGATCCCGGGCCGGGTCGAGGAAATTCCGGGCGATCGCCCGGTGATCGTCATGTGTCACCACGGGGGGCGCAGCGCGCAGGTGGTGCGGTGGCTTTCGGCAAGGGGCATGGACAACGTGGTCAATCTGCGCGGCGGCATCGATGCCTGGGCGTGCGAGATCGACCCAACCATGGGACGGTATTGACGATGACACGATTTGGACGGTTCGGCCTCTCCACCGCGGTGCTGTCCGCCGTGCTGATGCTGGGCACGGCGTCGGCCTCGGCGCAGACGATGGCCGAGGCGCTGGCGTCGGCCTACGCCACCAACCCCGACCTCGCCGCCGATATCGCCCAGCTGAAGGCGACCAACGAAGGCATCGCCCAGGCCCTGTCCGGCTACCGGCCGGAGGTCAGCGCCAGCGCCAGCATCGGCAGCACGTTCAGCAACACGCAGACCGACGGGGTCTCGGGCGGCAGCGCCCTCCGCAGCACGAACGGGGGGCGGGACAGCCGGTGGCATGAGGTGAACCCGGCGACGCTCGGCATCACCGTCACCCAGAACATCTACAATGGCGGCCGGACCCAGGCGTCGGTGAACCAGGCCGAGAACACGATCATGGCGACCCGCGCCGTCGTCCAGACCACCGAGCAGACGGTGCTGCTGGATGCCGCCACCGCCTATGCCGACGTGGTCCAGGCTCAGTCGGCGCTGGATGTGCGGCGCAACAACGAGACGGTGCTGCGCCGGCAGCTCCAGGCGACCCAGGACCGCTTCAATGTCGGCGAGGTGACCCGCACCGACGTCAGCCAGGCCGAGGCCAGCCTGGCCAGCGCCGTGGCCGGCCGTGTCGAGGCGGAGGGCACGCTGCGTGCCAGCCGCGCCACCTTCGAGCGCTTCATCGGCCAGCCGCCGGGGACGCTGGAGACGCCGGCGGTTCCGGTCGGCCTGCCGTCCTCGATGCAGGAAGCGATCCAGAAGGCCCAGGCGAACTATCCCGGCATCGTCGCGGCGGTGTTCACCGAGCGCGCCGCGGCCGACAACATCGACCTGCAGTTCGGCGCGCTGCTGCCGTCGATCGATGTGCAGGCACGGCTGCAGCGGCAGTACTCGACGACCTCGCATCCGACGACGCGCTTCGCACCTGCCACCGGGCTGGCCGGGCAACTCGGTGAGGTGCAGCAGACGAGCTTCGGCTCGCAGTCGCGCGTCGACTCCGCGGCGATCGTCGCCCAGGTCACCATCCCGCTCTACTCGCAGGGCAACCAGGAATCGCTGGTTCGCCAGGCCCGCTACACGCATGGCCAGCGGCGGATCGAGATCGAATCGCAGCGCCGCCAGGCGATCCAGGCCGCCGTTCAGTCGTGGCAGGCGTTGGTGACGGCGCGGGCCGCGATCAAGTCGTTCCAGGCCGCGGTCAAGGCCGAGCAGCTGGCGGTGGAAGGCCTGCAGCAGGAAGCCCAGGTCGGGTCGCGCACCGTGCTCGACGTGTTGACCGAGCAGCAGAACCTGCTCAACGCCGAGCTGAGCCTGGTGCAGGCGCGGCGCAACGAGGTGGTCGCCGGCTACCAGCTGCGCAACGCCGTCGGCAGCCTGACCGCGCAGGACATGGGCCTGGCGGTCAAGGTCTACGACCCGGAGCCGGACTATCAGAAGACCCGTGCCCGCTGGTTTGGCACGTCGGTCGACGAGTGAGCATGGTTGCCCGGCCTCGCCGGGTCACCACATGTGTGATGACTGCCGGGCTCGACCCGGCAGTCAGGGGTAATGTCGACAGTCTCTGGATGCCCGGGCCGGGCCCGGGCATGATCATTGCGTGAAAGTGGAAGACGACCGAGAGGATGAGCGAGACGCGGGCACAGCAGGAGCCGTCGATGGAGGACATCCTGGCCTCCATCCGGCGCATGATCACCGAGGACGATCCGGCGCGCGGCCGGGCCGCCGCGGGTGAGCCTGCCCGGCCGCAGCCCGCGCCGTCCTCCGTCTCGGTCGATGACGACGTGCTGGAGTTGACCGAGGCGCTGGACGATCCTCGCCCGGCCGCGTCCGCGCCGGCTGCCGCCGTCGAGGACGATTCCGTGGTCTCGCCGGCCAGCGCCAGCGCCGCGCTGGCGGCCCTGGCCCGGCTGAACGCCGCGGCCCCGCCGCCGGCGGCGGCGCACAAGAGCCAGACGGTGGACGATCTGGTGCGCGAGCTGCTGCGGCCGATGCTGAAGGAATGGCTCGACGCCAACCTGCCCCGACTGGTCGAGCAGGCGGTCGAGCGGGAAGTATCCCGCATCGCCAGCGGCGCCGTACGGCGCTGACCCGCCCCTTCGCTTCACCGCTCCATCGTCAAGACTTCGAGAATACGGAAGGTTCAGCCATGCTGGACAAGACTTACGGGCCGCGCGAGGTCGAGGCTAGGCTTTATCCCGAATGGGAGCAGAGCGGCGCCTTCGTCAACAACGTCCAGTCGAACGTCGCGCCCTTCACCATCATGATGCCGCCGCCGAACGTGACCGGCAGCCTGCACATGGGCCATGCCTTCAACATGACCTTGCAGGACGTGCTGACGCGGTTCAACCGGCGGCGCGGCCGTGATGCGCTGTGGCAGCCCGGCACCGACCATGCCGGCATCGCCACCCAGATGGTGGTCGAGCGCGAGCTCGGGAAGCAGGGCATCAAGCGCCAGGATCTCGGCCGCGACGGCTTCCTGGAGAAGGTCTGGGAATGGAAGGCCCAGTCCGGCGGCACCATCACCAGCCAGCTCCGCCGCCTCGGTGCCACCCCGAACTGGACGCGCGAGCGCTTCACCATGGACGAGGGCCTGTCCCGCGCCGTGGTCAAGGTGTTCGTGCAGCTGCATCGCGAGGGCCTGATCTACCGCGACAAGCGGCTGGTGAACTGGGACCCGAAGCTGCGCACCTCGGTCTCCGACCTCGAGGTCGAGCAGAAGGAGACCAAGGGCCATCTCTGGCACTTCCGATACCCGATTGAAGGTCAGGAGGGCTCGGGCGAGGAGGGCCGGTATATCGTCGTGGCCACCACCCGGCCGGAGACGATGCTGGGCGACACCGCCGTCGCCGTGCATCCGGACGATGAACGCTACAAGGACCTGGTCGGCAAGAACGCGGTGCTGCCGCTGGTCGGCCGGCTGATCCCGATCGTGGCCGACGAATATTCCGATCCCGAGAAGGGCTCGGGCGCGGTGAAGATCACCCCGGCGCACGATTTCAACGATTTCGAGGTCGGTCGCCGACACGATCTGCCGCTGATCAACATCCTCGACGAGGAGGCCCGCCTGAACGGCGAGGTGCCGGAGGCGTATCGCGGCCTCGACCGGTACGAGGCGCGCAAGCGCGTGGTCGCCGACCTCGAGACGCTGGGCCTGGTCGAGAAGATCGAGGACCATGTCCATGCGGTGCCGCATGGCGACCGCGGCGGCGTGCCGATCGAGCCGTTCCTGACCGAGCAGTGGTACCTGAAGGCCGAGGTGCTGGCGAAGCCGGCGATCGAATCGGTGGAGCAGGGCAAGACCGTGCTGCTGCCGAAGATGGCCGAGAGCATCTTCTTCGAGTGGATGCGCAACATCCAGCCCTGGTGCATCAGCCGGCAGCTGTGGTGGGGCCACCAGATCCCGGCCTGGTACGGGCCGGATGGCACCATCTTCGTCGAGGAGAGCGAGGCCGAGGCCAAGGCGGCGGCGGAGAACCGCTACGGCGAGCCGGTCGAGCTGCGGCGCGAGACCGACGTGCTCGACACCTGGTTCTCCTCCGCCCTGTGGCCGTTCTCGACCCTGGGCTGGCCGGACCAGACGCCGGAGCTGCAGCGCTACTACCCCGGCGACGTGCTGGTCACCGGCTTCGACATCATCTTCTTCTGGGTCGCCCGGATGATGATGATGGGCATCCATTTCATGGGTGAGGTGCCGTTCCGCACCGTGTACTTCCACTCCCTGGTCCGCGATGAGAAGGGCCAGAAGATGTCGAAGTCCAAGGGCAACGTCATCGATCCGCTGGGACTGGTGGACCGCTATGGCGCCGACGCGCTGCGCATGACCCTGGTGTCGCTGGCCTCCGGCCGCGACATCAAGCTCGGGCCGCAGCAGGTCGAGGGCTATCGCAACTTCGCCACCAAGCTGTGGAACGCGGCCCGCTTCTGCGAGATGAACGAGTGCCGGCCGGTGCCCGGCTACGACCCGGCGGCGAGCACGCTGACGCTGAACCGCTGGATCGTCGGCGAGGTGGCGAAGACGGCGGAGAAGACGGCCGCGGCGCTGGAGGGCTTCCGCTTCAGCGAGGCGGCGCAGGCCCTCTACCAGTTCACCTGGGCCGGCTTCTGCGACTGGTACCTGGAATTCGCCAAGCCGGTCTTCTCCGGCACCGATGAGGCGGCGAAGGCCGAGACCCGCGCCACCACGGCCTGGGCGCTGGAGCAGATCCTCAACCTGCTCAACCCGATCATGCCGTTCGAGACCGAGGAGCTGTGGCGCCATCTGGCCGACCGCGGCGACGCCACGCTGGTGACCCAGCCCTGGCCGGACTATCCGGCCGGCCTGGTCGACCCGCAGGCGGCGGCGGAGATGGACTGGGTGATCCGCCTGATCTCGGCGGTCCGCACCATCCGGTCGGAGATGAATGTGCCGCCGGCGGCCGAGCTGCCGGCGACGCTGCGCGGCGCCTCGGCGGAGACGCTGCGGCGGCTGGAGACCCATGACGCGCTGATCCGCCGCCTGGCCCGGCTGGCCACGATCGAGCCGTCGCAGGCGGAGCCGGCGAAGGGTTCGGCCCAGGCGGTGATCGACGAGGCGACGCTGGTGCTGCCCCTGGCCGGGATCATCGATCTCGACAAGGAGCGGGCGCGGCTGACCAAGGAGATCGAGAAGAACGCGTCGGAGGTCGAGAAGATCGACCGCAAGCTCGGCAACGCCCAGTTCCTGGAGAAGGCGCCGGACGAGGTGGTCGAGGAGCAGCGCGAGCGCCGGGCCGAGGCCGAGGCCGCGATCGGGCGGCTGCGGGAGGCCCTGGCCCGGGTCGCCGGCTAGCCCCTGCCTCTGGACTGATCTGGTGGAACGGGCCCCCTCACGGGGCCCGTTTCGATTCCGGCCGGCCGTTTGATCGCGCCTTGACAAAAAAATTTGTCAAAGATGGAATGGATCCATGCTCGACGTGGATGTCATCGACGATCCGGCGGCCGCCGTCGCGGCGTTGGAGCCGGTGCGCAGCCGCCTGTTGGCGGAGCTGGCCGAGCCGGCCTCGGCCGCCGGGCTGGCCATGCGGCTCGGGATCCCGCGCCAGAAGGTGAACTACCATCTGCGCGCGCTGGAGGCGCACCGGCTGGTGCACGAGGCGGAGACGCGGCGCTGGGGCGGGCTGACCGAGCGGCTCTATGTCGCCACCGCGACCTCCTACATCGTCTCGCCGCAGGCGCTCGGGCCGGTCGCCGCCGATCCAGGCCGCGCGTCGGACCGGCTGTCGGCCAGCTATCTGATCGCGCTGGCCGCCCGCATCGTGCACGAGGTCACCGGCCTGTGGCGGGCGGCCCTGCGGGCCGAGAAGCGGCTGGCGACCCTGTCGATCGACACCGAGATCCGTTTCGCATCGTCCGCCGACCGGGCCGCCTTCACCCAGGAGCTGACGGCCGTGATCGCCGCCCTGGCTGCACGCTACCACACCGCATCGGCGTCCGGGGGGCGGGACCATCGCCTGGTCCTGATGGCGTACCCGAAGCCTGCCGATCCACCGGGAAAGGAGCAGACATGCCCGTGAAGAAGGACGAGACCGGCCGCCGCACCGTCGAGGCCGAGGTCGAGGTGCCCGGCACGCCGGACGAGGTATGGCAGGCGATCGCCACCGGCCCCGGCGTGACCTCCTGGTTCGTGCCGACCCGCGTCGAAGAGAGGGTGGGCGGCGCCGTCACCGCCAGTTTCGGCCCCGGGATGGATTCGCATTCGGTGATCACCGCCTGGGAGCCGCCCCGCCGCTTCGCTGCCGACAGCCCCAACGACATGGGGCCGGGTGGTCCGGCCATCGCCACCGAATGGACGGTCGAAGCCAAGAGCGGAGGCACCTGCATCGTCCGGGTGGTGCATGCCTGGTTCGCCGAGAGCGACGACTGGGACGGCCAGTTCCAGGCGTTCGAGAGCGGCTGGTCGGCCTTCTTCCGCATCCTGCGGCTCTATCTCACCCATTTCCGCGGCCGGAGCGGCGTCAATGCCCAGCTGATGGGCGTGGCGCCGGAGCCGACGATACAGGCCGGATGGGCCGCGCTGACCGGGCGGCTCGGCATCGCCGGCGCCACGCCGGGGCAGCGGGTGCAGGCGGCGGCCGACGCGCCGATCCTGGCCGGGCGGGTCGAGCGTGTCGGCCCGGACGAGCATCCGGAGCTGCTGCTGCGGCTCGACGCGCCGGCGCCCGGCATCGCCCATCTCTTCGCCATGGCGATGGGCGGGCAGGTCTATCTGCCGGTCCGGTTGTACCTGTTCGGCGACCAGCCGGCGGCCGTCGCCGCGCAAGAGGAGCCGGCGTGGCAGGCCTGGATGGCCCGCCACTTCCCGATGCCCCGGCAGCCGGGCTGAGGGTTCAAGCCGGTTCTTGCAGTGGGAACCGGCCCGTCCAGAGCCGGCCCAGCCGGCGCCGCGCTTCACCCCGCCTCGCGCTCGAGCAAAGCGCGCTTGCGGGCCACGCCCCAGCGGTAGCCGGACAGGTCGCCGTCGGAGCGCACCACGCGGTGGCAGGGGATCGCGACCGCCAGGTCGTTGGTGGCGCAGGCCTGGGCCACCGCGCGCACCGCCTTGGGCCGGCCGATCCGTTTGGCGATCTCGGCATAGCTCGCGGTGCTGCCGGCCGGGATGCCGCGCAGCGCCTGCCACACCTTCTGCTGGAAGGCGGTGCCGCGGATATCGAGCGGCAGGTCCAGCACCACCTCCCCATGGGCGGCCGACGGCGCCTCGACGAACCCGACCACCCGGGCCACCAGCTGTTCGAACTCGGCGTCGCCGCCGACCAGCCGGGCCTTGGGGAAGCGGTCCTGCAGCTCCTCCAGCAGCGCCTGCGGATCGTCGCCGAACTGGATGGCGACGATGCCTTTGTCCGTGGCGGCCACCAGGATGTCGCCCAGATGACATTGCCCGATGGCGAAGCGGATCTCCGCCCCGGTGCCGCCGTCGCGGAAGGCGGTCGGGGTCATGCCCAGCCGCTGCGGCGCCGCGGCATAGAAGCGGCCGTTGGAGTTGAAGCCGGCGCCATAGATCGCCTCGGTCACGGTGCCGGTCTGCTCCAGCTCGTCGCGCATGCGGTCGGCGCGGTGGGCGTCGGCATAGGCCTTGGGGGTGACGCCGGTGACCGCCTTGAACATGCGGTGGAAGTGGAACCGGCTCAGCCCCGCCGCCTCGGCCAGCTCGTCCAGGCTCGGCATCTCCTCGGCGGTCTCGATCTTGCGGCAAGCGGCGACCACCAGGGCGATCTGGCGCTCGGCCAGCGACATCTCGTTCGGCTTGCAGCGCAGGCACGGGCGGAAGCCGGCGCGTTCCGCGGCGGCGCCGTCGGGGTGGAAGCTCGCATTCTCGCGCCGCGGGTGGCGCGAGGCGCAGCTCGGCCGGCAATAGATGCCGGTGGTGCGGACGGCGAAGACGAAGGCGCCGTCGGCGGCGCGGTCGCGGCGCTGCACGGCGGCCCACCGGGCCTCGTCATTGGCGAAGGCCGGGATCGGGACGGGGGACGGGGGAATGAAGCCCATGGGTCGCTCCTGTTCGACGGTGGGATCGACAGGTCCCGCTGATATGGGGATGCCGATCGTCCCACCGAAGATGGCGGTCTCGGGTTTCGCCAGCACTCCGGCCCTTGCTCTCAAATTCCGGCCACGGTGGCGACCCGGTTCTTGCGGTGCCTGCGCCAAGGGGCTTGCGGCCGAATTCGGTGGCAACAAGCAGAGCGCGGGGAGAGCGCCGGTCTTGGATGCTGGGGCTCCCATCTCCCGCCGCGAGCCCTCAGATGTCCGCCACCGCCCCGCTTCCCGCCCCGTTCCGCCGCCTGGCCTGGTCCAACCTGGCCGCGCAGTCGGCGGAGCAGATCGGCCTCGCCGCCGCCCCGATCGTCGCCGTGCTCGCCCTCGGCGCCGGGGCCGGCGGCACCGGCCTCTTGCAGACCGTGCAGACGTTGCCATTCCTGCTGCTGTCGCTGCCGGCCGGCCTTCTGGCCGATCGGTCGTCGCGCCGCCGGATGATGGCGGCGGCGGAGGCGCTGCGGGCGGTCTCGCTCTTCGCCGTGCTGCTGCTGTTCGTCACCGGCGGCCTCAGCCTCGGCCTGCTGGCGGCGCTCGGCTTCCTCGGCGCCGCCGGCACCGTGGCCTACAGCGTGGCGGCGCCGTCGCTGGTGCCCGACCTGGTGCCGCGGTCGGATCTTCCGGCCGCGAATGGCCGGATCGAGCTGGCGCGCAGCGCCGCCTTCGCCGCCGGCCCGGCCGTGGCCGGCGCGCTGGTGGCCTGGACCGGCGCCGGCCTGGCCTTCGCCGCCGCCGCAGCACTGTCGGTCCTGGCCGTGATCCTGCTGGCCGGCATCCGCGAGCCGCAGCGGCCGGCGATGCCGCGCCGCCATGCGCTGCAGGACCTGCGCGAGGGCGCCGGCTTCGTCCTGACCCATCCGCTGCTGCGGCCGGTGCTGCTGACCGCGGTGTTCTTCAACCTCGGCTGGTTCGTGCTGCAGGCGATCTACGTGCCCTATGCGGTCGGCCATCTCGGTCTCGGCGCGTCGTCGGTCGGTGCCACACTGGCGGTCTACGGCATCGGCATGGTCCTGGCCGCGCTGGCGGCGCCGCGCATCGCCCGGCGCATGCCGTTCGGGCCGATGCTGCTGGTCGGCCCGTTCTCCGGCCTCGCCGGGGCGCTGCTGATGCTGCTGACGGTCTGGCTGCCCTTCGCGCCGATCGCAGGGCTGGCCTTCTTCCTGTTCGGCGCCGGCCCGGTGCTGTGGGTGATCGCCTCCACCACCCTGCGCCAGGCGGTGACGCCGCCGGCGATGCTGGGCCGGGTCTCGGCCATCATCACCATGGCAACCTTCGGGGCTCGTCCGCTCGGCGCCGCCCTGGGCGGGCTGATCGGCGACAGCCGCGGCGCCGCCGCCTGCCTGGCCGTCGCCGTGATCGGCTTCGTCATCCAGGCGCTGGTCATCGCCGGCTCGCCGGTGCCGCGCCTGGCCGTCCTTCCGGCCGAATAGGGCTCAGCGCGACGGGTCGAATCGTCCAGCCACCAGCGCGGCCGCCCCGAAGCCGGCGCCGAGCAGGCAGATCAGCGGCCAGCCTCCGGCGGCCCAGGCGGCGCCAGCAGCGGCCGATCCCACCGCGCCGCCCAGGAAGAACAGGCCGACGAACAGCCCGTTCAGCCGGCCGCGCGCCTCCGGCCGCAGCAGGTTGACGGCGCGGCGGCCCAGCGTCTGGTCGCCGGTGACGCCGATATCCAGCACCACGGCGGCCAACCCCATCGCGACCAGCGGCAGCAGCTTGCCGCCCGACGGCGCGGCACCGGCCCAGGCGGCCAGGGCGAAGCCGGCGATCACGGCGAGATGCGAGGCCAGGGTCGCCGGCCGGGTCCAGCCGCGATCGCCGGCCCGCCCGGCCAGCGGCGTCACCACGGCGCCGCCGGCACCGACCAGGGCGAAGAGGGCGATGCCGCCCTGGCCCAGGCCGAAGGGCGACTGCGCCAGGCGCAGCGCCACCGCGGTCCAGAACAGGCTGAACGCCGCCATCACCAGGCTCGCCGTCAGCGCCCGGGCGCGCAGCACCGGCTCCTGCCGCAGCAGGTGCCACAGCGAGGCGATCAGCGTCGGATAGCGCGTCCGGCCCGCCGGCCGGCGCCGCGGCAGGCGGACGGCCAGCACCAGGGTCAGCACCGTCATGGCGACGGCGCTGGCTAGGTAGAAGCCGCGCCAGCCGACGTTGCCGGCGATGGCGCTGGCCAGCGGGCGCGACAGCAGGATGCCGACCATCAGCCCGCCCATGACGTCGCCGATGACGCGGCCGCGCTGCTCCGGCGGCGCCATGGCGGCGGCGATCGGCACCAGGATCTGGATGGCGGAGCAGGCAGCCCCCAGCAGCACCAGCACCGGCAGCAGCGTGGCGGCGGTCGGCGCCAGCGCGGCCAGGCCGGCACAGGCGGCGGCGAAGGCCAGCATCCGCAGGATCAGCCGGCGATTCTCGGCCAGGTCGGCCAGTGGCACCAGCAGGAACAGCCCGGCGGCGTAGCCCAGCAGCGTCGCCATCGCCACCAGCCCGGCCGCGGCGTCGGACAGGCCCAGCGACGGGCCGATCAGCCCGACCAGGGTCTGCGGCGCGAACAGGTTGCTGACGATGACGCCGACCGATGTCCCGAACAGCAGGATCAGCGGACGGGTGAGGACGGGCTCGGGCGACGCCAGGGCCAGGGACTCGCTGGTGACCGACATGATCCGCTCGATTGCTGAATGGGTATATCGAGCAACAGCTTTATTCGCTCTTCGCAAGATGATACAACTCAATTGTCTATATAAAGATTATGCGAAGTCAGCATGAACATCCCGGACCTGGAGGCCTTCGTCGCCGTGGTGGAAACGGGGTCGATCGTCGCGGCCTCGGCCCGGCTGAACCTGACCCAGCCGGGCGTGACCCGGCGGGTGCAGAATCTGGAGGAACGGCTGGGGACGGCCCTGCTGGACCGCCAGTCGAAGCCGCTGAAGCCGACCGCCGCGGGGCGCCAGGCCTATGAGCAGGGCCGCCGCGTGCTGCGGTCGCTGGAGGATCTGCGCGCCGCCGTGGCGCCCGGGGGCGAGGTGCGCGGCGAGTTCCGGCTGGGGATCATGCCGTATCTCTCCGAGGCGGCGCTGTCGTTGCCGCTCGACCGGCTGCGCGCCGAATTCCCGCAGCTGGCGCTGCGCGTCACCTCCGGCTGGTCGGTGCGGCTGGTCGACCAGGTGGCGCGCAGCGAGCTCGACGCGGCGGCGGTATGCCTGCCGGAGGGCGTCAGCCCGCCGGAGGAGCTGGTCGGCGAGGACCTCGGCGTCCAGCGGGTGCTGCTGGTGGCGGCGCCGTCGCTCGGCGTGCCGAAGCCGGCCAGCCTGGCCGAGCTGTCGTGCTTCCCCTGGATCATGAACGAGGGCGGCTGCGGCTTCCGCGTCTATCTGCGCCAGCGCTTCGAGGCCGAACGGCTGCCGTTCCAGGTGGCGATCGAGGCGCTGAGCGCCGATCTGCGGATGTCGCTGGTGGCCCGCGGCCTCGGCATCGGCATCCTCACCCCCTCCGCCTTCGCCGGCAGCCGCTGGCGGGACGAGGTCGAGGTGGTCGAGGCCGTCGATTTCCAGCCGCAGGTGCGGGCCTGGATGCTGCACCGGCCGCCGGCCGGTCGCCTGGCCCAGCCGATCGCGACCTTCCGCGACGGTCTGGCGGAAGCGCTGGGGTTGCCCGCGCCGTTCCTCGCCTGAATCGGCGGCGGTTGAGCTTCCGTCGGCGATGAGGATAAATGCCGCGTCGATCGCCGGGCGGGGGCAGCAGGTGGGATACGGTCAACCGATCTTGGGGCATCCGCGACACCGGATGATCGCCGCCGCCGCCGCGATCCTGCTGCTGGCCGGGGGTGGTGCCGCCGCCCAGCCCTCGGACCCGGCCGGCCAGGCCGCCGTCGCGCAGGCTGAGGCCGATGTCGAGGCCGGGCACTACGCCCAGGCCATCAAGCGCTATCAGCGGCTGCTCGACGCCGCCGGCGACGGCCCGGCCGCCTTCCCGCTGGCGCTGCGGCTGGCGGAGCTGTCCAATGCCGTGGGCCGGCCCGACCTGTCCACTGACGTGCTGGTCCCGCGGATGAAGACCGCCGCCGGGATTCCGGTCGAGCAGGTCGAGAGCGGCTATGAGCTGCTGACCGAGGCGACGGGCATGCTCGGCCTGCGCGACGATGCGGTCACCTATGCCCGGGCGCTGGTGGGGGCCCGGCAAAAGCGGCTGGGCGAGGACGCGCCGGCGACGCTGGCGGCCCGCCTGACCCTGTCGGTGGTGTTGGAGCGGGCGGGCGCGGCGGAGGAGGCGCGCGACCTTCGGCGGGATGCCCTCGACCGCCTCCAGCGGGGCGACCCGGACCTCTATGTCCGAATCCTGAACAACACCGCGATCGTGCTGCAGAACGGCGGCAGGCTGGACAGCGCCGCGGACATGTTCGGCCGGCTGGTCCAGGCCCTGGCGATGCAGCCGGAGAGCCCGGAGCTCGGCATCACCCATTTCAACCTGGCCGTGCTCGACCGCGACCGGCGGCAATACGGGCCGGCGATCGAGCATCACCGGAAGGCGATCGAGATCCTGGAACGGCTGATGGGTCCGCTGTCGGCGGAGACGATCGCGGCGGTGGGCGGCCTCGGCCAGACCTACGACATCGCCGGGCGCCCGGCCGCGGCGCTGCCCTTGCTGCGTGACGCCCATGACCGCGCGGTGAAGGCGCTGGGCGACAGCGACGACACGATGATCCAGGCGAACAACCTGGCCAATGTGCTGCGGCAGCTGCAGCGCTTCGACGAGGCCGAGCCGCTCGACCGCACGGCCCTGGCCTGGCGTGAGCGCAACCTCGGCCCGGCGGACGAGTCGACCCTGATCAGCCGGAAGAACCTGGCGCTGGACCTGATCGGCCTGGACCGGCCGAAGGATGCGATGGAGCTGTACCGGCAGGTCGTGGCGACGTTGGAGAAGGACCGCGGCCCCGGCAATCCGGAGACAGTGGATCTGCGCCGCGAGCGGGACATGCTGGCGATCCTGACCGGGACGGCCCCGGCGGACGACGCGGCCTTTGCCAAGCTCGCCGCCGACGCCAAGCCTTCGGCCGACTCCGTGCACATGGCCAACCTCCTCGCCGGCATCGCGGAGAAGCGGGGCGACGCCGCGACGGAAGGGCGCCTGCACCGCCTCTCGTTGCGGCTGTCGGAGGCCACTTACGGCGCGCTGGATCCGCACACCCTGGCGATGCTGACCAATGTCGCGCGATTCGAGCGCCAGCAGAAGGCGAAGACCGCCACAGCCACCTACCGGGTGCTGGAGCAGCGGCTGCGGCTGTGGTCGCGGCGGGAGATCGCCTCGACCTCCGACCTGGCGGTGATGGAGCTGGTGGCCGCGACCACGCGCGAGCCGCTCGGCGACATCCTGTCCTACGCCCGGTCCGCCTCGGCGAGCGATCCCGCGGCGTCCGCGCTGTTCGCGACCGTGCTGCTGGAATGGAAGGACGTGCTGTCGCTGGAGCGGACGATGCTCGACACCGCGGCGGCCGGGCTGTCGGCCGATGACCGGGCCCTGCTCGACCGGGTGCGTGCGCTGCAGGCCGAGAGCCTGCGCCAGCCGCGCGACACCGCCGCGGCGGAGGGGACGGCGCACGAGCTCGGCATCGCCGAGGCAACGCTGTCGGACCGGGTCACCGGGTTGCGCCAGCTGGAGGAGCAGCGCCGCCGGCCCTATGCCGCCATCCTGGCCGGCCTCGGGCCCAAGGAGGCCGTGGCGGACTTCATCATCGCGCCGCTGAAGGTGTCGAAAGGGGTGGTCGAGGACTGCATCCTGGCGATGGTCGGCCGCGGCGACGGCAATGTCTGGCTCTACGACCTCGGCGCGGCGGCCGATGTCGAACGGTGGCTGCAGACGCCGGACGACATCGCGGGGCAGGAGGGGCGCCGGGCCCTGTACAAGATCCTGATTGCGCCGCTCGAGGGCAAGCTGGACGGGGTCGAGCGGCTGGATGTGGTGCCGGATGGCATCCTGAACCTCGTGCCCTTCGACGGGCTGATCGACGAGGCCGGCCGCAACCTGATCGTGACCCGGGACGTCCGCATCGCCCGCAGCGCCCGGGCGATCCACGGCGACCAGGAGACGCCGCCGCCGGTGGAGGCGGGCGGGATGCTGCTGGTCGGCGATGTCGATTACGGCGCGGGTTTGGCCATGTCGACCCTGCCGGCCACGGGCATGGAGGTCGACACCATCGCCCAGACCATGGCGAGGATCGGCTTCACGCCGCAGGTGCTGCGGGGCACCGCCGCCGATGAAGCCGATGTCCGGGCCGCGGCCGGCGGCCGCCGGATCCTGCATTTCGCGACCCACGGCTTCTTCGACCCGGTCTCGGCGGGGGAGGCGGCGCCGCTCTGGCGCGCCGGCATCGCCCTCTCCGGCGCCAACGGGGCCAGGGAGGACCGCGTCGCGGCGGATGACGGGGTGCTGTATGCCGCCGAGATGATGGCCTGGCCGCTGGCCGGCGTCGATCTCGTCGTGCTGTCGGCCTGCGACACGGCCCAGGGCGACCGCAGCTATATCGAAGGGCTCAGCGGCCTGCCCTCGGCTCTGGCGGTGGCCGGGGCGCGGCGCAGCCTGCTGGCGCGCTGGCCGGTCAGCGACCGCGGCACGGCGCTGTTCATGATCCGCTTCTACCAGGCGCTCGCCATGACCCGCTCCTATGAGCAGGCGATCCGCCTGGCCAAGCTCGACGCGATCGCGGGCAGGCTGCCCGGGGTGTCCGACGATGTCTGGCTGGCCTTCGCCATGATCGCCAACTGACCGGAAAGCCGGGCCGACGACAAAAGGCTGGCGGGCTCACGCCCGCTGCTTCTGCCGGGCCTGCCGCAGATAGGGCGCCAGATACTGGCCGGTGTAGCTGCGCTTGGCGCGCGCCACATCCTCCGGCGTGCCGGCGGCGATGATCTCGCCGCCGCCGTCGCCGCCCTCGGGGCCGATATCGACGATCCAGTCGGCGGTCTTGATCACCTCGAGATTGTGCTCGATCACCAGCACCGTGTTGCCCTGGTCGACCAGCTCGTGCAGCACCTCCAGCAGCTTGCGCACATCGTCGAAATGCAGGCCGGTGGTCGGCTCGTCCAGGATGTAGACGGTCTTGCCGGTGGCCCGGCGCGACAGCTCCTTGGCCAGCTTCACCCGCTGCGCCTCGCCGCCCGACAGGGTGGTCGCGGCCTGGCCGATCTTGACGTAGTCGAGGCCGACGCGGTGCAGCGTCTCCATCTTGTCGCGGATCGACGGCACGGCGCGGAAGAACTCCGCCCCTTCCTCGACCGTCATCTCCAGCACCTCGGCGATCGACTTGTCGCGGTACAGCACCTCCAGCGTCTCGCGGTTGTAGCGATGGCCCTTGCAGACGTCGCACTGGACATAGACGTCGGGCAGGAAGTGCATCTCGATCTTGATGACGCCGTCGCCCTGGCAGGCCTCGCAGCGGCCGCCCTTGACGTTGAAGGAGAAGCGGCCGGGGCCGTAGCCGCGGGCCTTCGCCTCCGGCAGCCCGGCGAACCAGTCGCGGATCGGGGTGAAGGCGCCGGTGTAGGTCGCCGGGTTCGACCGCGGCGTGCGGCCGATCGGCGACTGGTCGATGTCGATGATCTTGTCGAGGAACTGCACCCCCTCGATCGCGTCATGCGGCGCCGGGTGCTCATGCGCGCCCATCAGCTGCCGGGCCAGCGACTTGTACAGCGTCTCGATCACCAGGGTCGACTTGCCGCCGCCGGACACGCCGGTGACGCAGGTGAAGGTGCCCAGCGGCACCTCCATGGTCACGTTCTTGAGGTTGTTGCCGCGGGCGCCGACCACCTTCAGCACCTGGCCCTTATGGCCGGGGCGGCGGGTGGCCGGCACCTCGATCCGCTTCGCCCCGGTCAGGTACTGGGCGGTGATGCTGTCGGCGCTGGCCATCACCTGGTCGGGCGTGCCATGCGCCACCACCACGCCGCCATGCACGCCGGCGCCCGGGCCCATATCGACCAGGTAGTCGGCGCTGCGGATCGCGTCCTCGTCATGCTCGACCACCAGCACGGTGTTGCCGAGGTCGCGCAGCCGCTTGAGAGTGCCCAGCAGCCGGTCGTTGTCGCGCTGGTGCAGGCCGATCGACGGCTCGTCCAGCACGTAGAGCACGCCGGTCAGGCCGGAGCCGATCTGCGACGCCAGGCGAATGCGCTGGCTCTCGCCGCCGGACAGCGAGCCGGAGCCGCGCGACAGCGTCAGATAGGTCAGGCCGACGGCGCTGAGGAAGGTCAGCCGCTCGTTGATCTCCTTCAGGATGCGGTAGGCGATCTCCTGGTCCTTGGCCGACAGCGTGTCGTTCAGCGCCGCGAACCACTGCCCGGCCTCGGCGATCGACTTCTCCGCCACCTGGCTGATGTGCAGCCCGCCGATCTTCACCGCCAGCGCCTCGGGCTTCAGCCGGGCGCCGTCGCAGGTGTCGCAGGGGCGGGTGCCCTGGTACTTGCCCAGCTCCTCCCGCGTCCAGGCGCTGTCGGTCTCGCGGAAGCGCCGCTCCATGTTCGGGATCAGCCCCTCGAACGGCTTCTCGGTCTTGTAGGTGCGCAGACCGTCATCGTAGCGGAACACGATCGGGTCCTTGCCGGAGCCGTGCAGGATGGTGTTGCGCACAGTCTCGGGCAGGTCGCGCCAGGGCGTGGTGGTGCTGACGCCGTAATGGGCGGCGATCGCCTCCAGCGTCTGGTGGTAGTATTTCGAGGACGACCCCTCCCACGGCGCCACCGCGCCCTTGGCCAGGGTCCGGCTCTCGTCCGGCACCACCAGCTCCGGGTCGAACACCAGCTTGGCGCCGAGGCCGTCGCAGGCCGGGCAGGCGCCGTGCGGGCTGTTGAAGGAGAACAGCCGCGGCTCGATCTCCGGGATGGTGAAGCCGGAGACCGGGCAGGCGAATTTCGACGAGAACAGGGTGCGGTCGCCACTGTCGGCGTTCTCGGCGATGGCCAGCCCCTCGGCCAAGCCCAGCGCGGTCTCGATCGAATCGGCCAGCCGGTTGCCCAGGTCGTCGCGCACCACCAGCCGGTCGACCACCACCTCGATGTCGTGCTTCAGCTTCTTGTTCAGCGCCGGCACGTCCTCGATCTCGTACAGGGTGCCGTCGACCTTGACGCGCTGGAAGCCGCGGGCCCGCAGCTCCTGCAGCTCCTTCCGGTACTCGCCCTTGCGGCCGCGGACGATCGGGGCCAGCAGGTACAGGCGGGTGCCGTCGCCCATCGCCATCACCCGGTCGACCATCTGGCTGACCGTCTGGCTCTCGATCGGCAGGCCGGTGGCGGGGGAGTAGGGCACGCCGATGCGGGCGAACAGCAGCCGCATGTAGTCGTAGATCTCGGTCACCGTGCCCACGGTCGAGCGTGGGTTGCGGCTGGTCGTCTTCTGCTCGATCGAGATCGCGGGGGAGAGGCCTTCGATCGAATCGACATCCGGCTTCTGCATCAGCTCGAGGAACTGGCGGGCATAGGCCGACAGGCTCTCGACATAGCGGCGCTGGCCCTCGGCATAGATGGTGTCGAAGGCGAGGGAGGATTTGCCGGAGCCGCTGAGGCCGGTGATGACGATCAGCTGGTCGCGCGGCAGATCGACGTCGACATTCTTCAGATTGTGCTCGCGCGCGCCGCGGACGCTGATGGACTTGTGCATCGCCAGATCACTCATGCGGGAAGGGCGTCCCCGGGCTCCGGGCACACCGATGTGCAATATGGGACGGGCGAGGCCCGAAAGCGACTCCGGCCCGATCATCGGCTCGCCGACGGGCGCTGCGGCCGCGCGCCAGCGGACAGCGAGTCCGATGACAAGACTCGAACATATCGGGAACGTTGCGGTCAAGCGGAAAGCGGGATAGGATGCTCGTCCAAGCCGGCCGGGGGCGCAACCCCGGGGCTTCACGCCGGAGACTCCATGATCCGTCGGATCGGCCTGATCCTGGTCCTGCTGCTCGTGTCGGGGGCCGGCGAATCGATGGCAGCAACGCTCGATTGCAGCGACGCCGGCAAGCGGCTGTGGAGCCGCAGCGACCCGCAGGTCAATCTCAGCCACATCTTCTGCGGCGAGATCGGGCGCAACGGCGATCCGAAGGGCTTCCATTCGCGCGCCGTGGCGCTGCCGACCGGCGCGGTCGACCGGGTCGAGGACGGTCGCCACCGCGGCGGCGAGACCTATGACGCGACCGTGGTCTACAGCAACGGCCGGCGCAAGCGGTCGACCTTCTATCCGGACGACTGCTCGGCCGAGGCGATCCTGCGCTCGGTGCTCTATGCCTACCGGAACCAGACCGGCGATCATCCCGCCTGGGGCGTGCTGGGGCCCTCTGCACCAAATGGGGCAGCGCCGGCGCAGGGCGACGCGCAGGACGGCTATTGCCGTGACGACCGGGGCCGGCCCTTCGAGATCCGCATCGGCACCATCCAGCGCCGCGGCCAGGACGCGATCAACACCGCGTTCCCGAATTGAGAGGGCGGGATGAAGGCTAAGCAGAGCACGATCGAGGTCATACGCGATGCCGAGGGGCGGCCGCGCGTGGTGCCCGGCACCGCGGCGCCGATCCTGGCCGATTTCCTGGAGACCGACCTGCGCGGCGACGCCGCCTGGACGGCGAAGGTGGCCGAGCGCCTGGGCGCGGCCGGGGAGGGCGGAGAGCCGATCACCGGCAACCTCTACGCGCTGGAGATCCGCGGCGCCCAGTCGGTGCTGCGCAACATCCACGACGCCAAGGTGCCGGCGCTGGTGATGCCGACCCGGGACCTGGCGGCGGCGGTCGGGGCCTGGCTGGCGGCGCTGCGCAAGCCCGCGACTCGGACGCGCCGGAAGGGCTGAGGCGGCGGCGCGATCGAAGGGATTGGAATTGGTGGGCGGTGAGTCTAGGGTCCGCCCCGGAATTGAGCAGTGAGTGAGGTCTGGATCATGGCTGGCAGCGTCAACAAGGTCATTCTGGTCGGGAATCTCGGCCGCGATCCGGAAATCCGGTCCTTCCAGAATGGCGGGCGCGTGGCGAATCTCTCGGTCGCGACGTCGGAGAACTGGAAGGACCGCAACACCGGCGAGCGCAAGGAGCGCACCGAGTGGCACCGCGTCGTGGTGTTCAACGACGCGCTGGTCGGGGTGGTCGAGCGGTTCCTGAAGAAGGGCTCGAAGATCTATATCGAGGGCCAGCTCGAGACCCGGAAATACACCGACCAGAGCGGCGCCGAGCGCTACACCACCGAGGTGGTGCTGCGCCCGTTCCGTGGCGAGCTGACCATGCTGGACGGCCGTGAGGGC
>NZ_NHON01000064.1 GCF_002195995.1 Inquilinus limosus
GGGTCACATTCACACTCCTTCGAACATCCGCTGCCGGGCGTTCAGCACGTGCCGGCGCATGGCCTCCGGGGTCACATTCACACTCCTTCGAACATCCGCTGCCGGGCGTTCAGCACGTGCCGGCGCATGGCCTCCGCCGCGGCCCCGGCGTCGCGCCGGCGGATCGCGTCGACGATCGCGACATGCTCGTCCTGCACGGCGCGGATCCGCTCCGGCGTCCGCATCCGGCTGAGATGGCGGGTGATGTTCATGCCGACGGCGATGTGCGAGGCCAGGGAGGACTGGACGGCGACATGATAGGGGTTGCGCGTCGCCCGGGCGATCGCCTCGTGGAAGCGCTGGTCCTCATCGGCCCCCAGCTCGCCATTGCCGAGGCAGCGCTCCAGCGCTTCCAGCGCGTCTTCGATCTGCTTCAAATCGGCCGGCTCCCAGCGCTCGGCCGCCAGCGCGGCGGCGACGGATTCGAGGCCGGCACGGAACTCGAAGCAGCGCTGGACGTCGGCCAGCGACCGCACCTGGGCGAAGCGCAGCACCGCGAGGTCCGGCTGCCGCCGGACATAGGAGCCGGAGCCCTGGCGCGACACCACCAGCCCGTCCTGCCGCAGCCGGCCCAGCGCCTCGCGCACCACGGGGCGGGAGGCGCCGAAGCGCTCCGACAGCTCGGCCTCCGACGGCAGGCGGCTGTTCAGGGCGAGGTCGCCCTGGGCGATCAGGGTGACGATGCCGTCATAGACGACCTCGCTCAGCCGCGCCGGGGCTCCGCCGTCGCGGGGCAGGAGGCCGATCCCGGGGTCGCCCTCCGTGCCGCTCATCTCCGCATCCCCCCGACCGGCAAGTTGTCAAGATTGATCACGATGCCACCCACCCGAGCCTGATACCGATATCCATTCCCAGCCGGTGGATTCCACGACTTTTTCCGGTGTTTGCGCTGCAGCAGGATCGAGCGACAGAAAACGTCTGAGAGAAGGCCGTTGCGGTTGTGATTTGTCAATATTTGTAATATGACCGGAGCGGCAAAGGAAGCGGATCGGCACGCATGGCGAAGCCGGCTCCGACACGCCGCACAGGGAGGATCCAGGAATGGACGAGAAGCTCAGCGCCTCGCCGCACGTATTCGCCCGGCGCATGGTCCTGAAGGGTCTGGCCGGGGTGGCGGCGATGCCGCTCGCCGTCCGGCTGGCCTATGCGCAGGCCGGCAAGGAGGCGCCGGACCTGGCGCAGCTGGTCAAGGACGGCAAGCTGCCGGCGCTGGCCGACCGGCTGCCGGCCAATCCGCTGGTGGTGCAGCCGCTGACCAAGGTCGGCACCTATGGCGGCACGCTGCATCGCGGCCTGCGCGGCTCCAGCGACCACAACGGCATCCTGCGCGTGGTCGGCAACCAGAGCCTGGTGCGCTGGGACCTCGGCTTCACCAAGGCCCTGCCGAACCTGGCGGAGAGCTGGGAGGTCAACCCAGACGGCACCGAGTTCGTGTTCCATCTGCGCAAGGGCACGAAATGGTCGGACGGCCACCCCTTCACCGCCGATGACATCGTCTTCTCGATCGAGGACTGCGCCAAGAACACCGAGCTCTATGGCTCGGTCCCGTCGCAGCTGACCATCGCCGGCAAGCCGGTGGTCGTGACCAAGGTCGACGACTTCACGGTGAAGTTCACCTTCGCCGCGGCCTACGCCACCTATCTGGAGACGCTGGCGACGCCGCTGGGCCAGCACCCGACGCTGTTCGCCAAGCACTACGCCAGCCAGTTCCATCCCAAATACAACGACAAGGTCGGCGACCTGGTGAAGCAGGCCAACCTGCAGAACTGGGCCGACCTGTTCCGGGCCAAGAACGGCGACATCGAGATCCCGCAGCGCTGGGGCAACCCGGACAAGCCGACACTCGACCCCTGGGTGGTGGTCGAGCCCTATGTCGGCGGCGCCACCCGTGTGGTGATGAAGCGCAACCCGTATTTCTGGCAGGTCGACACCGAGGGCAACCAGCTGCCCTATATCGACGAGCTGTATTTCGGCATCTCGCAGGACGTGGAATCGCTGCTGCTCGACGCCATCTCCGGCAAGCTCGACATCCAGGAGCGGCACATCAACCTGCTGCAGAACAAGCCGACCCTGTCGCAGAACAAGGAGAAGGGCGGCTACCGGCTGATCGAGCTGGAGCCGTCGGCGGCGCAGCAGTGCCAGATCTACCTGAACATGTGCCACAAGGACCCGAAGCTGAAGGCCTTCTTCGCCAACAAGGAGGTGCGTCAGGCGCTGTCGCTCGGCATCGACCGGGGCGAGATCATCGAGCTGGTCTATTTCGGCCAGTCGGAGCCGTACCAGGCCGGGCCACGGCCGGGCCACCCCTGGTATCACGAGACGCTGGCGCGGCAGTTCACCGATTTCGACGCCGACCAGGCCAACGCCCTGCTCGACAAGGCCGGCTACGACAAGAAGGACGCCGACGGCTTCCGCCAGCACCCCGACGGCAGCAAGATCTTCTTCTCGATCGACGTCATCCCGACCCTGTACGCTGACCTGGTCGACGTGCTGGAGCTGGTGAAGCGGCACTGGGTCGGGATCGGCATCGACATCAAGGTCAACACCATCGAGCGGGCGCTGTACTACACCCGCGGCGACAGCAACGACCATGACGCCCAGGTGTGGCCGGGCCCGGGCGGGCTGGACCCGATGTTCGACCCGCGCGACTTCTTCGCCCAGCACCCGCAGGGGTCGCGCTACGCCATTCCCTGGACGCTCTGGTACGTCTCCAACGGCCAGTCGGGCGAGGAGCCGCCGGAGAGCCAGAAGCAGCGGATGAAGCTGTTCGACGAGGCGCGCAGCACCTCCGACCTCGACAAGCGCGCCGCGACCATGAAGCAGCTGCTGGACCTGACCGCCGAGGCGTTCGAGACGGTCGGCATCTGCCTCGCCGTCAACTCCTTCGGCGTGGTCAAGACCAACCTGATCAACGCGCCGGAGAAGG
Source organism: Inquilinus limosus (assembly GCF_002195995.1). Classification (GTDB taxonomy): domain Bacteria; phylum Pseudomonadota; class Alphaproteobacteria; order DSM-16000; family Inquilinaceae; genus Inquilinus; species Inquilinus limosus_C. Next base: position 2,966 of record NZ_NHON01000064.1, read on the forward strand.
AGCCGGATTCCTGGACCTGGCCGAACCCCGGCCCGGCCATGCCGCAGCAGTTCTTCTTCACGAGCTGACGCCGGCGCCGCCGGTCTTCCTCCCGCCGCTCAGCGTCCGTATCGAGGAGTGCCCCGGATGCTCCGCTTCATCGCCAAGCGCCTGCTGTGGATGGTGCCCGCGCTCTTCGCGGTCAGCTTCCTCGCCTTCGTCCTGATCCAGCTGCCGCCTGGCGACTTCGTGACCAGCTATATCGCGACGCTGGCCAGCTCCAACGAGATCGTCGACCAGAACGCCGCGGCGGCGCTGCGCGAGCGTTTCGGGCTGAACGACCCGATGCTGGTGCAGTACGGCAAATGGATCATCGGCATCCTCACCCGCGGTGATTTCGGCCTGTCCTTCGAGTGGCAGCAGCCGGTCAGCGACCTGATCTGGGAGCGGATGGCCCTGACCCTGGTGCTGACCCTGGCCACCCTGATCGCGACCTGGGCGATCGCGCTGCCGATCGGGGTCTATTCCGCGGTGCGCAAATACTCGATCGGCGACTACATCGTCACCACCATCACCTTCGCCGGGCTGGCCATCCCGTCCTTCCTGCTGGCGCTGGTGCTGATGTATGTCGCCGCCATCGAGTTCGGGCAGGATGTCAGCGGGCTGTTCTCGCCGGAGTTCGAGAAGGCGCCCTGGAGCATCGCCAAGACCTGGAACCTGCTGCGGCACCTGTGGATCCCGGTGCTGATCCTGGCCGTCTCCGGCACCGCCAGCCTGATCCGGGTGATGCGGGCGAACATGCTGGACGAGATCCACAAGCCCTATGTCACCACCGCCCGCGCCAAGGGCCTGTCCGAGTTCCGGCTGCTGCTGAAATACCCGGTGCGGGTGGCGCTGAACCCGTTCATCTCCACGCTCGCCTGGCTGCTGCCGAACCTGGTCTCCGGCTCGATCGTGGTGGCGATCGTGCTGAACCTGCCGACGGCGGCGCCGCTGCTGCTGCAGTCGCTGATGGCGCAGGACATGTACCTGGCCGGCGCCTTCGTGCTGCTGATCTGCGCCCTGACCCTGATCGGGTCGCTGATCAGCGACATCCTGCTGGCGCTGGTCGACCCGCGCATCCGCCTCGAATAGGGGGGCTCATGACCGACCTCGCGACCATCGCCCCCGCCGGCCAACTCGCCGTCGCCTCGCAATGGCAGCTGATCTGGTGGGCCTTCCGCCGCCACAAGCTGGCCATGGCCTCGCTGGTGATCGTGATCATCCTCTACGTGATCGCGGCCGTGCCCGGCTTCTTCGCCATCAACGATCCCAGCCAGCAGAACGCCCGCGCCGCCTTCCACCCGCCGCAGGGGATCCACCTGTTCGACCGGGCGGAGGATGGCGGCCTGCAGATCGGCCTGTACTTCCACCCGCACAAGCTGACCCGGGATCCGGAGACGCTGGCCGCCCTCTACAAGGAGGATCCGGCCCGCAAGGTCGGCATCTCGCTGTTCGGCCGCGGCTACAGCTATTCGGTTCTGGGGCTGTTCACCACGAACATCCACCTCATCGCCTCGGCCGACCCGAAGCAGCCGCTGTTCCTGTTCGGCACCGACCGGCTCGGCCGCTGCGTCTGGAGCCGGATCATGCAGGGCGCCCAGATCTCGCTGTCCGTCGGCCTGCTCGGCGTGTTCCTGTCGCTGGCCATCGGCCTGATCCTCGGCGGCATCTCCGGCTATTACGGCGGCAAGCCGGATTTCGTGATCCAGCGGGTGATCGAATTCGTGCTGGCCCTGCCGACGATCCCGATCTGGCTGGCCATGGCCGCGGCCCTGCCGCAGGACTGGCCTGCCATCACCCAGTACTTCATGATCACGGTGATCCTGTCGCTGACCGGCTGGGCCCAGCTGGCCCGCGTCGTCCGCGGCCGCTTCCTGTCGCTCAGGACCGAGGAGTTCGTCACCGCCGCCCGGCTCGACGGCTGCGGCGAGGGGCGGATCATCTTCCGGCACATGATGCCGAGCTTCCTCAGCCACATCATCGCCTCGGTGACGCTGGCGATCCCGGCGATGATCCTGGCCGAGACGGCGCTGTCCTTCCTCGGCCTCGGGCTGCAGCCGCCGACCATCTCCTGGGGCGTGCTGCTGCGCGAGGCGCAGAACATCCGCTCGATCGCCACGGCCCCCTGGCTGTTCGCGCCCGGCGCCTTCGTCGTGGTCGCGGTGATGGCGCTCAACCTGCTCGGCGACGGCCTGCGCGACGCGGCCGACCCCTACAACAAGTGATGGCGGAGAGCTCGATGACGAACCCTCCGGCCGCCCCGGTGCCGTTCCCCGGCCGCCCCAAGCCCGTCCTGGCGGTGCGCGACCTGGTGACCCATTTCCCGACCCGTGCCGGGCTGGTCAAGGCGGTCGACGGCGTGTCCTTCGCGGTCGAGCGCGGCAAGACCCTCTGCGTCGTCGGCGAAAGCGGCTCGGGCAAGAGCGTCACCGCGCGCTCGATCCTGCAGATCGTCGACTCGCCCGGCCGCATCGTCTCCGGCGAGATGGTGCTGAACCGGGCCGACGGCAGCAGCGTCGACCTGGCCAAGCTGCATCCGCGCGGCCGGGCCATCCGCCGGGTGCGCGGCCGCGAGATCGCGATGATCTTCCAGGAGCCGATGTCGTCGCTGTCGCCGATCCACACGGTCGGCGACCAGATCATCGAGGTGCTGCGCCTGCATCTCGGCCTCGGCAAGGCCGCCGCGCGGGCGCGGACGATCGAGCTCTTGAAGCAGGTCGAGATCCCGCGGCCGGAGCGGGCGATCGACCGCTACACCTTCGAGTTCTCCGGCGGCATGCGCCAGCGCGCCATGATCGCCATGGCGCTGGCCTGCAACCCGCAGCTGCTGATCGCCGACGAGCCGACGACGGCGCTGGACGTCACCACCCAGGCCGAGATCCTGGACCTGATCAAGCGGCTGCAGGCCGAATACGGCATGGCGGTGCTGTTCATCACCCATGACATGGGCGTGGTGGCCGAGATCGCCGACGACGTGCTGGTGATGTATCACGGCAAGGTGGTGGAGCACGGGCCGGTCGACCGCATTTTTCACGCGCCCGAGGATCCGTATACCAAGATGCTGATCGGGTCGGTCCTCAAGCTCGAGGACAAGGCCGAGATCCGGCTGAAGCGCCCGCCGCTGCCGGCCGACCGCCCGCCGGTGGTCGAGGTCGAGGGCCTGCGGATGCAGTTCGGCACCGGCAGCGCCGCCTTCGCCGCGGTCGACGGGGTGTCGCTGCAGGTGCGGGCAGGGGAGACGCTGGGCATCGTCGGCGAATCCGGCTCCGGCAAGACCACCATGGGGCGCTGCCTGCTGCGGGTCTATGACCCGACCGGCGGCGCCATCCGCTACCGCCGGGCCGACGAATCGGTGGTCGACCTGGCCAAGGCCGACAAGCCGACGCTCGCATCGTGCCGGCGCGAGATCCGGATGATCTTCCAGGACCCGGTCTCCTCCCTCAACCCGCGCATGACCGTGGCCCAGGTGATCGGCGAGCCGCTGCTGGTCAACGGCATCGCCAAGGGCAAGGATTTGGATGAGCGCGTCGCCGGGCTGATGCGCCAGGTCGGCCTCGAACCCGCCTGGCGTGAGCGCTATCCGCACGCCTTCTCCGGCGGCCAGCGCCAGCGCATCGGCATCGCCCGCGCCATCGCCCTGAACCCCCGCGTCATCGTCGCCGACGAGGCGACCTCGGCGCTCGACGTCTCGCTGCGCTTCCAGGTGCTGGACCTGCTGCTGAAGCTGCAGGACGAGCTCGACCTCGCCTACATCTTCATCAGCCACGACATCGGCGTGATCCGCTACATGTGCGACCGCGTCGGCGTGATGTATCGCGGCCGGCTGGTCGAGATCGGCCGGGCCGACGAGGTCTGCGAGGCGCCGGCCCATGACTACACCAAGGCGCTGATCTCGGCCGTGCCGCGGCCCGATCCGCGCCGCCGCAGCATCCACAACCGCATCCGGTACACCGAGCCCGCCGAACGGAGCCTGGCGCTATGAAGATCACCGACATCCGGACCTTCCTGATGCAGGCCGGCCCGCCGGATCCCGACAAATGGGCGACGGACGGCCGGCTCGGCGACGCGGCGATCGCGGAAGGCAAGCTCGGCGGCTTCCGCAACTGGCTGTTCGTCAAGGTCTACACCGATGCGGGCATCGTCGGCATCGGCGAATGCTCCGGCTGGCCGCGGGTGATCGAGACCGCGGTGCAGGACCTGAAGGCCCTGCTGATCGGCGAGGACCCGACGCATATCGAGCGGCTGTGGCAGAAGATGCAGGTCGCGACCATGGGGCACGGCATGCTCGGCACCGTCGGCGCCGGCGCCATGACCGGCATCGACGTCGCGCTGTGGGACATCAAGGGCAAGGCGCTGGGCGTGCCGGTGTGGAACCTGCTCGGCGGCAAGATGCGCGACCGGGTGCCGATCTACTCCCACGCCAACACGGCCGAGGCGGCGGTGGCGGTGAAGAGCCACGGCATCAAGATGATCAAATGCGGCGGCGTGGCCGACCCGGTGCGCAAGGTCGCGGCGCTGCGCGAGGCGGTGGGCGACGAGGTCGACATCGCCATCGACCTGCACGGCCCGCCCTGGCTGACCCCGGCCGATGCGGCGCGGCTCGCGCGGGCGCTGGAACCCTATGACCTGGCGTGGATCGAGGACCCGATCGCACCCGAGAACCTGGACGGCTACAAGCGCATCCGTGACGCCGCCCATGTGCCGCTGGCCGCGGGCGAGCGCATGGCGACGATCTTCGGCGAGCGCGAGCTGATCGAGCGCGACCTGGTCGACATCATCCAGCCGGACACCGGCCGGGCCGGCGGCCTGACCCAGATGAAGAAGATCGCGGCGATGGCGGAGGCGCATCACATCATGATGGCGCCGCATTCCGGCTCGCTCGGCCCCGTCGCCGAATATGCGGCGCTGCATCTGCTGGCCGCGATCCCGAACGGGCTGGTGCTGGAGCGGCTCGACGCCGACTGGCCGGGACGGGCCAGGACCGTGGTGCCGCATCCGGTGCAGGAAGGCGGGTCGATCGCCGTGCCCGACGCACCGGGCCTCGGCTGTGACATCGACGAGGATTTCGTCGCCCGCTTCCCGAGCGAGCGCAATGTCGCCGTGTCCGGCTCCGACCGCTCCTACGCGCCGGGCACCCAGCAGGAGCACGTCTATGTCCAGACCCGGCTCCGGCGGGCGCCGTATTTCAGCGGGCGGTGAGGCGGCGTGATTGTCTGGATCGAACCTAATAGATGGGCCGGGGCCACCCCCTCACCCGAAATCGCTGCGCGATTTCGACCTCTCCCCAAGGAGAGGTGAACATGCCCTCTCCCTCGGGGAGAGGGAGGGGCCCATTCGCGTTGGCGAATGGGAGGGTGAGGGGGAGCCGGCCTCGATCAAAGCCCCCAGCGCGACACCTCGCGCTCGAGCGTCTCGCGGTCCGCCGGATCCAGGCCCGGCAGGCCCGGCAGGCGCACCGCGCCGGCCGGGAAGCCGAGCAGGCCCAGCGCCTCCTTGACCACGGTGACGTTGGCGCCGTTGCCGTAGCGGGTGCGCAGCGTCTCGAAGCGGGCGATCTCGGCCACCAAAGCGCGGGCCTTGGCATAGTCGCCCGCCTCCAGCGCCGCATGGATCGCCAGCGACCGGGCCGGATCGACATTGACCAGGCCGGAGGTGAAGCCGCGGGCGCCGAGGGCGTAGAAGGGCGCCGCCCATCCCTCCGCAAGGCCGCAGACCCAGACCGCGGTGGCGGCATCGCTCGACCGCACGCATTCGGCCAGCAGCATCAGGTTGGTGGTGGCGAACTTCACGCCGACGACGTTCGGGTGGTTGGCGACCGACAGCAGGTCGGCCAGGCCCATGGCGTCGGACCGGACATAGGCGACCAGCGGCAGGTTGACCGCGTCGGCGATCGACCGGAAATAGGCGGCCTGGGCCTGGGGCGCGGCGAAGGGGTCCAGCGGCTGGTGCGACATGATCGCATTCGCCCCGGCCTCCTTGGCCCGGCGGCCCAGCGCGATCGCCTCGGTCAGCGAACGGCCGACGGCGGCGACGACGTTGCTGCGGCCCCGCGTGGCCGCCACCGCCGTGTCGTGCACGAGCCGCACCTCGTCCGGTGACAGGGCGTAGAACTCGCCGGTGTTGCCGGCGGCCACGACATTGGGAATGCCGCCGGCGACGATGCGCTCGACGATGCGGCCGGTCAGGTCCGCATCCACGCCGCCATCGGCGCCATAGGCGGTCGCGTGCACGCCCGAGATGCCGCACAGCGCGCGCCGCAGGTTCTGGTTGTCCATTCGTTACTCCTTCCGGCGCGCGAACGCCGTCTGCACATGTTGCCGGCCCGACCGGACGATGTGGTCGCGCATCGCCCGTTCGGCCGCGTCGGGATCCCGCGCCTCGAGGGCGGCGAGGATGCTCAGATGCTCGCCCAAAGCGCGTTCGCGCTCCTCCTGGTCGCCCAGCAGGAAGCGGCGCGCCGCCTTGTCGTAGACCAGCTGCCCGGCCAGCAGGCGCTGCAGGTAGCGGCAGCCCGAGGCGGCGTGGATGGTCTCGTGGAAGGTCTCGTTCAGCGTGATCAGCCGGCGCACCGCACCCGCCGCCGTCGCCTGGCGCATGGCCTCGCCGACCGTGCGCAGCTCCGCGATCGCCTCATCCGTGATCCGCGTGGCCGCCTGGCGCGCGATCATGCTCTCCAGCGCCGCGCGGGCCAGCGCCATCTCCTCGGCCTGGGCCGCGTCAAAGGTGATGCGGATGCCGCGGCGCGGCTCGGTCCGCACAAGCCCTTCCAGCTCCAGCCGGCGCAGCGCCTCCTTCAGGGGCGTGGTGCTGACGCCCAGCTGCGCCGCCGCCTGCCGCTCGTTCAGCAGCGATCCCGTCGGCAGCTGGCCGGAGATGATGGCCTGGCGCAGCTGCTCGTGAACATGGTCGCGCAGCCCCTTCAGCATGTTCGGGTCGAGCGATGGCAGGGGGCGTTGCACGCTGTCCTCTCGGTGGATCCGGCGGCTTCCGGCGCCGGCGATTTCTTGAGACTTGATATATCAGGTCTCATGAGGTTAAGTCTAGCCGTGAGGCACGGCCGGAGCCCGGCGGCCGGCATTCCGTCCTCTCGGGGCGGTCATCGACAGGGCGGGGAGGAATGGCGGCGTGAAGATCGACCGTCTGCGGACCTACATGACGCGCGACAAGGATCGCCCGCGTCTGCTCGTCGCCATCGACACCGATGACGGCCTCACCGGCTGGGGCGAGTGCTACAACCACGGCCCCGACCGGGCGCTGGCGCCGCTGCTGGACTACCTGTTCACCTTCCTGCAGGGGCAGGATCCGCGGCGGATCGAATACATCGTCCAGTACCTGATGCAGCAGACGCGCTTCCCGCCCGGCGCGCTGACCCTGGCCGCGATCTCGGCGATCGACCATTGCCTGTGGGACATCTCGGCCAAGGCGCTCGGCGTCCCGGTCTACATGCTGCTGGGCGGCAACGCCCGCGACCGCGTGCGGGTCTATGCCGGCGTCTACACCGCCCCCGACGCGCCGGCGGCGCGGGAGGAGTTCGATCGCCTCAACGAGAATTGGGGCCTGACCGCCTTCAAGCTCAGCCCCTACCGCATCAACATCTACGAGAACCGCTGGGGCGAGGTGGTGCGCACCAGCGCCGACTACTTCCGCTCGCTGCGGGAGACGGTGCGCAGCGACTACGAGATCGCCTTCGATGCCCATGCCCGCATCTTCGAGCCGCACCAGGCGGTACAGCTCGGCAATGCGCTGGCCCCCTACGACCCGCTGTTCTTCGAGGAGCCGATCCGGCCGGAGAATGTCGAGGTCTGGGGCGACATCAAGCGGCAGATGGCCTGCACGCTGGCGACCGGCGAGTCGCTGTACAGCCGCTTCGAGTTCCTGCGCCTCCTGTCCCATCGCGGGGCCGACATCATCCAGCCGGACATCTGCGTCGTCGGCGGCCTGCTGGAGATGCGCAAGATCGCGGCGATCGCCGAGGCGCATTACGTCACCGTCGCGCCGCACAACCCGATGGGGCCGCTGGCCACGGCGGTGAACCTGCACTTCTCCGCCGCCCAGCCGAACTTCCGCATCCTCGAATACCGGCTGCCGCACGGCCCCAACTACACCTTCGAGGCGGGTGGCGGCGGCGCCGGGGCGAAGGCCGATCCCTCGGCCGGCGCCTGGTATGTGAAGGACCCATATCTCCCGCGCGAGGGATATCTCGAGCTGCGGCCCGACCGGCCGGGCTGGGGCGTCGAGATCGACGAGGAGGTGCTGAAGACCGACGGCTACATCCATTGGGAGCGGCGCGTCGGCCGACGTCCCGACGGATCGAGCGCGTTTCCGTAAGCAACCAAGAAAGGCGGGCATCCGCCGCAATGGGGAGGACGAGAATGAGACTGTCCCTACTGGCCGCGACCGCGGCCCTGGCGCTCGCCTTCGGCCTGCCCGGGGCGCAGGCGGCGTCGCCGGCCAACGCTCTGGTGATCGGCACGCAGCTCAGCGCCGTGCCGTCGCTCGACCCGGCGGCGATCAACGCGCGCACGGTCTCCGAGATCATCTCGAATCTCTACGACAACCTCGTGATGGTGACGCCCGACGACCTGCAGACGATTCGGCCGATGCTGGCCGAAAGCTGGACCGTCGCCGACGACAAGCGCAGCATCACCATGACGCTGCGCCAGGGCGCCACCTTCTCCTCCGGCAACCCGGTGACGGCGGAGGATGCGGCCTGGACCATCCAGCGCGTGATCAAGATGGGCCAGGTCGGGTCGACCGACATCGCGCTGTGGGGCTTCACCAAGGACAATGTCGACCAGCTGGTCCAGGCCAAGGACGAGCGCACCCTGGTGATCAGCCTGCCGCAGCCGGTGTCGACCGACCTTGTGCTCTATTCGCTGGCGGGAGCCTCGCTCGGCATCATCGACAAGAAGACGGCGCTGGAGCACGAGCAGAACGGCGACCTGGCGCAGAATTGGCTGAAGGCCAATAGCGCCGGCAGCGGCCCCTACAAGCTGACGACGTGGCGGCCGAACGACATTCTGCTGTGCGACGCGCGGGCGGACTATTGGGGCGGCGCGCCGGCGATGAAGCGGGTGGTCATGCGGCACGTGCCGGAATCAGGCAACCTGCGGCTGCAGGTCGAGGCCGGCGACATCGATATCGGCCAGTATATGGCGAACAGCGACATCGAGGCGCTGAAGGCCAAGGGCGCCACGGTCGACCCCGGGCCGGGCCTGGGCTTCTACTACATGGCCATGAACACGCAGGATCCGGACCTGGCCAAGCCGAAGGTGCGCGAGGCCTTCCAGCATATCATCGACTGGAAGCCGCTGGCCGAGACCACGATGAACTTCAACGGCTTCCCCTGGCAGTCGATCATCCCCAAGGGGATGCCCGGCGCCCCGACGGGCGAGCCGACCGGCTATGAATACAATCCCGAGCTGGCCAAGAAGCTGCTGGCCGAGGCCGGCTATCCGGACGGGCTGAAGAAGACGCTGTACCCGTCGGGCGACGCACTCCTGAAGATGGCGGTGGCGCTGCAGGCCAGCGCCGCCAAGGCCGGGGTCGAGTTCGAGGTCGTGCCGGGCGAGCACACGCCGGATTTCCGCGCCCGGAAGTACCAGGTGCTGGTCGGCAATTCCGGCACGCGGCTGCCGGACCCGTTCGGCACGCTGGTGCAATATGCCTACAACCCGGACAACCGCGACGAGGCCAAGCTCGGCGGCTACTACCTCTGGCGCACCGCGCTGGACGCGCCGGAGCTGACCCAGCTGGTCACCCAGTCGAAGGCCGAGACCGACCCGGCCAAGCGGGCGCAGCTGTTCACCGAGATCGACCAGAAGTTCAAGGCGATGGTGCCATCGCTGGTCATCGTGCTGCAGCGCACCGACCCCTATGTCATCCGCCAGGGCGTCAGCGGCTATGTCGGCAACCCGACCTGGTCGACGCGCTGGCACGACGTGAAGAAGAACTGAGGGGCCGATGACGACGGTCGACACGTTCAACCGGCCGGCGCGCTTCCTGCGCATGCGGCGCCTGTCGGGCCGCACCCTGTCGGTCGTCGTCACCCTGGTCGGGCTGATGCTGCTGACCTTCTCGATGGGGCGGCTGCTGCCGGCCGACCCGGTGCTGGCGGTGACCGGGTCGGAGGTCGACAAGGCGACCTATGACCGGGTCTACCAGGAGCTCGGCCTCGACCAGCCGGTGTGGCGGCAGTTCCTGTCCTATGTCGGCCGGGTCGCGACCGGCGACATGGGCCGGTCGCTGACCACCGGCCAGCCGGTCTCGGCCGACCTGCTCAGCGTCTTCCCGGCCACGATCGAGCTGGCCCTCGTCGCCATCCTCTGCGGCACGCTGGTGGGCGTCCCGCTCGGCGTCGTCGCCGCGGTCAACCGCGGCCGGCCGATCGACCATGTGGCGCGGGTGATCGGCCTGGCCGGCCATTCGGTGCCGATCTTCTGGCTCGGCCTGATCGCGCTGATCCTGTTCTACGCCAAGCTGCAATGGGTCGCCGCCTCCGGCCGGATCGACATCCTGAACGAAGGGATGGTGCCGCCGATCACCGGCCTCCTGCTGCTCGACACCGCGCTGCAGGGCGAATGGGAGGTGTTCCGCGACGCGCTGAACCACATCATCCTGCCCGGCGCGATCCTCGGCTACTACTCGGTCGCCTACATCAGCCGCATGACCCGCAGCTTCATGCTGGAGCAGCTGGGCCAGGAATACATCGTCTCCGCCCGGGCCAAGGGCGTCTCGCGCCGGCGGATGATCTGGGCCCACGCCTTCAAGAACATCCGCGTCCAGCTGCTCACCGTGCTGGCGCTGACCTTCGGCGGGTTGCTCGACGGCGCGGTGCTGATCGAAACCGTGTTCGGCTGGCCTGGCCTCGGCCAATACCTTACCCGGGGGCTGAAGATGAACGACATGAACGTGGTGATGGGGGCGGTGCTGCTGATCGGCATCACCTTCCTGGTCATCAACATCATCTCCGACCGCCTCTACCGCATCCTGGACCCGCGCACCCGATGACCGCGACCTTCAGCGCCCCCCAAGGCAGGCTGCGCGCTTGGCTCAAGACGGACGCGCCGCACACCGTCTTCCAGTCGGCGATGCAGCAGCTCTATCGCGGCTGGCTGCGCTTCGCCGCGCACCCGCTCGGCCTCGCCGGGCTCGCGGTGATCCTGCTGCTGGTGATCGCGGCGATCGGCGCACCGTGGCTGACCTCCCACGACCCGATCGTGCAGGACATGGTGAACCGATTGCAGCCGCCCTCGGCGGCACATTGGTTCGGCACCGACGAGTTCGGCCGCGACGTCTTCGCCCGCGTCGTCTATGGCGCCCGGACGACGATCTACATCATCCTGCTGGTCACCGTCATCGTCGCCCCGATCGGCCTGCTGATCGGCGCCTGCGCCGGCTATCTCGGCGGCTGGGTCGACGAGGTGCTGATGCGGGTGACCGACATCTTCCTGTCCTTCCCCGGCCTGGTGCTGGCGCTGGGCTTCGCCGCGGCGCTGGGCCCCGGCATCACCAACGCCATCATCGCCATCGCCCTGACCGCCTGGCCGCCGATGGCGCGGCTGGCCCGGGCCGAGGCGCTGAGCCTTAGGCGCGCCGACTTCATCGCCGCGGTGCGGCTGCAGGGGGCGTCGAAGACCCGCATCATCACCCGCCACATCCTGCCGATGTGCCTGCCGTCGCTGGTGGTGCGCCTGACCCTGAACATGGCCGGCATCATCCTGACCGCCGCCGGCCTCGGCTTCCTCGGCCTCGGCGCGCAGCCGCCGCTGCCGGAATGGGGCGCCATGGTCTCCACGGGCCGCGAGTTCATGATCGACTGCCCCTGGGTGATCACCGCGCCCGGCATCGCCATCGCGGTGGTCAGCCTGGCCTTCAACCTGGCCGGCGACGCCCTGCGCGACGTGCTCGACCCGAGGTCCGGCGAATGACCGACGCTCCCCTGATCGAGGCCCGCAACCTGCGCATCGCCTTCGGCCGGGGCGCCGCCGCCGTGCCGGTGGTGCATGGCGTGTCCTTCACGCTCGGGCGCGAGAAGCTGGGCATCGTCGGCGAATCCGGCGCCGGCAAGTCGACCGTCGGCCGCGCGCTGATGCGGCTGCTGCCCTCGGCCGCGCGGGTGACGGCGGACCGGCTGGCCTTCCGCGGCATCGACCTGCTGGCGGCCAGCGAGAAGCAGATGATGGATCTGCGCGGCCGGCGCATGGGGCTGATCCTGCAGGACCCGAAATACTCGCTGAACCCGGTCGTGCCGGTCGGCGAGCAGATCGCCGAGGCCTGGCGGCTGCACCACAAGGGGCCGGCCCGCGAGGCGTGCGAGCGCACCCTGGCGATCCTGGAGGCGGTGAAGATCCGCGACCCCGCCCGGGTGGCGCGCCTCTATCCGCACGAGATCTCCGGCGGCATGGGCCAGCGCGTCATGATCGCCATGATGCTGATCGCCGGCCCCGACGTGGTCATCGCCGATGAGCCGACCTCGGCGCTGGACGTCACCGTGCGCCTCGAGGTGCTGCACCTGCTGGACGAGCTGATCGAGAGCCGTGGCCTTGGCCTGATCCTGGTCAGCCACGACCTCAACCTGGTCCGCCGCTTCTGCGACCGGGTGGTGATCATGTATGCCGGCCGGGTGATGGAGACCCTGCGGGCGGCCGATCTCGACCGGGCGGAGCATCCCTACACCCGCGGGCTGCTGGCCTCGCTGCCGTCGATCCGCCACAGCCAGGACCGGCTGCCGGTGCTGCGCCGCGACCCGGCCTGGCTGGCACCCACAGGAGCGACGCCATGATCGAGGTGCGCGACCTGGCCGTGCGCTTCGCCGCCGACGCCCCGCCGGTGGTGGCCGGCGTCTCCTTCGCCGTTGAGAGCGGCGAGACCTTCGGCCTGGTCGGCGAATCCGGCTGCGGCAAGTCGACGGTGCTGCGCGCTCTGGCCGGGCTGATCCCGGACCATGGCGGGGAGGTGCGGCTGGACGGCACGGTGCTGCCGGCCGATCGCCCGCGCGGCTTCTTCAAGCGGGTGCAGATGGTGTTCCAGGACCCCTACGGGTCGCTGCATCCGCGCCAGACCATCCAGGCCCAGCTGCTGGAACCGCTGCGCAACCAGGGCATGACCCCGCCCGAGGGTGCGGTCGGCGCGGCCCTGGATTCGGTCGGGCTGCCGCGCAGCGCCACTTTCCGCTACCCGCACCAGCTCTCCGGCGGCCAGCGCCAGCGCGTGGCCATCGCCCGCGCCCTGATGCTGCAGCCGGAGGTGCTGCTGCTGGACGAGCCGACCTCCGCCCTCGACGTCTCGGTGCAGGCCGAGATCCTGAACCTGCTGATGGACCTGCGGGCGCAGCGCAGCCTGACCTGCATCCTGGTCAGCCACGACCTCGCCGTCGTCGCCCATATGTGCCACCGCATCGCGGTGATGCAGGGCGGCCGCATCGTCGACGGCTTCGACGCGGCGACGCTGCGGGCCGGCCGGCCCGCGCACCCCTACACGCAGGAGCTGCTGGCGGCCAGCGAGGCCTATGGCGAAGCGCCGGCCGCCTAGGCCAGCGCGATCTCGCGACGGGACCGTTCGGACTGCTGCGCCGCCTCGATGCAGGCGATCAGATGGCGGCCGTAGCGCCCATCCGCCGGGTTCGGCCCGGTGCCGCCGATCAGCGCCAGCATCGCCTGCCACTCCCGCTCCACCGCGCGCTGCGCCCAGTCCGGCTCGATCGAATTCGGCACCGGTGTCCAGGCGCCGCCGCGGCCGAGCAGCACGCCCTGGTCGAAATCGAGGCGCAAGGTCCCGGCCTCGCAGACCAGGTCCATGGCGAAGCCGACGCCGCCGTCGCGATAGCCGACGCTGGCCACCTGGCCGATCCGGCCGTCGGCGAAGCGCAGCAGCATCAGCGCCGAATCGTCGGCCTCCTGGTCGTGGAAATGGGTGCCGGCCATGGCCGAGACCGAGGCCACCGGCCCGCCCATCAACCAGACCAGCCGGTCGAGCGCATGGATCCCGGCGGTCAGCAGCATGCCGCCGCCGGTCCGGCGCGACAGGTGCCAGGCCTGCCGGTTCGACTCCATCCACAGCTTGATCAGCCAGCTGCTGCCGAGCACCGGGCGGCCGATATCGCCGGACGCGACGACCTCCTGCGCGGCGAGGCAGGGCAGGGCGAAATGCAGCACATGGCCGACCATCAGATGCACGCCCGCCCGGTCTGCCGCGGCGTTGATCGCGTCGCATTCGGCGACGGTCGGCGCCATCGGCTTCTCCAGCAGGATGTGCTTGCCCGCCTGGGCCGCGGCGATCGCCATCTCGGCATGCAGGTGATGTGGCGTGGCGATCAGCGCCACATCGACCGCCGGGTCGTCCAGCAGCGCCCGCCAATCGGCATGGGCGTTGCCACCATGCTCCCGCGCGAAGGCCCTGGCCGCGTCGATGTCCTGGCGGCAGACGGCGGCGACCCGCGCCCCTGGCACGGCGGCGATGGCCCGCGCATGGATCGCCCCGAAGAAGCCGGCGCCGATGATGCCGATGCCGATCATGCAACCTCCTGGTAAGCCCGGTCGATCAGGCGCATGGCCTGGAGATAGTCCCCGATCCCGACCGATGGTGGCGCGCCGCGCGCCAGCCGGTCCAGCGTGTCGGCCATGAAGGCCTTGTAGCGGTCGGCCGGCGGGATCGGGGCCAGGTCGCGCACCCGACCGTCATCCAGCGTGGCGACGCGGCAGGCATCGCCACGGTCGACCAGATAGGCGTTGCCGGCCGAGACGCGCCATTCGAAATCGCCGCCCGGCGCCATCGAGGCATAGGTGTAGCCGGCCTCGACCGTCGCGATCATGCCGTCCGGCGCCCGCAGGACGACGATCGCATACTCCTCCACTGCCTCGCCGTGCAGGCGCCGGTCGATGGAGGCCGAGACGACGGCGAGGTCGGCGCCGCCGGCCAGGGCCAGCGCGGCGTCGATGCCGTGGATGCCGAGGTTGCGCAGCGCCCCGCCGCCGCCGATCGCCGGGTCCAGCACCCAGGGCACCTCGTCCAGCCGGTAGCGTTCCGGCGGGCCGTTCACGATCCGGAACTGGGCGTGCGACACCGGGCCGAGGCGGCCGACGGCCTTCAGCGCCTCGATCTCCGCCCAGACCGGGCCGCAGCGATTGGGCAGGGGGACGGCGACGAACAGGCCTCTCCGCCGCGCGGCCTCGGCCAGCGGCGCGAGGGCGGCGGTCGATACCGCGGCCGGCTTCTCCAGCACGATCGGCAGGCCCGCCTCGATGCAGGCCAGGGCCAGCGCCGGCACCTGGTCCGGCCGGCCCATGACCACGGTCAGGTCAGGCTTCGCCGCGATGACGGCTTCGATGGATGGCTGCGCCGGCACCCCGTGCCGTGCCGCGAAGCCGGCCGTCACCGCGGGATCCGGATCCCAGGCGGCGACCACCTCCGCGCCCGCCGAACGCGCCGCCTCCAGATGCATGCCGGCATGCCAGTGCCCCACGCCCGCCAAGGCCACCCGGGCCATTCCATCCTCCCTCTTGGCTTATGGCCTTGACAGATATCCTACAAGTCAGCAACCATCAAGCCATGGTGACCCGGCGATGGGGTGGAAGGTGTCGACGATGAAGGAGATCAAGCCGCTCGCCCGGCCGCCTCTGCTGCATGTCTCGGTGCAGGAGAGCCTGAAGAGCTACATCGACGACAACGCCCTGGCCCCCGGCGCGCCGCTGCCGCCGGAGAACGATCTGGCCCAGCAGCTGGGGGTCAGCCGCAACTCCGTGCGCGAGGCGATCAAGGCGCTGGAATCCCTCGGCATCCTGGAGACGCGGCGCGGCATCGGCGTGTTCGTGAAGGCCTTCTCCTTCGAGCCGCTGCTGGCCAACCTGGCCTATGGCCTGGGCGGCGCGCTGCGCGAGGTGGAGGAGGTGCTGGAGATCCGCCGCGTGCTGGAGGTCGGCCTGATCGGCAAGACCATCCAGCTGATCGGCGATGACGACCTGGCGGAGCTGAAGGACACGGTCGAGCGGATGCGCCGCCGGGCCGAGCGGAACGAGAGCTTCGCCGAGGAGGACCAGCAGTTCCACCACCTGCTGTTTCGCTGCCAGAACAACCGCATGCTGACCAGCCTGATCGATGTGTTCTGGATGGCCTTCTACAAGGCGTCCGACTTCGTGAACCTGGCCAATGTCGATCCGATGGCCACCTGGCGCGACCACCAGGAGATCTGTGCCGCGATCGAGGCGCGCGATGGGGCCGCGGCCCGCAGCCGGCTCGACCAGCACTATGACGGGATCGCCCGTCTTCTCGCGACCCGGAAGGGCGCCAAACCAGAAAGCTGAGATCAAGGGGAGGACATAATGAGATTCGGGATGCTGGCATCCGCGCTGGCGCTCGCCGCCGCCATGGCTTGGGCGCCGGGCGCTACGACGCCCGCCGTGGCACAGGAGCCGTCGACGATCACCGGCGGGTTCGATGTCGGCCCGGGTGGCTTCCAGGGCAACTTCAACCCGCTCGCCGCCACCGGCGGCTTCACCTGGCTCAGCCTGTATTTCGAGCCGCTGGTGATCTACGACGCGAAGCTGGAGAGCATCGGCGGCGACCTGGCGTCGAGCTACGAGGTCAGCGCCGACAAGCTGCAGTACACCTTCAAGCTGGCCGATGCGAAATGGCATGACGGCCAGCCCTTCACCTCGGCCGATGTGAAGTTCACCATCGAGACCGCGAAGAACGGCGCCACCGGCACCGTCTTCGCCGCCCGCCTCGGCGCCATCGCCTCGGTCGAGACGCCGGATCCGAAGACCGCGGTGCTGAAGCTGGCGGCCCCGAATGCCGGCCTGCTGGCGACCCTGACCCAGCTGATGATGCTGCCGCAGCACGCGCTGAAGGACATCCCGGCGGACTCGCTGGCCAAGCATGAATGGTGGTCGAAGTCGCCGATCGGCACCGGCCCCTACAAGTTCTCCCGCTACGTCACCGACCAGTATGTCGAGCTGGCGGCCAATGCCGATTATCGCGGCGGCAAGCCGGTGACCGACCGGATCATCAACCGCTACTTCGCCAACACCGCGGCGGCGGTGGCGGCCCTGCGCTCCGGCGAGATCGCCTTCAGCTATGTCGAGGCCGACGACGTCGCCACGTTCCAGGGCAACGATGCCTTCAAGGTGATCGAGGGCAATTCCTACGTCGTCAACTATCTGGGCTTCAACCAGGAGGTGCCGCTGTGGAAGGACGTCCGCGTGCGCCAGGCGGTGATGCACGCGATCAACCGCGATGCGATCGTGCAGAGCCTCTACAAGGGCGCCGCCGAGATCGCCAATTGCGGCTATGTCGCCGGCCACCTGCTGCCCCAGGGCATCGACGGCTACGCCTATGATCCGGAGAAGGCGAAGCAGCTGCTGGCCGAGGCCGGCTGGGACAAGATCAACGGCAGCAAGCCGATCCCGCTGCTGACCTACTACAACACGCCGCTGGCCTCGAACGTGCTGGCCGCGGTGCAGGCGATGCTGGGCCAGGTCGGCATCAACGTGGTGCCGCGGGCGGTCGATACGCCGACCTACAACGCCACCATCTACGCCAAGAACCCGGACTGGTCGCAGTTCCCGCTGGTCTATGCCGGGCTGCAGAACGGGCCGGACCCCAGCGCCATCAATATCGGCCTGAACGAGAAGCAGATCCCGCCGGCGGGCGCCAACTTCCTGCGCATCCGCATGCCGGAGGTGACCTCGGCCTTCGACGCCGCCATGAACGAGACCGACGACAGCAAGCAGGCCGAGCGCTACCAGGCCGTGTGCAAGGCGATGAACGCCAACCTGCCCTGGGCCACCATGTGGGTGGCCAAGCGCTACGGCGTCGCGTCCAGCAAGCTGAAGGACTTCGTCTGGACCCCGGCCCCGGCCGGCGGCCCCTTCGCCGCCCATCCGGAGAAATGGGCGCTCGAATAGATCGTCATTGCGACCCCGGCCCTGAGCCGGGGGAAGCAATCCAGGGCGGCTTGCCTTGGCCCCCGGATTGCTCACTGGAGAGACGGTCCAGTCGGAACAGGACATGGTGAACTACTGCCTTCGTCGCCTCGCGGTCGGGGTCGGCATGCTGATCGCCCTCAGCCTGCTGATTTTCATCCTGCTCCGGCTCGCGCCCGGCGACCCGATCGACGCCTACATCAACCCGAATGTGGCGATGTCGCAGGAGGAGATGGCCGCCGTGCGCGCCCGTCTCGGCCTCGACCAGCCGCTGCCGGTGCAGTACCTGGCCTGGCTGGGCGGGGCGGTGCGCGGCGACCTCGGCTTCTCGCTCCAGCGCAATGGCGAGACTGTGCTGGGGCTGGTGGCGCAGCGCATCGGCCCGACCCTGCTGCTGATGGGGACGGGGCTGGCGATCGCCATCGTCGTCGGCATCGGCGCCGGCATCATCGGCGCCGTCCGGCGCAACTCGGCGACCGATCTCGGCTTGTCGGTCGGCGCCTTCCTCGGCATCTCCAGCCCGGCCTTCCTGACCGCGCTGGTCGGCCTCTACGTCTTCTCGGTGCTGCTGGGCTGGGCGCCGTCCGGCGGCATGCTGACCCCCGGCGCGCCGTTCTCGCTCGGCGATCTCATCAGCCACCTGATCCTGCCGGCGCTGCTGCTGTCGATCGGCCATGCCGCGCTGATCATGCGCTACATGCGCGCCTCGCTGCTGGAGGTGCTGAACCAGGACTATGTCCGCTCCGCCCGCGCCAAGGGGGTGAAGGAGTTCTGGGTCGTGGTGAAGCACGCGCTGCGCAACGCGCTGCTGCCGGTCGTGACCCTGATCGGGTCGACCATCGGCATCGCCGTCGGCGGCGCCATCTTCCTCGAAAGCGTCTTCAACTGGCCGGGCATGGGCCTGCTGCTGGTCAATGCCGTCGAGACCCGCGACTATCCCGTGATCATGGGGGCGACGCTGGTGGTCGGCACCTGCGTGATCCTGGCCAACCTGCTGACCGACATCGCCTATGCGGCGATCGACCCGCGCATCCAGGTGGCCTGATGGCGATCGCGGAAACCTCCCGACCCCGCGGCGGCAACGGCCCGCTGGCCCGTGCCTTCCGCCGCTTCGCCGCCAATGGCGCGGCGCTGGCCGGCATCGCCATCCTGGTGCCGATGCTGGTGCTGATCGTCTGCTATCCGCTGATCCTCGGCCACAAGCCGAACGACATCGACCTGCTGGCCCTCAACAAGGGCCCCAGCGCCGCCCATTGGCTCGGCACCGACGGCGTCGGCCGCGACATCCTGGCCCGTGTGCTGCAGGGCGGGCGGATCTCGCTGCTGGTCGCCGTGGTCTCGGTCGCGATCTCGGTGGTGATCGGCTTCCTGGTCGGGTCGATCGCGGCCATGGCCGGGCGCTTCACCGATGCCGCCATCATGCGCTTCGTCGACCTCGCCATGACGCTGCCGCCCGTGATCTCGCTCTTGGTCCTGGCGTCGATCACCGGTGCCGGCATCGTGCCGACCATCATCGTCATCTCGCTGCTGTCCTGGCCGGTGCTGGCGCGCATGGTGCGGGCCCGGCTGATGGAGCTGCGCGAGCGCGACTTCGTGGTGGCGTCGCGCGGCATGGGGGCCGGCCTCGGCCACCTGCTGTGGCGGCACGGCCTGCCGAACTCGATCGACATCCTCGTCGTCTACGCCACGCTGCAGATCGCCGCCGCCATCCTGCTCGAGGCCGGGCTGTCCTTCCTCGGCCTCGGCGTGCCGCCGCCGGAGGCGAGCTGGGGCAACATGCTGAACGCCGCCCGCAGCACCGTGGTGCTGGAGCAGTACCCCTGGCAGTGGCTGTTCCCGGGCGCCGCCCTGGTGATCACGGTGCTCGCCATCAACTTCGTCGGCGACGGATTGCGCGACGCCTTCGACCCACGTTCCGAACTCAACTGACCGAAAAGACCATCATGGCCTCAGCCCCAGCCTTCCAGGGCGTCGTCCCGCCCGTCGTCACCCCGCTGACCGCGGATTTCCAGGTCGACTACCCGTCCTTCACCCGCGTGCTCGAGCACCTGATCGGCGGCGGCGTGCACGGGCTGTTCGTGCTCGGCTCCACCAGCGAGGTGGTGTTCCATGACGAGGCGACGCGCCGGCAGATCCTGGAGCATGCGGTCAAGGTCGCGAACGGCCGCGTGCCCGTGCTGGCCGGGGTGATCGACCCGACCACCGACCGCGTCATCGGCCACGCCAAGGTGGCGCAGTCGATCGGCGTCGCCGCCGTGGTGGTGACCGCGCCCTTCTACGCCCGCACCAGCCAGCCGGAGATCGTCGACCATTTCCGCTATGTCCGCGACGGCATCGACGTGCCGGTCATCGCCTACGACATCCCGGTCTGCGTCCACGTCAAGCTCGACCGCGCCGGCGTGGTCACGCTCGCCCGTGAGGGCACCATCGCCGGGCTGAAGGATTCCAGCGGCGACGACGGCAATTTCCGCTTCGCCCTGATGGACCTGGCCGACAAGCCCGAGTTCTCGATGATGACGGGGTCGGAGATCGTCTGCGATTCCGTCCTGGCCGCCGGCGCCCACGGCATCGTGCCCGGCCTCGCCAATGTCGATCCGCATGGCTATGTCCGCCTCTACGACCTCTGCCGCAAGGGCGACTGGGCGGCGGCGCGGGCGGAGCAGGAGCGGCTGTGCCGGCTGTTCGAGATCGTCTGGGTCAGCCTGCCGCGCACCAGCGCCGGGTCGGCCGGGGTCGGCGGCTTCAAGACCGCGATGCGCCGCCTCGGCATCATCGACACCAATGTCATGGCCCGGCCGCAGCGGGCGCTGAACGACGCCGAGGCCGCGAAGGTCGAGGCGATCCTGCAGGCGACCGGCCTGCTGGGCTGAGGACCCTATGGCAGAGGCTCAGCACCCCATCCTCGACGTCAGCGGCTTGCGGACCGTGTTCCGCATCCGCGGGCGCGAGGTGACCGCGGTGGCGGATCTCGACCTGTCCATCCGGCCGGCGGAGACGGTCGCACTGGTCGGCGAGTCCGGCTCCGGCAAGTCGGTGACGAGCCTCTCCATCATGGGGCTGCTGCCGGCCAAGGCGGGCCGGGTGGCCGCGGGGTCGATCCGGTTCCGCGGCAAGGACGGGCAGGGCAGGGACCTGGCGACGCTGGATGGCGAGGCGCGGCGCCGGATCCGGGGCAACGACATCGGCATGGTGTTCCAGGAACCGATGACCAGCCTGAACCCGGTCTACACCATCGGCGACCAGATCGCGGAGCCGGTCCGCATCCATCTCGGCCGCGACCGCAAGGCGGCTTGGGCCGCGGCGGTCGACCTGCTCGACAGCGTCGGCATCCCGGACCCGAAGCGGCGGGCGGCGCAGTATCCGCATGAGCTGTCGGGCGGCATGCGGCAGCGCGCCACCATCGCCATGGCGCTGGCCTGCGACCCGACCCTGCTGCTGGCGGACGAGCCGACCACCGCGCTCGACGTCACCATCCAGGCGCAGATCCTCGACCTGCTGCGCCGGCTGCAGGACCAGCGCGGCATGGGGGTGCTGTTCGTGACCCACAATCTCGGCGTGGTGGCGGAAATCGCCCATCGCGTGGCGGTGATGTATGCCGGCCGGATCGTCGAGACCGGGCCGGTGCGCGAGGTGTTCCGCCATCCGCGCCATCCCTACACCATCGGCCTCCTTGCCTCGGTGCCGAAGCTGGGCGAGGCGACGCGGCTGAAGGCAGCGGGGGAGAAGCTGGCCACCATCCCGGGCACCGTGCCCAGCCTGGCCGCCATGCCGCCCGGTTGCGCCTTCGCCTCGCGCTGCCCGCATGTGGTCGAGGCCTGCCGCGCCGCCGTGCCGCCGCCGGCCGAAATCGGGCCCGGCCACACCAGCCGCTGCATCCGCTGGCAGGAGCTCTGACCATGGCCGATCCGCTTCTCGCCGTGCGCGGCCTAGCCAAGCATTTCGGCCCCGGCGCCTTCGGCCGCGGCCCGGTGGTGCGCGCGCTCGACGACATCCATTTCGAGGTCGGCCGCGGCGAGGTGGTGGGCCTGGTCGGTGAATCCGGCTCGGGCAAGACCACGATCGGCCGGTCGGTGCTGCGGCTGATCGAGCCGACGGCCGGCGAGGTGGTGTTCGACGGCCAGGACCTGACGAAGCTGTCAAACAGCGAGATGCGCCGGCAGCGGCGGCGGATGCAGTACATCTTCCAGGACCCCTTTGCCAGCCTGTCGCCGCGCATGACCATCGGCGAGATCCTGACCGAAGGCCTGGCGATCCAGGGCATCGGCACCGGCCGCGAGCGTCTGGCGAAAGCACGGGCGGCTTTGGAGGCGGTGGAGCTGCCGGCCGATGCGGTCGAGCGCTACGCCCACGAATTCTCCGGCGGCCAGCGCCAGCGCATCGGCATCGCCCGGGCCCTGGCGCTGGAGCCCGAGTTCCTGGTGGCGGACGAGCCGGTCTCGGCCCTCGACGTCTCGGTGCAGGCGCAGATCGTCAACCTGCTGCGCGACCTGCAGCTGCGCCTCGGCCTGACCATGCTGTTCATCTCCCACGACCTCGCCGTCGTGGAGTACATCTGCGACCGGGTGATCGTGCTGTATCTCGGCCGGATCATGGAGATCGCGCCGAGCGACCGGCTCTACGCCGCGCCGAAGCACCCTTACACCCGCGCGCTGCTGTCGGCGATCCCGGAGCCGGACCCCGACCGGCCGCGCCAGCGCCAGATCCTGAAGGGCGACATCCCCAGCCCGGCCAACCCGCCCTCGGGCTGCGTCTTCCGCACCCGCTGCCCGCATGCCGTCGAGGCCTGCGCCCGCGAGGTGCCGGTGTTGGAGGAGGTAGAGCCGGGCCACTTCAAGGCGTGCATCCGGCAGGATGTCAGCCGATGACCTGGCCCACCCGTCATTGCGAGCGCAGCGAAGCAATGACGGCGTTAAGAATCTCGAGGAGGCACAATGAGCGACATGCTGCGCGGCAACTGGGCGACGCTGCTGCTGCCGATCGCGGCGGATGAGAGCATCGATTTCGGCCGTCTGGCCGAGGAGATCGACCTGGTGGTCGCGGCACGGGTCGACGGCATCTACTCCAACGGCACCGCGGGCGAGCTGCACAACCAGACCGAGGCGGAATATGCCGCGATCCAGGCGCTGCTGGCCGAGAGATGCCGAGCCGCCGGCATGCCCTTTGTGATCGGCGCCTGCCAGCCGGACCCGAGCCTGGCGCGGCAGCGGGTGACGCTGGCGCGGGACCTCGGCCCGGCGGCGATCCAGGTGGTGCTGCCGGATTGGTGGCCGGTGACCGAGGCGGAAGCCCTGGACTTCCTGGAGCTGATGGCAGAGGCGGCCGGCCCGGTGCCGCTGATCCTCTACAACCCGCCGCATGCCAAGCGCGTGCTGGCGCCGGACGAGCTCGGCCGACTCGTCCGGGCGGCGCCGGCGGTGGCCGGGGTCAAGCTCGCCGATGGCGACGATGCCTGGTACGCGGCGGCGAAGCAGCACCTGTCCGGCACCGCGCTGTTCATCCCCGGCCACCACCTCGCGACCGGCATGAAGCAGGGCGTCGCCGCCGGTGCCTTCTCCAACGTCGCGTGCCTCAGCCCGGCCGGGGCCCAGGCCTGGACCGACCGGATGGCGGTCGACATCGAAGGCGCGCTCGACCTGGAGCGCCGGATCTGCCGCTTCATGGACGAGCATGTCGTGCCGTTCCGGAGCCTGCACGGATACTCCAACGCCGCGCTCGACAAGCTGCTGGCGGCGATCGGCGGCTGGGGGCCGGTCGGCACCCGGCTGCGCCGCCCGTATCGCTGGATCGACGACGCCGAGGCCCTGCGCCTCCGCCCGGTGGCGCAATCGATGATGCCGGAGCTGTTCGCGGCGTAGGGGCGCGTTCAGCTGGCCTGCCGGCCGCCGTGCCGTTCGGCCCGGACCAGCCGGGCCAGCAGCTGGATGCCGGGGTCGATGCGGTCGACCGTGATCGAGGAATAGCCGAAGCGCAGGAAGTTCTCCGGCGGCACAGGATGGTCGAAGAACACCGCGCCGGGGTCGATCAGCAGCCCCTGGGGTGCGCCCGCGGCGGCAACCGCATTCATCGACACGTCGGCCGGCCCCTCGGCCCACAGCGCCGATCCGCCGGCGGGAAGCCGGAACTCGAATTCGGGCAGATGGGTGCGCAGTCCTTCGCCGATCGCGTCGGCGCGCTCGCGATAGGCGGCGATCAGCTTCTTGATCGCGGCATCGTGATGACCCAGCTGCAGGAACAGCGCCACGGCGCGCTGGTTGTTGGCCGGCGGGTGTCGCGCGGTCAGCCGCCGCATCGCCCGCGCCTCGGTGATGAATTCCGGGGCCGCCACCACGTACCCCATCCGCAGCCCCGGGGCCAGGGTCTTGGACAGGCTGCCGACATAGATCACCCGGTCTTCCCGGTCGATCGCCTTGAGCGCCGGTGTGGCCTCGCCGACGAAGGTCAGCTCGCTGTCGTAGTCGTCCTCGACGATCACCAGGTCGTGCGCCGACGCCGCCTGCAGCAGCTCCTGCCGCCGCTGCAGCGGCATGGTCACCGTCGTCGGGTTCTGGTGGCTCGGCTGCACGAACAGCATGTCGCACTCGGCCAGGCTGCCGGTCGGCTTCAGCCCGTGATGGTCCATCGGCAGCGGCTGGATGCGCGCGCCGAACTGCCGGCACAGGTTGCGGATGTCGGGATAGCCCGGCTGCTCGATCCCGACCGTCCGCTCCGGCTTCAGCAGCAGCGACGCGGCGAGGTACAGCGCCTGCTGCGCCCCGACGGTGACCAGGATCTGGTCCGGCGACACCCAGATGCCGCGCCGCGGCAGGATCCGCTTCTGCAACTGTTCAATCAGCAGCGGGTCGTCGGCATCGACCCGGTCGCCGGCCCAGTCGCGGATGGCGACCGAGCGCAGCGACAGCTGCACCACCTCGCGCCACTCGGTGATCGGGAACAGGGTCGGGTCCGGCTGGCCGTAGACGAAGGGGAACCGGTAATTGTACCAGTCTGTCGGCTTCATCACATGCCGGGTGCGCGACGGGCGGCTGGTCAGCCGCGCGGTCCAGTCCGGCCGGCGGCCGGGCTCGTCGGGCCGCACCCCGGCCGCCCGCGCCGCATTCTCCAGCGCCGCCGGGTCGACCATGTGCTTCGACCGGCTGTGCGCCGAGATGAAGCCCTCCTGGGTCAGCTGCTCATAGGCCTGGATCACGGTGTTGCGGCTGATCCCCAGGATCTCCGCCAGCCGGCGCGACGACGGCAGCTCCGCGCCCGGCGGCAGCCGCCGGTCCAGCACCGCCTGGGCGATGGCGCCGCGCAACTGCGCCTGCAGCGTCAGGTCGGGCCGGCGCGACAGCGTCAGCAACTGCCGCCACAGAATGTCGTCGGCCGCCACGCGCCCTCTCCCGCGCCACAAACCTTGACTGAATAAAATCGTATTTCACCATCCGGTGCAATCTGGACTCATCGAGAGGGACCATCTGGACTCATCGGAGCCGCATCTGGACCCATTAATTTGCCCCATCTGGACCTGAGGGGATATGCATCCCGTAGGTTAACCTTCCTGCGTCGTATCGGAAAGCCGGCCACGACCGGCCCGGTGCAAGATCCCAGAAACGAGTCCACCGCGGCGGCGGATGATCCGGCGCCGGAGGGTGGACGGCACTATCCAGCAAGAGAGCACCTATGACTCAGGCTCTGAACGGCACTCCCGGAAACGACACGATCACGGGCACCAATCCGGGCGATGCATCCAATCCCGACGGCATCGACTTCATCGACGGCCTGGACGGCAATGACACCCTGTCCGGTCTCGGCGGCGCGGCGCGGGTGGCGATGCACTCAAGGGCAGGGCCGGCAACGACCGCTTCGTCTACACCGCCCTGTGCGACAGCGCGGTGTCGGGGACGGCATCCTGGACTTCGCGACCGGGGACAGGATCGACCTGTCCGCGATCGATGCCGACGGCAATTCCGGCAATGGCGACACGGGGTTCAGTTTCGGCACCGGCGCCTTCACCGGCACGGCGGGCGAACTGCGGGTGGTGACGGCCGGGGCGATCCAGTTGGTCTATGTCGACGCCAATGGCGACAAGGCGATGGACTTCGCCATCAACGTCATCTCCGATCATGCCCTGACGGCCAGCGGCCTCGTGCTCTGATGATGCGGCCCGGCCGCCGGGAGCGGCCGGGTATCCTCGTAGAACGGCGGCGGACGCGGTTTACGGCGCAGAAGCGAACAGGATTCCTGCCCGCGCGATTTGCCTAACATAATATGCAGAGTCTCTGCTAAATCTTTCCTAATTTTCAGGCCCCGGCCAACTGGGGCGCATTTCAGCCCGGCTGTTCCACTGGGATCAACGGCGCCCGAAGCAGGAGGAAGTTCCGTGACCCAGACCCTCAACGGCACTGCCGGAAACGACACGCTGACCGGCACCAGCCCGGGCGATGCGGCCAACCCGGACGGCATCGACATCATCAATGGCGGCGGCGGCAACGACATCCTGAGCGGCCTTGGCGGGAACGACATCATCCAAGGCGGCCTGGGCGCCGACACCATGAGCGGCGGCGCCGGCTTCGACACGGTCAGCTACGCCAACGCCACCGCGGGCATCGGCCTGGCCCTGAACTCCACCGGCATCTTCGGCGAGTCCGTGGGCGACACCATGACCGGCTTCGAGGCCGTGATCGGCAGCGCCTTCAACGACCAGATCGCCGGCGACACCGGGACCAACAGGATCGATGGCGGCGCCGGCAACGACTACATCCAGATCAGCGGTGGCGCCGACACGCTGATCGGCGGCAGCGGCACCCAGGACATCCTCGACGCCCGCGCCTGGAACGGATCGATGAATATCAACCTGGTCGCCGGGACCGCGACCGGGGGCGTTACCCTGTCCGGCTTCGAATGGATCCTGGCCACGAACTTCAGCGACATTCTGATCGCCAACCAGAATGTCAACACCACGCTGGCCGGATTCGTCGGCAACGACACGCTCAACGGTGGCGACGCCGATGACGCGCTGTATGGCGACAGCTACGCCGGCATCGCCGGCACCGGCAACGACACGCTCAGCGGCGGCGCCGGCGACGACACGCTCGAGGGCGGCGACCTCGCCGACGTGCTGAATGGCGGCACCGGCGTCGACACCGCCGCCTATGGCGGGTCCGGCGTCGCGGTGACCGTCAGCCTGGTCACCGGCACCGGCACGGGCGGCCACGCCCACGGCGACACGCTGACCGCGATCGAGAATCTCGACGGCTCGGACTTCGCCGACACGCTGATCGGCAACACCGGGGCCAACCGGCTTCGCGGCGGCAATGGCGACGACCTGCTTAACGGCGGCGCCGGGGCCGACTCGCTGCAGGGCGGCAACGGCGTCGACACGGCGACCTACGCCGCGTCGGCTGCCGCGGTGACCGCCAATCTCACGGCCGGCACCGGCTCGGGCGGCGACGCCCAGGGCGACGCGCTGATCGCTGTCGAGAACCTCATCGGCTCGGCCTTCAACGACACGCTGATCGGCAGCGCCGCGGCCAACGTGCTGACCGGCGGCAACGGCAACGATCTGCTTCGCGGCGGGGCCGGGGCCGATGCGCTGGACGGCGGCGCCGGCACGGACACCGCCGACTACGCCGGCTCGACGGCCGGGGTCTCCGTCAATCTGCAGACCGGCACGGGATCCGGCGGCGACGCCGCCGGTGACACGCTGACGGCCATCGAGAACCTCACCGGCTCGGCCCAGAACGACACGCTGATCGGCAACACCGGGGCCAACACATTGGCCGGCGGCGACGGCAACGACACGCTCCGCGGCAGCGCCGGCGCCGATGTCCTCAACGGCGGCAACGGCGCGGACACCGCCGACTACACCGGCTCGGCCGCGGCCGTGTCGGTCAACCTGCAGACCGCGGCGGTCTCCGGCGGCGATGCCGCGGGCGACACGCTGACCAGCATCGAGAACGCCACCGGCTCGGCCCTGAACGACACGCTGGTCGGCTCGACCGGCGCCAATGCGCTGAGCGGCGGCGACGGCAACGACCTGCTCCGCGGCGGCGCCGGGGCCGATGCCCTGAACGGCGGCAACGGCACCGACACCGCCGACTACACCGGCTCGGCCGCGGCGGTCGCGGTCAACCTGCTGACCGGCGCGGGCACCGGCGGCGACGCCCAGGGCGACACGCTGACGGCAATCGAGAACGTCACCGGCTCGGCCCTCAACGACACGCTGACCGGCAATGCCGGGGCCAATGTCCTCAACGGCGGCGACGGCAACGACACGCTCCAGGGCGGCGCCGGCGCCGACGCGCTGCAGGGCGGCAACGGCACCGACACCATCTCCTACGCCGCCTCCGCCGCGGCCATCGGCCTCAGCCTCTCCAGCAACAGCGCGTCAGGCGGCGACGCCGCGGGCGACAGCTTCAGCAGCATCGAGAACGTCATCGGCTCGGCCTTCGCCGATACGATCAACGGCAGCGCCGGGGCGAATGTCATGGATGGCGGCGCCGGCGATGACGTGCTGGCGGGCCGCGGCGGTGCGGACACCCTGCGCGGCGGTGCCGGCAGCGATACGGCCAACTACATCGCGACCGGCAGCGTCACGATCAACCTCGCGACCAACACCGCCTCGGGCGGCGATGCCACCGGCGACACCTTCGACAGCATCGAGAACATCACCGGCTCGAACCAGGCCGACAGCCTGACCGGCGATGCCGGGGCCAATATCCTCGACGGCGGTGCCGGTAACGACCTGCTCGCCGGCGGCGCCGGGGCCGACACGCTGATCGGCGGCGCGGGCACGGACACGGTGACCTATGCCGCCTCCGCCGCGGGCATCACGGTCAGCCTGTCGACCAACACCGCGTCGGGCGGCGATGCCCAGGGCGACAGCTTCGACGGCATCGAGAACATCACCGGCTCGGCCTTCGCCGACAGCATCGATGGCAGTGCCGGGGCGAACGTCCTGATCGGCGGCGCCGGCGACGACGTGCTGTCGGGCCGCGGTGGCGCGGACAACCTGCAGGGCGGGCTCGGCACCGACACGGCCGACTACATCGCGTCCTCCGTCGGCGTCACGGTCAACCTCGCGACCAACACCGCGACCGGCGGCGATGCCCAGGGCGACACCTTCACCACCATCGAGGGCGTCAGCGGCTCCAACCACGCCGATATCCTGACCGGCAATGCCGGGTTCAACGCCCTCTCCGGCGCCGGCGGGGACGACCTGCTCGACGGCGGCGAGGGCGCTGATCTGATGGATGGCGGCGCCGGTGTCGACACTGTGACCTATGCCACGTCGACCGCGGGCGTCACGGTCAATCTGGCGACCGGCAGCGGTGCGGGCGGCTATGCCCAGGGCGACGTGCTGACGGCGATCGAGATCCTGATCGGGTCGGCCTTCGCCGACACGCTGACCGGCAGCGCCGCGGCCAATGTGCTGAACGGCGGCAACGGCGATGACCTGCTCCAGGGCGGCGCCGGGGCCGACGTGCTGACCGGCGGCGCCGGAACGGACACCGTGAGCTATGCCGGGTCCGCCGCAGCGGTCGTGGTCACGGTCAACGGCGCCGCCTCGGGCGGCGACGCCGCGGGCGACACCATGACCGGCATCGAGAATCTGACCGGCTCGGCCCTGAACGACACTCTGACGGGCGATGCCGGGGCGAATGTCCTGGCCGGCGGCAACGGCGACGATGTCCTCCAGGGCGGCGCCGGGGCCGACACGCTGGCCGGCGGCGCCGGCATCGACACGGCAAGCTACGCCGGGTCCAGCGCCGCCGTCGTCGTCACGGTCAACGGTGCGGCCTCGGGCGGCGACGCCGCGGGCGACATCATGAGCAACATCCAGAACCTGACCGGCTCGGCCTTCAACGACACGCTGACCGGCGACGCCGGGGCGAATGTCCTGGCCGGCGGCAATGGCGACGACATACTCCAGGGCCTCGGCGGCGCCGACGTGCTGCAGGGCGGCAACGGCACCGACACCATCTCCTACGCCGCCTCCGCCACGGCCATCGGCCTCAGCCTCTCGTCCGGCGGCACATCGGGCGGCGCCGCGGGCGACACCTTCAGCAGCATCGAGAACGTCATCGGCTCGGCCTTCGCCGATTCGATCAACGGCAGCGCCGGGGCGAACGTCCTGAATGGCGGCGCCGGCGACGACCTGCTGGCCGGCCGCGGCGGCGCCGACACCCTGATCGGCGGAGCCGGCAGCGACACGGCCGACTACATCGCCTCCGCGGCCGTCAACGTCAATCTTGCGACCAACACCGCCACGGGCGGCGATGCCGCCGGCGACACCTTCAACGGCATCGAGAATCTCGCCGGCTCGAACCAGGCCGACACCCTGACCGGCGATGCCGGGGCCAACATCCTCAGCGGCGTCGCGGGGAACGACGTGCTCCAGGGCGGCGCCGGGGCCGACACGCTGGACGGCGGCGCGGGCACCGACACGGCGGTCTATGCCGCCTCCGCCGCGGGTGTCACGGTCAACCTGCTGGCCGGAACCGGCACTGGCGGCGACGCCCAGGGCGACACGCTGACGGCGATCGAGAACGTCACCGGCTCGGCCTTGAACGACACGCTGACCGGCGAC
Organism: Inquilinus limosus; assembly: GCF_002195995.1. Classification (GTDB taxonomy): domain Bacteria; phylum Pseudomonadota; class Alphaproteobacteria; order DSM-16000; family Inquilinaceae; genus Inquilinus; species Inquilinus limosus_C. Next base: position 33,476 of record NZ_NHON01000064.1, read on the forward strand.
GCCGGGGCGAATGTCCTGGCCGGCGGCAACGGCGACGATCTGCTCCAGGGCGGCGCCGGGGCCGACACCCTGGCCGGTGGCGCCGGCATCGACACGGTAAGCTATGCCGGGTCCAGCGCCGCAGTCGTCGTCACGGTCAACGGCGCCGCCTCGGGCGGCGACGCCGCGGGCGACACCATGAGCAACGTCCAGAACCTGACCGGCTCGGCCTTCAACGACACGCTGACCGGCGACGTCGGGGCCAATGTGCTAAACGGCGGCGACGGCAACGACACGCTTCAGGGACGCGGCGGCGCCGATGCGCTGCGGGGCGGCAACGGCACCGACACTGCCTCCTATGCCCTCTCCAGCGCGGGCGTCGGTGTCAGCCTCTCCGCCAACGCCGCGACGGGCGGCGATGCCGAGGGCGACAGCTTCAGCAGCATCGAGAACGTCATCGGCTCGGCCTTCGCCGACACGATCAACGGCGAGGCCGGGGCGAATGTGCTGGCAGCTTCAGCAGCATCGAGAACGTCATCGGCTCGGCCTTCGCCGACACGATCAACGGCGAGGCCGGGGCGAATGTGCTGGACGGCGGCGCCGGCGACGACGTGCTCGCGGGCCGCGGCGGCGCCGACACCCTGATCGGCGGGGCCGGCARCGACACGGCCGCCTATGGCGCCTCCGCCGCGGCCGTCACGATCAATCTCGCCACCAACACCGCCAATGGCGGCGATGCCACCGGCGATACCTTCAACAGCATCGAGAATCTCACCGGCTCGAACTTCGCCGACATCCTGACCGGCGATGCCGCGGCCAACACCCTCAGCGGTGTCGCCGGGAACGATGTGCTCAATGGCGGTGCCGGGGCCGACGTGCTGGATGGCGGCGCGGGCAGCGACACGGCCAGCTATGCCGGCTCGGCCGCGGGCGTCGCGATCGATCTCGCGGCGGGCACCGCCACGGGCGGCGACGCCCAGGGCGATACCCTGACATCCATCGAGAACCTGACCGGCTCGTCCCTCGCCGACGCGCTGGTCGGCGATGCCGGGGCCAATGCGCTGGACGGCGGCGACGGTGACGATCTGCTCCGCGGTGGGGCCGGGGCCGACATCCTGACCGGCGGGAACGGGGTGGATACGGCGGACTACGTGGCCTCCGCGGCCGGGATCATCATCGACCTGGCGGCAGGCACCGGCACGGGTGGCGATGCCCAGGGCGACACCCTGTCCGGCATCGAGAATGTCACCGGCTCCGCCTCCGCCGACCGGCTGTATGGCTTGGCCGCGGCCAATGCGCTGAGCGGCGGCGGCGGCGACGACCAACTCCGCGGCGGCGCCGGGGCCGACATCCTGGACGGCGGCGCCGGCCTGGACTTCGCCAACTACCAGGGCTCGACGGCGGCGGTCACGGTCAACCTGCTGACCGGCGCGGCCTCGGGTGGCGACGCCCAGGGCGATGTGCTGCGCGGCATCGAGAACCTGTATGGGTCGAGCCACGACGATCATCTGTCGGGCGACAACGGCCGCAACATTATCGGCGGCGAGCTCGGCGACGACACCCTCGTCGGCAATGGCGGCGACGACAGCCTTTCGGGCGAGGCCGGCGACGACAACCTCGACGGCGGTGACGGTGCGGACCGGTTGGTCGGCGGCGATGGGCTCGACACCATCCATGGCGGCACCGGCAATGACAGCGTCGATGCGGGCTCCGGCAACGACCAGGTCTTCGGCGAGGCCGGCCATGACAATGTCTATGGCGGCGCGGGCGACGACACCATCGACGGCGGCGACGGCAACGACACGATCGAGGGCGATGGCGGGGCCGACACCATCGTCGGCGGGGCCGGCATCGACACCGCCGTCTATCTCAGCTCGGCGGCCGGGGTGTCGGTGAACCTGGCGACCGGCGCGATGTCGGGCGGCGACGCCGCGGGCGATACGCTGAGCGGCGTCGAGCAGGTGCAGGGCTCCGCCTTCGCCGACACGCTGACCGGCGACGCCAACGCCAACACGCTGTGGGGCCTGGCCGGCGACGACGTCCTCACCGGCGGCGGGGGCGGCGATGCGCTGAAGGGCGGGGCCGGCAACGACCGGTTCGTCTACACCGCGCTGTCGGACAGCGCGGTCTCCGGTATCGGCAAGGACGGCATCGTGGATTTCTCGACGGGCGACAAGATCGACCTGTCGGCGATCGATGCCGACGGCAATGGCGGCAACGGCGACACCGCCTTCACCTTCGGCACCGGCGCCTTCACCGGCCATGCCGGTGAGCTGCGGGTGGTGACGGCCGGGTCGATCCAGGTGGTCTATGTCGACGCCAATGGCGACAAGGCTCCCGACTTCGCCATCAACGTCACCGCCGACCACGCCCTGACGGCCAGCGACTTCGTGCTGTAGCCGAGAGACCGGGAGGCACGGGCCTCTCTCCCTTCCAGATTCCCGTGGCCGAGCGCCGCCAGTCCCGGCACGATGCGGCGGCGACTTCGCGGCGGCCGGGCCGGCGCGGCGTCCTTCGACGAACGGGACGGTGAGATGAAGGTCTTCTGGAACGACATCCAGCGCAGCCATGCGCCGCAATTCTTCCTGCAGCGCGGGCAGCTGCGTCGCAACTTCGAGGTGCCGGCCCGGGCCGAGGCGCTGCTGGCCGCAGTGCGGGAGATGCGGCTCGAGGTGGTCGAGCCGCCGGCGGTCGACCGTGCCACCCTGCAGTCGGTGCACACGCCGGACTATCTCGACTTCCTGGAGCAGGCCTGGGCCGAGTGGTCGGCGCTGCCCGACCATGGGCCCGAGCTGGTGGCGAACATCCATCCGAGCCCGGAGATGCTGGCCCAGGGTGCCAGGCCGTCCGGCACCATTGTCGGCAAGCTCGGCTGGTACACGGCCGACACCTCCTGCCCGATCGGGCCGCCGACCTGGGCGGCTTCGGTCGCCGCCGCCTCCTGCGCTGCCGCAGCAGCCGACGAGGCGGCGTCCGGCCGTGCCGCCTATGCGCTGGCCCGCCCGCCGGGACACCACACCTATGCCGCCCGGGCCGGCGGCCATTGCTATCTGAACAACGCGGCGGTGGCGGCGCAGCGGCTGCGCGACCGCGGCGCCGCGCGGGTCGCCGTGATCGACATCGACGCCCATCACGGCAACGGCACGCAGGGCATCTTCTGGGATCGCGCGGATGTCTTCGTCGCCTCGGTGCATGGCGACCCGAACCGCTATTACCCCTGGTATGTCGGCCATGAAAGCGAGACCGGCGGCGGGGCCGGCATCGACACCGCCGTCTATCTCAGCTCGGCGGCCGGGGTGTCGGTGAACCTGGCGACCGGCGCGATGTCGGGCGG
>NZ_NHON01000065.1 GCF_002195995.1 Inquilinus limosus
GACCCCTCCCCCTRCCCCCCTCCCGCAAGGGGAGGGGGGACTAAGAAGGGCCGGGGCTGGATCTGAGGAGGTGCCTTTCGCGAGATCACGGCAGCCGCCTCCGCCGGCCATGGGCCAGCAGCCAGACGAAGATCGGGCCGCCGATCGCGGCGGTCAGGACGCCGAGCGGGATCTCGATCTCGGCGGCGGAGCGGGCCAGCGTGTCGATCGCCAGCATGAAGGCGGCGCCCAGCAGGATCGCCGCCGGCAGCAGCCGGTCGAAGCGCGGGCCCACCAGCAGCCGCGCCATATGCGGCACCATCAGCCCGACCCAGCCGATGACGCCGGAGATGGCGACCACGGCGGAGGTGACCAGCGTCGCGGCCACGATCACCAGCAGGCGCAGCCGCGGCACGTCGACGCCCAGCGCCCGCGCCTCGTCATCGCCGAGCGACAGCACGCCGATGCGCCAGCGCAGCAGGATCAGGGGCACCAGCCCGACCAGCACGGCCGGCAGCACCGCCATCACATCGTCGACCTTCACCCCGGCCAGGCTGCCGAGCAGCCAGAAGGTGATCGCCGGCAGCTGGTCGTAGGGGTCGGCCAGCACCTTGACCAGGGAGATGGCGGCCCCGGCCAGGGCGCCGACCACGATCCCGGCCAGGACCAGCACCAGCACGTCGCCACCGCCCCGCAGCGTGCGGGCCAGGGCGCCGACCGCGGCCACGGTGACCAGCCCGCCGCCGAAGCCGAGCAGCTGGATCGCCGCCACCGGCAGGCCGAGCAGGATGCCCAGCACCGCGCCGAAGCCGGCCCCGGTGGAGACGCCGAGGATGTCGGGCGACACCAGCGGGTTGCGGAACAGGCTCTGATAGGCGGCGCCGGCGGCGGAGAGCGCGGCGCCGACCAGCATCGCCGCCAGCACCCGCGGCAGGCGGATGCGGAACAGCACCGTCTCCACCGTCGGGTCGATGGCGCCGCCGAACAGCCGACGCCAGAGCGCGGCCAGCACCTCCTGCGGCGGGATGCGGTAGGGGCCGATGCCGGCGGCGACCAGCACCGTCGCCACAAGAAGCACAACCAGGATCAGGAGAACCGTCGCCGTCCGCACCGATCCGGCCTCACACCGACGAGCCTGCGATCGGACTCACCCCATCCAGAGAGAAACCCGTCATTGCGAGGAGGCGAAGCCGACGAAGCAATCCATGCCTCCGCTCTTGCTGCCCGATGGATTGCTTCGCTGCGCTCGCAATGACGGTGCTTTCATGGGCCGGCCGATCTCAGCCGCCAAGCAGGCGGTCCAGGTCGGCATCGCTCAGCTCGACCTGGTAGAACAGGCGGTAGAAGCCGCGGACCTGGTCGCTCAAGGTCCCCGGCGCCTGCTCCGGATACAGCGTGTGCAGCAGCCAGGTCAGGCCGATCAGCCGGTTGACCGAGGGCGGGAAGTCGACGAAGCCGAAGGGCTGGCCCGGCGACAGGAAGACGCGCCCGGCCTTGATCGCCGGCACCGGCTGCCAGTCCGGATTCGTGGCGACGCTTTCGGCGAAGCGGCGGTCGAGCGCGATGATGGTGTCCGGCGCCCAGGCGATCACCTGCTCGCGCGAGGCGGTGACCAGGCCGCCCTTGTCGCGCAGGCCCTCGACCACGTTGACGGCGCCGACCCGCTCCAGGATCTCGGTGGTGATCGACCCGCGCGAGCCGCTCTCCAGCCCCTCCGGGCCGCGGGCGAGATAGACCCGCGGGCGCTTGTCGGCCGGCACCTTGGCCAGGACGGCGTCGACCTGGGCGAAGATCGCCTCCGCCGCCTTGGCCAGCGCCTCGCCCCGCTCCGGCACGCCGAGGATGCCGGCCAGCAGGCGCAGCGCCGCCGGGGTGTTGGGGAAGCTGCCGTCGATCAGCAGATACGGGATGCCGGTCTGCTGCTGCACCCGGTCGGCCAGCGATCTGTAGGTGTCGCTGATGGTGCCGAAATCGACGATCAAATCGGGCTTGGCCGCCAGCAGCTGCTCCAGATTGACGGTGTCGCCGCGGCCGGTCAGGCGGCCCGTCTCCGGCAGGTCGCGCACGGCGGGAAGCAGGAACGGCTTGTCCTCCGGCCGCGGCGCCCGCACCCAGCCGGTCATGGTCTGCGGCGCCAGCATATAGACGAGGATCGAGGCCGGCGGGCCGGCGGCGAAGACCCGCTGCACATGGTCCGGGATGTCGACCTGGCGGCCGGCGGAATCGGTGACGGTGCGGGCCCAGGCCGGCCCGGCGAGCAGGGCGACAGCAGCGATCAGGGCGGCCAGGACGCCACGGCGGCGGAGCATGGTCAGGGATCTCCCACGTCGGAATCGCCGGGCGTCGGCGGCGCGAGCGGCGTGAAGGCGCAGCGGTCGGGCTTGATGTCGATCAGCGGCGTGCCGTCGAGGCAATCGAGCCCCCGCACCAGCAGGGTCGACCCCTCGATGCCGAGCAGCGTGACCATCGCGGTGCCGATCGGGTTGGGCCGCACCGGCGAGCGCAGCGAGAAGGTGCCGCGGGTGGTGCCGTCGTTCTTGGGGCTCTGCCGCACCAGGTCGCGGCGCGACTTGTGCAGCCAGTACAGGATCTCGAGCGTGCCGAACCCGGCGACGCCGTCCAGCGCCTGGTCCCAGGGCGCGAACACCTCGATCCGGCAGGTCGGGCCGTCCTGGCGGCCCTGGCGCGGACAGTCCATGCGCGAGGTCCAGGGGGTATGGATGCGGCCGATGAAGACGAGGCCGGCGTCGGCGGCCTCGGGCCATTCGACGGCGCGCTCGGCCGCCCGGATCTCGTCCTCGCGCACCATGCGGGATCCCCTGTCTTCAGCCTGTCGTCCCGTCTCGTTGTATAAGCCCATATACGGCGCCCGGCGAGGGGCTTGATGCCGCGGGACGGCCGTGCTCATCCGCCGCCCAAGGGATCGGGCCGGTCCCGGCTAGGCGACGCAGATGCCGGGCACCGCGACCTTCTGGAACAGGTGCGGGGAGGCGACGGCCGAAGCCGGATAAGCCGAGAGCTTGGCCCTGAACTCCGGATGCGCGAAGGCAGCGCGGAAATGGGCGGTCGATTCCCAGACGGCATAGTTCAGATAGGCCGGGCTGTCGCCGACCGCGCGGTGCAGCTGGGTCGAGATGAAACCCGGCTGGCGCTTCATGATCTCCGCATCCGCCTGCCAGGCGCGGAGGAAGGTCTGCTCATCCGCCTTGTCGAGCGTGAAGACGTTGACCAGCACGACGGGAGAGGCGTCGACGGCGATCTGGCGGTCGATCGGGAAGGCGGGGTCGAGGGGGCGCATCTGCGTCATCGCCGGCTCCATCCAGTTTGAGTGCATGATGTCGATTTGGTACAATAGATACATAATAGATTGACATCATGATGTCAATATGGAGCAATGGGACATATGCACGAGACCCGACGGACCCCGGCCGGGGCCGCCCTGACCGGCCTGTTCATGGACCTGTTCCGGCTGCACAGCCTCGTGCTCGCCGCGGGCGACCGGCTGGTCGCCCGCCTCGGCCTGACGAGCGCCCGCTGGCAGGTGCTCGGCACCATCGTTGCGGCGGATCGGCCGCAGCCGGTCGCGTGGCTGGCGCGCGACATGGGCGCCAACCGCCAGAACATTCAGCGCATCGTCAACGATCTGGAGAAGGAGGGGCTCATCGCGTTCCAGCCCAACCCGCATCACCGGCGGGCGCAGCTCGTCGTGCTGACGGACAAGGGAAGGCAGGCGTTCGACACCGCCATGAGCCTGCAGGCGCCGTGGGTCGACCGGCTCTCGGAAGGGCTTCGGGTCGAGGACATCGCGACGACGCACCGCATCATGACGGCGCTGCGCCGGACGCTGGAAGAGGATGGAGAGGCCGGGGATCGGGCCTGATCGCTGCGGCGCGATGGCCGTCGCCCGGACGCGGGCGCCCTGTCCGCGCGCTCAGGCCAGCTTCCGCTCGCGCCGGATGATATCGTAGGCGGCGTTGATGCGGGCCATCTTGTCGGTGGCGACCGCGATGAAATCGGCCGGCATGCCGCGGGCGATCAGCCGGTCCGGGTGGTGCTCGCGGATCAGCCGGCGGTAGGCCGCCTTCAGGCTCTCATCGTCGATCTGCCGCTCCACCCCCAGCACGCCATAGGGGTCGACATCGCAGCCGGCGCACTCCTCGGCGCAGAGCCGGTGGAAATCGGCCGTCGCCAGGCCGAACAGCCCGGCCACGGCGCGCAGATAGTCGAGCTCCGCCGGCTTCACATCGCCATCGGCCTTGGCGATGGTGAACAGGCACTGCAGCAGCTCCTCCAGCACCTCCGGCCGGTCCTTGAACATGCCGGCAAGCTGCCGGGCATAGGGCTCGAACCCGGCGGAATCGCGGCGCGCCAGGTTGAACAGGCGCTCGACATTCGGCTCTTCCTCGGGCGGCACGCGGAACACCCGGCGGAAGGCCGACACCTCCTCCGCCGTCACCGTGCCGTCAGCCTTGGCCATCTTGGCGCCCAGCGCGATCACGCCGATGGTGAAGGCGATGTGCTGGGTGGCGTCGCCATCCGCCGGCGGCTGGTCGCGATACCAGTCGACGGCATGGCCGGCCACGGCGCCGAGCAGCGCCCCGATCGGGCCGCCCATGGCCAGGCCCGCAGCCGCGCCGACGATCTTGCCCCAGATGCTCATCCCTCGTTCCGCTTCACTCGCACGCCGCCCCTTGCCGCCATGATAGCAGTTCGCGCGGCGGAACGGATGGGTTGCGATGACGCGGTCGACCGCTGGGCGGCTCAGCTCGCCTCCGCCGGGTTGCGCAGATAGTAGCGCCGGGTCGGGAACACCGCCTTGATCGTCGCGAAGTCCGCCGAGCCGATCTCGCCGGGGCCGGCCGGCAGGCGCGCCGCCGCCTCGTCCAGCCGCTCGATCCGGTCGCGGGTGCCGGGATGGGTGGAGAACAGCGAGGTGGTCTTGTCCTCGCCCGGCGGCACCAGCGAATCCAGCGTCCTGAACACCGCCGAGGCCTGGCGCGGATCGTAGCCGGTGGCGCGGAACACGGTCAGGATGTAGGCGTCGGCCTCGCGCTCATGGTCGCGCGAATAGCCGGAGGTGATCAGCTCGGACATCGCCGGGGCCAGCTGGTCGAGCCCCTGGCTGGTCAGGTCGTGCAGGCCGGATGCCTTGGCGTCGATCTCGCGCTGCGCCACGTCCTTGAAGAACGCCACCAGCTTGTCGGTGGATCCCTTGCTCTCCAGCTCGGCGATCTGGTGGCTCAGCTCGGCATGGCCCATCTCATGCGCGATCACGGCCGCCAGCTCGGACTCGCTGGCGACGTAGCGCAGCATGCCCTTGTTGATGCCGAGCTTGCCGCCGGGCAGCGCCCAGGCATTGGGGCTGTTGTCGTCCAGCACCGTGATCTCCCACCGGAACGGCCGCTTCGACACCCGGAACAGCGGCTGGGCGAAGCTGCGCACCGCCGACTGGATCCGGGCATTGCCATAGGCCCCGCCGGACTGGGCGACCAGGCGCGGATACAGCCCCTCGCCCAGCGCCGTCTCGTCGACCGGCGCGCTTTCGCCATGGGACCCGAGCAGCTTGCTGAACGTGTTCGCCGCCCCCATCGGGTCGTTGGCGTAGTCCTGCGCGGTCTGGCAGCCGGCGAGCGCCAGCGCGGCGAGGCTGATGCCGGCCCCGGCGAGGAAGCCGCGGCGCGGCAGGGTGATCGTCGTCAATTTGCCCCTCTCATTTCGTGGTCAGGCTGTGGCTTCGGTCCCAATCGGCGGGCGGCGGCGCCGCGGCATAGGCCTCGGCCCGGTCGCGGTACAGCGCGGCCACCGGATCCGCCGCCGCCAGCGCCGCGAACCGTTCGGCCGCCTCGGCGAAGCGGCGGCGGTAGTAGAGGGCCAGCGCGGCGTGGAACCGCCGCACGCCCTCGGCCGCTTCCGGCGGCAGGTCGCCGGCGGTGCCCAGCGCCTCATAGACACGGACCGGCCGGGCCTTGCCCTTGACCACCAGGTGGTCGAGCCGGCGCATCAGGTAGCGGCGCGGCAGCTGGCGGTAGGTCAGCTCGCCCACCATCAGCCGGGTGCCGTAGGCCTTGTTGGCGCCCTCCAGCCGGGCGGCCAGGTTCACCGCGTCGCCCAGCACGGTGTAGTTGAGGCGGGTCGGCGACCCGACATTGCCGACCACGGCCCAGCCGGAATTGATCCCGGCCCGCAGGCCCAGCGGCGGCAGCCCCTGCCCCTCCACCAGGCCGCGATTGTAGTCGTCGAGCGCGGCGAAGGCGTCCAGCCCGGCCGCGACCGCATGCTCGGCGGCGTGCGGGTCGGGCAGCGGCGCGCCCCACACCGCCATCACCGCGTCGCCGATGAACTTGTCGACATAGCCGCCATGGCGCTCGATCGCGTCGGCGACCTTGGCCAGCAGGCCGTTCACCACCGCCACCAGCCGCTCCGGCTCGTGCTGCAGCCGCTCGCTCATGCTGGTGAAGCCGGCAATGTCGTAGAAGGCCACGGTCACCGGCCGGATCTCGCCGCGCAGGTGCAGCGCCTCGGAATTCTCGGCCAGCTGCTCGACCAGCGCCGGGGCGAGATAGTGGCGGAAGGCGTGGACCACCCGCCGCCGCGTCCGGTCCTCGACCGTGAAGCGGTAGACATAGATCGCGGTGTAGGTCAGGGCGAAGGCCGGCAGCAGCGGCATCAGGGGCAGGACCACGCCGGCGCCGAGCGCCAGGAGCGAGGCGAGGACGGCGATCGCCGCGGCGCCCAGCAGCGCCAGCAGCCCCCACAGCGGCGCCAGCGCGAACAGCACGGCGCCGAGCCCGGCCGCGGCCGCCCCCACCGCGAGGCCGGCCACCGGGGGCGGCAGCAGCTGCGGCGCGCGGCCGAGGGCGAGGGTCAGCGCCGCGATGGCGTGGATCTGCGTGCCCGGCGTGGTGCGGCGGCCGATGGTGGACAGGGGTTGCCCGGGCGCCGGCATGCAGCGCGCCGCGGGCTCGTGGTCGGCCACCTCCTCCAGCACCCGGCGCGGCGTGGTGTGCCGGTCCTCGACATCGAGCACGCCGCCGATGATGACGATGCGGCCGGCGAATTCGCGGCGGAAGAAATCGACCTGGCCGGACCTGGCGCAGGCGGCCAGGTCGGCGAATTCGTAGACCGGCACGTCCCGCGGCCCGATGGTGAAGTCGATCAGCGGCTCGCCCTGCGGCACCGCCGTGCCGGCGCGGGACACCAGCTCGGTCGCGAAGGACGGGGTCTCGCCCGCGCCACCCTGCAGCGGCAGATGGGTGGGATAGAGGCGGACCACGTCATCCTGGTCGCGGACCAGGTTGAGCGGGCGCAGATTGGCGTCGCCGCCGACCGCGATCACCTGGCCCCGGTCCGGCCGCACCGCCAGGTCGCCGGACTGGGCATAGCCCAGCACCGCCTTGCCGGCGGGCCCGAGCGCCGCCAGGGCCTGCTTCAGCGGCCGGTCGTAGTTGGGCTTGAGGTCCGGCAGGTCGAGCGTGGTCGGGTAGACCTGGTCGAGGCCGATCACGGCCGCCCCGCCCTGGGCCAGCGCGGCCAGCACGAATCCGAGCTCCGGCGTCCAGGCCACCTTCGGGCGGTTCTGCAGCGGCGGGGTGCGGTAGGTCTCCTCCCGGATCGCCACCACCGCCACCGGCAGGCGGTCGGGCAGCGCCCGGCGGGTCCAGCCGAGCGGCTGGTCGAGCCACAGCAGCGCGTCGATGCCCAGCCGCTGCAGGAAGGCGGCGCCGGGCAGCATCATCCCGCTGCCCAGGACCAGGCCGATCCCGAGCGCCACGGCTAGGCGGCGGAGCCTTCGCATCATCCGGGTGGGAGGGAAGCCGCGGGCCGCGCGTCAGCGCAGCACGACCGTGCCGCCCGCCCCCTTGGCGCCGGGGTCGATCGAGAACACCGCGGACCGGCCGCCCGCCTCGACCCGGTAGGGCACGCCGGTCTGCAGCTTCGGCGCGTTGCCCGGATAGCGGAAGCCGCTGCCGCCCGCGCCCTCCCACACCGTCTGCGGCGTCGGCGCGTCCAGCATCACGATGCGGACCGCGCCGTCGGCGCCCGAGAATTGCGGCCGGGCGGAGGACACGGTGGTCTCGGCCCAGACGCTCTGGCTGAACGGGCTGTCCGGCCGGCGGCCCTCCGCCCCGACCAGCCGGTCGACCCCCGCCCCGGCCTCGGCCGAGCGGGCATTGACCGCGACCTGGGTGCGGCCGCAGGCGGCGCCGCTGGTCTGGACCTGGCCGCCGGCGACGCGGCTGGAGCCGGATCCCACGGTGACGATGCCGCCGCGGATGGTCTCGACCGTGCAGCCGTCGCCATAGGCCAGAACAAGCCGGCCGCTGCGGCCGAGATCGATGGTCTGTCCGGGATAGACGCTGTCGGTGACCTCGACCCCCGCATCCGGGGCGCCGCTGATCGCCGTCACCTGCGCCGCCGGCTCACCACCGGGAGCGCGGGTGTCGGAGCGGCCGGAACCGGGACTGGTGACCGCGGGCAGGAGATCCTGGAGCAGCCCCTCGAACTGGGCGGACGCCGTTGTCGGAACCAGGACAACCGCCAGAATCACGGCGGCAAACCATGTTGAAATAAACTTGTTCATATGCGGCCACCCCGACCCGAAAATTTCGGCGAATGCTGGTCTGTCGCCGACGGGAAGTCAAATGCCGCGCCTTTGTGTCGGCTTGACGGCGGCCGCGCCACGGGATTGCGGCGGCGGGGCGCCGGCGGCGCATTCTTGCCGCGCGAACGGAGGAGGCTTAAGGTCGATGGGCCTTTATGTCTGACCTTTAAGCGGATCATGGCCGTCACCCTCTCTCCCCGCCCCGCCCTCGACGACCGTGCCGTCGCCGCCCTGCGCGCCCTGCTGGGCGACCGCTTCTCCACCGCCGCCGCGGTGCGCGAGCAGCACGGGCGGGAGGAGACCTGGCACCCGACCATGCCGCCGGACGCGGTCGCCTTCCCGCATTCGACCGAGGAGGTCGCGGCGGTGATGCGGATCTGCGCCGCGCACGAGGTCCCGGTCGTGCCTTACGGCACCGGCACCTCGCTGGAGGGCGGCATCGCCGCGCTGCGCGGCGGCGTCACGGTCGACCTGTCGCAGATGAACCGGGTGACGCGGGTCTCGGCCGAGGATCTCGACTGCACGGTCGAGGCCGGGGTGACGCGCAAGCAGCTGAACGAGCATCTGCGCGACACCGGCCTGTTCTTCCCGATCGACCCCGGCGCCGATGCCAGCCTGGGCGGCATGGCGGCGACCCGCGCCTCCGGCACCAACGCGGTGCGCTACGGCACCATGCGCGACAACGTGCTGGGGCTGACCGTGGTGCTGGCCGACGGCCGCATCATCCGCACCGGCGGCCGGGCCCGCAAATCCTCCGCCGGCTACGACCTGACCCGGCTGTTCGTCGGCTCGGAGGGCACGCTGGGCCTGATCACCGAGGTGACGCTGAAGCTGTACGGCATCCCGGAGGCGATCTCCTCGGCCGTCTGCGCCTTCCCGACCGTGGCCGACGCGGTGAACACGGTGATCGCCACCATCCAGCTCGGCATCCCGGTGGCGCGGATCGAACTGCTGGACGAGGTGCAGATCGGCGCCAGCAACGCCTATTCGAAGCTCGACCTCGAGGTGGCGCCGACGCTGTTCTTCGAGTTTCACGGCACCGAGGCCGGGGTGGCCGAGCAGGCCGAGACGGCCAAGGCGCTGGCGCAGGAGAATGGCGGCGGCGACTTCCGCTGGGCGACCAAGCCGGAGGATCGCAACCGGCTGTGGGAGGCGCGGCACAAGGCCTATTACGCCGGCATCGCGCTGCGCCCGGGCTGCCGCGGCATGCCGACCGATGTCTGCGTGCCGATCAGCCGCCTGGCCGACTGCCTGGTCGAGACCAAGGCCGATATCGAGGCGAGCGGGCTGGTGGCGCCGATCGTCGGCCATGTCGGCGACGGCAATTTCCACACCTGCATGATCCTGAACCCCGACGACCATGAGGAGATCGCCCGGGCCGAGGCCTTCCATGACCGGCTGGTGATGCGGGCCCTGGCGATGGGCGGCACCTGCACCGGCGAGCACGGCGTCGGCTACGGCAAGATCCGCTTCCTGGAGCAGGAGCACGGCGACGGCGTGGCGGTGATGCAGACGCTGAAGCGGGCGCTCGACCCCGCCGGCCTCCTCAACCCCGGCAAGGTGCTGCCGGGGAATTGACTCAGAGCCCGTTCGAGAATGCGCTGGCGTGAGTCGGCTGGCGGTGGTTTCGAGAACCGGAGCGCAGCGGACGTTAAAGTCCGTGAGCACCGGAAGCGCAGAAACCGCCGTCAGACGGCCGCGCCAGTAGCGTTATCGAATGGGCTCTATCCGAACAGGGCCCAGAGCAGCACGATGACCGCGGCCACGGCGATCACCGCCACCACCGGGGCGTTGCGCTTCGGTTGCGGCGCGGCGGCCTCGTGGCTGGGCGCGCCGCTGGTCACGCCCGCCGGATAGGCCGGGGGATCGCTGGCCGGGAACGACTCCTCGATCGCCTCGTCGACCTTGTCGTCCGGCGCCGGTTCGGCCTGGCGCGGCTCGGCAGCAGACATCGTGGCCTCCCTTGTCGCCTTCCCTCTCAACGGAGAGTGCGGTGCCGAGTTCCCCCCGGCCCCGCCAGCCCGTATCATGGCACAATCATGCCCAGGCTGCGCATCCGCATCGACTTCGACCCCGCCGGCCCGGACCGGCAGCTCGGCCCCGGCAAGATCGGGCTGCTCGAGCACATCGCCGAGACCGGCTCGATCTCCGCCGCCGGGCGGGCGATGGGCATGTCCTATCGCCGCGCCTGGCTGCTGATCGACAGCCTGAACGGCTGCTTCCGCGAGAAGGTGATCGAGACCCGACATGGCGGCCCGCAGGGCGGCGGCGCGGCGCTGACCCCCTTCGGGCATTGGCTGGTCGAGCAGTACCGCGCCATCGAGCAGGAGACGGCGGCCAGCGTGGCGCGGCGGCTGGCCGGGCTGCAGACGGCGACCGCGACGCCGGGCGAGGCCGAACCGGCGGAGATCAAGGACTAGCCGGGTTCAGCCGGGTGGCCGGTGCGGGCGGCAGGGCGCTGTCCGGCGACCGGCCGAGCTCTTCGGCCGGCGGCCGCTCTCCATCGGGATTGCGGGACGCGAAGGCCGCGCCAACCACCATCCCGACCGAGGGGCCGATGACGGCCCAGAGGATGAGGGCGATGATCACGGCCGCTCCTCCATCCGTCCGCACTGCACGCAGGATCTCATCCGCGGCGAGGAATACCCGCCCGCATGGCCAGACGCCCTGTTCCAGCAGGGCCCGTCGCGGCCGAGCGAATCGAGGGACATCACGGCCCCCGGGCCGCCGGGGAGGGTTCCACGCATCGGACCGGGATGCTCCCAGGACGGCAGAGCCTCCTCCTCCTCGTCCTCCCACCAGGCGACGGCGACCGCCCCGGCGATGAAGGCCAGGACCGGCCCGAGGGCGGCCCAGACGATCAGGCAATCCATCATCGCCGGCGCTCCCCCGCGGTGACGGCCGGTATCCGCCGGCGGACGGCCGGGAGGCGGGCTCGCAGATACACCCCGAGCCACGGCAGCATCGTCAGGATCGGCTGCAGCATCGCTCTCTCCTCAGAACAGGCCGGACAGCCGGAGCAGGGACAGGCTCGCCAGCCGGTCGATGGCGATGTCGATCAGCAGCAGCCCGGCGCCGGTCATCAGCGCGATCGCGAAGGCGGTGACCACGATGTGGCGGATCACCCGGCGGCCGGCCCTGTCCCGCAGATCGGCGCCGGGTTGCGGCTCCGGCATGATCGGCGGCAGGGCCTTTCGGGTCACGGTCGGCTCCAGGGTTCGCATGGAGGCTCCTATTTTGTGGGAAATTCTCCCACGATCAATCTGTGGGATTTATGCCCGCGTCAAATGAAATCTCCGTTTCGTGGGTATTTTTCCCACACACTGCCGTGCTACAGTCCGCCCGCACCGATGGATCCTGCCCGAGAATGCCCTCCTCCCTGCCCCCACCGCCCCAGGCCCTGCTGAAGCCGCTGGCGCGCCTGCTGCGGCCGCTGGTCCGGCTGCTGATCCGCAGCGGCGTGACCTTTCCGGTCCTGGCCGACCTGCTGCGCGGCCTGTATGTCGACGTCGCGGCGCGCGACCTGCTGGCCGACCCCAAGGCCCAGACCGACAGCCGCATCAGCCTGCTGACCGGCGTGCACCGGAAGGAGATCCGCCGGCTGCGCACCGAGGCCCCGGCCGCGGACGGGATCCCGGAGGTGGTGACGCTGGGCAGCCAGATCATCGCCCGCTGGCTGGCCGCGCCGCCCTATGCCGATGCGGGCAGCCGCCCGCGTCCGCTGCCGCGCGCGGCCCGGGATGCGGGCGAGGCCTCGTTCGAGGGGCTGGTCGAATCGGTCACCAAGGATGTGCGGGCGCGGGCGGTGCTGGACGACTGGCTGGGCCAGGGCATCGTGTCGCTGGACCGGGAGGACCGCGTGCATCTGAGCCAGGCCGCCTTCATCCCGCGGCCGGGCGGGGAGGAGCAGCTGTTCTACTTCGCCCGCAACCTGCACGACCACATCGCCGCAGCGGCCGCCAATGTGGCGACCGCCGGCCCGGCGCCGTTCCTGGACCGCAGCATGCATTACGACCGGCTGCGGCCGGAGACGGTGGCGCAGCTGGAGGCGACGGCGCGGGAGGCGGCGCAGCAGCTGCTGACTGACGTCAACCGCATCGCCCTGACGATGGCCGAGGCGGACGACAAGGCTGCGGCCGAGGGCGAGCCCGTCCTGCCGCTGCGCCGGATCAACCTGGGTGTCTACGTGTATGTCGCGGATGATCCGATCGACGAGGAGACGGCGCCGTGACGAGCCGTATGCGACTCCTGGCGCTTGCCTGCCTGGCCGCCTGCTCTCCCGCCGGGACGGAGAACCGTCCGGCCGCCCCACCTCCGGCGACGACGGCCGCGGCGGTCGCCGACCGGGGCATCGGCGGCACCGGCATCTCGCCGGTCGAGGACCGCGGCATGGGCGGCACCGGCATCGTCGGCGTCATCACCGGCTTCGGCAGCATCTGGGTGAACGGCATCGAGGTCGAGTTCGCCCCGGCGACGCCGGTGCGGGTCGACGGTGGGACCGCCGCCAGCGGCGCCCTGCGCGTCGGCCAGGTCGCGGTGATCACGGCGACCGGCAGCGGCTCGCGCCTCGACGCCCGCAGCATCACCCTGCGCCACGAAGTCTCCGGCCCGGTCGAGGCGGTCGAGTCGAACGGAACCGTGCTGCGCGTCGCCGGGCAGCGCGTCACCTTCGCCGGCCAGGTCTGGGGCGACGCCGCGGCGCCGAGGGCGGGGGACTGGGTCGAGGTCAGCGGCCTGCCCGGCCCGGACGGCGGCATCGTCGCCACCCGGATCGACCGGCGCCAGCCCGGCCGCGTCACCGTGCACGGGCCGCTGTCCGGCACCGCAGGCGCGCCGCGCATCGGCACTCTGGCGCTGCGGCCGGGGACGCGCCTGGGCGCCGACATCGGCCAGCCGGTGACGGTGACCGGCCGCTATGCGGATGGCGTGCTGACGCCCGACTCCGTATCCCGCGACGCGGTGGCGGCCGACCCGTCCGGCTGGTTCGGCCGGTCGGTGTCCCGGCTGGTGATCGAATCCTACGCCAGCGCGGGCCAGGGCGGGCTGCGCTGGGGCCATGGCCTGAGCGCCCCGGTCGCGGCCACCTTCGGCGCCCTTGGCGCCCAGCCGCAGCGCACGATCATCGAGTTCTCGCGGCAGCCGGACGGCGCGCTGGAGGCGATCGGCCAGCGCAGCACCGTCGGCCGCACCGGCGCCGTGCCGGAGGCGCCGCACGGGATCGGCCTGGACCGGCCGGGCGGCCTTGGCCCGGCGGGCGGGCCCGGTCCGGGCGGCGGCCTCGGGGGCCCCGGCGACCGCAGTGATGCCGGCGGGCCGCGCGGCACTCCGGATGGGCGCAACCCGCCCGGTCTCGACCCGTCATCGGCGAATGCCGGCGCGCCGCGCATGGGCTCGGACTGGGGCGGCCGGCGGCCGGGATCGATGCGGAGCGGGTTCAGCCCCTGCGGCTTCGGCGATGCCTGCGGCGCGGGAATGTTCGGGCGTGATCGGCACGGCCGCCCGCCCTTCGGCTGACGGCGTCAGCCCCGCGCCGCCTCGCGCCCGATCAGCTTCAGCCGCAGCCATTTCGACAGGGTGTCGATCAGCGCGACAACGGCCAGCACCAGGATCAGGATGAAGGCGACCTGGTCCCAGGCCAGGATCTTGATGCGCTCGGAGATCTGCAGCCCGATGCCGCCGGCGCCGACGATGCCGAGGATGGTGGCCGAGCGGGTGTTGGATTCGAAGAAGTACAGCGCCTGCGACAGGAACAGCGGGATCGCCTGCGGCAGCACGCCGAAGCGCAGCACCGCCAGGGTCGAGGCGCCGGTCGAGCGCACGCCCTCGATCTGCTTCTTCTCCGCCGTCTCGATCGCCTCGGCATAGAGCTTGGAGAGCGAGCCGATGTCGGAGACGCAGATGGCCAGGATGCCGGCCAGCGGCCCGAGGCCCACGGCGCGCACGAACACCAGCGCCCAGATCAGCTGGTCGACGCCGCGCAGCCCGTCGAACAGCCGGCGGAAGCCGAAGCGCAGGAATCCGATCGGCACGATGTTGCGGGCGCCGAGGAAGCCGAGCGGGATGGCGACCAGCGAGGCGATCAGCGTGCCGATGAAGGCCATGGCCACGGTCTGGCCCAGCGCGGTGAAGATCTCGCCATACTGCCAGTCGGCCATGCCGTGCCAGGACACCATCTGCGCGGCGATGACGAACAGCCCGTTCGGGCTGACCAGCCCCTCATAGAGCCGGGCCGGCGAGAAATCGAAGGTCCAGAGCAGGTAGCCGAGATAGGCGGCGGCCAGGGCCAGCAGCGCGTTGCGCAGCAGCCTTTCGCCCCAGGACCGGCCGAAGGCGCGCGGCAGGGCGGCACGGGCATGGTCGACGTCGATCGGGCGGATCCGGGCGAAGCGGGCTCCCATCAATGCGCCTCCCGCGGCAGGAAGAATGAGCGCAGCCGCTCGGAGCCGAGGTCGATCAGCGTCACCGCCGCGACGATCATCAGCACCAGCGCGCTCAGCTCCTCGTAATAGTTGAAGCTGACGATGTAGTAGAGTTCCTGCCCGATGCCGCCGGCGCCGACGAAGCCCAGCACCGAGGCCGAGCGGATGTTGATCTCCAGCCGCAGCAGCCCGTAGGACAGGAAGCTCGGCAGCACCTGCGGCAGCACGCCGAAGCGCATGATCTGGACCCAGGTGCCGCCGGCGGCGCGGATGCCCTCGAGCGGCTTGTCGTCCACCGCCTCGTTGACCTCGGAGAACAGCTTGCCGAGCGCGCCGGTGGTGTGCACGGCCATGGCCAGGATGCCGGCCAGCGGCCCGACGCCATAGGCCCAGACGAAGCACAGCGCGTAGACGATGTCCGGCACGCTGCGGCAGATCTCGAGGAAGCGGCGGCTGAGATGGTAGACCAGATGGCTGCGCACCAGGTTGCGCGAGGCCGGGAAGCTGAGCAGCAGCGCTGCGGCGGCGCCCAGCACGGTGCCCAGGATCGCCATCTGCGCCGTCTGCCACAGCAGCACCAGATAGCTGCCGGCGCGGTAGTACCAGTAGGCGACCGACCCCTTGGTCTTGCTGTCGGAAATCAGCTCGCCCCAATGCAGCGTCGGCAGGGTGCGTTCGAAATACTCGCCGATCCGCGGCACGCCCGCGGCCAGCTTGGACGGGTAGAACTCGCCGATATATCCGCCGGCGACGATTGCGGCGACGAACAGCACAAGGCCGATCAGCGTGGCGCGGCGCCGCTGGCGCAGCAGCGCCCGGCGCCCGGCCTCGAAGGCCGCGACCGGGTCGGCGGGACGGGTTTCGGACAGGAGGGTCATCGCACTTTCAGAATTCCCGACACCGTCATTGCGAGCGCAGCGAAGCAATCCAGGGCCGCACGAGCGGAAGCATGGATTGCTTCGTCGCTTCGCTCCTCGCAATGACGGTTGAGGGGTTCAGGCCGAAGCCGGATCAGCTGCGGCGCTGGGTGGCCTCGGTCTCGCGCATCTTGATGATGCCTTCGAAGAAGTCGTGCTTGACCGGGGCGTAGCCCGAGCCGGCGCCCTTCTCGACCGCCTCGTAGATGTCCGGATGCTCGGTCGGCAGCTTCGACAGGAAGTCCAGCATGTCCTTGCGGAACGCCTCCGGCAGGGCGGTGCGGGTCGCCCACGGGCCGTTCGGGATCAGGGTCGACTGCCAGACAATGCGCAGGTCCTTCATGTCGAGCATCTTCTTGTCGACCATGCTGCGCAGCGCGCCGCGGCTGTAGCCCTGGGCCGGGTCGCCCTGGCCGGAGATCCAGGTCACGCCGGCGTCGTACTGGCCCTTCATCACAGCGACCACGCCCTGCTCATGCCCGCCGGAGAAGGCGGTCGAGCCGAAGAAGGCGGCCGGGTCGTAGCCCTGGTCCTTGAGCTGGAAGTTCGGGATCAGGTAGCCCGAGGTCGAGTTCGGGTCGGCGAAGGCCAGCGACTTGCCCTTCAGGTCCTCGAGCTTCTGGTACGGGCTGCTCGACTTGACGAAGAGCACCGAGTAGTAGCCGGTCGAGCCGTCGTCTTCCTTCGGCACCACCAGCGGCTCGACGCATTTGCAGTCCAGCCACAGGCCGGCATAGCCGGAGGCACCGAACTCGGCGAGGTCGAGCTGGCCCGCGGCCATGCCCTGCATGACGCCGGCGTAGTCGGTGGCCGGGAACAGCTTCACCTCGACGTTGAAGGTGGTCTCGAGCAGCTTCTGGAAGCCGTCGTAGCGAGCCAGCCGGTCGGCGTCGTTCTCGCCGCCGAGGATGCCGATGCGGATGACCGGAACGTCCTTCTTCCAGCTCGGATCCGCCGCCAGGGCGGTGCCGGCCAGGCCGGCGAGGGCGACGGCAGCCGTGGCCGCCGCGAGGATGGTGCGCCGCATGAACATGGGTCTTCCCCTTTGCTGAACACTTGGTTCGGACGTCCGGCGCCGTGCCGGAAGCCGTCGGTTGGAGCTCAGACCGGAACCAGCTCGCGCTCGCCGGTCCGGGGCTCGATCGCGGTCGAGGTGATGCGCTCGTCCAGGGCCTCGCGCATGCCGTCGACACCGTAGATCCGCTCGACCACCTCCATGGTCAGCGCCTCGGGCGTGCCGTCGAAGACGACGCGGCCCTTGGCCATGCCGACCACCCGGTCGCAGTAGTGCCGGGCGGTGTCGAGCGTGTGCAGGTTGACGAGGACGGTGATGCCGTCCTCGCGGTTGATGGACCGCAGCGCGTCCATCACGATCTTGGCGTTGCGCGGGTCGAGCGAGGCGATCGGCTCGTCCGCCAGCAGCACCTCGGGCTCCTGCAGCAAAGCGCGGGCGATGGCGACGCGCTGCTGCTGGCCGCCGGACAGGGTGTCGGCGCGCTGCAGGGCGGCGTGCGCCATGTCGAGCCGGTCCAGCGCCTGGATGGCGAAGGCGCGCTCGCGCTCGCCGAACTGCTTGAACAGCGACGGCAGCGTCCAGTGCTGCGAGATGCGGCCGAGCAGCACATTGGTCAGCACGTCGAGGCGGGTGACCAGGTTGAACTGCTGGAAGATCATGGCGCAGCGGGCGCGCCAGTCCCGCAGGGCCTTGCCCTTCAGCCGGGTGACGTCGACGCCGTCGAACAGGATGCGGCCGCCGGTCGGGTCGGCCAGCCGGTTGACCAGGCGCAGCATGGTCGACTTGCCGGCGCCGGAGCGGCCGATCACACCGACCATCTGGCCGGGGGCGATCGTCAGGCTGACGTCGTCGACCGCGTTCACGGCGCGGAAGCTCTTGGTCAGTCCTTCGATCACGAGTTCGGCCATCAGGCACGCTCCGGTCAGGTCCGGGGCGCATGACGGGACGTCATGGCCGCTCGGCGTGAACGGCCTAACAGAGCCGGGTTACAGTCGCGTGATCCTCGGATGTCGTTTCGATGAACGCCCGGGCACCGGCGGCACCGCATCGCCCGGGTTGACGTTCTCTCTCAAAGCGGCTTCTTTGCGCGCCAAGGCAGCAAATCATCATACGATTTGAGGGAGTAGAACGCGTTGCCAGAGTCCCGCCCGCAGACGATCTCCAAGATCACCTGGCGGCTGATGCCATTCCTCGGCCTGCTCTATCTGATCGCCTATATCGACCGTCAGAACGTCAGCTATGCCAAGCTGCAGATGGTCGGCGATCTCGGCCTCAGCGAAGCCGCCTACGGCCTCGGCGCCTCGCTGTTCTTCATCGGCTATTTCATCTTCGAGGTGCCGTCGAACGTGATCCTGGCCCGGGTCGGCGCCCGACGCTGGCTGGCCCGGATCATCTTCTCCTGGGGCCTGGTCACCATCGCGCTGGCCTTCACCCAGAACGCGACGATGTTCTACATCCTGCGCTTCCTCTTGGGCGCGGCCGAGGCCGGCTTCTTCCCCGGCGTGCTGTTCGCGCTGACGCTGTGGTTCCCGCAGATGTATCGCGGCCGCATGGTCGGGCTGTTCATGGCCTGGAGCGCCCTGGCCAATGCGGTCGGGTCCACCGTCGGCGGCGTGCTGCTGGACATGGACGGCTTGATGGGCCTGCGCGGCTGGGAATGGGTCTTCATCGCCACCGGCATCCCGGCGGTGCTGATGGGCATCGTCACCTTCTTCTTCCTGCCTGACCGGCCGGAGACGGCGACCTTCCTGGACGCCGGCGAGAAGAAGTGGCTGCATGACGTGCTGGAGCGCGAGAACGCCCAGGGCAAGACCCAGCACGGCAGCCCCTTCGCGGCGCTGCTGGACCGCCGGGTGCAGCTGCTGGCGCTGTTCTACGTCGCCTTCCCGCTCGGCGCCTACGGGCTGAGCTACTGGCTGCCGACCGTGGTGAAGGGCTTCGGCGTCTCGAACACGGCCAACGGCCTGCTCAACATCATCCCCTGGGCCTGCGTCGCCCTGGCGTTGTGGTGGATCCCGCGCAACGCCGCCCGCACCGGCGACCAGACCTGGCACATCGTGATCCCGGCGCTGATCGCGGCCGTGTGCCTGGCGCTGAGCGTGGTGGTGCCGGGCAACGCCTTCAAGTTCGCGCTGCTCTGCATCGCCGCCGCGGGCATCTTCGCGCCGCAGCCGGTGTTCTGGTCGCTGCCGCCGAGCTTCCTGAGCGGGGCCACGGCCGCCGCCGGCATCGCCGCGATCAACTCGGTCGGCAATCTCGGCGGCTTCATCGCCCAGAACGCGGTGCCCTGGATCGGCGACGTCACCGGCAGCCAGCTGGCGCCGATGTGGTTCCTGGCCGCCTGCATGGTGCTGGGCGCGCTGATGACCTTCGTGGTCCAGGCCGCGCTGCGCCGCTATCAGCCACCGGCGCCCGGCCGGATGAGCGCGGCGGAGTAGCGACAGGTAGCACACGTCCTCAGGGCCGGAGCCGCCCCCTCACCCGAAATCGCTGCGCGATTTCGACCTCTCCCCAAGGAGAGGTATCGGGGGCCGGCTCCATTTTCCCTCTCCTCGGGGAGAGGGAGGGGCCCGTCGCGTCGGCGACGGGAGGGTGAGGGGGCGGTCCCGCCGGATCCGCAACGCGGTTATCTTCCCCGGAACCTCGGCGGCCTGCGTTCGGCGAAAGCCGCCTGCCCTTCCCTAAAATCGGCGCTGCGATAGGCGGCCTCGTAGAGCGCCGCCGTCTCGGCCGTGTCGCTGTCGGCGCCGGCCATCATCGCCTCGATCATGCGCTTGCTGGCGCGCAGGCTGAGCGGCGCACGCTCCGCCAAGCCGTTGGCATAGTCCAGCGCCGCCGCCTCGGCCTCCCCATCCGGCAGAACCCGGTCGACCAAGCCGATCGCCAGAGCCTCGGCGGCGTCCATCAGGCGGCCGGAGAACAGCATGTCCTTGGCCCGGGCGGGCCCGACCGTCTGCACCAGCCGCCGCGTGTCGGCGAAGCTGTAGGCCAAGCCCAGCCGCGACGGGGTGATGCCCAGCCGCGCGGTGTCGCCGGCGAAGCGCAGGTCGCAGGCCAGCGCCAGGCCGCAGCCGCCGCCGACGCAGAGGCCGCGGACCAGGGCGATGCTCGGCCGGTCCAGCGCCTCGACCGCCGCCAGCCCGGACCGGACCGCGGCATTGTACGCGGCGGTCGAGTCGGCATCGGCGAAGACCGTGCCGAATTCGGTGATGTCCGCCCCGGCCGAGAAGACCCCCTCCCCCTCCACGATCACCGCCGCGACCTCGGGGTCGGCATCGATCTCGCGGCACAGCACCGGCAGCGCCCGCCACATCGCCGTGCTGATCGCATTGTGCCGCGCCGGCCGCTGCAGCCGCAGCCGCGCCAGCCGGCCGTCGCGGAACCATCGGATCGGGGTGTCGGTCATCGGAATCCTCGGCTGAAAGCGGCCGAGTGTGTCACCGCGCGGCCCGGCCCGGCAATGCCGGGAGGCCCCTCAGGACGTGCCGCAGATCGCGAAGGCGCTGACGGTCGCGGCGGCGTTGGCGTAGCCGAGGATGCGCCAGGCGTTGTTCTCCGGCTGGCTGCGATAGATCACGACGACGGGGATCGTCACCGTGCCGACGCCGACCTCGCCGCTGTTGTACTGGATCGTCCCGGCGCCCGGGTTGCTGTTGAAGCCGCCGCCCAGGATGACCGATCCCGGCACGTCGCACGGCACGGTGATATCGACCGTATTTCCCGCCTGCACCTGCCGGTCCACCCGGATCTGGTTGTAGCTGGCGCCCCATGCTAGGGCGGGAGCAACAGCCAGACCTGCGAGCACAGCCCCGAAGCCCCTCAAGACCTTGAGCATGGTCTCCCCCTCGCCGAGAGGGGCTGAGGATAGGAGGGGAATCTTTACAGCCGCTATCGCCGCGGGGGCCAGCCTTGACATCACCCGAAAAGAATGAGAATGAACGTTCATTCTCATTATGGATCCAACCATGTCCGAGACCATTGCCGAGCCCCTGACCCGCCGTGAGGAGAAGCGCCGCCGCATCCTGGATGCGGCCGCCGACTGCTTCGCCCGGCGCGGCTTCCACGGCACCGGCATGGCCGAGATCTGCGAGGCGGCGGGGATGAGCGCCGGCAACCTCTACCGCTACTTCCCGGGCAAGGAGGCGATGATCGCCGCCCTGGTCGATGCCGAGCGGGAGGAGACGGCGGCGCTGTTCCGCGAGATGCGGGACAGCGACGATCCGCTGGCCGCGATCATCACCCTGCTGGAGCGGTTCCTGACCCTGACCACCGACGCCGCCGGGCACCGGCTGTGGCTGGAGATCCTGTCCGAGGGCGCGCGCAACCCGCAGATCCAGGCGGTGCTGGACCGCAGCGACGCCGAGGTGCGGCCGGCGCTGGCCCATCTGGCCGGCCGCGCCGCCACGCTGGCTCAGGCCGACACCGCCCTCGATTCCGATCAGGCCGCGGTCTGGCTGCTGATGCTGATCGACGGCTTCAGCGCCCGGGTGGCGACCGATCCGCGCTTCGACATCGCCGCCGGCATCGCCGCCCTGCCCGCCATGGTCCGCCGCCTGCTCGCCCCGGGAGCCTGACCCATGACCAGGTCCGTCAATCGCTGGGCGATCCTGCCCGTGGTCTCGGTCGCGCTGCTGCTGGTGGCGATCGACGCCACGGTGCTGCACATCGCCGTGCCGACCCTGAGCCGGGCGCTGGGGCCGAGCGCGTCGCAGCTCTTGTGGATCATCGACATCTATCCGCTGCTGATGGCCGGGCTGCTGCTGGCCGCCGGCACGCTGGGCGACCGCATCGGGCACAAGCGCCTGCTGCTGCTGGGCTTGGCCGTGTTCGGGCTGGCCTCGGCCGCCTGCGCCTTCGCCCCCGGCCCCGAATGGCTGATCGCCGGCCGCGCCTTCCTGGCTTTCGGCGGGGCGATGATGATGCCGGCCACCCTGTCGATCCTGCGCCTGACCTTCGACGACCCGCGCGAGCGGGCGATCGCCATCGGCATCTGGTCGTCGGTCGCGTCCGGCGGCGCCGCCTTCGGCCCGGTGGTCGGCGGCGCCCTGCTGGAGCATTTCCATTGGGGCGCCGTGTTCCTGATCAACGTCCCGATCGTGCTGATCGCCCTGCCCTTCGCCGCCTGGCTGCTGCCCGGCCGGCGGGTGAGCGAGCAGCATCCGTGGGACCTGCCGGGCCTGCTGATGGCGATGGCGGGGATCATCGGCGTGGTCTACGCCGTGAAGCAGACCACCCATGCCGGCGCCAGCCCGTGGCTGGCCGCCGCGATCGGCCTGGCCGGCGCCGGGCTGGTGGCCGCCTTCCTGCGCCGCCAGGCGCGCGCGGCGGTGCCGATGATCGACCTGTCGCTGTTCCGCAACCCGGCCATCGCCGTCGCCCTGGCCGGGGCCATGGTGGCGATGATCATCATCGTCGGCTTCGAGCTGCTGCTGAGTCAGCAGCTGCAATTGGTGCTGGACCTGTCGCCGCTGCAGGCCGGCCTGAGGCTGGCGCCGGTGCCGCTGGCGTCGTTCCTGGCCTCGCCGCTGGCCGGCGGGCTGGCGCACCGTTTCGGTTTCCGCGCCGTGCTGGCCGGCGCCCTGGCCCTGTCAGCCGCCGGCTTCGTCGCCATCGCCCTGCTGCCGGCAGGAGAGGTCTCGGCCGTCGAGATCATCGGCTTCATCGCCATCGGCGCCGGGGTGGGCGCGGCGATGACGGCGGCGTCGACCACGGTGATGAACAGCGCCCCGGCGCATCAGGCCGGCGGTGTCGCCGCGGTCGAGGAGGTGGCGTATGAGCTGGGCGGCGGCCTCGGCGTCGCCCTGTTCGGCAGCCTGATGGCGGTGCTGTACCAGCGCCTGCTGGTGCTGCCGCCGCTGCTGGAGACGGCCGTGCCGGCGGCGCGGCGGTCGATCGGCGAGGCGCTGCTGGCGGCCGACGCGCTGGCGGCGCCGGACGCCGGCACGGTGGCGACGGCGGCCCGGACGGCGTTCACATCGACCTATCAGGGGGTGTCGCTGGTGGCGGCGGCGCTGCTGGCCATGACCGCGCTGGCGGCGCTGGTCGTGCTGGCCCGGCGGCGGGCGGCGCCCCAGCCCGGCTGATCGCCGTGGACAGGCGCCGGGTCAGGCCGGATTGGCGCCGAAGACCTCGGAGCAGTAGAGCGTGTTGCCGCCGGCCAGGACGAAGAACACCACGTCCTGGCTGTTGGTCAGCGCCGTGACGGTGCAGACCTGCGGCAGCACCTGGTCCTGGATCGTCTTGGTGTCGTGCCGCTCCCACACCAGCTTGCGGCCGCCTTCCGAGGTCGGGGTGTCGCGGTCGGGCAGGCCGAGATCGGCGACCATCTCCGCCAGCGGGTGGTCCTGATACGGCGCGATCCGCTTGCCGAAATTCTCCCGCGCGGCCGCGGAAACGCTCTCCGCACTCTGCGGCTCGGCACAGGCGGCGAGCAGCAGCAGGGCGGCGGCGACGGTCAGCGATTTCGGGAAGGGCAACAGGACTCTCCGGCCAGCGGCGCGACGGGTCGTCCAGCGTGTACACGCCGGAGGCAGGACGGTCCAGCGGGTCGGCCGCCCGCCCGCCTAGATCTGCAGCCCCAGCCGGTCCAGCTCATCCGGCCGGAACGGCACCGCCGACAGCACGTAGACGAGATGGAACGGCTCCGCCCGGCCCGGCCGGAACACCGGCAGGCGGGCGGGGAAGAAGCCGATCGACCGGGCCCGGGTAACAAAGTCCGGATCCTCGAAGGCCGACCAGACCATCAGGATCCCGTCCGACGCCAGCGCCCGGCGAAAGGTCGCGAGGCCGTCCGCCCCGTAAAGCGCCGCGTTGCCGGCGGCGGACAGCGGCTGCGGCCCGTTGTCGACATCGAGCAGGATGACGTCATAGGCGGGGCCTTCGGCCGCCACGGCCAGCACGTCGCCGTGCCGGATCACGGCCGGATGGTCGCCCAGCGATGGGGGCCTGGTGTGCCGCCCGAACCAGCGGATCACCGCATCGGACAGCTCGGCCACCGTGACCCGCCCGGCGCCGCCGAGATGCCGGACCAGGCTGGCCAGGGTGTAGCCGAGGCCGAGCCCGCCGACGAGGATGGCGGGATCCGGCCTGCACGCCAGCTTGGCGGCGAGCTCGCCGAGCCGGTCCTCCGACTCGTGGTACTCGCCGTTCATCAGCTCCCAGCCATCGACCCGGATCATGTAAAGGCCGCCGCGCTCGTAGAGGTCGAGCACGCTGTCACCGAACGCGGCGCTGTCCACATGAACCCACATCGGCTGTCCTTTCCGGTCCAGGAAAACTCCTATACGGCCTGTTCGGCGGCGCGGTCCAATCCCCCTCACCCTCCCGTCGCTTCGCGCCGGGCCCCTCCCTCTCCCCACGGGAGAGGGTTTTACCTCTCCCTCGGGGAGAGGTCGAAATCGCTCCGCGATTTCGGGTGAGGGGGTGGCTCAGGCCCATCCGCCGAGCGGATCAATGCGCGTCCGCCGACGGAGCCTGTCGCGGCGCCACCTTCCGCATCAGCGGCACCATCAGCGCCGCCACGGTCAGGCAGGCGCACAGCACCAGGAAGGCGTCGGCATAGGTCAGGGTCTGCGCCTCGCGCATGGTCAGGGCCCAGAGCTGCTGCAGCGCCGCCGCATGGCCGCGCTGGGCGTCGCCGCCGAGCGCCACGGTCTGCGCCGCGGTGACCTTCTGCACCAGGTCGACCATGGCCGGGTTGGACGGGGTCAGATGCTCCGCCAGCCGCAGGAAATGCAGGTTGGTGCGGTCGTTCAGGATGGTGGCGCAGCCGGCGATGCCGATGGCGCCGCCCAGGTTGCGCATCAGGTTGAACAGGCCGGAGGCGAATTTCAGCCGGTCCGGCGCCAGCCCGCCCAGGGTCAGCGTCACCGCCGGCGCCACCGCGAATTGCTGCGAGAAGCCGCGGAAGGCCTGCGGCAGCAGGAATTCGCGCCAACCCCAGTCATGGGTGATCGGGGTGAAGTTCCACAGCGAGAAGGCGAAGCAGGCCAGGCCGAACATCATCAGCCAACGCAGGTCGAAGCGCTTGGCGCACCAGGCGTAGACCGGGATCGCCATGATCTGGAACACGCCGGTGGAGAACACCGTCAGGCCGATGTCGTAGGCGCTGAAGTCGCGCACCCGGCCGAGGAATTGCGGCGTCAGGTAGATGGTGGAGAACAGGCCGATGCCGGTGACGAAGGAGAAGAAGCAGCCGAGCGCGAAGTTGCGGCTCTTCAGCGCTCGCAAATCCACCACCGGTCGTTCGAAGGTCAGGCTGCGCCAGACGAACAGCACGCCGCTGATGCCGGCGATCCAGGCGGTGGCGCGGATGGTGTCGTCGCCGAACCAGTCCCAGCGCGGCCCCTCCTCCAGCGTGTATTCGAGGCAACCGAGGAACAGCGCCATCAGCACCATGCCGGGGTAGTCGGCGCCGCGCAGCAGCGACCAGTCCGGCTTGTCGATCTTCACCAGCATCGGCACGACGATGGTGATGAACACGCCGGGCACCAGGTTGACGAAGAACAGCCAGTGCCAGGAATAGTTGTCGGTGATCCAGCCGCCGATGGTGGGGCCCAGCGTCGGCGCCAGCGACGACAGCGCACCGATGGTGGCGGCCGCGACCACCACCTTCGGCCCCTGGAAGAAGGCGAAGGCGGCGGTGAACACGGTCGGGATCATCGACCCGCCGAGGAAGCCCTGCAGCGCCCGGAAGGCGATCATGCTGTTGATGTCCCAGGCCCAGCCGCACAGCAGGCTGGTCAGGGTGAATCCCGCGGCCGAGACGCTGAACAACCAGCGCGTCGACATCACCCGCGACAGCCAGCCGGACAGCGGGATGACGATGATCTCCGCGATCAGGTAGCTGGTCTGCACCCAGGCGGTCTCGTCGACGCCGGCGGACAGGCCGCCGCCGATGTCGCGCAGCGAGGCCGAGACGATCTGGATGTCCAGCAGCGCGATGAAGAAGCCGACGCACATCACCGCGAAGGCGAAGATCTTCTGCCCTTCGGTCAGCCCGGCGACGCCTGTGGGGGCCCCGGGGGAGGCTGCGGCGGCGCTCATTTCCCGGCGCCTTCCCGCTGGTCGACATCCGCGGTCACCGACAGGCCGGGCCGCAGCCGGCCCAGCGTCGAGGCGTCGCCGTCGAGCAGGATGCGCACCGGCACGCGCTGCACGATCTTGGTGAAGTTGCCGGTCGCGTTCTCCGGCGGCAGCACGCTGAACTGGGCGCCGGTGGCCGGCGCCAGGCTGGCGACATGGCCGTGGAACACCTCGCCCGGCAGCACGTCGGCCGTCACCGTCGCCGCCTGGCCCGGGCGCATCTGGGCCAGCTGCGTCTCCTTGAAGTTGGCGTCGACCCACAGGCCGGTCGCGGGCACGACCGATAGCAGCTGGGAGCCGACGGTGGCGTAGGCCCCCTCCTGCGCGGCGCGGTTGCCGATGGTGCCGTCGATCGGCGCCCGGATCTCGGTGTAGCCGAGGTTCAGCTGCGCCGTGTCGCGATCGGCCTCGGCCGCCGCCAGCGCCGCGCGGGCCTGCTGCTTCTGGGTGTCGATAACGTCGAGCTGGCGCTGCGCCGCCTGCAGCGCGGCGTCGGCCTTCTGGCCGTCGGCCACCGCCTGCTTGTAGTCGGCATCGGCCTTCTGGAACGTCTGGACCGAGGCCCAGGACCGGGCCGAAAGCTGCTGGTAGCGCGCCTGGTCGTCGCGGGTGCGCACGATCTCAGCCTCGGACGCGGCGATGCCGGCCTGGGCCTGGGCGATCATCGCCTGCTGCAGCCGGTATCCGGCGTCGAGATTGGCCAGGGTGGCATTCTGCTGCGCCACCGCGGCCACGGCCTTGGCCAGTGCCGCGCGGTAGTCGCGGTCGTCCAGCTTCACCAGCAGGTCGCCGGCATGGACCGGCTGGTTGTCGGTCACCGCCAGGGTGGCGATGAAGCCGGCGACCTTGGGCGCGATCACGGTGATGTTGCCGCCGACATAGGCGTCGTCGGTGCTCTCGAAGAAGCGGCCGACCGTCCACCAGTCATAGCCGTACCAGCCGCCGCCGAGGAGGAGGACCAGCGCCGCGCCGGTCAGGGCCAGGCGCTTTTTCGTCAGGCGCGGCTTCCGCACGACCGGCGCCTGCACCGGGGTCGAGGTGTCGCGGTCGAGAACGATGGCGTTCACGGCGTGGCCTCCTGGGGCATGAAGCTGGCGCGGGCGAGGCGGCGCCGGGTGCGCTCG
Source organism: Inquilinus limosus (assembly GCF_002195995.1). Lineage (GTDB taxonomy): Bacteria > Pseudomonadota > Alphaproteobacteria > DSM-16000 > Inquilinaceae > Inquilinus > Inquilinus limosus_C. The sequence continues at coordinate 27,141 of NZ_NHON01000065.1, forward strand.
TCGGCCGCGGGGCCCGGGCCGGGCCAGAACTCGCGCGGGGTCATGATCCGGCCGCTGTTGCGGTCGACCAGCACCGGGTCGGCGACGGCGCCGGTCTCGCGGTCGACCAGCTGGATGCTGGCGCCCTCCGGCGCGAAATGGCGGTTGCCCCAGGCGACGAGCGACCAGACCACGGAGCGGAAATCGCGACCGGTCTCGGTCAGGACGTATTCGTCGCGCGGCGGCTTCTCGCTGTAGCGCCGCCGCTCCAGCAGGCCGGCCTCGACCAGGCTGTTCAGCCGCCGGGTCAGCATGCTGGGGGCGATGCCCAGGGCCTTCCGGAACTCGTCGAAGCGGGTCGCGCCGTAATAGGCCTCCCGCATGATCTCGATGCTCCACCACTCGCCGACCCGCTCCAGACTTCGGGCGACGGGACATTGGGGGTTGCCGAGGCTCTTGCGCTGCATGGCGAAGCCTGCACTCTTATTGAATGATGATCGTCATATATGTCTGTTACTATCATTTTGCAAGTCACTCACGGAGCAACCTCCAGCGCTCTCTCCACGCGGCATCGTCCGTTTGCGATGGATTCGGGAGACCGCGGAGCGACAAGATCGGCGTGATGGCGGCCCACGAGATCTTCCTGCACTTCCTGACCACGGTGAAAAACCCGCTGGTCCTGGCCGCCTGCCTTCTCACCATCATCCTCAAGCCGCAGCGCTGGGCGATCAGGCTCGTCACCATCGCGGCGGCGCTGGCGTGGGGGGCGTTCAGCCTGACGGTCATCCGCCCCTCGGACCATCCGCTGGCGGCCCTGGCGATCAGAGCCGCGGCGGGCGCGCTGGTGGCCGAGGTGGCGCTGGTCCTGGTCGTGCCGATGATCGTCCTGGGCCTGTCCGCCGCCCGTTCGCTGCTGGCCTGGCTGCGCCCGCGGCCCTAGCCCGGCCGCGACCTATGCGTCCCGTTGCGCCGCCCCGCCCTTCCGGCCAGAATGACGCCGCGCCGCCGAGGACATGCCCGCAACCCGCCCCGATCGGGCGAGAGGTGACCCTTGAGTCGCGACCGCCAGCTGCATCTCGGCGCCTTCATGCGCCCGGCCAGCATCCACACCGGCGCCTGGCGCTATCCCGGCGCCACGCCGGACGCCAACTTCAACTTTCCCCTGCTCAAGCGCGCCGCCCAGACGCTGGAGCGCGGCCGCTTTGACGCCTTCTTCATGGCCGACCACCTGGCTGTGCTGAACATGCCGATGGAGGCGCTGAAGCGCAGCCACACGGTGACCTCGTTCGAGCCCTTCACCCTGCTGTCGGCCCTGGCCGGCGCGACCGAGCGGATCGGGCTGGTCGCCACCGCCTCGACCACCTTCGACGCGCCCTACCACATCGCCCGGCGCTTCGCCTCGCTGGACCATCTCAGCGGCGGCCGGGCCGGCTGGAACATCGTCACCACCTCGAACCCCGACGCGGCTTTGAACTTCGGGCTCGAGGAGCATATGGAGCATGGCGAGCGCTACGACCGCGCCCGCGAGTTCTACGACGTCGTCACCGGGCTGTGGGACAGCTGGGCCGACGACGCCTTCATCCGCGACGTCGAGAGCGGCCTCTACTTCGACCCCGACAAGCTGCATGTGCTGGACCACAAGGGGCCGAACCTGTCGGTGCGCGGGCCGCTGAACATCGCCCGGCCGCCGCAGGGCTGGCCGGTGATCGTGCAGGCCGGCGCCTCCGATGCCGGGCGGCAGCTGGCGGCGGAGACGGCGGAGATGGTGTTCGCCTCCGGCTCCACCCTCGCCCTCGGCCAGCGCTTCTATGCCGATGTGAAAGGCCGGGCGGAAAAGGCCGGCCGTGACCGGAACCATCTGAAGATCCTGCCCGGCGCCTTCGTCGTGGTCGGCGACACGGTGGAGGAAGCGCGGGCCAAGCGGGCAAAGCTGGACAGCCTGGTGCATTACGAGAGCGCCATCGCCTCGCTGTCGATCGCGCTGGGCACCGATGCCTCCGGCTTCGACCCGGACGCGAAGCTGCCGCCGATCCCGGAGAGCAATGCCAGCAAGACCGGCCGCGAGCGTGTGCTGGAGCTGGCGGAGCGCGAGGGGCTGACCGTGCGCCAGCTGGCCCAGCGCCTGGGCGGCTATGCCGGCCTGGCCTTCGTCGGCACCCCGACGACGATCGCCGACGAGATGCAGGCCTGGCTCGACGGCGAGGGCTCGGACGGGTTCAACGTGATGTTCCCGTATTTGCCCGGCGGCCTCGACGACTTCGTCGACCGGGTGGTGCCGGAGTTGCAGCGCCGCGGCCTGTTCCGCCGGGAGTACGAGGGCACGACGCTGCGCGACCATCTGGGCCTGCCGCGGCCGGGGAACAGGTTCTTCCCGCAGGGCTGAGGCCGTTCCTTCCCGTCATGGCGAGCCCCAAAGGGGCGTGGCCATCCAGCGGCTCGATCTCTGGATGGCCACGTCGCTTCGCTCCTCGCCATGACGACTCATGTCATCGAGACGTCGACACCGAAGGTCACCCCACCAGCTTGCGGATATAGTCGATCGAGCGCGCCGCAAACGTCTTCCAGTCGGCCGGGTTGTCATGCTCGACCACCAGCACCGCGGCGCGGGTCTGCCCGAACAGCGGGGCCAGGGACGGCCAGTCGATGATGCCGTCGCCGGTCGCTGTCCAGCCCTCGTCGGCGGCGGTGCCGGCGCGGGCGGTGTCCTTCAGCTGGATCGCGGTGATGCGGTCGGCATAGCGCGCCAGCTCCTGCGCCGGGTCGGCCCAGCCGCGGGTGACCCAGCCGATGTCGATCTCGAAATCGACGCCCGGCCCCGCCGCCTCCAGCAGCAGGTCGATCGGGCGGTTGCCGTCCTCCAGCCGGCGGTACTCGAAGTCGTGATTGTGCCAGGCGACCTTGAGCCCCTCGGCCTTCGCCTTCGCAGCCCCCTCCGCCAGTTGTCCGCCGACCCGGCGCCAGCCATCGGCGGTGATGCTGCGCTCCGCCGGGGTCAGGTAGGGCGGGATCAGCGTGTCGGTGCCCAGGGCATGGGCATAGTCGAAGAAGCGCCGCGGCTCGTTCACCAGCCCGGCCAGCGGCATGTGGAAGCCGGAGCAGGCGAGGCCGGCGGCGTCGATCTGCCGGCGGAACTGCCCGGCGTCGGCTTCATAGGCCGGCAGCCAGGGCTCGACCGCGTCGTAGCCGCATTGCGCCAGCCAGTCGAGCTGGGCCTCCAGCGGCGGGAAGAACCGGGCGGAGTAGAGCTGGAAGGAGATCGGGAGCATCGCGGCCGTCCGGCTTCAGGGACATCGACGGACAGGTTAGGCACGACGCCACCTGCCCGGCCAGCCGGATCGGGTTGCCCATGTCCGCCATTCTGGACAAACCGCCGCCGGCACCGTCGCCCGATTGACAGCGGAGCGGCTTCCCATGTTCTGATTGTTGCAAGGAATCGCCGACTCGCCTTGCGAGATCAGGTCGTGAACACCCCAGGGAGGAAACGAAATGTCGGAGACGACCGGGACCAAACCGGGTTTCGCCATGGGACCGACGCTCGACGCGGCGCCGACGATCGGCAGGCGCCGCTTCCTGCAGGGCACGGCCGGCGCGCTGGTCGCCCCGGCGGTGGCCGGGCTGCCGGCCATGGCGCGGGCGCAGGACAAGGTCGAGCTGCTGTTCTGGGCCTGGACGCCCGACACCCAGACCCAGGTCGACCTGTTCCAGAAGAAATATCCCGGCATCTCGGTCAAGCTGGAGAATGTCGGCCAGGGCCCGCCGCACTACGTCAAGCTGCGCAATGCGATCAAGGCCGGCAGCGGCCTGCCGGACGTGGCGCAGATGGAGTTCAACTCGATCGCCAGCTTCAAGCAGCTGGGCGTGCTGGCCGACCTGGCGCCGCAGGGCGTCGGCGAGGTCGGGCCGAAATTCATCGACTGGACCTGGAAGTCGGTGACCGACGGCGACAAGATCTACGCCGTGCCCTGGGACAGCGGGCCGATGGGCCTGCTCTACCGCGCCGACGTGTTCGACAAGAACGGCCTGTCGGTGCCCGAGACCTGGGACGACTATGCCGAGCAGGCGATCAAGCTGAAGGAAAAGGCGCCCGGCACCTTCATGTGCGATTTCGGCGCTTCGGATGCCGGCTGGGTCTGCGCCGTGCTGTGGCAGGCCGGGTGGCGGCCCTTCCACCTGGACGGCACCAGCCTGAAGATCGCGATCAACGACGACATCGCGAAGAAATGGGCCGACTACTGGCAGAAGCTGATCGACGCCAAGGCGGTCGACGTCAAGCCGATGTGGACCACCGAATGGTTCGCCGGGCTCGACGCCGGCACCTACGCCTCCTGGGTCACCGCGGCCTGGGCGCCGGTCTTGATGCAGCAGTCGATGAAGAAGAGCTTCGGCCAGTGGCGGGCGGCGCCGATGCCGCAATGGCAGAAGGGCGGCAAGATCACCTCGAACTGGGGCGGGTCGACCTTCGCGGCCTTCACCGCCTCGCAGCACCCGAAGGAGGCGGCGCTGTTCTGCCAGTTCATGGGCGCCGACCCCGAGGCCTCGAAGCTGTGGAACACCAAGCAGTTCCTGTTCCCGGTGCTGAAGGACCTGATCGACGACAAGGAGCTGATGGGCCACGGCTACGACTTCTATGGCGGCCAGAAGGTCAACGAGATCTTCGCGGTCTCGGAGAACCAGGTCGACCCGAGCTTCGAATTCGCGCCGTTCCAGGATTATGTGAACCAGCAGCTGCAGGACGAGATGGCCGCCGCCATTGCCGGCAACGGCACCCTGGCCCAGGCCTTCGACCGGGTGCAGGACACCGTCGTGGCCTATGCCAACGACCAGGGCTTCGCCGTCCTCTGAGCCCGGGGCCGGCGGGCGCGCCGTAATGGCGGCGCCCGCCGGTGCCCAGGCCCTCGGCACCCATGCCCGTGCCCCGGGCGGGGCCCAGCGGCGGATCCTGGTCGGCCGCAAGCTGGCGCCCTATGTCTTCCTGGCGCCGTTCCTGCTGCTGTTCGCCGGCTTCCTGATTGCGCCGCTGCTCTACGCCTTCCAGATGAGCCTGTTCCGCGAGACGCTGGTCGGCGGCGCCCGCTTCGTCGGGCTCGACAACTACATTCGCGCCATCCATGACGGGAGCTTCTGGGACGGCGTCGGCCGGCTGCTCCAGTTCGGCTTGATGCAGATCCCGGTGATGCTGGGGCTGGCGCTGGTGTTCGCGCTGATCCTGGACAGCGGCCTGGCCCTCGCCCGCGGCTTCTTCCGCGTCGCCTTCTTCATCCCCTACGCGGTGCCGGGGGTGATCGCCGCGCTGCTGTGGGGCTATCTCTACGGCCCGGCCTTCGGCCCGTTCAGCCAGATGTCCGAGGCCATGGGCTTCGGCAGGATCGACTTCCTGTCCGGCGGCGGCCTGCTGCCCTCGCTCGCCAACATCGCGGTGTGGGAGTACATGGGCTACAACATGATCATCTACTACGCCGCCCTGCAGTCGGTCCCGCGGGATCTGGAGGAGGCGTCGGCGATCGACGGCGCCACGGCGCTGCAGCATTCGCTGCGGATCAAGCTGCCGCTGATCGTGCCCACCATCATCGTCACCGTGATCTTCTCGATCATCGGCACGCTGCAGCTGTTCACCGAGCCGTACCTGATGCGCAACCTTGCGCCGAGCCAGATCAACAGCCACTACACGCCGAACTACTACGCCTATACGCTGGCCTTCATCTCGCAGCAGTACAACTACTCGGCGGCGATCTCCTTCCTGCTCGGCGCGGTGGTGGCGGTGGCGTCCTACGGCTTCATGCTGCTGACCAACCGCAGGGGGCGCCGGTGACGATCGCGGCCCGCACCGTCCGCTCCGCCGCCTTCCGGCGCCAGCGCTGGCTCATGACCGCGGTGCTGGGCGTCTATTTCGTCTACACCTTCATCCCGCTGCTCTACGTCATCGTCTCGGCGACCAAGAGCAATGCCGACCTGTTCGGCACCTTCGGCCTGTGGTTCGCCGGCGACCTCCACCTGTGGGAGAATCTGCAGGGCCTGTTCACCTACCAGGACGGGGCCTTCGCGCGCTGGCTGCTGAACACCTTCCTCTACGCCGCCATCTCCGGCCTCGGCGCCGCCCTCCTGGCCACCTGTGCCGGCTATGCCTTCGCCAAGTTCCAGTTCCGGGGCAAACGGCTGTTCTTCGCCCTGGTGCTGGGCGCGGTGATGATCCCGCAGACGGCGCTGTCGGTGCCGCTGTTCCTGATGCTGTCGAAGATCGGGCTGGTGAACACGCCGATCGCGATCATCCTGCCGTCGATGGTGTTCCCGCCGGGCGTGTTCCTGATGTGCGTCTATATCGAGGACGCGGTGTCGAACGAGCTGATCGAGGCCGGCCGCGTCGACGGCGCCGGCGAGCTGCACATCTTCGGCCGGATCGCCTTCCGCCTGCTGATGCCGGGCTTCGCCACGGTGCTGATCCTCGCCTTCGTGTCGACCTGGAACAACTACTTCCTGCCGCTGGTGATGCTGAGCTCGTCGGAGTACTTCCCGATCACCGTCGGCCTGTCGCAATGGTACGCCTCGGCCACCTCGGGCAGCGGCGGCACGGTGCTGTTCAGCATCGTCATGGCAGGCGCCCTGGTCAGCGTGCTGCCGGTGATCGCCGCCTTCCTGTTCATGCAGCGCTGGTGGCAGGGCGGCCTGGCTAGCGGCGGCGTGAAGGCCTGAGCCGCAGCACCAGCAGCGGCCCGTCACTGCCCCACGAGCAGCTTGTCGTTGGCGATCGGCCCACCCAGCTCGACCGTCCGTGACGCCCTGTCGTAGACGCAGATGAGACTGATGCCGCCGGATTCGCCGGGGCGCTTCCCGCCGACCACGGCCAGCCCGTAATGGTCGCTGCCATGCGGATCGACGACGATCCGGGGCATCGTGACCTTGCTGGCCGCCGCCTCCAGACACTTCGCTTCGACATCCTTCGCCAGGTCGGCTCCGGCCTTGGCGGGGGCCGTCAGAACACCGGAGCAGGCGCCTGTCGCGATCAGCGCCAAGCCGAGCGCCATACGTCCGTTCATCATGATCGTCCTTCCGTGCCCCTTCCCTTGCGGAGGCGTGCCGGAGGCCGGGCCTTGTCAACCGGCCCGGCGTCACTCGCCAAGGAGCTTCAAGGTGACTTGGTGCGGACGGCGGGACTCGAACCCGCACTCCCGAGGGACGCAGATTTTAAGTCTGCTGTGTCTACCGGTTTCACCACGTCCGCATCGCCCCGTCTATCGCCCGGCCCCGCCCGCCGCGCAAGCCGAATGCGGCTTGCCGGCGGGCGGATCGGTCCCCATTGTCCGGGGCATGAGCGATTTCCAATGGATCCATCTGGCCTGGCTTGTCGCCGCCCTGATCCTGGTGGCGCCGGCCGCGCTGCGCGGCGGCTGGGGCGGGCGCGGCCTGCTCTACCTCGCCGCCTGGCTCGGCATCGCGCTGCTGATCGGGCTGGCCTACTCGCTCTTCTCGGACTCGAGGCCGGCGGTGCCGCCGAGCGAGACCACCAGGACCCGCACCGCCTCGGTCGCCGCGGACAGCCGGGCCGCGTCGGTGCCGCGCAGCACCAGGCTGGTGCCGAACTTTCCGGCCCGGAAATACGGGTAGCTGCCGACCGACAGCTCCGAATACTCGGCGGCGATGGCGCCGAGGCCGGCGGCGATCACCCCCTCGCCCAGGTCGCAGGTCACGGTGCGGCTGAGCACCTTGTCGCCGCCGGCCAGCGTCGGGGCGATGCCGTCGAACATCGCCTGCATGATCCGCGGCACCCCCGCCATCACATGGACATTGCCGATGCGGAAGCCGGGCGCGGCGCTGACCGGGTTGTCGATCAGCGTGCCGCCCTCCGGCACGTTCGCCATGCGCAGCCGCGCCTCGTTCAGCTGGCCGGGCTCGTAATGCGCCTCCAGCCGGCGCACCGCCTCCGGATGCCGCAGCAAGGGCACGCCGAAGGCCCGGGCGACGCATTCGGCGGTGATGTCGTCATGCGTCGGCCCGATGCCGCCGGTGGTGAAGACATAGTCGTAGCGCGCCCGCAGCGCGTTGACCGCGGCGATGATCTCCTCCGGCACGTCCGGCACCACCCGCGCCTCGCGCAGGCGGATGCCGAGCTCGGTCAGCCGCTCGGCCAGGAAGCCCATATTGGCGTCCTTGGTGCGGCCGGAGAGGATCTCGTCGCCGATCACCAGAACGGCGGCGGTCACGATGCGGGTGTCGGTCATGGTCCTGCCCTGGCGTGAATCCGGGCGATGCTATCGCCTGGACGCGCCGGGAAACAGGCCGAATCTAGCGATAGCCGGTGGCGTCCGCGGGCTTGCCGGCGTCCTGCACCTCCGGCACGTAGCGCCAGGCGTCGGGCTGCGACCCGTCGAGATCGGTGAAGCCGTAGACCCGCGCCAGCCCGCCGCTGGACAGGGACTGGCCGTTCCAGCGCGCCCGGTCCGGGTCGGCCGCCAGCGCCGCCACGGCGCGTCCGGTGAAGCGCGGCGTCTCCGAGATGATGAAATGCGGTTGGATCTTCGTCGCGTCGCGCCAGGTCTCCTCGGTGACCTGGTAGGCCTCCAGCATCATCTCCGACCGCATCCAGCCCGGCGTCAGCGACACCGACGTGGCGGCGTGCGGCGCCAGGTCCTTGGCATGGGCCCAGGCCATCCGGTTCACCGAGACCTTGGCGAGGTCGTAGAAGGGCGACAGCCGGTAATGGTCGGCGTTGTACTCCGCCGTGCCGTCGGTGACCTCGACCAGCAGGCCGCCGGGGCGTTCGATCAGCAGCGGCAACGCGTGATGCGCGGTGATCAGATGGGTGTGCACGCCGAGCTGCAGCAGGCGCAGGCCGTTCTGCAGATCGTGCTCCCACACCGGCTTGTTCCACTCGAACAGCGTCTCGCCGCCCCACAGGTCGTTGACCAGGATGTCGAGCCGCCCCTGCTCCGCCCGGATGCGGGCGACCAGCCGCTCCACCTGCGCCGGCACCAGATGGTCGGTCTGCACGGCGATGCCCGTGCCGCCCGCCGCCGAGACCAGCTCCGCCGTCTCCTCGATCGTCTCCGGCCGCCGGTACTCCGAGGGCTGCCCTCGGATGCTGCGGCCGGTGACGTAGACGGTGGCGCCGGCCGCAGCA
>NZ_NHON01000066.1 GCF_002195995.1 Inquilinus limosus
GCCGACCTGCTGCGCGGGGCGAGGCGGCCGATGATCCTGCTCGGCGGCGGCGCGGTCGGCGCCTCCGCCGCGGCCCGGCGCCTGGCGGAGAGCCTGGGCGCGGTCGTCGCCTGCTCGATCGCCGGCAAGGGCATCGTGCCGGATGATGGCCCGCATTCGATCGGCTCCCGCATCGGCACGGCCGAGGGCCAGCGCCTGATCGGCGAGGCCGATGTCGTGCTGGCCGTCGGCACCGAGCTGGCGCTGAACGACCGCTGGTCGCCGCTGCGCCTGCCGGAAGCGCTGATCCGGGTCGACCTCGACCCCGACGTGCTGGTGCGCGATTACCGGCCGGCGGTGCCGCTGCTCTGCGACGCCGGGCTGGCGCTGGAGGGGCTGGCGAATGCCCTGTCCGATCTCTCCGGCCGTGCCGTCTGGGCCGGCGACCTGGCGCCGGTGCGGCAAGCCGCCGACATCGCGGAGTTCGGCGACAAGCCCGGCCATCTGGCGTTCCTGGCGAAGCTGCGCGACGCGCTGCCGGACGATGCGGTGGTGGTCACCGACATGACCCAGATCGCTTATACCGGCAATGTCGTGTTCCCGGCGCGGCAGCCGCGCGGCTGGCTGCATCCGGTCGGCTTCGGCACGCTGGGCTACGGCCTGCCGGCGGCGGTCGGGGCCAAGCTGGCGCGGCCGGAGGCGCAGGTGGTGGCGCTGGCCGGCGATTACGGCCTGGGCTTCACATGCCAGGAGCTGGGGACGGCCGCCGATCTCGGCCTCGGCCTGCCGGTCGTGGTCTGGAACAATCGCGGCCTGGGCCAGATCGCCTACGGCATGGACAAGGCCGGGATCGACCGCCTCGGCGTCGATATCGACCCGCCGGCCTTCGACGCCATGGCGGCGACCTATGGCTGCGGCTATGCCGCGGTCGACGACCCGCGCCACCTGCCGCAGCGCCTGGCCGCCGCCTTCGAGGACAGCAAGCCGACCCTGATCGAGGTCGCGGCATCGTAGGAACCGCTCGACGCCACCGGCCATTGCCCAGGAAGACGGTCCGCCCCTCCGCGGCCGTCCTTCTGACGATGGAGAGTGGCATGACCGAACGTCTGGGCGGACGCAGGATCGCCGTGCTCGTCGCCGACGGCTTCGAACAGGTGGAGATGACCGAGCCGGTCAAGGCCCTGAAGCAGGCCGGCGCCAAGGTCGAGATCGTCAGCCCGGCCTCGGGCCAGGTGACCGGGCACAAGCATCTCGACAAGGGCGACAGCTTCCCGGTCGACGTGTCGCTCGATCAGGCGGCGCCGGAGGGCTATGACGGCCTGCTGATCCCTGGCGGCGTGCACAGCCCGGACCGGCTGCGCACCGACAAGGCGGCGATCGGCTTCGTCCGCAGCTTCTTCGAGGCCGGCAAGCCGGTGGCGGCGATCTGCCACGGGCCGCAACTGCTGATCAGCGCCGGCGTGGTCGAGGGCTGCGAGATGACCGGATACAAGGCGATCCAGATCGACCTGCGCAACGCCGGTGCCACGGTCTATGACCGCGCGGTGGTGGTCGACCAGGGCGTGGTCACCAGCCGGTCGCCGGACGACCTGCCGGCCTTCAACGAGAAGATGGTCGGGGAGTTCGCCGAGGGCCAGCACAGCGACCGGCTGATGGGTTGAGCGGGGCGCCCCTCACCGTCATTGCGAGCGAAGCGAAGCAATCCAGGGGCCGGTTCGCACTGGCCCCTGGATTGCTTCGCTTCGCTCGCAATGACGGTGTTGGGAATACCCAAAAGGCCCTGCCAGGCGGCAGAGGCCGCGCGTTTTCGTTCGGGCCCTACCGCTGCCGCTCGCGGCGGATGGCGGCGAGGCGGGCGGCGACGGCGGGCTCGGCCAGCGCCTCGCCGGCCGGGCGCTCCAGCCGGCGGCGCCAGTTCGGGACTTCGTCGATCGTGCCGGGCAGGTTCGCCTGTTGCTCCAGCCCCAGCGCATCCTCCAGCGGCACCAGCGCCAGTCGCGACGGGGCGCGGGCGACGAAGCGCAGCGCGGCGCCGACGACCGGCGCCGGCTCCTCCGGCACCGCGCCCTCGCCGATCGCCTGCCACATCCGGCCGCGATCGGCCGCGCGCTGCGCCCGCTCCGCCGCGCCGCCATCGGCGTATTGGCCGAGCCCGGCCCGCGCCTCGATATCGGTGCCGCGCCACCAGCCGGCCACCGGCGGCAGGTCGTGGGTCGAGCTCATCGCCACGGCGCCGGCGTCCCAATGCTCGGCCGGCTTGAAGCCGTCGCCCTCGCGCTCGAACAGCAGCACCCGCATGCCGGCCACGGCGTGGTCGGTCAGCCGGCCGGCGAAGCCCCAGGGCAGGGTGCCCAGGTCCTCGCCGATCACCACGGCGCGGTGGCGGTGCGATTCCAGCGCCACCAGCCGCAGCAGGTCCTCCGCCGGATAGGTCAGATAGGCACCCTCGGTCGGCGCCATGCCGTCCGGCACCAGCCACAGCCGGGCCAGCCCCATGACATGGTCGATGCGGATGCCCCCGGCATGGCGCAACGTCGCCCGCAGCGTGTCGAGGAACGGCGCGAAGCCGGTCTCCACCATCGCCCGCGGCGAGATAGCCGCGAGGGTCCAGTTCTGGCCGTCGGCGTTGAAGGCATCGGGCGGCGACCCGATGCTGGCGCCGCCCAGCACGTCCGACGGGCGGCTCCAGGCATGGCTGCCGGTGGCGTCCATGCCCACGGCCAGGTCGGCGATCAGCCCGATGCGCAGGCCCACCGACCGGGCCTCGGCCTGGGCCGTGGCAAAGGCGCGGTCGGCCAGCCATTGCAGGAACAGGTGGAAGCGGATCTCGCGATCCTGCGCCGCCGCGAACTCGGCCACCGCCGGTCCGGCGGGATTGCGCAGCGCCGCCGGCCAGTGCCGCCAGTCGCGGTCGGACGGGTCGGCCGCCAGGCGGGCGGCCTGCAGCGCCTCGAACCGGGCATGGTCCTGCAGCAGATCCCCGCCGGCCCGAACGAAGCCGGCGAAATCCTCGGCCAGGCCGCCGGACCTGGTGTCGAAGCCGTCGAACAGGGCGCGGAACAGCGCCAGCTTCGCCTTTGCCGCCGCGGGCCAGTCGATCAGTTCCGCCCCTTCGCAGCGCCGCATCGCCTCGGCCACGCCCGCGCCGCGGATCGCGGCGGTGACGCGGCCCGGACCGAACAGCGCGGCGGGGTCGGCCAGCAGCGGGTTCAGGAACAGGCGGCTGGAGGGGGAGTAGGGGCCGAAGCGCCCGGGCTCCGCTATGAACAGCGCATGGGTCGGGCTCAGAGCCAGCGCGTCGGCGCCGGCGCGGCCGGCCGCCCGGGCCAGATCCGCGATGCCCCGGCTGTCGCCGATGCCGCCATCGCCCGGCCGGCGCAGCGCGTAGATCTGCGCCGCCAGCCCCCACATCCGGCCGCCGCGCGCCACCTCGTCCAGGCCGAAGCAGCGCTGCGGCGCCACCGCCAGGGTGACCTCGCGGTCGCGCAACTGCAGCCGGTGATAGCCAGGCCGGTCGACCGGCGCCAGCCAGCTGCGCCCGTCATCGCCGGGATAGACGGTGATGTCGGTCCGCTCGCCGGAATCGAAGACCAGGGCCGCGGTGCCGGTGCCGGCCGCCGGGGGCAAGGGGATCGCCTGGCCGGCCGTCCCGGTGACCAGCGGCGGCACCGAAGCCGTCTCCCCATCCGCGCCGATCAGGGCCAGCAGCCGCTCCAGCGTCTCCGGCGCCACGCTGCGGGTCCGGCCGGTGACGTCGGTCCATTCGGGCGCGATGCCGGCCCGGCGGGCCCGGTCGCGCAGGGCGTCGTCGGCGAGATCCACTGAACAGCCTTCCGATCGGTCGCGCCGGGAGCGGCACGCCGCCGATCATAGGGGGCGGGACCGGCGGCGGGGAAGGCGCCCGCGGCCATCTCCGATCGGCCGAGGAGTCGCCGCGATATGCAACCCCCGAGGGTAGGGGGACTGTTGTCCTATGTTGGCACACCCGACACTTCCGGGGCCGCGCCGCCATCGGGGCGGGCCGGCTTCGGGGGGAGTCCGAGAGATGAGACGATGCGCATGGGCTCTGGCCGCCCTGCTGGCCGCAAGCCCTCTGGCAGCGGTGGCCCAGACCTGCCGCGGCGACGCGGCCAGGCCGGTCCCGGTCACCGGCGTCGCCGGCAGCCTGCAGAATCCGTGTCTGTCGCCGGACGGGACGGCGCTGGCCTTCACCAACTTCAAGCGCCGCTACAACCAGGGCGGCGCGATCGTCTGGACGGTGCCGGCCGCCGGCGGAGCCCCGGCCCGGGCGCTCAGCCCGCGCGTCGGGGCGCAGAGCGTCAACCTGCCGGGCCAGTGCTGGAGCGCAGCGGGCAACGCGGTGGTCTATTCCTCGGACGTGGTCGACCGCGACGAGATCTACATCGTCCCGGCCGCCGCCGGCGCGGCGAAGCGGTTGACCGACCGGCCAGGCTTCCTGGCCTGGGAGCCGTCGATCTCGCCGATGCTGGCCGACCGCAGCCAGTGGATCGTGTTCGAATCGCACCGCGAGGCGGATCCCGACGGCGCCGGCGAGCTGTGGAAGATGAAGGTCGACGGCAGCGGGCTGGCGCGGCTGACCCAGGGGGCGGACGACCGGCAGCCGCAATGGTCGCCGCGCGGCGACCGGATCGCGTTCCAGCGCCAGGTCAAGCCCGGCCAGTGGGATGTGATGACGATCGATGCCGCCGGCCGCGGCCTGCTCAACGTCACCAGGGCCCCGTCCCGCGGCAACACCGGCCCGTCCTGGTCGCCGAGCGGCGCGTGGATTGTCTATTCGGCCGGCGGGCCCGATCTCGACAACGCCAACCTGTTCGTGATTTCGGCGACGGGCGGCGCGCCGGTGCGGCTGACGGTCAATTGCGGCTATGACGGCGCGCCCGGCTGGTCGGCCGACGGCCGGACCATCGCCTTCGAATCGGCACCCTATGATCCGGACACCCGGGGCAGCACCACGCTGTGGACCATCGCGGCCCCGGCCGGGATGCGGTGAGCGTCGGTGGGCGGAGAGGCTGTCGCCTCTCGATGGTTTGGAACCCCTAGATCGTCATTGCGAGCGTAGCGAAGCAATCCAGGGCCATTTGGCATGGCCCCTGGATTGCTTCGCTACGCTCCTCGCAATGACAGCGAGGCAAGTATTGGCCGGGGATCAGGCCAGGGTCAGCGACCGCGGCATCATCACCGTGCGGGTGCGGCGGCGCTCGACCACCACGGCGCTGCCGGTGTTCGACCGGATGGTCGAGGTGATGCGCAGCGTCGACTTCTTCGCCATCTCGGCGGCCTGGGCCTCGGCGGCGGCGCGGACGTCGTCGATCGACAGGCCGCTCAGCTCGGCGGCGATCTGCAGCCGCTCCTCGAAATCGGCGGTCAGGCCCTCAGCGGCATACAGGGCATCGTCAACCGTCGGCAGTTCGCGCTTGGTGACGTAGCGGACATTCTTGACGGCATGCATTGGAGTGCTCCCGAAAACCTTCGCCTGTTGATCCGGATCATTCGATCACGGCCTTGTGTCGGAAGGCCGGTCAAATGCCCGTAAAATGTGGTGCAAAGAGGGCGGGGCGGCGCCCCTGTCGGGGCTGTCGTCACGTCTCCCTGCATTCGATAAGTATGATCATACTCTTTCGCACTGCAACATAGATCTGCAGGAAATGCTGCGGTGCAATGTCGCCAGCGAAGGGCTCGCCTCGCTCGGGTCCGGAGCGTCGGAGGATTTTGTCGACAAATTAAATACAGAAGATATGCTGGGAGGCGCCGCGGACCAAAGGGCGGCCGATCACAAGGGGATGCGAGACGATGGCGGGGCAGCGCTGGGCCGGGGTCTACACGGCGATCACCACCAAGATGGATGCGCAGCAGGAGGTCGACCTGGCCGGGGTGCGCGCGGATGTCGCGTTCCAGATCGAGAACGGGGTCGACGGCATCATCTGCTGCGGCTCGATCGGCGAGGCCAGCACCATGACCGCCGATGAGAAGATGGCGATCGCGGCGGCGTCCAAGGAGGCGGCGGGCGGGCGGCCGGTGCTGCTGACCGTGGCGGAGGATTCGACCCGCGCCGCCGTTAAGCTGGCGGAGCGGGCTGCGGCGGCGGGGATGGACGGGCTGATGCTGCTGCCGGCGATGCGCTACGTCTCCGACCGGCGTGAGACGATCCAGCATTTCCGCACCGTGGCGCGCGCCACCGGCCTGCCGATCATGGTCTACAACAACCCAATCGCCTATGCGGTCGACATCACGCCGGAGATGTTCGCCGAGATGGCGGACGAGAAGAATTTCGTCGCGATCAAGGAATCCTCGGGCGACGTCCGCCGCATCACCGACATCATGAACACGGTGGGCGACCGCTACGACATCTTCACCGGGGTCGACGATCTGGCGCTGGAAAGCCTGATGCTGGGCGCGGTCGGCTGGGTCGCCGGCCTGGTCTGCGCCTTCCCGCGCGAGACGGTGGCGATCCACAAGCTGGTCGCGGCCGGGCGGATCCCCGAGGCGCTGGAGATCTACCGCTGGTTCATGCCGCTGCTGCATCTCGACGTGTCGCTGCGCTTCGTCCAGAACGTGAAGCTGGCCGAGGCGATCGTGCGCGGCACCGCCACCACCGTGCGCCAGCCGCGGCTGGAGTTGCAGGGGGCGGAGCGCGACCGGGTCGAGACCATCGTCCGCACCGCCCTGGCGAAGCGGCCGGACCTGGGCAAGTACGGCCTCTAACCGGCGGCGAGGACCCGGATGCGGCCGGGGTCCGCCGGATCCCGGTCGACGACCTGCACCGGCGCCCAGGCCCATTGCCAGACGCCGATGCCCGGCACGCGGGAGAAGCGGATCGGCCCGCGGGTGCCCTCGATGGCAATGTGTGGCCAGGCTTCGGCGATGCGCGCCCGGTCGGCGCCGCAGGACCGCAGCAGCTCGGCGAGGACGGCGATGGTATCGTAGCCCTCGAAGGCGACGAAGGAGGGGGCTGCGGCCAGCCGCCGGCGCAGCGCCGCCTCGACCCGCACGCCGAGCGGGCCGAGGCGATCGGGCAAGTAGCGCAGGAACGGGATGCCGGCGCCGTCGCCGCCCGGCAGCGCCGCCCATTCGGCGAATTCCGGCTGCCCGGCCGGGGCGCCGATCAGGATCCCGGCGAGGCGCGGGTCGCGGCGCACGGCCTGGACGATCGGCAGCGCCGGCTCGGGGTGGCCAGCCAGCAGCAGCAGGGCCGTCGGGCGAGCTTCGGCCAGGGCGTCGCATAGCACCGCCGGGTCGGGCGAGGCCATGTCGAGCTCGATGACGCTGGCGCCGCGCGGCGCCAGGTGGTCGCGCAGGACCCGGGTCCCGGACGCCCAGTAGACGCTGGGCTGGGCCGCCACCGCGATCCGGCCATGGCCGGCGCCGAGCAGGAAATCCGCATAGATCCGTCAGCCATGCGACTGCGCCGGGGCGAGGCGCGCCACCCATGGCGTCGGCTGCTCGGTGAGCGCGTCGAGCACCGCCGAGGAGCAGAGGAAGGGCAAGCCGATGGCGTCGGCCCTGGCGGCGGCGGCGCGGGCGACGACGCTGTGATACTCCCCCGCCAGGGCGGCGACGCCCAGGCGGTCCAACTCGGCGACGGCGGCTGCGGCCTTCTGCGGATCGGCCGCGGTGTCCCGGACCGCCAGCTCGAGCGGCTCGCCGGCGATGCCGCCGGACTGATTGACCTCGGACACGGCCAGCTCGAGCCCGGCGAGCAGATGCTCGCCTGCCTCGACCCAGCCCGGCCGGCTGAGCGGAACCAGGGCGCCGATTCGGATGGCTTCGTCGGTTTGTCCGGCTCCAGGCGGCGTGTTCATGCGTCGGTGTTCCTCTCCCTGTCATGCCCGGGCTTGGCCCAGGCATCCAGAGATGTCGATGCCGCTCCGAGTGTCCCCTGGATCGCCGGGTCAAGCCCGGCGATGACATCATGAATTGAATCGGAGGCCGTTCGAGAACGCGCTGGCATGAGTCGGCTGGCGGTGGTTTCGAGAACCGGAGCGCAGCGCACGTTTGGTGCGTGAGCACCGGAAGCGGAGAAAGCGCCGCTAGACGGCCATGCCAGTAGCGTTATCGAATGGTCGCCTCAGTGGTGCTCGCCTTCCAGCACCAGCACGTCGTCGCGACCGAAGGTGATGGTGACCGGCTGGCCGCGCTCGGGCGGGGCGACGCTGGGGCTGTTGAAGGTGTCGAGCGAGACCGTCGCCTCCTGGAACCGCACCCGGATGCGGACCACGGCGCCGAGAAAGTTCACATCCTCGATCGTGCCCTGCATGCGGTTGCGGCCGGAGCCTTGATCCTCGCCCGAGCCGGCCAGGGTGATCGCCTCCGGCCGCAGCGCGATCGAGCGGGTCTCGCCATCCTTGGCGTCGCTGACGCCGCGGGCCGCCAGGATGTCCTGGCCGTCGACGCGGATGCGCTGGCCGGCGGCGTCGACCACCTGGCCGCGCAGCATGTTCAGCGTGCCGACGAAGGAGGCGACGAAACGGGTGCGCGGATAGTTGTAGATCTCGAACGGCGTGCCGACCTGCTCGGCATAGCCCTCGTTCATCACCACGATCCGGTCCGACATCGACAGGGCTTCCTCCTGGTCGTGCGTGACGAAGATGGTGGTGATGCCCAGGTCGCGCTGCAGCGCCTTGATCTCGCTGCGCAGCGACACGCGGATCTTGGCGTCCAGCGCCGACAGCGGCTCGTCCAGCAGCAGCACGCTCGGCTTGTTGGCCAAGGCGCGGGCCAGGGCGACGCGCTGCTGCTGCCCGCCGGACAGCTGGTAAGGGTAGCGGTCGGCCAGGTGCGGCAGCTTGATCAGCTCCAGCATCTCCTTGACCCGGCGGTCGATGTCGACGGCCGGCTTCTTCGCCACCCGCAGGCCGAAGGCGACGTTGTCGGCCACGGTCATGTTGGGGAACAGCGCATAGGCCTGGAACACCATGCCGACATTGCGCTGGTTCGGCCGCAGGCGGGTGATGTCGCGGCCGTCGATGCGGATGGCACCCGCGGTCGGGATCTCAAAGCCGGCGACCATGCGCAGCGTCGTGGTCTTGCCGCAGCCGGAGGGACCGAGGAAGGAGATGAACTCGCCGCGCTTCACCCCGAGGTCGAAATTGTGGACCACGGTGTTCTGGCCGTAGCTCTTGCGCAGGCCGCTGATGTCGAGGAAGTCGGTCGCCGTGTCCATCAGGTCACCTGGCTTGCGGCGCCGGCGTCGCGGCGCAGGGTGGGGCGGAGGCGCATCGTCATCGCGTCGCCGCCGAGGCGCCGCGGCGGCCGCGGCCGAACAGCTGCAGCAGGCCCATGCAGGCCCAGGTGACGACGAAGGCGATGATCGCCAGCGCCGCCGGCTCATAGGCACGGTTGGCGCCGACCAGCTGCAGATAGGGGCCGAAGGCCGGCCGGTTCAGCAGGCTGGCGAAGGTGAACTCGCCGATGACGATGGCGAAGGTCAGGAAGGCGCCGCTGAGCACCGCCGAGCGGACATTGGGGAGGATCACCCGGAACAGGATCCGGGCCCGGCCGGCGCCCAGGCTCTCCGCCGCCTCGGTCAGGGTGCGGACGTCGATCGCCTGCAGCCCGGTGTCGACCGCCCGGTACATGTAGGGCAGGGCCAGGGTGACGTAGCCGAAGGTCAGCAGCAGGTCGGTGCCGTGCTCGCTGCCCAGGAGCGGCAGGAGCGACGATGTGTTGAACATCTGGACATAGCCGAACACCAGCACGATCGCCGGGATCACCAGCGGCAGCAGGGTGATGAACTCGATGATCGGACGCAGCCGTGGCAGGCGCAGCCGCACCCAATAGGCGGTCGGCACCACCAGCAGCACGCCGACCGCGATGGTCGCCAGCGCCAGGATGCAGGAATAGAGGAAGCTGGCCTGGAAGCCCGGGTCGCCCAGCACGATCCTGTAGGCGTCGAGGCTGTATTCGCCGCGACGCATGCGCAGCGAGAACTCCAGCGTGCCGATCAGCGGCACCAGGAAGTAGATCGTCCCGATCGCCAGCGCGATCCAGGCGCCGATGCGGCTCTGCTTCATCGCAGCCACCGTTCGCTGCGGGCCCGCAGCACCATGTAGAGGCCGTTCGACAGGCCGGTGATCAGGATCATACCGAGCGCCAGCGCGTAGCCGAGGTTGGCGTTGTGCAGCACGTCGCCGCGGATCTGGGCGTAGAGCAGGATCGGCACGATGTTCAGCGAGCTGCCGGTCAGCGCGTAGGCCGTGGCGATGGCGCCGAAGGCGTTGGCGAACAGCAGCAGCGTGGTGCCGACGATCGAGGGCCACAGCACCGGCAGGGCGACCATGCGCCAGTACTGCCCGGTGGTGGCGCCGAGGATCGACGACGCCTCCCGCCACTCCTTCTTCAGGCCGTCCAGCGCCGGCGCCAGGATCAGCACCATCAGCGGGATCTGGAAGTAGAGATAGGTCAGGGTCAGGCCCCAGAAGCTCAGCAGGTTGAAGCCGGTCTGGTACAGCCGGAAGCCCAGGACGGGGGCGAGGTAGGTGTCGAACAGGATCGTCACCAGGCCGAGGCGGCCCAGCGTCGAGATGAAGGCGAAGGCCAGCGGCACGCCGGCGAAGTTCGAGGCGACGCCGCAGAAGGTCATCAGCGTCGGCCGAATCCAGCCCGGCAGCCCGCCCATGACCACGGCATAGGCCAGGAAGAAGCCGATCAGCGCGCCCAGCAGGGCCGAGGCGGCGCTGACCCGGATCGAGATCCAGTAGGCGTCGAGGATCGACTGCTGGAACAGGTCGCCGATGTTCTTGAGGGTGAAGGACCCGTCCGGCGTCTGGAAGCTGCCGACCAGCAGGGTGACGGTCGGCAGGATCAGGAACAGGAGGGCGAACAGGAAGAACGGCGCCACCCCGAGCCAGGCCCAGGAGAGCTTGCCGGGCTTGGCCGGCGCGGCGAGGGGGGCTGCGATCGTGGCCTGGGTCATCGGCGCCTGCTGACGAATGCCTGCCGCGAAGGGCGGAAACGCGAAAGACCGCGCCGTCCTTTACCCTCGGAAGAGGGCGCCCCAAAGGTAAGGGCAAGGACGGCGCGGCCTCAAGCGGGTTACTTGACGTTGGCGCCGACCACCGAGTCCCAGTTCTTGGTGATGATCTCGTTGGCCTTCTTCTGGTCCTCGAGGCTCGGGAACACCGCCTTGGCGTAGTTCTCGGCCGGCGGCAGGGCCTTCAGCAGGTCGTCGGGGATCTTCTTGGTGTCCACCAGGTTCTGGAACCGGATCGGGTGGCAGTAGCCCTTGAGATAGCCGACCTGGCCCTCATCCGAATACAGGTGCTCCATCCACAGCTTGGCGGCGTTCGGATGCGGCGCATAGGCGCTGATCGCCTGGACGTACACGCCGGCGACGACACCGGTCTTCGGCACCACGATCTCGACCGGCGGGTTGCCCTTCAGGGTGTCGCGGTCGTTGAGGGCGAGATAGTCCCAGTGGATCACGACCGGGGTCGCGCCCTGGGCCAGCGAGGCGGCCTTGCCGATGGTCGGCACGAAGTTGCCGGCCTTGTTGAGGTCGGCGAAGAACTTCAGGCCGGCATTGGCGGCCTTCTCCGGATCCGTCTCGGTCGACAGGCCGGCGGCGTAGACGCCCTGGATCGCCTGGTTCGAGGTGCGCGGGTCACCGGCCAGCGCGACGGAGTTGGCGTAGTCGGAGGACAGCAGGTCCTTCCAGTCGGCCGGGATCTTGGTGACGATGTCCTTGTTCACCTCGAAGGCCAGCACGCCGTAGTAGTCGCCGTACCAGTAGCCCTCGGGGTCCTTGGCGGCGTCGGGGATCGAATCCCAGGTCGACACCTTGTAGGGGGCCAGCAGCCCCTCGGCCTTGGCCGACGGGCCGAAGGACAGGCCGACATCGATCACGTCCGGCGCCTGCGGGCCCTTGTTGCCCTTGTTCGCCTTGATCGCCTCGACCTCGTCGCCCGAGCCGGCGTCGGGGTTCAGCTCGTTGACCTTCAGGCCGTACTTGGCCTTGAAGCTGTCGATGATCCCGCCATAGCCGCACCAGTCGCGGGGCAGGGCGATGGTGGTCAGCTCGCCCTCGGCCTTCGCCGCGGCGATCAGCTCCGCCGACGGCTCGGCCATCGCGCTGGTGGCGGCGGAGGCGGCGAGCGCCAGGGCCGAGATCGACAGCACGGAAGTCCACGTCGCCTTCATGTCACAACCCCCGATGTTCATGTGTCTGTTTGACGGATTTTAGAAAAATGTCTGAATCCGAAGTCGAACCCGCGGCCAAATCCGGACTCCTGCGCGGACGCGGCGGGACTGTGTTGCGGTGCGCAATCCTTGTCAAGCAGTGTCCCGACGAATTGTCCGTAAATCCGCGAAAACCGACGGTTTCCCAAGCATTTTGACCGCTTCGGACGACCGGAATAGAGAACAGAGTCCAGCCATGACATGGCGGATGTCACGCTATTGTCGTTTGGTTGTAATAATAACGTCATGAAACGGCAATGCCGTCAACGACTCCCTGCGATGGCCTGTTTTCAGCCCTTGCGCCGAGAGTGACTCAGGGGGAAGCCGGATTCTGTTCCGCCTGCGGCATGATCCGTCGCGCATCGGACGGTGCGCGTCGGGGTCGGGCTTTCGTCGCCGGGCCGTGCTGGCTATGGTGCGGCCTTCGATTCACCCAAGCGAACGGGAACCGACCCATGGCAGGAAGCATTGAGGCGCGGCTGCAGGAGAAGGGGATCACCCTCCCGAACGTTGCGGCGCCGGCGGCGAACTACGTCCCCTCCGTCATCTCCGGCAACATGCTCTACATCTCCGGCCAGGTGCCGTTCGTCGACGGCAAGATCAGCCACACCGGCAAGCTCGGCGCCGAGTTCTCGATCGAGGAGGGCTATGCCTGCGCCCGGATCTGCGCCATCAACATCCTGGCGGCGGCCAAGGCGGCGCTGGGCGGCGACCTCGACCGCGTCGCGCGGGTGGTGAAGCTGGGCGGCTTCGTCAACTCGACGCCGGACTTCACCGACCAGCCGAAGGTGGTCAACGGCGCGTCGGACCTGATGGCCGAGGCCTTCGGCGACGCCGGCAAGCATGCCCGCGCCGCGGTCGGCGTCGCCCAGCTGCCGCTCGGCTGCGCCGTCGAGGTCGAGGCGGTGTTCGAGATCAGGTAAGACCTCGGACGGCTTCCTTTCCTGTCATTGCCGGGCTTGACCCGGCAATCCAGAGAGCGTCGACATCTTCTGGATGCCCGGGTCAAGCCCAGGCATGACAGTGAAGGGAAGGGCAAGGCGAAGCGCCCTCCCAGAGGCGAGGAATGGCCGAGCGCATCATCGAGAGCCTGGACAATCCGCGCGCCAAGCTGTGGGCGTCGCTGCTGGAGAGCCGCGGGTTGCGCAAGCATCGCCGCTTCCTGCTGGCCGGGCGCAAGACGGTGGGGGAAGCGCTGGCCGCGCACCCGGACCGCTTCGAATCGCTGCTGTTGCCGCCCGGCGCCGAGGACCTGCCGGCCCCGCCGGAGTTGGAGCGCATCCGCCTCGGCCGCACCCTGTTCGACCGGCTCGACGTCTCGGGCACCGGCCTGCCGATCCTGGTCGGGGTGGTGCCGGAGATGGCGGCGATCGATCTGGCCCGGCCGCCCGAGGGGCTGGAGTTGGTCTGCGCCCTCGGCGACCCGAGCAATCTCGGCGCCCTGCTGCGCAGCGCCGCCGCCTTCGCCGTGCGCCGCGTCATCCTGCTGGCCGATGCGGCGCATCCGTTCCACCCGAAATGCCTGCGCGCCGCGTCGAACGCGCAATTCGCGCTGGAGCTGCGGCGCGGCCCGGCCTGGGCCGGCCTGGCCGGGGCGGCGGGGCCGCTGCTGGCGCTGGACGGGCAGGGCGAGGATCTGTCGGGCTTCGCCTGGCCGCGCGACCTGCGGCTGGTGCTGGGCGAGGAAGGGCTGGGCCTGCCTTCGGGGCTGGACCTGCGCCGCCTAGCGATCCCGACCTCGGGCGCGGTCGAATCGCTCAACGCCACCGTCGCCGCCAGCCTGGCGCTGTACGGGCACTTTGCGGCGCACCACAACCCACACTCCCCCTGAGAGAGCCGGGATATCGACACTCGGTGGGAAGGATCCTGTGCTTGAGTGCCCGGCGGCTCAGGCGGCGAAGCCGCCATCGATCGTGTGCATGGCGCCCGTGATCCCGCGCGCCTGCGTGCCGGCGAGATAGAGCGCCAGGGCCGCCACTTCGTCGGCGGTGCCATAGCGCTTGATGGCCATTTCCGCGAGCATACCAGCCGCCCGCGGGCCTTCGGCCGGGTTCATGTCGGTGTCAGTCGGGCCAGGCTGGATCACATTGACCGTGATGTCGCGCGGGCCCATGTCGCGCGCCAGGCCGCGCGCCATGCCTTGCATCGCCGCCTTGGTCATCACATAGGCCGCGAGCCCGGTGAACGGCATGCTGTCGGCGGTGTCGGATCCGATGACGAGGATCCGCCCTCCATCGGGCATCATCCGCGACGCTTCGACACTGCCGAAATAGGCGCCGCGGAGGTTGACGTCGATCATCTGGTCGACGTCGTCAGCGGCGAGCGCCAGCGGATCGCCGAACACCAGCAGGCCGGCATTGTAGACGAATATGTCGATCGGCCCGGCGTCGCGGATCGCCGCGATGAGCGCATCGCGTTCGCCGGCATCCGCCCGGAGCGCCTGCGCGCCGGTTTCGGCGGCGAGCGCGCCCGCCGCATCGGCAGAGGCGGCATAGGTGAACGCCACCGTTGCGCCCGCCGCGGAAAAGCGCCGCACGATCGCGGCGCCGATGCCGCGGCTGCCGCCGACGACGAAGACCTTGCGGTCAGAGAATTCCATCGCGCCTGTCCTTGAATTCGAAGAAAGTTCGCCCCCCGCCGGGAGCGGCAGCCGGGCGGTCAGATCGGGGTGCCGACGCTGCGCGACACGGCGGCGTCGGTGAAGCGGGGGACGTCCGCCATCACCGCCGCCGTCTCGGCGGATGCGAGCGCCGCGTGCAGCGCGGCCTCATCGCGAAACCGGTAGATCCCCACCGAGACATCCGCCGCATCGTCGTCGCGGGGAAAGAAGGCGGCGGCGCTTTCCAGTCCATGCCGCTGCCAGCACGCCAGCGCCAATGGCAGGTGAACGTCGACATAATAGTCGCGATCGAAATACGTGCCGCCGCTGCAGGTCACTATCATTGTCGCATTTGCCATGGACGGGATCGTTGTTGCGTTTGCCATGGACAAGCATATGGGTCGCTTGAAACTGGTCTTGAACTTACAGGAATGCACAGTCGCCGTTCGATTATGTGGGGGACGGCGATGGTCGGAGCGATCTGCGGATTTTCCCGCTGTGGTGCGGATGGGAACGCGAGCGGTCTGTTGCCGCCCGACGCGCCTCAGGCGACCGCGACCGCGGCCATCTCGTACCGCACCGGCAGGCCGTCGGCGCGGCCGATCATGCCGCGGGCGTTGGCCAGCGCGCCCGGCACCAGCTCGAGCCCCAGCAGCCGGTCGTAGTCGACCGGCCCCGGCAGCATCAGGCCGAGGGTCAGGTCGCGGCGGAAGCCGAAGCGGCGGTAATACGGCTCGTCGCCGACCAGGATCACGCTCCGGTGGCCGAAGGCGGCGGCGCGCGACAGGCCGGCCCGCATCAGCCGCGAGCCGACGCCGGTCGAGCGCAGCCCCTCGGCCACCGCGAGCGGGCCGAGCAGGATGGTCTCGCCGATGCCGTCGACATGGATCGGCCAGAAGCGCAGCGTGCCGACCAGCTCGCCATCCTCGATCGCGACCAGGCCCAGCTCGTTGTTCGGCCGCACCCCGTCGCGCAGCCGGTAGACGGTCTTGCCGAAGCGCCCCTCGCCGAAGCAGTCGACGACAAGGCTCTCGATGGCGGCCGCGTGGCGCGGCCGCTCCCGCATGATGTCCATGAACCCGATCCCCACCCGTATGAGGTTCAGATGTAATAGGCCTTGAGGGGGGCGAAGCCGTTGAAGGCGACCGCCGAATAGGTCGTCGTGTAGGCGCCGGTGCCGTGGATCAGCACCTTGTCGCCGATCGCGAGCGAAACCGGCATCGGGTAGGGCGTCTTCTCGTACAGCACGTCGGCGCTGTCGCAGGTCGGGCCGGCCAGGATGGCGGGCTCGGATTCGTCGCCGTCATGGATGGTGCTGATCGGGTAGCGGATCGCCTCGTCCATGGTCTCGGCCAGGCCGCCGAACTTGCCGATGTCGAGATACACCCAGCGGGTGTTGTCGTTCGCCGACTTGTTCGAGATCAGCACCACCTCGGTCTGGATCACGCCGGCATTGCCGACCATGCCGCGGCCCGGCTCGATGATGGTCTCGGGCAGGCGGTTGCCGAAATGATTGCGCAGGCTGGCGTCGATGGCGCGGCCATAGGCCTCCGCCGTCGGCACCTCCTTGAGGTACTTGGTCGGGAAGCCGCCGCCGAGATTGACCATCTTCAGCTCGATGCCCTTGGCCGCCAGGTCGCGGAAGATGCCGGCGGCCGATTCCAGCGCCTGGTCCCAGGCGCCGGTGTCGCGCTGCTGCGACCCGACATGGAACGACACGCCATAGGCGTCGAGGCCCAGGCCCGGCGCCATCGCCAGCAGCTCGCGCGCCATCGACGGCTCGCAGCCGAACTTGCGCGACAGCGGCCATTCGGCGCCCTCGCCCGAGGTCAGGATGCGGCAGAACACGCGGGCGCCCGGCGCGACCTCGGCGATCTTGCGCAGCTCCGCCTCGCTGTCGAAGGCGAACAGGCGCACGCCGAGGGCATAGGCGGTGGCGATGTCGACCCGCTTCTTGATGGTGTTGCCGAAGGAGACGCGGTCCGGGGTGGCGCCGGCGGCCAGGGCGTCGCGGATCTCGACGACGCTGGCGGTGTCGAAGCACGAGCCCAGCGCGGCCAGCAGCGACAGGATCTCCGGCGCCGGATTCGCCTTCACCGCGTAGAAGATGCGGCTGTCGGGCATGGCGGCGGCCAGCGCCTGGTAGTTGCCGGCGACCACGTCGAGGTCCAGCACGAGGCACGGGGTCTCGGGACGTCGCTCTTCCAGGAAGGAGGCAATCTTGGTGTTCATGGGGACTGATCCCTCACGGCAAGCCAGTTCAAACCAAACCGTTGCCTGAGGCGCCCGCCTCTGCTCACCGGCGACGAAACCCGGCGGCACATGCGGATCCGGATTGCAGAGACGGATTTACGGGACGACGCCAAGGGCGACACCCGGTAAACCATCCAGACAATCACGGAAGAGGAACCCTCTCCGCACCTGCAACCGAAAAACTTCTCTTCAACCCAGCCGGCCGGAGCCGGACAGACCGAGGAGACGCGTGACGTCGTTGCTGTGCCCACCGGGTTCGATGCTGTTCGAACCTGAAGCGGGCCGGGGCACGTGCGAATACGTTCCGAGGGGTCAAATACGGTCGGCGCCCCCCTGATGCAAGTGAAATTTTGTTGTCGCGAAATTTACCCCGTCACCGTGACGCAACAGCCTCAGACGATCTCTAAATTCCGCCTCATTCCGGCTTGATATTGCGGGATTCTCGCGAGATAAAGTTCGCATTATGACGACCCGCTCTTCCGGCAAGCCTGCCTTGCGTGCCACCGGTGGCCGCTCCCGGACCAGCGCGTCCGGCGGCAAGTCCTCGCCGCGCCGCCCCAGATCGCCGTCGAAATCGACTCAAAAGCCGCGCAAATCGTCGGGTCGCCGGCACTGGCTGTGGGGCGTGGCCAAATGGGGCGCGGTGCTGTCGATCTGGTGCGTGATCGCGGTCGGGGTCGTCGTCGCCTATTTCGCCTATGACCTGCCCGACATCCGCCAGGTGGCGATGCCGGAGCGGCGCACGGCGATCACCGTGGTGGCCTCCGACGGCGGCCAGATCGCCCGCTACGGCGACATGACCGGCGACATGGTCCAGGCCTCGGCCCTGCCGAAGCACCTGACCGAGGCGGTGATGGCGATCGAGGACCGCCGCTTCTACCACCATTACGGCATCGACCCGATCGGCGTGGCCCGGGCGCTGTGGGTGAACTACCGGGCCGGCCGCGCCGTCCAGGGCGGCTCCACCATCACCCAGCAGGCCGCCAAGAACCTGTTCCTGACGCCGGAGCGCACGGTCCGCCGCAAGATCCAGGAGGCGATCCTGGCGGTGTGGCTGGAGATGAACTTCTCCAAGGACCAGATCCTCACCGCCTATCTCAACCGGGTCTATTTCGGCTCCGGCACCTACGGCATCGACGCCGCCGCCCGCGCCTATTTCGGCGTGCCGGCGACGGAGGTGAACCTGGAGCAGTCGGCGATCCTGGCCGGTCTCCTGAAGGCGCCGTCGCGCTACTCGCCGGACCGCGATCCGGAGGCGGCGCGGCAGCGCGCCGACGTGGTGCTGGCGGCGATGGTCGATGCCGGCTTCATCACCGACAAGCAGTTGAAGGCGGCCGACGACCAGCCGCCGGTGCCGCCGCGCCGGCCGGGCGGCGGCTCGGGCAGCCGCTACTTCGCCGACTGGATCGCCGACCAGGTGCCGGATTTCGCCAACACCGCGGCCCCGGCCCTGACCGTGCAGACCACGCTGGTGCCGTCGCTGCAGCGCGCGGCGGAGGGCATCGTCGACGCGCGGATGGCGGAGGATGGCGGCAAGGTCGGCGCCAGCCAGGCGGCGCTGGTGGCGATGCGGCCGGACGGCGCGGTGGTGGCCATGGTCGGCGGCCGCGGCTACAGCCAGAGCCAGTTCAACCGCGCGGTCACGGCGCAGCGCCAGCCCGGCTCCTCCTTCAAGATGTTCGCCTATCTGGCGGCGGTGGAGCAGGGGCTGACGCCGGACAGCCTGGTGCTGGACGCGCCGATCACGATCAAGACCTGGTCGCCGGGCAACTATGACGGCAAGTTCCATGGCGAGGTGACGGCGCGCGAGGCGCTGGCCAAATCCTACAACACCGCCGCGGTGCGCATGCTGCAGCGCGCCGGCATCGACCGGACCATCGGCCTGGCCCGGCGGCTCGGCATCAATTCGCCGCTGCGGCCGGAGCTGTCGCTGGCGCTGGGCACCAGCGAGGTCAACCTGCTGGAGCTGACCGCGGCCTATGCCGCGCTGGCCAACCAGGGCAACGGCGTCTGGCCCTATGGTGTCGACCGCATCGCCGGCGCGCCGGGCACCGACCCGATCTACACCCGCTACGGCGGCGGCCCGGGCGAGGCGGTGCTGCCCTGGCATGTCGAGGCGATCAACCGCATGCTGGCCGCCACCATGACCATCGGCACCGGCCGCAGCGCCCGTCTCGACCGGCCCTCGGCGGGCAAGAGCGGCACGAGTCAAGGATATCGCGACGCCTGGTTCATCGGCTTCACGGCGGATTACGTGGTCGGCGTCTGGGTCGGCAACGACGACGGCACGCCGATGGACAAGGTGACGGGCGGCAGCCTGCCGGCGAAGATCTGGCACGACTTCATGGTCGAGGCCGAGCGCGGCCGGCCGGTCAAGCCGCTGCTGGGCGTCGACGATTCCTTGCCGGCGGCGGTGGCCACGGCCGGGTCGGGCGGCGGCGCTCCCGCCACGGCGGCGACGATCGCCCCGACCGTGACGCCTTCGGGCGCGCCGAAGGTGCTGGTGCCGCCCACGGCGGTCACGGCGCCCACGGTGCAGCCGGCGAAGCAGGAGCTGGACCAGGGCGGCCTGGAAGGCCTGCTCGGCAGCCTGGGGAACGGGTGAGGGGTCTTCGTCACTGATCGGCTCTTGCCGCCATCGGGGAGCTGTCTGGAGCGCTCCGAACCGGACGTCGTCAACTAGTTCGGTGACAGTGCACTTTTAGGTTCTGGCACTTTTAGGTTCAGGCAATTCGTGCACTGTCACCGAATTAAATTTATCCAGATTGCGTCCAGAAAAAGGACTCATTTTCACATAAATTCATCACCATTTTTAACATATGTTTCGATGGCTATGTCTATGTCTTCGACTGTCAGAATAAATACATCGTGGCCAAGCCGATGTTCTTCTTTTATAAATTTATAAGCTTGTTTGTTTGTTATGTTAATTCCTTCGGAGGTGGATAAATTCTTAGGTCGAGCGTTCCATATGCAGTCTAATCGTGGTTCAAGGCCAGGATTGCGCCAAATTCCGCCCTCGATCATGAGTGCAACAAGATTCTTTTCTATCAACGACTGACACACATCAAGGGCAGCTTGAGGCGTCAGCGTCATAACATAATTTCCCTCGAGGTCGAAAAAATCCTGAGCTCTGTCGTAGAGTATCGAACGTGGGCCCTTCATCGGGTGTCCTCCATCGACATCTTAGGTTGGCGTCGCAAATTTCACATTCGATTTGAATTACGGTGACGAATTACGGTGACAGTGCACTTTTAGCAGGCTTCCGCCCGCGTCTGGCGGGGGCGAGCGACCGGCCGCTCTCGCCTTCGAGCCGGTCGAGGAAGTCGCGGCCGCCGAGCGGCCGGCCGATCTGCTCTGCCCGCCGCAGCCGCGCCGACGCCGCCTCGTCCTCGCCGGCGGCAAGGATCGCGGCGAAATCGGGATAGCGCGACAGCACGGGCTCCACGGTCGTCAGGCCATCCGCCCCGGTCCGGCCGAGATGGACCGGCGCGCTGGACCAGGGCCAGTCCGCCGCCCGTTCCACCAGCCCGGCCCGCACCGGGTTGAGCGCGACATAGCGCAGCGCGGCCCCGAGATGCGCCTCGTCCATCGCGACGCAGCCGAAACGGCCCTGCCAGAAATGGCCGCTGCGCCCGAGCCGAGTGTGGATATGGCCGGCATAGTACCGATGCACCGGCGCCAGCGCCCGGCGGAGGCCGTCCGGGTCGCTCGGCACCAGGACCAGATGAACGTGGTTGGGCATCAGCACCCAGGACCAGACCTCGACCTCCGCCGCCGCGCAATGGTGGGCGAGCAGGTCGCGGTAGAGCGCGTAATCCGCGTCGCAGAAGAAGGTCTGTCCCCGCCCGTTGCCGCGCTGGGTGACATGGTGGGGAAGCCCCGGAAACACCGCGCGCGCCAGCCGGGCCATGTCTCCTCCCATGCGACAGGTATCTCGGCGGCCAGCATCGCACTCAATTAATGCACTGTCACTGAGTTCAAGTGTTCAATTTATGCGCGGCTGCCGAATTTTGCAATTAGTGCACTGTCACCGAATTAAATGCCGCCGAGGCTCGGCTGAAGCTCCGGCTCTCTTGATTTGTAATGCGATTGCATTACATTGGATCGAGACAGGAGGCGTGAGATGGCTGCGAGCGCATTGATCCAGACCCGCATCGACCCCGCGCTGAGGGACAAGGCATCCGTCGTGCTGGCTCAGATGGGCCTTACCGTCTCCGACGCGGTCCGGATGCTGTTGACCCGGGTGGCGAACGAGGGCGCTTTGCCCGCCGGACTCGCGGTGGATCCGGCGACCTATGACGCCTGGGTGCGGGCCAAGGTGCAGGAGGCCCTCGACGATCCTCGGCCGGACATCCCGCATGACGAGATCGAGGCCAGATTCGCGGCCAGGCGCGCCGCGACGCGACGCAAGCTGGCCCCGGGCCAGTCTTGAGGCTGAGCTGGCGTCCGGCCGCAGAGGCCGATCGTCTCGCCATCTACGACCACATCGAGGCCAGCAACCCGCGCGCGGCCGAGCGCGTCGATGAGCGAATATCGGCCCGGGTCTCGTCTCTGCGCCAGATGCCGCAGAGCGGGCGGCCCGGACGGGTAGAGGGCACCCGGGAGCTCACCGTCAGCCGAACTCCCTATGTCGTGATCTATCGCATCGAGGAGGACACGGTGCAGATCCTGCGCATCCTCCATAGCGCGCGCGAATGGTCAGCGGGTCTGATCGGCGATCGATAGCGCGTGGGCCGACCACAGCAGCTTCAGCCGGGAGTTCAGGTCGAAGGCAGTGAGGCGATCCCGGCAGGCTGGATGGCGCGCGCCCTCGGTTACGTTCCCTTTTTGTTCTTGACATGAAGCCGCGTCGAACCCCATAATCCAGGCAGAGTCGAAGAGTTGCGCCCGCCCGGCCCCGCCGCGGCGGGCTTTTTCGTGGGAGGCCGGGATGGCGCTGGAGGAGAGCGACGACGATTTTGCCGAGCGCTTCGTCAGCCACGGCGATGCGGCCCGGGCGGCTCGTGAGACGGGCCTCTCGGAAAAGAGCGCCAAGGCCCTCGGCTGCCGCAAGCTGCACGAGCCGAGGATCCTGGCGGCCTGCCTGATGAAGGTGGTCGAGAGGGTGGCCACGGGGCAGAGGCTGGAGGGGCGGGTGGGGCGCCGGCTGCGCAAGGTGGCCCCGGACTGCCTGGCGAAGGGCAGGAACGAGCACGGCATCGACGGCCTGCCCACCGTCGAGGCGGCGTACCGGCAGTTCCGGCTCGCCCTCGGGCTGGACCGTGTGCCGGCCGGACAGGCCGGGGCCAGGGTCGCCCCGCAGGCGACGCTCGCCCCGCCGCCGCTCAGGCTGCCGCGCCGGTTCAAGCGCCTGGCGAAGGCGTCGCGCTACAAGGCGCTGCATGGCGGCCGCGGCTCCGGCAAGTCGCATGTCCTCGCCGAGCTGCTGGTGCGGCGCTGCTTCGACCGGCCGACCCGGGCGGTGTGCATCCGCGAGGTGCAGCGCTCGCTCGACCAGTCGGTCAAGCGGCTGCTCGAGGACAAGATCCAGGCGCTCGGCCTCGGCCCCGCCTTCACCGTCCAGGCCGACCGCATCCTCTGCCCGGAGGACGGCCGCATCATCTTCCAGGGCATGCAGAACCACACCGCCGAGAGCATCAAGTCGCTGGAGGGCTACGACATCGCCTGGGTCGAGGAGGCGCAGTCCCTGTCCCGGCGCAGCCTCGACCTGCTGCGCCCGACCCTGCGCAAGCCGGGGTCGGAGCTGTGGTTCTCCTGGAACCCGACCCGGCCGGACGACCCGGTGGACCAGCTGTTCCGCACCGGCCGGTCGCCGCCGCGCACCACGCTGATCCAGGCCAACTGGACCGCCAATCCGCATTTCCCGAAGGTGCTGAAGGCCGAGCTGGAATGGGACCGCGACCGCGACCCGGACAAGTTCCAGCATGTCTGGCTCGGCGGCTACCAGCGGGCCAGCGAGGCGCGGGTGTTCCACAACTGGCGGGTCGAGGCGTTCGAGGCCCCGGCCGATGCCCGCTTCCTGCTCGGCGCCGATTGGGGCTTCGCCCGCGACCCGACCGTGCTGCTGCGCTGCTTCCTGGTCGGCCGCACGCTGCATGTCGACCACGAGGCCTATCGCGTCGGCTGCGAGATCGACCGCACCCCGGCGCTGTTCGATACCGTGCCGGCGGCGCGCGACTGGCCGATCGTCGCCGACGGCGCCCGGCCGGAGACCATCAGCTACCTGCAGCGCCACGGCTTCCCGCGGCTGCGGGCGGCGCAGAAGGGGCCGGGGTCGGTCAGGGAGGGCGTCGAGTTCCTGAAGAGCTGCGACATCCTGGTGCATCCGCGCTGCCGCCACCTGATCGACGAGCTGGCGCTGTACAGCTGGCGCACCGACCCGCGCACCGGCGACATCCTGCCGGTGCTGGAGGACCGCGAGAACCACGCCATCGACGCGCTGCGCTACGCCCTGGAGGGCCAGCGCCACAGCACCTATGACGCCAGCCTCAGCTGGGTCGGCAGCGGGCTGCGCTGGTGACCGGACGGCGGCGGGCGGGAGGGCGGTGCCCGCCCTCGCTTGTCGCTGCGACAGCTTTCCTGCCATCATCCCTGCAACGACAACATGCATCTCGGGGGGAGACGATGAAGCTTCGCGTCCTGGCGCTCGGCCTGCTGGCGGCCGGCATCCTGTCCTCCGGCGGCGCCGCCGCCCAGACGGCCGTCAAGGTCGGCGTGCTCAACGACCGCTCCGGCGTCTATGCCGACATCACCGGCCAGGGCTCGGTGGTCGCGGCGCAGATGGCGGCGGAGGACTACGCCGCCATCGACAAGGGGGTGACGGTCGAGATCGTCTCCGCCGACCACCAGAACAAGCCCGATATCGGCTCCAACATCGCCCGGCAGTGGTACGACCAGGACGGCGTCGACGCCATCCTCGACGTGCCGACCTCCTCGGTCGCCTTCGCGGTCAGCCAGATCACCCGCGACAAGAACAAGGTCTTCCTGAATTCGGGCGCCGGCACCTCGGACCTGACCGGGGCGCAATGCTCGCCCAACACGGTGCACTGGACCTACGACACCTGGGCCCTGGCCCATGGCACGGCGGCGGCGCTGATCGCCCAGGGCGACGACTCCTGGTTCTTCATCACCGCCGACTACGCCTTCGGCCATGCGCTGGAGCGCGACGCCAGCGCCCTGGTCAAGGCCCAGGGCGGCAGGGTGGTCGGCTCGGTGCTGCACCCGTTCCCGGGGCAGGATTTCGCCTCCTTCCTGCTGCAGGCCCAGGCCTCGGGCGCCAAGGTGGTGGCCTTCGCCAATGCCGGCGGCGACACCATCAACGCCATCAAGCAGGCGGCGGAGTTCGGGCTGCAGGCCGGCGGCCAGAAGCTGGCCGGCCTGCTGACCACGATCCGCGACGTCAAGACCCTCGGCCTGCCGGCGGCGCAGGGGCTGATGATGACCGAGGCCTTCTACTGGGACATGAATGACGGCACCCGCGCCTTCTCCAGGCGCTTCGCCGAGCGCATGGACGGCCAGATGCCCAGCATGATCCAGGCCGGCGTCTATGCCGCGCTGACGCATTACCTGAAGGCGGTCTCGGCCACCAAGGGCAAGGACCCGGCGGCGGTGATGGCCTGGATGAAGGCCAACCCGACCGACGACCCGCTGTTCGGCCAGGGCCGGATCCGCGCCGACGGCCGCCACATCCACCCGATGTACCTGTTCCAGGTCAAGGCGCCGGCCGAATCCAAGGGCGACTGGGACCTCTACAATCTCCGCGCCACCATCCCGGCCGACCAGGCCTTCCGCCCCGAGGCCGAGGGCGGCTGCCCGCTGGTGAAGGGGTGAGGGGGCGGCCATCCGGCGTTGTCGACGGATGAATCTTGCTCTCCGAGCAATCTTCCGATTGCCGGGACGCGAGGCGGGCCGCGATGCTCGGCGGCGTCGCATCCGAGGACACCGTCGATGATCGTCAGCCCCACCGGCCTGGCCGGGCTCGCCCTGATCGCCCTGGGCATGGTCTGCACCCCCGGGCCGAACATGATCTACCTGCTGTCGCGCTCGATCCTGCAGGGCCGGCTGGCCGGGGCGATCTCGCTGGCCGGGGTGGTGCTGGGCCTGCTCTGCTACATGCTGGCCTCGGCGATCGGCCTCACCGCGCTGATGCTGGCGGTGCCGCTGGCCTATGAGGCGGTGAAGCTGGCCGGCGCCGGCTACCTGCTGTGGATGGCGTGGAATTCGGTGCGGCCGGGCGCCGGGTCGCCGCTGCGGCCGCGCCGCGACCTCAAGCCCGACCGGCCGCGCAAGCTGTTCGCCATGGGGGCCCTGACCGCGCTCCTGAACCCGAAGATCGCGATCTTCTACGTCTCGCTGCTGCCGCAGTTCATCGCCCCGGAGCGCGGCCATGTGCTGGCGCAGAGCGTGGTGCTGGGCGCCACCCAGGTGGCGATCAGCTTCAGCGTCAACCTGCTGATCGTGCTGGCGGCCGGCGGCATCTCCGCCTGGTTCGCGACGCGGCCGACCTGGCTGCAGGTGCAGCGCTGGGTGATGGGCAGCCTGCTGGCCGGCTTCGCCGTGCGGCTGGCTTTCGACAAGCGCCCGGTCTGACCTTCGCTATAGTGCCGGCATGGCGACCGAATCCAATGATGCATCGGCCACCACCGGGGGCGTCGCCGCCGCCGCGCTGATGGCGGTCGGCTCGATGACCCTGGTGCAGCTCGGCGCCGCCTTGGCCAAGCCGACGCTGGAGAGCTTCGGCCCGCTGGGCACGACCTGGCTGCGGCTGGCCTGGGCGGCGGTGCTGCTGGTCGCGATCACCCGGCCAAAGGTCCTGTCCTACTCCTGGTCGCAGTGGCGCGGCGCGATCCTGCTGGGCGCGGCGATGGCCGGCATGACGCTGTGCTACTTCCAGGCGGTGAACCGCATCCCGCTGGGCCTGGCCACGGCGATCGAGTTCCTCGGGCCGCTCGGCGTCGCCGCCATCGGCATGCGCCGCGCCTGGCACGCGCTGTGGCCGGTGCTGGCCCTGGTCGGGGTGGTGCTGCTGGTGCATGACGGATCCGCCTGGACCGTCGATCCCGTCGGTGCCGGCTTCGCCCTCGCCGCCGGCCTCGGCTGGGCGG
This sequence comes from Inquilinus limosus, assembly GCF_002195995.1. Classification (GTDB taxonomy): domain Bacteria; phylum Pseudomonadota; class Alphaproteobacteria; order DSM-16000; family Inquilinaceae; genus Inquilinus; species Inquilinus limosus_C. The sequence continues at coordinate 26,131 of NZ_NHON01000066.1, forward strand.
TCTACATCCTGCTGATGAAGCGGGTCGGCCAGGCCTTCGAGGGGCTGCAGGGACTGACCATGTCGATCGCGGTCGCCGCGGCGGTGGCCACGCCCTGGGGGCTGGCGGAGAGCGGCGGGCACATCCCGCCGGCGGTGCTGGGCATCACCATCGGCCTCGCCATCCTGGTGCCGCTGCTGCCCTACGCGCTGGAGATGATGGCCCTGCGGCGGATGCCGACCCGCGCCTTCGGCATCCTGATGAGCGCCGAGCCGGCGCTGGGCACGCTGATCGGCTTCGTCGTGCTCGGCCAGGCCCTCAGCCCCGCCCAGCTCGCCGGCATCGCCCTGGTCGTCGTCGCCAGCCTCGGGGCGGTGGCGGGGGAGTAGCTACCCCCGCCAGGCCGGCTTCAGCATCGGGTACAGGGCGCGGAAGCGCCGGTGCTTCTCGGCATAGCGCTCGGCCAGCGTCGCATCCGGCTCGACCACGCGGGCGGTCTGCGGCCGGGTGCAGACGGCCTCCGGCGCCTCGCCGGTGGCGGCCAGGCGGCCGAGGCGGGCGGCGCCGAAGGCCGGGCCCAGCTCGCCGCCCGCCGGGTAGTGCAGCGGCCGGTTCAGCGCCGCCGCCAGGATCCGGCCCCAGAAGGGCGACCGGGCGCCGCCGCCGATCACCGAGACCTCGCCGATCTCCGTGCCCGCATCGGTCAGCGCCGCCTGGCCGTCGGCGAAGGCGAAGGCCACGCCCTCCAGCAGGGCCCGCACCAGCTGCGGCCGGCCGGTGGCATGGGTCAGGCCGAGGAAGACGCCGGTCGCCGTCGGATCGTTGTGCGGGGTGCGCTCGCCGGACAGGTAGGGCAGGAACAAGAGGTCGCCGATATCGGGATCGGCGGCTTCGGCCTCGGCCAGCAGCTCCGGCTCGGTGCCGCCCAGCAGGCGGGCCAGCCAGGACAGGGCCGAGGCGGCGCTGAGGATCACCGACATGCGGTGCCAGGTGCCGGGCAGGCAGTGGCAGAAGGCGTGCACCGCCTCGGCCGGGTTCGGCGCGAAGCCGGCATCGGCCACGAACAGCACGCCCGAGGTGCCGAGCGACAGGAAGGCGTCGCCCGGGCGGATCACCCCGACGCCCGCCGCCCCGGCGGCGTTGTCGCCGGCCCCGCCGGCGACCACCGCATCGGCCGGCACGCCCCAGGCGGCGGCGACCTCCGGCCGCAGCGTGCCGGTGGCCTGGCTGCCCTCGAACAGCTCCGGCATGGCCGACGGCTTCAGGCCGGTGGCGGCCAGCATCGCCTCGGACCAGCGCCGGGCGCCGACATCCAGCCACAGCGTGCCGGCGGCGTCCGACATCTCCGACGCCGCGGCCCCGGTCATGCGCAGGCGCAGATAGTCCTTCGGCAGCAGCACCCGGCGGGTGCGGGCGAAGGCGTCGGGCTCATGCGCCGCCACCCACAGCAGCTTCGGCGCGGTGAAGCCGGGCATGGCCAGGTTGCCGGTGATGGCGCGGGACCGCGGCTCGCGCCGCTCCAGCTCGGCGCATTCGGCGGCGGCGCGGCCGTCATTCCACAGGATCGCCGGGCGGATCGGCCGGTCGGCGTCGTCCAGCAGCGTGGCGCCGTGCATCTGGCCGGACAGGCCGATGCCGCGCACGCCGGACAGGGCCTGGGCGTGCCGGGCCTTCAGCGCGACCACGGCCTGGTCGGTGGCGTGCCACCACTCCTCCGGGTCCTGCTCGCTCCACAGCGGGTGCGGGCGCGAGACGGCGAGCGGCACCGCCTCCTGGTCGACCACGCGCTGGTCGCCATCGACCAGCACCACCTTGACCCCCGAGGTCCCGAGATCGATGCCGAGAAACATGCCCGTCCTCCCGATTGCGGCCCCAAGCTACGGAACCCGTTCGCCGGAGACAATGCGCGAGGCGGGCTTGGCCGGGGCAATTGCTCGCAAGCGGTGCGATATCGAGCGTCTTCGCGTGGCCTCTCTCCCGCAAGCGAGGTCTTTTCATAACGCCCACCCCTTGCCGTCATTGCGAGGAGGCGAAGCCGACGAAGCAATCCAGGGGCCGGTGCGCACCGGCCCCTGGATTGCTTCGCTGCGCTCGCAATGACGGTATTGGGATTCTGAAAAGCTCCCGCAAGCGGGAGAGGCAATCGGACTATGCCCTGCCGTTGTTGAAGGCACTTCAGCGATTGCCCTGGAGGCCTGATGTTGCAGCGGTAGCCGGTTTTTCCCGTGCCGTCTGGCCAGCGGCGCCGCGCGGGCTTATTCCAGGAGCATCATGGAAGCGCGCGCCCTCTGGATCCTCAAGCCGGGCCAGGCCCGGATCGGCACCGAGACCCTGCCCGAGCCGGGGCCCGAGGAGGTGCGGGTCCGCGCCCGCTTCGGTGCCCTCAGCCGCGGCACCGAATCCCTGGTGTTCCAGGGCAAGGTGCCCCGCAGCCAGCACCAGGCGATGCGGGCGCCGTTCCAGGCCGGCGTGTTCCCCGGCCCGGTGAAGTACGGCTACATCAATGTCGGCACGGTCGAGGCCGGGCCGGACACCCTCCTGGGCCGCGACGTGTTCTGCCTCTACCCGCACCAGACCCGCTACGTCGTGCCGGCATCGGCGGTGACGCCGCTGCCCGAGGGCCTGCCGCCGGAGCGCGCGGTGCTGGCCGCGAACATGGAGACGGCGCTGAACGTCGTCTGGGACTCGGCGGCGCGGCCCGGCGACCGCATCGCCGTGGTCGGCGCCGGAATCGTCGGCGGACTCGTGGCCCGGCTGGCCGGGCGGATCCCCGGCTGCACGGTGACGCTGGTCGACACCGATCCCGGCCGGGCGGCGGTGGCCGCGGCGCTCGGGGTCGGCTTCGCCCTGCCGCCGGACGCGCCGGGCGACCAGGATCTGGTGATCCATGCCAGCGGCAGCCCCAAGGGCGCGGCCACCGCGCTCGGCCTCGCCGGGGTCGAGGCCACGGTGGTCGAGGCCAGCTGGTACGGCGACACGCCGGTGCTGCTGCCGCTGGGCGAGGCCTTCCACTCCCGCCGCCTGACCCTGCGCTCCTCCCAGGTCGGGATGGTGGCGACGGCGCAGCGGCCGCGCTGGGACTATGCAAGGCGCATGGCCAAGGCGCTGGAGCTGCTGCTCGACCCGGTGCTGGACGGGCTGGTCAGCGGCGACTGCGATTTCGACGAGCTGCCCGAGGCGCTGGCCCGGCTGGCGGCCGAACCCGCCGGCGCGCTGTGCCAGCGCATCCGCTACCCGGAGGACTAAGCATGTACACGGTTTCGGTCCGTGACCATTTCATGATCGCCCACAGCTTCCGCGGCGCCGTGTTCGGCCCGGCGCAGAAGCTGCACGGCGCCACCTATGTCGTCGACCTGGCCTTCCGCCGGGCGGAGCTGGACGCCGACGGCATCGTCGTCGATATCGGCCTGGCCTCGGAGGCGCTGAAGGCGGTGATGGGCGAGCTGAACTACCGCAACCTGGACGACGAGGCCGCCTTCGCCGGGCGCAACACCACGACCGAGGTGCTGGCCCGCACCATCTTCGACCGCATCGCCGCCCGGATCGCGGCGGGCGGGCTCGGGGCCGGCGCGGCGGCGATCGAGAGCCTGGTGGTGACCCTGCACGAATCGCATGTCGCCTGGGCCTCCTATGAGGGCCGGCTGGCGCGATGAGCCTCGCCTTCCTGCTGCCGGGCGACCCGGAGTCGCGCACCGGCGGCTACATCTACGACAAGCACATCGTCGAGGGGCTGCGGGCGCTCGGCCGGCCGGTGACGCTGCGTCGGCTGGGCGACGGTTTTCCCTTCCCGAGCCGGGCCGAGGTCGTCGAGGCCACGGCGGTGCTGCGGGGCCTGCCGGACAACGCGCTGGCCGTGGTCGACGGGCTGGCGTTCAGCGTGCTGCCGCAGCAGATGGCGGCCGAGGCGTCGCGGCTGCGGCTGGTCGCGCTGATCCACCACCCGCTGGCGTTCGAGCAGGGCCTGAGCCCGGCGCAGCGCCAGGCGCTGGAGGCGAGAGAGCGGCAGGCGCTGGCGGCGGCGCGGCGGGTGATCGTCACCAGCCCCGGCACCGCCCGCGACCTGCATGGCTACGGCGTCGAGGCCGGGCGCATCGGCGTGGTGCTGCCGGGCACCGACCCGACCCCGCCGGCCCGGGGCTCGGGCGAGGCGGCGCCGGTGCTGCTCTGCGTCGCCACGCTGACGCCGCGCAAGGGCTATCTTGACCTCGTCGCGGCGCTGGAACGCCTCGCCGGCCTGCCCTGGCGGCTGGACTGCGCCGGCAGCCTGGAGCGGGACGCGGAGCACGCCAGGGCGGTGCAGGCGGCGGTGGAGCGCGCCGGCCTGTCGGAGCGCGTCCGCTTCCTCGGCGAGATCGACGAGCCGGCGCTGCTGCGCCGCTACGACCGGTCCGACCTGTTCGTGCTGCCCTCGCATCACGAGGGCTACGGCATGGCCCTGGCCGAGGCCTCGGCCCGCGGCCTGCCGATCGTCAGCACCACCGGCGGCGCGATCCCGGACACGGTGCCGCCCGATGCCGGCATCCTGGTGCCGCCGGGCGATGTCGACGCGCTGACCAGGGCGCTGCGGGTTCTGCTGACCGATCCGGGCGCAAGGCTGCAGCTGCGCGAGGCCGGCCTGGCGGCCCGCGCCCGGCTGCCGGACTGGCCCGCCCAGGCGGCGGCGTTCGCGCATGAGCTGGATTTGGTGGGGTAGAGCAAAATGAGTCCCCCCTCCCCTTGCGGGAGGGGGGTAGGGGGAGGGGGTTTTCGACATCAGGACCGGCCCAAGGCTTTTGGTTTGGTCCCGATGGCGAACCTCTCCTTGCCCGTTCGCGCGCGGACGCGCGCAGACCCCTCCCCCTRCCCCCCTCCCGCAAGGGGAGGGGGGACTTAAAAAAACTCACGTCATCAAGGTGTGAATCCGATAGCCCGCCAGGCGGGAGAGGCAATCCGAGAAGACGCTCGACACCTCATCGGATCCTGTCGTGACCCGCTTCGATTCACCCCGCTCTACGCCGCCCCGGCCGCCCCTCGCAGATCGAAGTCGAACAGCACGTCGCTGCCCATGAGATAGGTGCGGCAGGGCGGGCGCAGGGCCTGGTCGAGATGGGCGATCTCCGGCAGGCGCAGGCCGCCCTTGCCGGAGCCGATGATCAGCGGCGCCACCGCGACATGCAGCCGGTCCAGCACCCCGGCGGCGAGGAAGCGCGACACCGTGGTGCCGCCGCCCTCGATCATCACCCGCCGCAACCCGCGCGCCGCCAGCGCGTCCAGCACCGCGGCAGGGCACGGGTCGTCCAGCCCGATGATCTCCGCCCCGCCGGCCGGCTTGCCGGCGCGGTCGGCGGAACAGAGCAGCAGCGTCGGCGCGGCGCCGTCGGTGAACAGGCCGTGGCCGGCATCGAGCCGGCGGCCGGGGTCCAGCACCACCCGCACCGGGTTCGGCCCGTCGACCCGGCGCGTGGTCAGCCGCGGGTCGTCATGGGCGACGGTGCCGGCGCCGACCAGCACCGCGTCCGCCAGCGCCCGCAGCCGGTGCAGATGGTCCAGGTTGCAGGGGCCGGTGACGTATTGCGACTGGCCGCAGCCGGTGGCGATGTGGCCGTCGATGCTCTGGCCGAGATGGGCCAGCACGAAGCGGCCCTCGGCCTCGGCGAAGGGCCGCAGCAGCTCGATCCGGTCACGGGCCTCGGCGTCGGAGGGCAGCGGCGCCTCCGGCCGGCCGGCGCGGCGGTCGAGCAGCCAGATCCAGGCGGTGTCCATCATCCCTCGGTTCGCGCATAGATGTCGCCGGATCGGTCCTCCGGCGACAGAGTCAACAGCCAGGCCCGCACTTCGTGCCCCTCCCGCCAGTTCGGCCACAGGAAGCGGCCGGTTTCGCCGACCGAGACCTGGAAGCGGCAGCGGCCCATCGCCCCGATGCGGCCCAGCGCCTCGATCCGGTCGAGGGCGGCGAGGGTCGCCGGCAGCGCCGCCGGGACGTATTCGACCGACAGGCAGGGCAGGGGGCGCGACAGCCCGGCCAGCACCTCGGCCTCGAAGCCCTCGACATCGATCTTGCAGAAGGCGGGGACGCCGAAGCGATCGATCAGTGCGTCCAGCGTCGTCACCGGCACCTCGGCCCGCCGGTCCCAGCGGATCGAGGCGAAGCCGTCCGCCCGCGACACCGTCTCGATCCAGCCGGGCGACAGGCTGGCCACGGTCGGGTTGCGGCTGCTGAGATGCAGGGTGGCGGTGCCGGGGGCGGCGCCGACCGCGCTTTCGACCAGTGTGATGCCGGGATGGCCGCGGAAGCTGCGGCGCAGCAGCCGAGCCAGGTCGGGCTGCGGCTCCAGCGCCACCACCCGGGCGCCGAGCCCGGCCCAGCACAGGCTGCGGTTGCCGACATGGGCGCCGATGTCGAAGCACAGGTCGCCGGGGCGGATCAGGGTCGAGAAGAAGCGCCGGAAGCGGGCGGAGCGCCCCGGAATGCCGCGGTAGATGGCGAGGGACCGGGCGATGCCGGTGGCGCGGGTTATCGCGTTCATGCGACCAGGCGCCGCTGCTGCCGCCACAGCCACACGATGTCGCGGCCGAAGGACCAGGACAGCGCTGCCAGGGCGCCGGCCGCCAGAGTGGCGGCGAGGGCATGCGGCACCAGGGGCGCCAGGCAGGCGATCAGCACCAGGATCTGGATCACGCAGACGGCCTTGCGGGCGAAGCTGTCCGGCACCGGTCCGCGCAGCCAGGGCCAGGCGGCGCCCGCCAGGACGTAGAGATAGCGCATCGCCCCGATCAGCAGCACCCAGGGGCCGACCTTGCCCCATTGCCAGGCCAGCACCGACAGGACCAGGACGAAGAAGGCGTCGGCCTCCATGTCGAATCGCGCGCCGAAGCGGGAGGCCAGGCCGCTGCGCCGGGCCGCCCAGCCATCGACCCCGTCCAGCCCCAGCGCCAGCGCGGCCAGCCCGGCGACCAGCCACAGGCAGTCCTCGTCCGGCTCGGCCGTGCCCAGCAGCGCCGCGAGCAGGCAGATCAGCACGATGCGCGACAGCGTCACCGTGTTGGCGGCACCGAAGCGGCGATGCGGGGCATGGGCGGCCAGCCCGGCCAGGATCAGCGTGGCGATGCCGCAGTACAGCAGCTCCGCCCGCGCCACGAAATAAGCGCCGAGCCTGGGGTCGACGGCGAGCGGCAGGGCCAGGGCGGCGAGCGCCAGCGCCCCGGCCGCCAGCGGCCACCGCGCCTGCCGCTGCAGAATGCCGCGAAAATCGGTCTCGTCCCGCATGATCCTCCAGCCGGTCGACGGCATCATCCTACGCGACTCTTCGGCCAAACCGTGACGCAGGTCACAGTCCGGGTCTGGACAATCGCCTGTCCGGCTTGCTCTATGGGCGCAAACGGGGTTGCCGGGACTGGTTCCGCCATGGCCGAGAGAAAACGTCCGCTCGTCATCGTCACGCGCAAGCTGCCGGATGTCATCGAGACCCGGATGATGGAGCTGTTCGAGACCCGGCTGAACCATGACGACGTGGCGCTGGACCGCAACCAGCTGGCCGCCGCGATGGCCGAGGCCGATGTGCTGGTGCCGACGGTGACGGACCGGATCGACGCCGAGTTGCTGGCGAAGTCCGGGCCGCAGCTGAAGCTGATCGCCAGCTTCGGCACCGGCGTCGACCATATCGACCTGACCGCGGCCAAATCGCGCGGGCTGACCGTGACCAACACCCCCGGCGTCCTGACCGAGGACACGGCCGACATGACCATGGCCCTGATCCTGGCCGTGGCCCGCCGGCTGGCGGAGGGCGAGCGGCTGGTGCGCTCCGCGCAGTGGACCGGCTGGAGCCCGACGGGGATGCTCGGCGCGCGGCTGGGCGGCAAGCGGCTCGGCATCATCGGCATGGGCCGGATCGGCCAGGCGGTGGCGCGCCGGGCCCGCGCCTTCGGCCTGTCGGTGCACTACCACAACCGCAACCGGGTGCATCCGGAGGTGGAGGCCGAGCTGGACGCCACCTTCTGGCCCAGCCTGGACCAGATGCTGTCGCGGATGGACATCGTCTCGGTCAACTGCCCGCGGACGCCGGCGACCTTCCACCTGCTGTCGGCCCGGCGGCTGAAGCTGCTGCGCCGCGACGCGTTGATCGTCAACACCTCGCGCGGCGAGGTGATCGACGAGACGGCGCTGGCCCAGATGCTGAAGCAGGGCGAGCTGGCGGGGGCGGGGCTCGACGTGTTCGAGCGCGAGCCGAACGTCAACCCGAAGCTCCTGAAGCTGCCGAATGTGGTGCTGCTGCCGCATATGGGCTCGGCCACGCTCGAGGGCCGCATCGACATGGGGCAGAAGGTGATCGTCAACATCCGCAGCTTCGTCGACGGCCATGTGCCGCCCGACCGGGTGCTGGAGACGGAGTTTTAAGACCTGCCCTTACACCGCACGCATCGGAGCGGCCGGCGCCGCCCCCTCACCCGAAATCGCTGGCGCGATTTCGACCTCTCCCCGAGGAGAGGTGAACAAACCCTCTCCTCGGGGAGAGGGAGGGGCCCATTCGCGTTGGCGAATGGGAGGGTGAGGGGGCTCGCGCCGGGTGAAAGGCAGAAACCGGTTTAGCCCGGCTTCACCGTCTGGTGCAGCGCGGCGATGGTCTGGGCGTCGAGCTTCAGCGCCAGGGCCAGCTGCTTCAGGAAGCGGCTCTCCTCCGGCGAATCCATGGTCACGGTCAGCAGCGCCGCGGTGTAGATCTGCGCCGCCTCCTGTGGGCCGCTGATGCCCGCCGCCAGCTGCTCCGGCGTGGCCGGGCTGTTCAGCTCCTGCTCGATGAAGGCGCGCTCCTCGGCGTCCTCCTCGCCGAGCTGGCCCTGGATCGCCGCCGCCTCGTTCTGGTCGATGGTGCCGTCGGCCGCCGCCGCCGCGATCATGGTGCGCAGGATGCGATGCGCCGTGTCCTGCCCCATCAGCGGCGCCGCCTGGCCTCCGCCACCGCCGACCGAATCGGCCATGTCGAGGAAGCCGCCGCCGGATCCGCCGACGCCCGGAGCCGGGGCCGCGGCCGGTGCGGACGGAGCCGTCGGGGGCGCATCGCCCAGGCCGCCCAGCAGCCCGCCGAGTCCGCCGCCTCCGCCGCCGCGGTTCTGCAGCGCCTGCATCGCGATGGTGGCGATGACCGCCATCAGCCCGCCGCCCAGTCCTCCGCCGAGCCCGCCGCCGCTGCTCTGGGCCTGGCCGCCGCCCCCGAGCCCGGCGAGGATGCCGCCCAGGCCGCCGAGCCCGCCGCCACCGCCTCCGGCACCGCCGCCGGCGCCCAGGCCCTGCAG
>NZ_NHON01000067.1 GCF_002195995.1 Inquilinus limosus
GCCCTGCCCCTCGCGCCGCGCCGCCCCCCGACGGCGCGGCCTCCCCCCTCGCTCAGTAATGCGGGTTGTTGGCGTTCGAGTTGCCGATGAGGTCGAAGCGCTGGCTGGCGCCGCCGGTGCAGTTGCGGATCTGCAGCCGGGTGCCGTTGGTGTTGTCGACCACGTCGGCGCAGCGGCCGTTCATGCCGATCAGGCGGCCGTCGGTCTGCAGTTGCCACTTCTCGCTGGAGCCGCCGTCGCAATCCCAGATGTGCAGCTTGTCGCCGTTGTTGCCGTTGCCGCCCTCGATGTCGAAGCAGTATTCGGCGTTGCCGACCGACCGCAGCTGGGTCTCGTCGCTGGTGATCCACTGCTGCGGCACGCCGCTGGTGCAGGGGCGCTGGTTGAGGTCCGAGCCGTTGCCGTACAGGCCGCTCTGGATCTCGACGCAATAGCCGGTCTGGGCGCTGCGCAGGGTGAAGCCGGTCGGGACCGAGCGGCGGATTCCGTTCAGCGGCAGCTTGCCGGAGAAGGTGTCGAGGCTCTCGCGGCTGATCATCGAGACACCCCAGCCCACCGCCAGATACATCTGGTTGAAGGCGTCGAACTGGTTCTCGCTGCTGGACCAGAGGTTGACGATCTGGCCGTTCTGCTGGGCGGTCAGCGTGTCCTTGTACCAGTACTGCACCGCCTCGTGGTTGCCGCAGACCACCCATTTGTTGGTGTTGGCGTCGTCGAAATCGTTGGCGTTGCCGTTCCAATAGAAGTCGTTCGGCTCATGCGCCTCCGGGCAGACGAAGATCTGCGCCGCGCTGCCGAACTGGTTCACATACTCTTCCTGGGTGTCGTTCTTGTCGCCGATCGGGCCGCCCATCATCAGCACCAGGATCTTGCCGCGCAGCGCATCGACCGTCGGCCAGCCGGCGCGGTAGACGCCCTCGCGCAGCGAGGCGTAGCCGGTGAAGGCCCGCAGCGTCTCCGGCTTGTAGACCTTGGCCCCGAACTCGGTCGCCACCAGCGTGTTCAGCGCCGACATATAGCTGGCGTCCCAGCCCCACAGGCCCAGGCTGGGCTTGAGGTCGAACTGCACCGTGATCGGCAGGTGGCCTGGGTGGGCGTCGCTCCACGCCTTGATGTCGCGCAGGCAGTCCTGCAGCAGGCCGCCGGCGCCGGCCTTGCAGTTGTTGGCGGTGGCCGCCTCGCCCGGGTCGTGCTTCACCGGGAAACCGCTCTCGTCATAGATGTCGATCTCGACCACCTGGTTGCCGCGGTCCAGAACGTCGGTCAGCTTGGCGAAATGCGCCTTCTCATAGGCGTTGTGCGGCCGCGACCAGTAGGCCGCGTTGTAGGCGGTGGTGCCGGCCAGCGGCTGGCCCGCCGGCACGTCGGCCGACGCCCCGGCCGACAGCAGCAGGGCGGCCGCGACGGCCATCCCGGACAGAAGACCTCGTCCCATCGATTCCCCCTTCGTCAGATGCAGATCCGACCCATCCCCGGGGCCGGTGTGGCGGCGATGCTAGGCGGCTTCCGAGACGGCCGCGTGACGATTTGAACACGTGTTCATGACGATTGGGACACGTGTTCACGGACAGGGATCATCATGGCGACCCCTTGAGCCGCGAGATTCCATCCAGGGGGACCGCTGCAAGCCACCCTGGATGGATTCGTCGGCTTCGCCTCCTCGCAATGACGGGATGCTTTTCCTTGACTCAGATGTTCCTGTTATGTTCTAATTCTGGGATGATCGATGCCGATCCCAGGACCGAGACTGCGCCCACCGCCCCGCCGATGCCGGACGAGGACGCGATCCTGTCCGGCCTGATCGAGCTCAGCACGGCGATGGCCCGGGCGTTCCAGGCCGAGGCCGTCGCCGCCCTGCAGGCCGACGACCTCGACCGGGCCTGCAAGGCCGAAACCCGTTTCAGCCGCCTCTTCCTCGGCATCCGCCGCGCCATCGCGCTGAAGGCCAAGCTGCGCCAGCAGCGCCAGGAAGCCCTGCGCGCCGCCGACCAGGACCGGGACGACCAGCGGGACCAGGCGGCCGACCGCCGCCGCCGCGTCGCCCAGGGCGTCACCGGCGCCATCGTGGCCGCGACCGCCGGCGCCACGCCCGACGATACCGAGGCCCGGGAACAACTGACCGCCGATCTCTGGGACCGGCTGGCCGGCGACCATNTCGCCGCGGCCATCGCCGGGACGGACGAGGCCCCCGACGGGGACAGGGCGGAGACCGCCGGACAAGCGCCCGCACAGGGCTGGCTCCGCCCAGCGGACGCGCCCGTCGCCAGCCGGCCTCCGCCGAGGCCGCCGGGACCGGACAGCAGCTGAGGATTCAACGGCCGAAGCCGTCATGGCGAGGAAAGGGCGGTCTCGATCACGACACCGGCGGCTGTCCACGCACGGCTAGAGCGGCCGGTGCCGCGAGGTCGGCATCCGCCCCGCCCGGCGTCGCGGCGTACCAGTCGATCCGGCGGGTCACATACATCACGCCGCTGAGCGCCAGGAACAGGCCGAGCGTGCCCAGCAGCAACGCCAGGTCCTCGAGCTGCATCAGCGCGTAGAGGGCGCCGTAGAGGATCGCCAGCAGCGCGCCCAGCACCAGGCTGCGCTTCCAGGTGCCCAGCACGGGCCGGCAGTACAGCACGATCTGCGCCACCACCGCCGCCGCGCCCACGCCATAGGCGGCGGCGAAGCCGATCTGCTCGGCGAAGGACAGCAGCAGCAGGTAGAACAGGCACAGCGACAGCCCGACCAGCCCGTACTGGAAGACATGGATGCGCAGCCGCGCCACCGCTTCGAACAGGAAGAACAGGGTGAAGGTGAAGACGATGAACAGCATGCCGTACTTGGCCGACCGCTCGGTCTGCTGATAGGCGCTGACCGGCTGGAAGAAGCGCACCCCGAAGGCGGAGGCGGAGACGGAGGAGAGATAATCCCCCTCCCCGCCCACCCAGGCCTGGGGATAGCCGCGGCCGAAATAGGACAGCTCCCACTCCGCGGTGAAGCCCTGCGGCCCGATGCTGGAGCGCACCGGCAGGAAGGCGCCGTCGAAGCTGGGGTCCGGCCAGTTCGAGGCGGCGGTCACCCGGGTCGAGCGGCCGAGCGGCAGGAAGTCCAGCCGCTGGCTGCCGTTCAGCCGCAGGGTGGTGGCGAAGGGGATGGCCGTTGCCGCCGCGGCCGCGGACAGGCCGGGCACGCGCAGGGTCATGCCGGCGCCGAGGCGCTGGCCCAGCTCGCCCGGCGCGCCGGGCTGGAACGGCAGGTCGCGGTCGCCCCAGCGCAAAGACGCGCCTTCGCGGATGCTGCGCGGGTCGGCCACGCCGACATAGAGAGTGGCCGCGGACCAGTCGATCGTCGCCTGCGGCCCGGCCAGCGCCGCGGCGTCGCCGATCAGGAACTGCCCGGACAAAGCGAGGTCGACGGTGTAGACCACGGCCTCGAACAGGCCGCGCTTGCGCGTCTCCGGCGCCGCCTTGGCCTCGACCATGTAGCGGTCGGGCAGGATGACGAGCTGGCGTTCGAGCGGCGGCAGCGGCGTGCCGTCGGCGCGCGGCTCGGACGGCACCCGGAACGGCACCACCAGGATCGGCCCGATGACCCGCTGCGGCCCGCCCCAGCTGCCGCCGATCTCCGCCACCACCTCGCGGTAGCGGTCCTCGCGCTCGCCGATCACGTCATAGACCAGGAACACCGGCAGCAGGAAGGCGACGGTCAAGAGGACGATGGCCAGGACCTTCAGCGCCGGCGACCCGGCGCGGAGGCGCCGGGCGGGCCAGGCGGCGGCCGGTGGGACGGGGTCGATGCTCATGGCGGGCCTCGCTCAAGGCTGCGAAGCCCGCAGCGTCCGGCCCGCCCATGGCCGCTTCGTGGCGATGCGGCGGAAAGCTGGGGGCGCCGGCGCCTGCCGCCCCTAGTAGTTCGCGCGCAGCCCCGGCGTCGCCAGCTCGATGGCGTGGCCGTCGGGATCGCGGAAATACAGGCTGCGGCCGCCGCGCCGCCAATGGGTCTCGCCGGCCAGCGGGACGCCCTCGCGCTCCAGCTTCACCCGCCAGGCCGGCAGGTCCTCCGCGGCGACGGCGAAGGCCATGTGCAGCCGGCCCTGCCCCTCATGGCCCGGGATCGTGCCTTCGTCATCGACCATGCCGTCGGAGGTCAGGCCGTGGCGGAACAGCAGCAGCGCGCCCTGGCGCCCGGCATCCAGCGCCGCCAGCCGCGGCGAGCGCGACAGCAGCTCCAACCCCAGCACCCGCTGGTAGAACTCGGCCGACCGGTCGACATCCTCGACATAGAGGCAGGTCTCGGCCAGCCCGTTGATCCGCGGCGTCGTGTCCATGGCCTAGGCCCTCCGTTTCGCGGGGCCAGGGTGACGCGCCGGGCACGGCCGGTCCAGCCGCGGCTGAGATGGGCTTAGAGACCGTTTGGAAATGCGCTGGCGTGAGTCGGCTGGCGGTGGTTTCGAGAACCGGAGCGCAGCGCACGTTTGGTGCGTGAGCACCGGAAGCGCAGAAACCGCCGTCAGACGGCCTCGCCAGTAGCATTTACGAACGGTCTCTAGGGTAGCACCTCGAACACCAGGGCCTTGGTCACCTGCAGCGGGTTGAAGTTGTCGTCCGACATCACGACCAGGCTGCGATGGCCGTGCGCCAGCGCCGGCCCCCAGCCCATCGCCTCGAAATTGTCGAGGGTGACGCCGAGCGTGCCGAAATCCAGCAGCAGCGTCTTCTGCATGGCCAGCCAGCTGCCGTCGAGCAGCGAATCGAGCTTCGAGACGTCGGTGGCCAGGGCCGGATCGGCGCGGTACAGCCGGATCGAGTTGCCGCGGCCCTGGGCATAGGCGCGCTCCAGCACCAGCAGCGTGCCGTCGCCCGCCGGCAGGATCTCCGACACGCCGTTGTCGGCGAAACCGCCAGGGAACGCCGGCGCCATCGGGATCGGATCGGTGAGGTAGACATGCTCCGGCCCCGGCGCGCCGGTCGCGATGTCGAAGCTGGCGATCCGCACCGGGCTGCCCTTGGCCAGCGAAGCGATGGGGCCGTCCTGGACCAGGGCGCTTTCCATCGAGGCGAACAGCGTCCGCCCGTCGGGCGCCAGCGCCAGCCCCTCGAAGGTCAGGTTGTCGCGCGGGCCGCTGTCCTTGTCCTCGGCGACGCGATAGCGCTGCGGCAGGTCGAGGCCGCGCCGCCAGCTGCCGTCCGGCGCGGCGACGCTGATCGCCGGGTCGATCCCGGCCTTCACCCCGCCCTCGCTGCTCCAGTACAGCAGGCCGCTGACGGGGTCGCGGCGGATCGCCTCCGGATCGACGCTCCTCGGCGCGAAGCCGGCGCCGGCCGCGTCGCGCAGCGTGGTCACGCCGGTCACCGCGATGCCGCGCACCGCCTCGGCGTCATAGTCGATGGCGAGCGTGTAGAACCGTGCCGGCGCCTTCTCCGACCGGTCGTCGCTGAGCGCGATCCACTGCCGGGCCGTGGGGTCCCAATCCAGACCCGACAGGCCGCCGACGGTCGTGCCCTGGTAGTCCAAGCCCTTCGGCAGCGCCGCCTCGCCAATCAGCCGCAGCCGGCCGATCCCCTCCGCCTGCGCCGGCAACGCGGAGCAGGCCAGCAGCGCGCCAACCACGGCGATCCCGAACCTGCTCATATCCGATCTCCCCCGGACCCCACCTGCGCCCCCTGTTGACCATGGCAGCGCGATAACGGCATGACGAGCCTGTGTTGCGTTGATGACGGAGCGGTGATGGACACCCCGACGAGCGATTCCGTTCCGCTGCGGCGCAGCGAAGGCTTCGTCCGCGTCGACGGGCACAGCCTGTACTGGCAGCGCCTGGCTCCGCCCGGCAGCGCCGGGCGCCTCCCCCTCCTCCTTCTTCATGAAGGGCTGGGCTCCGTCGCGCAATGGACACGGCGCGGCGTCGATGTCGCGGCCCGGCTGGCGGAGGCCACCGGCCATCCGGTGCTGGCGCATGACCGGCTGGGCTTCGGCCGGTCCGACCCGCTGCCGGCGCCGCGGCGGGACGACTACCTCTATCAGGAGGGGCGCGAGGCGCTGCCGCGGGTGCTGGACGCGCTGGGGGTCGACCGCGCCGGGCTGGTCGGACACAGCGACGGCGGCAGCATCGCCCTGATCTTCGCCGCCGCCCATCCCGGCCGCTGCGCCTGGGCGGTGACCGAGGCGGCGCATGTCATCGTCGAGGACGAGACCTTGGCCGGCATCGCCACGGCCCATGCCGCCTTCCACGCCCCGGAGTCCAGGCTGCGCGCCGTGCTGGCCCGCTATCACGGCGACAAGACGGATTTCACCTTCGCCAACTGGGCGGAGCTGTGGCCGACCCCCGGATTCCGCAGCTTCGACATGCGCGACGCGCTGCCCTCGATCCGCTGCCCGGTGCTGGCGACCCAGGGGGCGCAGGACGAATACGCCACGCCGGCCCAGCTGGAGGCGATAAAGGCCGGGGTTTCCGGGCCTTGCGAGACCTGGCTGGTGCCGGATTGCCGGCACGCGCCGCATTTCGAGGCCGCCGACCGGGTGCTGCCCCGGATCGCCGATTTCGCAGTTGCGAACGGTTCTTAACCCGTTGCATTTGAACGGCTTGCGCGGACGCGCTACATGAAGGCCGCACAGCCCATTCAAGACCAGCCTTCGACCGAAGGAGCCCTTCCGTGACCTTCACCGGACATGACACGCTCAAAGCCCGCCGCCAGCTGACGGTCGACGGCAAGAGCTATGATTATTTCAGCCTCGAGGCCGCCCAAGCCCAGCTCGGCGACGTCGCCCGCCTGCCCTTCTCGCTGAAGGTGCTGCTGGAGAACCTGCTGCGCTACGAGGATGACCGGTCGGTCACGGTCGACGACGTCAAGGCCATGGCGCAGTGGCTGAAGGACCGCCGGTCCGACCGCGAGATCGCCTACCGCCCAGCCCGCGTGCTGATGCAGGACTTCACCGGCGTTCCGGCGGTGGTGGACCTGGCGGCGATGCGCCAGGCGATGGTCTCGCTCGGCGGCGACCCGCAGCGGATCAACCCGCTCTCGGCCGTCGACCTGGTGATCGACCACTCGGTGATGGTCGACGCCTTCGGCACCCCCAACGCCTTCCAGAAGAATGTCGACCTGGAGTTCGAGCGCAACCACGAGCGCTACGCCTTCCTGCGCTGGGGCCAGACCGCCTTCGACAATTTCCGCGTCGTCCCGCCCGGCACCGGCATCTGCCACCAGGTCAACCTGGAGTACCTGGCCCAGACCGTGTGGGTGGAGAAGGACCGCAACACCGGCAACCAGGTCGCCTATCCCGACACGCTGGTCGGCACCGACAGCCACACCACCATGGTCAACGGCCTGGCCGTGCTGGGCTGGGGCGTCGGCGGCATCGAGGCGGAGGCGGCGATGCTGGGCCAGCCGGTGTCGATGCTGATCCCCGAGGTGATCGGCTTCAAGATCACCGGCAAGCTGAAGGAAGGCCGCACCGCCACCGACCTGGTGCTGACGGTCACCCAGATGCTGCGCAAGAAGGGCGTGGTCGGCAAGTTCGTCGAGTTCTACGGCGAGGGCCTGGACCACATGCCGCTGGCCGACCGCGCCACGATCGGCAACATGGCCCCGGAATATGGCGCCACCTGCGGCTTCTTCCCGATCGACGCCGAGACGCTGCGCTATCTCGAATTCTCCGGCCGCGACCCGCATCGCGTCCGCCTGGTCGAGGCCTATGCCAAGGCCCAGGGCATGTGGCGCGAGGCCGGAACGCCGGACCCGGTGTTCACCGACACGCTGGAGCTGGACATGGGCGACGTCGAGCCGTCGCTGGCCGGGCCGAAGCGGCCGCAGGACCGGGTCGCCCTGACCCAGGCCGCCGGCGCCTTCACCAAGCTCTTGGCCGATGCCGGCACCGCCGCCGCCCCGACCAAGGTCGACGGGATGGACCATGACCTCGACCATGGCGACGTGGTGATCGCCGCGATCACCAGCTGCACCAACACCTCGAACCCGTCGGTGATGGTCGCGGCCGGGCTGGTCGCCCGCAAGGCGCGCGAGCGCGGCCTGACCCGCAAGCCCTGGGTCAAGACCTCGCTGGCCCCGGGCAGCCAGGTGGTGACCGAGTACCTCAACGCCGCCGGCCTGAACGTCGACCTCGACGCCGTCGGCTTCAACACCGTCGGCTATGGCTGCACCACCTGCATCGGCAATTCCGGCCCGCTGCCGGACGAGATTGCCGCGGCGGTCGAGAAGGGCAACCTGAACGTCGCCGCCGTGCTGTCGGGCAACCGCAACTTCGAGGGCCGCATCAGCCCGCATGTGCGGTCGAACTACCTGGCCTCGCCGCCGCTGGTGGTCGCCTACGCCCTGCTGGGCAGCATGACCAAGGACATCACCACCGAGCCGCTGGGCACCGGCAGCGACGGCCAGCCGGTCTATCTGAAGGATGTCTGGCCGACCGCGCAGGAGATCGCCGAGACGATCGAGCAGTGCCTGACGCCGGAGATGTTCCGCAGCCGCTACGCCAACGTGTTCGAGGGCCCGCGGGAGTGGCGGAGCATCGAGACGAAGGAGAGCGAGACCTACGACTGGAACCCGGGGTCGACCTACGTCCAGTACCCGCCCTTCTTCACCGGCATGCAGAAGGAGCCGGAGCCGGTGACCGACGTGCGCGGCGCCCGCCTGCTGGCGGTGCTGGCCGACAGCGTCACCACCGACCACATCTCGCCGGCCGGCTCGATCAAGAAGGACAGCCCGGCGGGCGAGTACCTGCTGGAGCACCAGGTGCGGCCGCTCGACTTCAACAGCTACGGCGCCCGCCGCGGCAACCATGAAGTGATGATGCGCGGCACCTTCGCCAACATCCGCATCAAGAACGAGCTGGTGCCGGGCGTCGAAGGCGGCTTCACCAAGCACCAGCCCTCGGGCGAGATGCTGCCGATCTACGACGCCTCGATGCTGTACCAGGCCGAGGGCGTGCCGCTGGTGATCATCGCCGGCAAGGAGTACGGCACGGGCTCCAGCCGCGACTGGGCGGCCAAGGGCACGCGCCTCTTGGGCGTCAAGGCGGTGGTGGCGGAGAGCTTCGAGCGCATCCATCGTTCGAACCTGGTCGGCATGGGCGTGCTGCCGCTGCAGTTCACCGGCGGCACCACCCGCCTGGACCTGAAGCTGGACGGCACCGAGACCTTCGACATCCTCGGCATCGCCGACGGGCTGAAGCCGCGGATGGAGATGGTGCTGACCATCACGCGCGCCGATGGCAGCCGCCAGGACGTGCCCCTGCTGTGCCGCATCGATACGCTGGACGAGCTGGAGTACTTCAAGAACGGCGGCATCCTGCAATATGTGCTGCGCAGCATGGTGAAGGCGGCGTAAGCCGGCCCTTCACCCGAGAGCCTTCGGAAAGGCCCGGCGCGAGCCGGGCCTTTCTGCTTTCTGAGGGAGCTTTCGAGGACAGGCGTCATGGCGAAACCCGTCATCACCCGAGGCGAGGCCGAAACCCTCCTGGCGGCGCTGATGCCCGGCGCCACGGGGCTGGAGCCGCTGGCCGAGGGCGACGACTCCCGGGCCTTCGCCTTCCGCCGCCACGGCGAGGCCTTCGTGCTGCGGCTGAACCGCGACGGCGCCGGCTTCGACAAGGACGCCTTCGTCCAGCGCCGCTTCGCCGGGCCGGCGCTGCCGATCCCGGAGATCCTGCGGGTCGAACGACGGGCGGACGGGCTGGCCCTCTGCCTCTCCCGCCGCGCGCCGGGCACGACGCTGCAGGAGCTGGACGACGCCGGGCTGGCCCTGACTGTTGCGCCCACCGCGGCGGTGCTGGAGGCGATCGGCGCCGCCGACTTGGCCGGGACCGGCGGCTATGGCCGCTTCGACGCCACCGGGCGTGGCGCACAGGCGAGCTGGCAGTCCTTCCTGCGGGAGCCGCTGGGCTGGGGCGGCCTGCCGGCGGGTGATGGCACGATCGGCCGCATCCTCGACCGCCTCGCCGCCCTGGCCGGGCGCTGCCCGGAGGAGCGCCGGCTGGTGCATGGCGATTTCGGGTCGAACAACGTGCTGGCGGAGGGCGGCCGGATCACCGGCGTGATCGACTGGTCGGAGGCGCTGTTCGGCGACCCGCTCTACGACGTCGCCAACATCCTGTTCTGGCGCCCGTGGCTGGCCTGCATGGAGCGGCAGGCGGCCTTCCTCGAGGCGCATCGCCGCTGGTCGCCGGAGGTGCGGGACCGGCTGCTCTGCTACCAGCTGCGGATCGGCATCGACGAGATCCGCCAGGGCGCTTCGGCCGGCGCCGCGGAGGACCTGGCCTGGGCGATGCGGCGTTGTGCCGCGATCCTCGGCGAGACCGATGCGCCCTCCCGCCCTCGCGGCTGACACAACCGGGAAAATCGCCGCTGCAGGCACTTCGCGGAGAACCAGATGGCCTCTCGCGCCTTTATGCTGCGGCGACGCAAGCGGGCCTGCCGCTTCGGCCCGAGGGAAGAGGTGTCGCCGCCCGGACGTCCTGTGGATGGACGGGAATGGAGCAACAGAAACGAGGGGGCCGGATGCCCATCGATGAGATCGGCGCAGCGGCGCTGGCGACGCCGAGCCAGGTTCTCGAAGTCACGGCGGCGATCGTGGCCGCCCATCTGCGCGGCACCACGACCTCTGCCGCGCATGTGCCGGACATCATCCGGCAGGTCTATGACGCCCTGACCGAGCTGGTCGAGGGCTCCGGGGTGGAGGAGGCGCCCCGTCCGGCGGTCGATGCCGCCAGACACCCGATCGCCGCCGGACCGGCGGCGGCCACAGCCCTGCCGTGGTGCGAGACCACGGCCCTGCGCGGGATACGCGCCGGCACCCGGATCGGCGAGAGCCCGCGCGAGCGGTTCCTGTCCCGATACCGCTGAGCCGCACCAGGGCCTTCCCAGCAAAAAGGGCGGCATCCTTCGCGGATGCCGCCCTTTTGCTTCAGTGCCCGATGCGGACCGTCAGGAAACCACGAGGTTCGCAGCCGACTCCCGGCCGTCGCGGCCGCGCGCCAGCTCGAACGTGACCTGCTGACCTTCGTTCAAGCTCCGCAGCCCCGCGGCTTCCACCGCCGAGATGTGGACGAACACGTCCTTGCCGCCGTTGTCCGGCTGAATGAACCCGAAGCCCTTGGTGGTGTTGAACCACTTCACGGTACCAGTCGCCATACGTCTTCACTCCATAGGCCGCCGAAACGGCCGTCGTTCACGACCGAATGAGATCCCGGCCGGTCGGCCAAGTGAGCCGAAGCCAGTCACATAGGCAGCCTCCGGGCCGTCGCCTAGTCACCAAATGCAGATTCGACCGAAACTTGCGCGCTCAGACCGTGCAACGGCTCAAGCTGCAACCGATCGCGATATCCGCATATACCGCGGGCAGGTCGCGATCGAGGCCATCGGCATGGATCGCCTGCCTCGGCCCGGGCGGCGATGGCCGGTCGATCCGCCGGCGCCGCCGGTCTCCGCCACCGCCGGCACAGATTTCGAAACGTCCGCCCTTCCCGAATCCCTCCGCCTCATCACTGATTCTGATTTCAGCGCGAATCGTCGAATCTCTCAGCAAATCTTAAGATTCGACTGTGACAAATTTGAACCGCAATGCCAGGCATTTTTAGAGATCAAATTTTGGGCAGATTTGATTTCGATGCTCCTGAGGCCATGCCTCCTGCGGTATACAGGATTTTAATCGTTCATTCACAAAAAGCGCTCGGCATTTCCATCAGCTTCCACAGCGAACCCTGAGTGTAGACACAAGGGAAATCTTGTGATGATTCATGCAACGGTCATGATTCTGAGTATTATGCCTCTGGGCATAAGGTTTCCCGCATAAAGGAGTAATCAGTCATGCCAAATCTTATCCTGGGCGGACTGGGCGACGACATCCTTGTCGGTGGCACCGGTGACGATCTGATCATCGATCCCTGGGGCAATGACCGGATCAATGGTGATCTGGGCAACGACACGATCCTGGCAGGCGAAGGCAACGACGTCGTCAAGGGTGGTGGCGGCCTCGACAACATCGATGGCGGCTCAGGCAACGATCTGATCCGCGGCGACGACGGCAACGATATCCTCACGGGCAATCTCGGCGACGACACCGTCCGGGGCGGCACCGGGGACGACCACATCAACGGCGACCAGGGCAACGACACCCTCTACGGCGACGACGGCAACGATTTCATCTTCGGTGGCCAGAACATCGACCATCTCTATGGCGGCGCCGGCAACGACCATCTCTTCGGCAGCGAGGGCAACGATGCCCTCCATGGCGGCCTGGGCGACGACGTCCTCGCCGGCGACAACGGCCGCAACACGCCGCGCACCGATGTCGGCGAGGGCAATGATAAGCTCTACGGCGACTCCGGCAACGACACCCTCATCAGCGGCGACGGCAGGGACTATCTGACCGGCGGCGCTGGCGACGACACCTTCCTGTTCCGTTTCCACGACCCGAAGTTCGGCTCGATCCAGGGCTTCACCACCGTCACCGACTTCGACGCGGCGCACGACAAGTTCGCCTTCGACGCGAAGGGCATCGGCACCGACGGTGCCGGCGCGAACTTCGTCAACCACGCCAGCGGCGGGTCGGGCAGCGCGGTCGACACCTTCTACAGCGGTGCGGCCTCCGGCGCGAATGGCGAGCATGTGGTCGTGGTCACCGACCAGGGCTTCGCCTCGGGCTCCGCTGCGGCGCAGGGGATCTCCGGCGAGGCCGCCGGCGACATCATCGCCTATTACGACAGCAAGAGCGGCACCGCGAACCTGGCCTATGTCACCTCGGCCAACCATGCGGACGTCTTCGCCGAGCTGAGCAATGTGCACAGCGTGGACGACCTGGCCGCGCTGCATCTGACGGCGTCGGACTTCACCTTCGTCTGATCCGACAGGCCTTTACGGGACCGCGCCCCGCCTTCATGGCGGGGCGCTTCCTTTTGGACCTCCCCTGCCCTGCGGCTCAGCTCCGGGCGGCGAGCTTGTCCTGGGTCCGGGTCTCGAAGTCGCTGGCGTCATGCCGCTCGTGCAGTTGCTCCGACGGATCGCCGGACAGCCGGTTGACGATGCGGCCGCGCTTCACCGCCGGCCGGGCGTCGATCGCCTTGGCCCAGCGCTGCACGTTCGTGTAGCTCGCCAGGTCGAGGAACTCGTCGGCGCGGGTGTAGGACCGGCCGAGCGCCAGGCCGCCGAACCACGGCCAGCAGGCCATGTCGGCGATGGTGTAGTCGCCGCCGGCGACGTACTCGCTCTCGCCCAGCCGCCGGTCGAGCACGTCGAACAGGCGCTTGGCCTCCATCGAATAGCGGTTGATCGCGTATTCGATCTTCAGCGGGGCATAGACGAAGAAATGGCCGAAGCCGCCGCCGAGGAAGGGGGCGCTGCCCATCTGCCAGAACAGCCAGGACAGGGTCTCGGCGCGGGCCGGGCCGGCTTCCGGCAGGAAGGCCCGGAACTTCTCGGCCAGATGCACCAGGATGGCGCCGGATTCGAACACCCGCACCGGGGCCGGGCCGCTGCGGTCGACCAGAGCCGGGATCTTCGAGTTCGGGTTGGCGTCGACGAAGCCACTGCCGAACTGGTCGCCGTCGCCGATGCGGATCGGCCAGGCGTCGTATTCGGCGCCGCTGTGGCCAGCGGCCAGCAGTTCCTCGAACAGGATCGTGACCTTCTGGCCGTTCGGCGTCGCCAGCGAGTAGAGCTGGAACGGGTGGCGGCCGACCGGCAGGTCCTTGTCATGCGTCGGGCCGGCGATCGGGCGGTTGATGCTGGCGAACTGGCCGCCGCTCCCCTTGTCCCAGGTCCAGACCTTCGGCGGCACGTAGTCGGGGGAATCACTCATGCTCTTGGCTCCCGGTGGGGCTGAGAGGGAATCACGGGTGTTGGATAGAGCGTCGACCCTAGACCCCGATCGCCCAGGAATGAAGCCCTTCCGTTGCCATCGCGTTCATGGTCTGGGTTTGTTCCGTTCACAGGGCGACCGCGGCGCGCGATCGGCCGCGGTATAGCGCAGCAGGAGGCGCTGCAGCCGGCCGCGGCTGCCGTCGGCAGAGAAGTCGACCGCGGTCAGCGCCACCTGGGCCGAGGGGAAGCGCCACAGCCGCGTCACCAGGCCGGACTCGACGACGCAGCTCTCGGCCGGCGGGCCCAGCCGGGCGTGCAGGTCGTTGACGAAGGATTGCAGCTCCGACGGTCCCGGGATCGGCGAGCGCCGCTCGAACAGGATCTGGGCCAGCCGTCCGTCCTGCCGCGCCAGCTCCGGCACCAGGTCGAAGGCGATGCCGCCGACCACCACGTCCCGCACCATGCGCTCGGCATAGAGCGGGCCGAAGTCCCAGGGCGGCGACAGCGGCACGGCCTGCGGCAGGGCGGCGTCGACCTGCTGCGCGGTCATGCCCCAGCTCAGCCCGTCCCAGCCGCGGATGTCGGTCTCCGCGGCAAAGGCATGAGACAAGAGCAGAAGCCAGGCCGGCGCGAGAGCCAGGCCGAGGCGCCTCATCCCCGGTGCACGATATGCGGCCGCTGCCCGTCGAGGCGCGGCCAGCGGATGAAGGCGATGACCCAGAGCACGATGACGTCGAGATAGGGCACCAGCAGCAGGATCGACCACAGCGGCGTCACCCGCGCCTTGACCAGCGCATAGGCGGCGAAGCTCATCAGCATCACGATGTAGACGCCGATGACCAGGTTGGTGCCCCAATGCGGCAGGTCGCCCATCCAGCCGGGGCCGTAGATTCGGGACAGGGTCTCGAGCACGTCGCTCATCGCTTGCCCTCCCCCAGTGCCATGATCGCCGGCCAGCGCCGGAACAGCAGCACGGCGAAGACCAGCATGACGCCGACATGCGGCACCAGGGCCAGCAGCGCCCAGCCGCGGGCCAGGCCGGCGCGGCCCAGCATGCGGGCCAGGGCCGGCATCGCCAGCAGGGCGAAGAGCAGCGCCCAGGCGCCCGGGGTCTGGAAGAATTCGGCGAGGGTCATGCGCGAGCGATCAGTGCACGACGGCCGCCGCCGCGGCCGCGGCGCGCTGCGAGGCGCGTTGGCGCACGCTGTCCGACTTCAGCTGGCCGCAGGCGGCGAGAATGTCGCTGCCGCGCGGCGTCCGGATCGGGCTGGCGTAGCCGGCCTCCATCAGGATGTCGGCGAAGCGCTCGATCGCCTCCGGCGTCGAGCATTCGAAGGGCGCGCCCGGCCAGGGGTTGAAGGGGATCAGGTTCATCTTCGCCGGGATGCCCTTGAGGATGCGCACCAGCTGGCGGGCATCGGCCGGGGTGTCGTTGACGTCCTTCAGCATCACGTACTCGAAGGTGATGCGGCGGGCGTTGTTGACGCCGGGGTACTCGCGGCAGGCGTCCAAGAGCTCCTTGACCGGGTACTTCTTGTTGATCGGCACGATCTGGTCGCGCAGTTCGTCGGTCACGGCGTGCAGCGACACCGCCAGGTTCACCCCCAGCTCCTCGCCGCAGCGCTTCATCATCGGCACCACGCCGGCGGTCGACAGCGTGATGCGGCGGCGCGACAGGGCGATGCCCTCCGGGTCCATCACCAGCTTCAGCGCGCGCTTGACGTTCTCGAAATTGTACAGCGGCTCGCCCATGCCCATCATGACGATGTTGGTGAGCCGGCGGTCATCCCCTTCCCGCCCCCAATCCTCCAGGATGTCGCGGGCCAGCATGACCTGGCTGACGATCTCCGAGGCTTCGAGGTTGCGCACCAGGCGCTGGGTGCCGGTGTGGCAGAACTTGCAGGTCAGGGTGCAGCCGACCTGGGAGGAGACGCAGAGCGTGCCGCGGTCCTCCTCCGGGATGTGCACCGACTCGATCTCCTGTCCGTCTTCCATCCGGGCCAGCCACTTCTTGGTGCCGTCGAAGGAGTCCTGCTGCCGCACCACCTGCAGCCGGTCGAGGGCGAAGCCGTCCGCCAGCTTGGCGCGCAGGCCCTTGGCCATGTCGCTCATCGCCTGGAAATCGGTGGCGCCGCGCTTGTACATCCAGCCGAACAGCTGGCGCGCGCGGAACGCCGGCTCGCCCAGGCCCGCCAGCGTCTCCGCCAGCTCGGTACGGTCGAGACCGATCAGGTTGATGCGGCCGTCGGCGCGGGGCGCGGGCGGCGCGAAGGTGGTGGCGTGCGTTTCGATACCCATGGGACCTCCGGAAGGCCCAGAAATGGCGATGGCCCCTTCCATCCGGAAGGGGCCGGGCCGTTTTACATCAACAGCGGCGGCCTGGCGACCGCCGGGACGGCTGCGGTCAGGCGCCGCAGGCCTTGGCGATCTCGCCCAGCGCCGCCGAGATGCCGGCGAGCGAGAAGGTGTAGTTGGTGCCGGTGCCGCGCGAGGAGGTGGCCTTGACCGTCATGGTCGACCCGCCCTTCATCGCCGCGACCAGCGCGTCGTCCGCCGCCGCGTCGCGCGACCAGGCGGTGTTGCCGTCGGTGAACAGCTGGAAGTTCTTGCCGCCGATGGTCAGGGTGACGTCGGCGCCCTGCTTCAGCGTGTAGCCGACCTGCAGGCTGACGACGTTCTTCTGCTTCTCCGTCGGCCGGTTGGTGACCAGGATGAACACGTCGCCATGGCGGACATTGGCCGGCTCGGCCTTGGTCGGCTTCGAGGCGATGTAGCAGGCCTTGCCGCCGTTCTCGGTGAACTGGAAGGCGTGCCAGTCGCGGCTGGAGGAGATGTACTGCACGTTCTGCGCCGAGGCCGTTCCCGGCACGGCGACACCGGCGGCCACGGCGAGGCCGGCCAGGGCACCGAGGACAAGATTGCGAGGACGGGTTCTCAGCATAGCGCCACTCTGATTCGGGGTTGCAGGCTGGACGACTCGGCCCGAGGCGACCCCACGACATACATGGAATTGTGCGTGACGGGAACCACCCGAACGCATACCGGATTGTTATTCCCGTCCTATCGCCGCCCGGGCGCAGCCGGACGCGCCCCGCCCCCTCACCCAGAGGCACAAGCGCCTCCGACCTCTCCCGCAAGCAGGAAAGGCAAAACTATCTGGTCCTGGCATCTGACCCTGCAACCCACACCGTCATTGCAACCCCGGCCTTGAGCCGGGGGAAGCAATCCATGCAGCAGCATGAGCGGATCGATGGATGGATTCGTCGGCTGCGCCTCCTCGCAATCACGGTGAGGGGAGGCACCAGGGTGATCAACTGCTGTCCGGTTTCGACGGCGGCGGCAGGGGCAGCCCAGCGGCAGAGTCGTCGAGCGGGCGAGGCCGATCCTCCGCCGGCTCGGGCTCGGCGGTCTCCGCCACGACCTCGACGGTCACCGCCTCATCGGCCCATCCCGGCGGCAGCCAGGACGGGTCGGGCGGGAAGCCAATCTTCCGGCTCACCTCGCGCACGAATTCCTCCGGCGACAGCAGGTCCAGCCGCACGTCGAGAACCTCGTCCTCGACCAGCCTCTCCCGGACCAGCAACCGGACGCGTTCGGCGTCTTCCGGCTCGGCGGACCTGGCGATCGCCTTGACCGCGATCTCGACCGCCTGCTCCCGCTTCGCCCGGCGGCGTTCCTGCTCACCGGATGCGATCCGCGCCTGCATGCGCAGGTAATAGTCGCGCCGGATCCGCTCGGTCATCGCGATCGACAGGCGCACCGAGCGGGAGAGACGGGACTGCATCAGCGGATAATCCGGCATCTCGGCGCCGCGCAGGATCTGCTCATGCTCCCGCACGGTGGCCCGCATGGTGCGGATGTCGAGATCCACCACCTCGCGCAGCCGGTCCAGCGCCCACTCCGTCCAGTGCAGGTCGGTGTCGCGGGGCCGGGTCTCGCCGGAGGGAGTCTGCGCCTCATCCATAGAACGTATCATGAACGATACGCAGCCGGCCGGCAATGAACATTGTGTTTGCACGAAGCCGGAGGGCCGGGCGCCCGCGACGCCCGGCTCCGGGAAGGCTACAGCACGAAATCCGCCGCGGTCAGGGCGTGGTCGGCATAGACCGTGATGATCGCGTCCGGCACCTTGTCGCCGGTGGTCTGGAGATAGACGCCCTGGCGGCCGTCGTCGAAATCGACCACCCGCACCTCGCCCGCGACGCCGGTGAAATTGCCGGTGCCGAAGGTGAAGGCGGTGTCGCCGTTGCCGGCATCGCCGTCGGCATCGATCGCCGACAGGTCGATCTTGTCGCCCGCCGTGAAGTCGACGATCGAGTCCTTGCCGGCCGCCGCCACCGTGCTGTCGCCGATCGCGGTGTAGGCGAAGCTGTCATTGCCGGCGCCGCCCTTCAGCGTGTCGGCCCCCGCCCCGCCGGTGAGGACGTCGTCGCCGGCGCCGCCCCAGAGGACGTTGGCGCCGGCGCTGCCGGTCAGGTGGTCGGCCTGGGCCGAGCCGTAGAGTTGCTCGATCCCGGTGAGGGTGTCGCCCTCGGCGTCGCCGCCGGTGCCGGTGCCGGCCGCCAGGCTGACCGTCACCCCGGCCGCGCTGCCGGAATAATCGGCCGTGTCGGTGCCGGCGCCACCGGTCAGGGCATCGGCCCCGGCCCCACCCAGGAGGCTGTCATTGCCGTCGCCGCCGTCGAGCCGGTCGTCGCCCGCGCCGCCGGCGATCGAATCGTTGCCGGCATCGCCGGTGACGACGTCGTTGTCGGCCCCGGCGTCGATCGAATCATTGTCGGCGCCGCCATGGATGGTGTCGGCGCCGGCACCGCCAATCAGGCGGTCATTGCCGGCGCCGCCATTGAGCGTGTCGTTGCCGGCCGCGCCGGCCAGGACATTGGCGGCGGCGGTGCCGGTGAACGTATCGGCCTGGGCGGAACCGTAGAGGTTCTCGATGTCGTTGAGCTGGTCGCCCTGGGCGTCGCCGCCCGAGGCGGTGTCGGCCTGCAGGTTGACCGTCACCCCCGCAGCCGAGGCCTGATAGCTGGCATAGTCCAGCCCGTCGCCGCCGTTCAGCGTGTCGGCGCCGGCACCGCCCCAGAGGAAGTCGGCGCCGGCGCCGCCAGCGAGGACGTTCGCCCCGGCGGCACCGTACAGGTGGTCGTCCAGCGCCGAGCCGTTCAGGTTCTCGATGGTGGCCAGCGTGTCGCCCTCGGCCGAGCCGCCGCTGCCGGTGCCGGCGGTCAGGTCGACCGTCACACCGGCGGTGGAATCGCCATAGCCCGCCAGGTCGGTGCCGGCCCCGCCGACCAGGCTGTCGGCGCCGAGGCCGCCGCGCAGCGCGTCGTCGCCGTCATGGCCGTTCAGCACATTGGCGCCGGCGTCGCCGACCAGGGTGTCGTTGAAGGTGGTGCCGGTGAGGTTCTCGATGCTGGTCAGCGTGTCGCCCGCGGCCTGGCCGCCATACACGCCGGTCTCCAGGTTCACCTGGACGGATTCGGACTGCCCCTCGCGGCTGTAGTCGACGGTGTCGTTGCCGTCACCGCCATCGATGACATCGTTGCCGAAGGCGCCGCCGCCGTTCTGGCCCTGGCCGCTGCCGCCGGACAGGATGTCGTCGCCGCCGAGGCCGTTGATGACGTCGTCGCCCTGGTGGCCGTGGATATAGTTCGCCCCGGCGTCGCCGGTCAGCTGGTCGCCGTTCAGCGTGCCTTCGAGATTCTCGATGCCGTCGAAGGTGTCGCCCGCGGCATTGCCGCCGCTGGCGGTGCTGGTCGACAGGTTGACGATGACCGCGACCGCCTCGCCGGCATAGCTCGCCATGTCCGAGCCGGCGCCGCCGATCAGGTGGTCGGCCCCGGCCCCGCCCTCCAGGTAGTCATCGCCGTCGCCGCCGTCCAGGGTGTTGGCGCCGGCCGCGGCGACCAGCCTGTCGTCGAGGCCGGAGCCGCGCAGATTCTCGATGGCGAGCAGCGTGTCGCCCTGGGCGTCGCCGCCCGTGGCCGTGCCGGCGCCGAGATCGACCGACACCGCCGCCGCCGAGCCCGTGTAGTCGGCCGTGTCCGCGCCGTCGCCACCATTGAGGGCGTCGGCCCCCGCCCCGCCGCGCAGGACATCATTGCCGGCGCCGCCGGCCAGCGCATTGGCGCCTGCCGCGCCGATCAGCGTGTCGTCGAAGCCCGAGCCGTTCAGGTTCTCGATGGTGGCCAGCGTATCGCCCTCGGCGCTGCCGCCGCTGCCGGTGCCGGCGGTCAGGTCGACCGTCACCCCGGCCGCGGAGTCGCCGTAGCCCGCCGTGTCGATGCCGGCGCCGCCGATCAGGCTGTCGGCGCCGAGGCCGCCGCGCAGCGCGTCGTCGCCGTCATGGCCGTTGAGGATATTGGCCCCGGCATCGCCGACGATGCCGTCGTCGAAGGTGGTGCCGGTGACGTTCTCGATGCTGGTGTAGACGTCGTCCGCGGCCACGCCGCCCTTGACGCCGGTCTCCAGGTTGACGCTGACCGCGGCCTCCTGGCCCTCGCGGCTGTAGTCGACGGTGTCGTTGCCGTCGCCGCCGTTCAGCGTGTCGGCGCCATAGGTGGCGCCGGTGCCGCCGCCGCTGCCGCCGGACAGGATGTCGTCGCCGGCGCCGCCGTTCAGGGTGTCGTTGCCGGGCGAGCCGTGCAGCCAGTTGTTCCCGGCATCGCCGGTGAGCGTGTCGTTGAAAGTGCTGCCCGAGACGTTCTCGATGCCGGTGAAGGTGTCGCCGGCGGCGTGCCCGCCCGAGGCGGCGCCGGTGGCCAGGTTGACCACGACGGCGGCGTTCGAGCCGGCATAGGTGATCGTGTCGACGCCGTCGCCGCCGTTCAGCGCGTCGGCGCCGGCCAGGCCTTCCAGCGTGTCGTCGCCGGCCAGGCCGTTGATGGTGTCCGCGTTGGCGGTGCCGCTGAGGCCGTCATTGCCGGCGGTGCCGTTGATGAGCGCCATGAGTCTCCTCCTAGGGCGTAAGCCCAGATCAACAGTCGTCCTGTGGGTTAAGAAAAACCCTCCCCGAATTTAAGCTGGCAGAAGAATCAATTGAGTCCTAATGATTCATTTTCAATAAAATTATGCCCCACATAAAGAGAAACTGCTTCTAATTGCAAAGAAATTTGATTTCCATATATAGGTTTTATTGTTTCAATCGTCATACAATTGACATGATACGGAAGGAGATTTCCGCTTCAGTCGGCATTGGCATGTAATTATTGAGAACAGGACGCCGATCACCATCATGCGCAATCGGCACGATGACGGCATTCCCGGAAGCGGCGCCTCTCGCCGGCCCGGCCCGAGCCAGGCGAAGCGCGGGAACGGCAAACGATTGCCGCATGATGGCAACGTTACCCTGCTTTTCAACCGCTTTTTCGCGGGTCTAATGGAGGCTTTCGATCAGCCATTTGGCTGCCGGCCCCGCCGCGACGACGTTCCGTCATCGCGGCGGGGGATGGCGGCAGGAAAGAGCACATAGGACTATGGGCAAGCGCCCGACGGGTCGTGAGGCTTTCGGCCCTCTCATGCGCGACGTCGCGCGGCTGGCGGGCGTCGCCACCTCGACCGTCAGCCGCGCCCTCGCCCGTCCCGGCCGGGTCAGCGAGGCGACACGCTGCCGGATCCTGGCGGCGGCCGAGCAGCTCGGCTACGTCCCCAACGCCGCCGCCCGGAACCTGCGGGTCGGCGCGTCCAACATCGTCATGGCCGTGCTGTCGGAGCCGGCGATCGCCAACGGCGCCTCGCAGGTCGTGCCCGAGGTGCTGCAAAGCGTCGCCGCGACCCTCTCGGACAACGGCTTCAACCTTCTGATCGCCGGCCGCAATCGCTCGGCAGCGGCGGAAAAGCATATTCCCGACCTCGCGGTCGGCGGCATCGTCCGCGGCGCGATCCTGATCGGCGCCGCGGAGCTGCCGTCCCATGGCCAGCGGTCGCTCGCCAATGCCGGCATCCCGATCGTGTCGGTGCTGCAGGACCGCAGCGCGGCCGGGATTCCGAGCGTGATCGCCGATGACCGCAAGGCGATGCGCGAGGCGGTGCTGCACCTGATCGGCCTGGGCCACCGGTCGTTCTTCTATATCGCGGGGCCGGCCGGCAGCTATCACGAGGCCGAGCGGTCCGGCGGGCTGGCCGAGGCGCTGGCGGCGGCCGGCCTGCCCGACCGGGCAGTGGTCCGCCATGGCGGCGGCCATGCGTTCCAGGACGGCTTCGAGAGCGGCATCGACGCCGCCCGGGCCTGGCTGGCGCTGGCGGCGCGCCCGACCGCGGCCGTCGCCTGCTGGGACGACGCCGCCATCGCCTTCATGAGCACGGTGCGGCCGCAGGGCGTGGCGGTGCCCGGCGACCTGTCGGTCCTGGGCTTCGACGGCGTTCCGGTCGGCGCCTTCTGCGAACCGCCCCTGGCCACGCTGCGGCAGCCGACGGCGGAGCTCGGGGCCAAGGCCGCGGAGATCCTGCTGATGCTGCTGGACCGCGACGCCGCCGCCCCGCCGCTCAGGACGACGCTGCCGAACCAGCTGCTGCTGCGGGCCAGCACGACCGCCCCGAAGACCGGCGGCCGCAGGCCCCGCCGCGCGCCCTGACGAGGCATCCACCGTGTGGGCGAGCGCCGCGCGGGCGGGCCCCCGGCGCCAGGGTCAGATGCGGCAGGTCGGATACGGTCCGGTCAGATCGCGCCGGTGCCGCGCCAGCCGACCAGCGCGCCCTCATCCTCCATGAGGTGCAGGCGCTGCCCCGCGACCCGGCCGAACTCCAGCACCAGCGCGCGGCGCCGGGGCGGCGGCAGGCGGTGCTCCGGCGGCGGCCGCAGCAACACCGCGTCGAAGCCGTCGGCGACGATCAGGCCGCAATCCGGCCCGATCAGCTCCTGCGGGAAATCCTCCGGCACGGCGAAGCAGAACCGGTCGCAATAGGCGGCGTAGTTCTGCCATTTCCGGTCGCCGCGGAAATCGGCGATCGAGACCTTGACCTCGACCAGGATGATGCCGCCGACCCCGTCAACCGCGAAGACGTCGGCGCGGCGCCCGTCGGGCAGCCCGAACTCCGCCAGGCTGGCATGGCCGGCGGCGGCGAGCCAGCGGCGCACCCCGCGGGTGACCTGCGCCGTCTGCAGCCGGGCCAGGGAGTCCAGCCGGGCGGAGTTGCTTCTTTGTTCCATGCGGAGCCATCCTAGACTCCATCCGGGCCCGGCGCCAAGGGAGAAGGATCTGTCTTGGAATCGTCAGAATTTTGCCATGCCCCTCACTGAATCTGTCGGGACAATGGGTGTTACCTGTGACACAGTTACAAAGTCCGGAATGAATTATTCAATTACGCGTCCTTAGGGGGATGCAGTTCGCTTTCCGGTAGCGGGGCGGTCTGCTTCTCGATCAGTATACGACGGTATATAAAGTCGGTCACAGGGCGGTGGCGCCAGACAGGCCGACGAGGGGAAAAAGACATTATGGCGAAGACAGACGTGACACCGCCGAGCGCCGCCCGCCAAGCCCTTCAATCGGTCAGGCCGTGGTTCCTGGTGGCAGGCGGGTTCAGCTTCGTCATCAACCTGCTGGTGATGGTGTCACCGCTCTATTCCTACCAGCTGTTCGACCGTGTGCTGGGCAGCGCCCATGTCGAGACGCTGGTGTTCCTGACCCTGGTCGCCTGCTTCGCCTTCATCATCCTGGGCTGGCTCGACGGGCTGCGCTCGGCGCTGCTGGCCCGGATCGGCACACGGTTCGAGCGGAAGCTGGCCGGCACCCTGGTCGAGACCGGGGTCAACGGCGCCGTGCTGGGCGCGCCGGTCGGCGGCCAGGCGCTGCGCGACCTGTCGCAGATCCGCGCCTTCATCGGCGGCCCGTCGATCGGCCCGCTGTTCGACGCCCCCTGGGCGCCGGTCTTCATCGTCGTCATGTTCCTGCTGCACTGGGCGCTCGGCGTCACCGCGCTGATCTCCGCCGCCATCCTGTTCGGCCTGGCGCTGACCAACGAGAAGATGCTGCGCGGCCCGACCACCGACGCCAACAAGCTGCAGGTCGTGGCCCAGCGCCAGGCCGAAGGCGCCATCCGCAGCGCCGAGACCGTGCGCGCCATGGGCATGCTGCCGGCGCTGATGGGCCGCTGGCGCAAGGACGCCGAGGCCGCGCTGGTGGGGCAGGAGCGCAGCTCCGACCGGTCGGCGATCATCGGCGGCTCCTCGAAATTCGTCCGCATCTTCGTGCAGAGCTTCGTGATGGGCGTCGGCGCCTATCTGCTGCTGCATGGCGAGCTGACCTCGGGCGGCATGATCGCCGGCTCGATGCTGCTGTCCCGCGCCCTGGCCCCGGTCGAGCAGGCGATCAGTTCCTGGCGCCAGTTCATCAGCGCCCGCCAGTCCTATGAATCGATCGAGAAGATCCTGACCGCCCTGCCGAAGCGCAAGGACGGGCTGACCCTGCCGCCGCCGTCGGGCAAGGTGCAGATCGACAAGCTGGTCTTCGTCGCGCCGCAGGGCAAGACGCCGATCATCAAGCGCGTCAGCTTCGAGATCGCGGGCGGCGAGGTGCTGGGCATGGTCGGCCCCTCCGCCTCGGGCAAGAGCACGCTGTGCCGCCTGCTGTGCGGCATCTATCCGCCGACCGACGGCGCGGTCCGCCTCGACGGCGCCGATCTCGGGCAATGGTCGCCCGAGACGCTGGGGCCGCATCTCGGCTACCTGCCGCAGGCGGTCGACATCTTCCCCGGCACGGTGGCCGAGAACATCGCCCGCATGGGCAAGGTCGACTCCGACCAGGTGGTGGCGGCGGCCGAGCTGGCCGGCGTGCACGACATGATCGTGCGGCTGCCGCAGGGCTACGACACCCCGATCGGCGACGGCGGCGTGCCGCTGTCGGGCGGCCAGCGCCAGCGCGTCGGCCTGGCCCGCGCCGTGTTCGGCCAGCCCAAGCTGGTGGTGCTGGACGAGCCGAACTCCAACCTCGACGCGGATGGCGAGGCCGCGCTGATGGGCACGATCGCCGGGCTGAAGGCCAAGGGCACGACCGTGATCATCGTCGCCCACCGGCCGCAGATCCTGGCCGATGCCGACCGCCTCCTGGTGATGCGCGACGGCGAGATCGCCTTGCTTGGACCGCGGGCCGAGGTGCTGGCCCGCATTGCTGGACCACGTGCCGCCGACACCACGCCGGCGCCAAAGGGAACTGAAAATGTCGCTCACGCCTCAGGAGCCTGGACAGCCACTGCCGCCAGCCGTCCTCAGCAACCGCCTGCCCGCTCCGCTGGATGACACCGCGGCGACGCTGAAGCGCAACGCGTATGGCCTGAACCGCCTGAGCCTGATCGGCGGCGTCGTGATCGGCGTCTTCGTGTTCGGCTTCGGCGCCTGGGCCGCCGTCTCCCCGCTGGCCAGCGCCGCGATCGCCAACGGCGTCGTCAGCCCCGAGGGCAACCGGCGCACGGTGCAGCATCTCGAGGGCGGCATCATCCGCGAGTTGCTGGTCAAGGACGGCACCGAGGTCAAGGCCGGCGACACGCTGCTGGTGCTGGACGCGACGCGCGACCTGGCGACCTATGACTCGGTGCGCATGCAGCGCCTGGCGGACATGGCGGCCCTGGCCCGGCTCGACGCCGAGCAGGCCGGCGCGCCGGCGATCACCATGCCGGCCGAGGTGCTGGACGAGGCGGCGAAGAGCCCCGGCGCCGCAGCCCTGGTGCAGGCGCAGCAGGAGCAGTTCACCTCCCGCCGCGAATCGATCAACGGCCAGAAATCGGTGCTGCAGCAGCGCGTCGAGCAGAGCCGGTCCGACATCGAGGGGCTGAAGGCCCAGATCACCTCGGCCGACACCCAGCTCGAGCTGATCCAGCAGGAGATCAACGGCGTCGCGCCGCTGGTCGCCAAGGGGCTGTATGAGCGGCCCCGGCTGCTGGCGCTGCAGCGCACCCAGGCCCAGATCGGCGGGCAGAAGGCGGCCGACACCTCCTCGATCGCCAAGGCCCAGCAGCTGATCGGCGAGAGCCAGATGCGGATGCTGGCGCTGGACAGCGACTTCCGCGACAAGATCGCCGAGGAGCGCGCGAACACCCAGAAGGAGCTGGCGCAGCTGGACGAGAAGCTGCGCTCGGCCGGCGACGTGGTCGGCCGCACCCGCATCCTGGCGCCGGTCGACGGCGTGGTGGTGAACCTGAAGTACCACACGCTCGGCGGCGTCATTCAGCCGGGCGCCCCGATCCTGGAGCTGGTGCCGAAGAACGACCGGCTGGTGATCGATGTGCAGGTGCAGCCGAACGACATCGACACGGTGCGCGAGGGGCAGTCGGCGCTGGTGCGCTTCACCGCCTACCATCAGCGCAACATGCCGCGGATCGACGGCACCGTGATCTATGTCGCCGCCGACAGCACCCAGGACGAGGCGACCAAGCGCTCCTACTTCCTGGCCAAGGTCGAGGTCGACCCGAGCCTGCTGAAGCGGGTGGCGCCGCAGGTCAACCTCTCCGCCGGCATGCCGGCGGAGGCCTCGATCATGACCGGCACCCGCACCGCGCTGCAATATGCGGTCGACCCGCTGGTCCACGCCTTCCAGCGCAGCTTCATCGAGGACTGAGGCGCCACCGCCTCCAGCCCATCGAGCGGCTTCGAGGCCATCCCCGCCGGGCGCGGGGGTGGCCTCTTTCGTTTCCGGGCTCCGTGCGGCGTCACGCGGGGGGGTGTCATCGCCCCGCCGGCTTGCTATAAGGGCGCCCGGGTCCCCGTAGCTCAGCAGGATAGAGCGGCTGCGTCCTAAGCAGCGGGTCGGGAGTTCGAATCTCTCCGGGGACGCCATCACCCGCTCTGCGACGACCTGATCGCCGCGCACTGACGCGGGGATCCAAGGATGCGGGCGCCGGGAGGCCGCGGGACCGCTGGGCCGGGCGATCGGGCACGAACCCTATTCGTTGTCGTTGGTGACCGTCGACTTGGCGCGGGCTGTTGTTGCATCGATCGCCGTTGCCAGATCAGCCATGCTCCGCTGCTGCAAATCCCCGGCCTCGGCTTCAAGCCATTCAGCGGCACGCTCGACTTGGGTGATCACTTCCTCCGGCGCACCGTCGACACGCTGCTGAACTGCCGCGGCCCGAATTGCCTGGGCTGCGGCTACGCGCACCCGAGCCTGAACCAACGCACTCACGCCCTGTTTCGAACCGTCGGCCATGGGTCCTGACCCACTGTAGATGCGCACACAGGATAGCGTATGGGCCGGAGCCCAGGGAGGTCTCGCTGGGCTCCAAGGGGCTGAATGTTGGGGATCGGTCGGACAGCTGGCCGATCACAATGCCCGCCGCTCCGCTTGCGCTCGCCAGAGGCACGACAAGCTGGCCCGGCCAGGCTGTGGTGCCGTTCGGGCGGGCGCCGCCTCAACACTTGATCGCAAAATCAATAGGGAGGAAATGGCAGGTCCTTGCTTCCTTCAAACTTCCCCAAAATCGGAACGATAACGATCCAATCAACACGAATCATGCATCCGCCGTCCATTTGGGCAAATGAATATTTAGTCGTGATCTTGTCTTGGTCAGAAATTTTTTTGATTTCGACCGGAGCATCGGGCTTAAGCTCTTTCGTTCCGATTGAATTTCCCTCCATTAATGTCGTAACTCTGGACAATGGAGGATCGATGGAGACTATCGTGTATTCTGTGGACAGAGTATCCCACAAGACTGCAGTATAGCTGTCTGCCATCTCGCTCTCCATGGATTGAGCACACATTGAGGCAAGCCGAGAGCATTTTGGAGCATCTTGCCTTACCGATGCAATGTTCACTTATTGATTTAAATATCGATGATATTTTAATTTAATGCTTTCATAGCGGTGCTGGTGCTGATCGGGCAAAGCCATCTGCCGCAGATGTTGCCACCAGAGTCCCTCACAAGGCCGCTTGACGCATCGCGGCAAGCCGCCGGCGTGAGCCGGCGGATGCAAACGAAGCGATGCGGTGCCGCATTGCATGCCCCGCCGACATGCCGGAAGATCGTTCCAGGCAAGGACCGATCCGGATCCCTCGGCGAGGCCGAGGACGAGCCGGACGGTCTTCGGGAGGGACTGCTCAGGGGGATCCGCCGCGGCGGGCGGCGCCGAGGGTGCGCCTGCGACGCTTCGGGAGGGCCGGAACCATCCGGAGGGGATTTTCCCCCTCATGGGCATCGGGATGGGGGGAATTTGTCGTGAAATATTATGATTCCGTGGTGTATGGCGCCACGCCGTCCGGCATCGTCGCCGCCAGCCTGATGGGAAAGCGGGGCCTGCGGGTCCTGGTGATCGAGCCGACGGGCCATGTCGGCGGGCTGATGACCAGCGGGCTGAACGCGACCGACATCATCGGCAGCGGCAGCATCCTGCGCGGCGCGGCCCGCGAGGTCTTCCAGCGCGCC
Source organism: Inquilinus limosus (assembly GCF_002195995.1). GTDB lineage: Bacteria > Pseudomonadota > Alphaproteobacteria > DSM-16000 > Inquilinaceae > Inquilinus > Inquilinus limosus_C. The sequence goes on from NZ_NHON01000067.1 coordinate 28,139, forward strand.
GGCGCGGCCTATGGCAGCCCGGAGATCGAGTTCCGGGCCGAGCCGCATGTGCTGGCCGGGATCTTCCGGGGCCTGCTGGACGAGGCCGGCGTCGAGCTCAGGACCGGGACCCGCATCGCCACGATCATGAAGACGGGCCCATCCCTCAGCCACGCGGTGCTGGAGGACGGCGACACGGTCTGGTCGGCCTTCTGGATCGACGCGACCTATGAGGGCGACCTGCTGCCGCTGGCCGGCGTGTCCTGCCGCATCGGCCGTGAAAGCGCCGAGGCCCATGGCGAGACCATGGCGGGGCGCCGCCGGCTGGGCAGCATGCTGCCCGCCCCGCTGGACGAGCCGATCCCGGCCAGGGACGGCCGGGGCAAGCTGCTGCCCTACCTGCTGCCGCCCGACGGCGTCCGGCTGGGCGACGGCGATTCCCGGCTGCAGGCCTTCTGCTACCGGCTGACCCTGACCCGCAACCCGGACAACCGGCTGCCGATCCCCGAGCCCGACCGCTACGACCCGGCCGACATGGAGCTGTTCCGGCGGCTGGCCCTGTCGGGGCGGCGCAAGGGCGCCGGCGCCGTGTCGATCGTGCACGGCACCACCTTCAACTCGATCTTCTTCAACCTCGCCCGGCTGCGGGGCGGCAAATACGACATGAATTCCGGGCACGCGGCGCCGATCAACCTGCCGCTGGCGGGGATGGACTGGCTGGGTTCCGGCCCCGCCGGGCGCCGGCGGATCGCCGCGATCTATCGCGACTACACGGCCCGGATCCTGCACTTCATCCGCACCGACGAGAGCGTGCCGGAGGAGACGCGGCGCTTCTTCGCGGAGTTCGGTTTCTGCCGCGACGAGTATCACGGCAGCGACGGCTGGCCGCCGGCGCTGTATGTGCGCGAGGGGCGCCGGCTGCAGGGCATCGACACGCTGACCGAGCATGACGTGCTGCGCGGCGCGGTGGACCCGGAGGCCGATATCGGCATCGGCCGCTATCCGCTGGACTGCAAGCCGATCCAGTGGACGGTGACCGCCGATGGCGAGCGGGCGGTGCGCGAGGGCATGATCTTCGGCAAATGCGATCGCTACGGCATCCGCTACGGCATGCTGCTGCCCAAGCCGGAGGAGGCCTCGAACCTGCTGGCCTCCGTCGCCGCCTCGGCCACCCATATCGCCTTCGCCAGCCTGCGGATGGAGCCGCACTGGATGATCATGGGGGCCGCGGCCGGCGCCGCCGTGGTGCTGGCCACCCGGCAGCGCCGGACGCTGCACGCCCTGGCCGGCCGCGCCGTCCGGGCCCTGGCGGAGGCCGACCTGCCCCACGCGGTGCCGGAGCCGGCCGTGGCCCTCGCCGCCGGCTAGGCCTCGGCGCGGGCCGCCCGGTACCAGTCGGCGATCTCGCTGCCCGTCGCCAGCCAGACATCGGGATGCGAGGCGATATGGGCCAGCGCCCGGCTGAAATGCCGGGCCCGGTGCGGGTGGCCGATCAGGAACGGGTGCAGGGCGATGCCCATCACCCGGCCGGTCACGGCGCCATCCTCGTACAGGACGTCGAACTGCTCGCGGATCGTGTCCGCGAACTGCGCGCCCGACTGGCCCTGGAAGAGGAAGGCGTTGAAGTCGTTGATCTCGATCGAATAGGGCAGCGACAGCATCGACCCGGCGCGCACCCGCATCGGATAAGGCTGCTCGTCATTCACCCAGTCGGCGACATAGTCGATGCCGGCCTCGGCCAGCAGGTCGAGGGTGCTGTGCGATTCCGTCAGCGCCGGGCTCAGCCAGCCGCGCGGCCGCCGGCCGGTGGCCTGGCCGATGGTGTCGACCACCGCCCGCACGATCTCCCTCTCCTCATCCTCCGGCTGGCCGTTGATCAGGGTGGAGTTGGTGAGGCCGTGGCCCATCCACTCCCAGCCCAGCGCCTGCCCGGCCTCGATGATGCGGGGGTAATGCCCCACCACCTCGGCATTGAGCGGCGCGGTGCCGCGGATGCCGTGCCGCTCCATCACCTCCATCAGCCGCCAGATGCCGACGCGGACACCATAGTCGCGCCAGGAATAGTTCAGCACGTCGGGGACGAGGTTGGCGGTGAAGGGGTTGATCGAACTCGACGGCCGGTCGAACCGGAAATGCTCGATGTTCGGCGACACCCAGACCGCCACCCGGGCGCCGTTCGGCCAGCGCAGCTTCGGGCGGTCGATGATGGCGGAGTACGGGAACCGGTCGTGATGCTGCGGCGCGGCTGATGTCTGGGCCATGGCGGCCTCCTCGAATTGTGCCTGCTCGGAAGATGAGCCTGCCGCGCATTGCGGAGAATTGAGCTATGGTTCCTGACACTTCGGAAACGGATGTCCGGAATGACCATGCGCCCTACCGACAGCCTCGGCGCGCTCGACGCCTTCGTCCGGGCGGCGGACTCCCGCAGCTTCACAGCGGCGGGACGGCAGCTCGGCGTCTCCTCCTCCGCCATCGGCAAGGCGGTGGCGCGGCTGGAGGAGCGGCTGGGCGTGCGGCTGCTGCACCGCTCCACCCGCTCGGTGACGCTGACGCCGGAGGGAACGCTGTTCCTGGAGCGCTGCCGGCGGATCTTCAGCGAGATCGAGACCGCCGAGATGGAGCTGGCGCTGACCCGCGGCGCGCCGCGCGGCCGGCTGCGGGTCAGCCTGCCGCTGGCCGGGATGCTGATGATGCCGACGCTGGGCGCCTTCATGCGCGAGTATCCGGAGATCGAGCTGGACCTCGACTTCACCGACCGGCTGGTCGATGTGATCGAGGAAGGCTTCGACGCCGTGATCCGCGCCGGCGAGGTCGGCGATTCCCGGCTGATGAGCCGAATCCTCGGCGTGTTCCGGCTGCAGCTGGTGGCGGCGCCCGCCTATCTCGCGCGCCGCGGCGTGCCGCGGGTGCCGGAGGACCTGGCAGGCCACGCCTGCCTGCAGCACCGCTTCGCCACCAGCGGCAGGTTCGAGCCCTGGCCGCTGCGCCGCGCCGGGATCGCCCTGCCGAGCAGCGCGGTGGCGAACACGATCGAGCCGCTGATCGCCATGGCCGAGCAGGGGCTGGGCATCGCCTGCCTGCCGGATTTCGCCATCCGCCGGCAGATCGGGGACGGCACCCTCGCCGTGGTGCTGGCCGATCACACCGCGCATGAGGGCGTGTTCCGCCTGCTGTGGCCGTCCAGCCGCTACCCCGCGCCCAAGCTTCGGGTGTTCATCGATTTCCTGGCGAAGCGCCTGTTCCCGGCGTAGCGCGGCGCTGCCCGCTCACTCGGCCGGAACGAAGCCTTTCTCGGTCAGCGTCATGGCGGCGAGATCGAGGCTCATCCCCCGCGCGCCCTGCGACACGGCCGCGGCGACCTGGCGGCTCAGCTCCGGATTGCCCTGGCTCTGCTTCAGCGCGTCGGCGATCAGCGCCGCCTGGATCAGCAGGGATTCGGCCATCTCCTGCTTGGCCGCGTCGCCCGCCCCGCGCAGCTGGCCCGTCGCCGCCATCGCCCGGGCGGCCTGGTCCCGCACGGCCAGGGCGGTGGCGCGGCCGACATCGTCATCGACCCCGCGGCTGGCCTGCTAGGCATTGATCCAATACACCGCATAGGCGTCGGCGACATCGTCGATCCGCAGCCCGACGGCGGCGAGCGGCGCCCGCATCTGCTCGACCACGTCGGTCGAGGCGAACACCTTGGCGAGGTTGTCCGCCCCCTGCGGATCCGCCGCCCGGCTGCGGGCCACGAAGCGGGCGAGGTTGGCGGCGCGGCGGTCGCGCGAGGGGGTGTAGCGGAAGGCGCCCGCCTCGGCCGCCGGCGCCGCGGCGCCGGGCTGCGGATGCTGCTGCTCCTCCGTGATCCGGCGCAGGGCCAGGCCCAGCGTGTCGGTGCCGGTCACGGACGGGGTGATGATCGTCCAGCCCCAGCCGTCCTGGGCGGGCGCCGCCGCCGGCCAGATCACGATCGCGCCGAGCGCGCACAGCAGGTTTCGCCGGAACCGTCGCATGCCGCCCCTCCCCCATCCCCGGAATTGCATCCTCATTCGAGATTATGACCACGCTGCGTCCGCTGGCGATCCCAGGCACATCGGAAGGTCACCATGCGCGCTGCCCCGGCCCGGATCGATGCGCCGGCGGCATCGATCGATACCCGTTTCGGCTTGGACGGCCATCGGCGGCCGTAAGACCCTTCCGGGCTGAGACGGACGCCGGGATGCGCCCGCTCGCCATTCGGGAGGAAGAATCGTCTTGGCCACCCACACTGCATTGCGGATGCTGGCAGGAATGATCGCCATCGCCTCATCGCTCACCGCCCTCGGCCCGGCGCCGTCGGCAGCGGCCGCCACCTTCGTCTACGTCTCCAACGCCGAGGACGGGAACATCGACGGCTATGCCATGGACAAGGCGACCGGCGGGCTGACGCCGCTCGGCAAGACCACGGCCGGGAAGATGGTGATGCCGATGGCGGTCAGCCCGGACAAGCGGCACCTCTACGCCGTGGTCCGGTCCCAGCCCTTCACGGTCGTGACCTATGCGATCGATCCGGTCACCGGCGCGCTGCGGCAGGAGGCGACGGCGCCGTTGCCCGACAGCATGGCCTATGTCTCGACCGACGCGACCGGCCGCTTCCTGTTCACCGCCTCCTATGGCGGCGACAAGGTCGCGGTCAGCCCGATCGATGCCGACGGCCTGGTCCGGGCGGAGGCCGGCCAGGTGATCCCGACCGGCAAGAACGCCCATGCGATCCGCGCCGACCGCAGCAACCGCTTCGTCTACGCCACCAATCTCGGCAGCGACCAGATCCTGCAGTTCCGGTTCGACGCCGCGACCGGCCGGCTGACGCCGAACGACCCGCCGCTGGTGAAGACGGCGGCGGGCAACGGCCCGCGCCACCCGATCCTGTCGCCGGATGACACCTCCCTCTACGTGCTGTGCGAGCTGTCGGGGAACCTGATCCATTTCGCGGTCGACCCGGCCACGGGCACCCTGACCGAGCGCGACACCGTCGCCACCGTGCCGCCGGAGGCCGGGCTGGTGCCGGGCCTGCCGCCGGGGGCGCCGCCCGCCGATGACGGCAAGCGCAGGGTCTGGGCCGCGGACATCCAGGCCACGCCCGACGGCCGGTTCCTCTACACCACGGAGCGGACGACCAGCCAGATCGCGCTGTTCTCGGTCGCCCCGGACACGGGGACGCCGGCCTATGTCACCAACTACGCCACGGAGACGCAGCCGCGCGGCATCCGCATCGATGCCAGCGGCACCTATCTGGTCGCGTCAGGGGAGAAGTCGGACCGGCTGGCGGTCTACCGGATCGACAAGGCCAGCGGCACCCTGACGCCGCTGGGCCGGTATCCGGTCGGCCGCGACGCCAACTGGGTCGAGATCGTCGACCTGCCGTGACGCGGCAGGGCCGCCGGGTCGGCCCGTCGGGCGGGTCCTCAGGCGGCCAGGCTCCGCAGCAGCGTCTCGAACTGCTCGCGCGGATAGAGCCCGGGGATCAGCCGGCCGGCGACGAGCCAGGCCGGCGTCCCCTGCACGCCCAGGCGGCGGCCCAGCGCCTCGGACTGGCCGACCAGGGCATCGGCGCTGCCATCGTCCAGCGCGGCGTGCAGCGCCGCGAGGTCGATGCCGGCGACGGCCGCGTGCCGGTCGATCACCGCCCGGTCGCCAAGATCCTGGCCCAGCGCGAAATGGACGGCGAACAGCGCCTTCTGGAACGGCGCGAAGGAGTCCGGTGCGTGGCGGCGGGCCCATTCGGCCGCGGCCAGCGCCATGCGGCTGTTCGGCAGCCGGGCCGGCCAGGCCAGCGCGAGGCCCGACGCCGTCGCCTCCGCCTCGATCCGTGCCACCAGGGCATCGCTGCGCTCGCCGGCCGGGCGGCCGCCGGGCGGGATCTCCGGATGGGCCTGGAACGGCAGCTCGATCACGTCGAAGCCATGCGCGGCGAAGATCGTGTTGCGCTGCTGGCCGACATAGCAGAACGGGCACATCAGGTCGTACCAGTGCAGCACCCGGCGCGCGCCGTCCGGGCCGTCGCCCCGGATCAGCTGCCCGATCGGCGGGAGGTCGTTCGCGCTGTCTGCCATGACACACCTTCGGGCCACGGGCCCGGATCGCTGCGTGCTGCGTGGCAGGGGCCGGCCGCCGGCCGGCCCCGCCGGGGATGGATCAGGCGTTCGAGCCGGGCGGCCGGTGCGCCGATTCATAGAGGAACCAGGTGCGGCGCTCGGTCTCGTCGATCCAGTTCTCGAGCAGGCTGGCCGTCGCGACGTCGCCGTATTCGTCGCAGGTGTTGTGGACCTGCCGCATCGCCTGGGTCAGCCGCAGATTGTCGTCGCGCAGCTCGGCCAGCATGTCCTGCGGGTCGACATGGTCGGCGTCGTTGTCGGGGATGCGCTGGTGCCGGGCGATGTCGCCGATCGACTTCAGCGTCTGGGCGCCGATCTTGCGGCCCCGCTCGGCGATGTCGTCGGTCATGGCGAACAGCTGGTCGCCATGCTCGTCCAGCAGCAGGTGGTAGTCGCGGAAATGCGACCCGCTCATATGCCAGTGGAAGTTCTTCGTCTTCAGGTACAGGGCGAAGACGTCGGCCAGCAGGCCCCGCAGCGCGGCGCCGATGTCCCTGGTCGCGTCGGCGGAAAGGTCGGTCAGCCCGCCCGGGCGGCGGGCGGTGCTCGGGGTTCCGGAGCTCATGATTCGGTCTCCTCCAGGTTGGTCTGCGGTGTGCTGTCCGGCTCAGAAGGTCAGCGTCGTGCCGACGGTCAGGGCCGAGGTTTCGAAGTCGTCGCCGGTGCGGAACCCGTTCCGTTCGTAGCGGAGCTCGCCGAACAGGTTGAGTCCCGGCGCCAGACTGTACACCACAGTTCCGATGACACTGTGATTGGCCTCAAGGTCGCGGCCATCGGTGAAGGACGAGCGCAGCGCGTTGCCCTTCGCGGCGATGGTGGCGGCATAGCCGATCGAGGCCAGCCAGGGACCCGTCGTGTAGGACAGGTCGCCGACGATCGAATCGATCGCCTTGCCGGTCTGGTACAGGCTGGCGAAATGGGTCCAGTTCACGCTGGCCCAGACGCCGTCGGCGAAACCGGCTTGGCCGCCCAGGGTGTAGGCCTCGACATCGTGATGGCCGGCGACGCCGTTGCCGGTGACCGCGGTGGCGGCCAGGCGCACCGCCGTGCCGCCGAAGGTCCGGCTGAAGTCGAGGCCGGCGGTAACCACGTTCTCGTACAGGGTGCTGCCGTCATCGATCAGGTCGTCGCGGCCGCCATTGCCGGCATGGCCGGCGCCGCCGACCACGGGCGTGAAGTCGATGCCGAAGGTCAGGCCGCCGACGCTCGGCGACAGGTACTTGATCCGGGTGTCCTTGTTGCTGAGCCCGCTGATCGTGTCGTAGGCGGCGACGGCGAAGAACCGGTCGCTGCCGCCGAAGCTGGTGGCCGGGCTGCGGAAGCCGTCGGCCCAGTCGGTGTCGAGGCCGAATCGCGGCGCCAGGGTCTGATGGGCGTACACCGTGCCGATGTCGTCGGCGATGATGACGGAATCGCCGAGGGTGATCGTGCCGAACCCGCCCTTCAGATAGATGTAGGTGCGGTCGACCACGACATTGTTGCGGCGGTCGATAGCGCTGAAGCGGATGCGGCCGCCATATTCCAGACCGGAATCGGTAACGGCGACGACGTCGAACTGCAGCCGCGCGCCGGACGCGAAATCGTAGTCGCGGTCCATCCCGGACCGGCGGCTGTCGGTCAGCACCGCGCCGGCCAGGAAGCCGACGCGGCCGGAGATCTTCAGCTGCAGGCCGGAGGTGACGGGGGCATCGCCGGCCCGGGCGGGACATGCGACGGCAACGGCCGCCAGCACGGCCGTGCAGAGCACGCTGGATGTCATCAGAACCTCGGTTGGCGGGCGCGGCGCGCGCCCTCAGGGACGGCGGATGTCCGGCCCCGGTGCGGCCGGGGGTGCCTCGGCGGCGATGGGGGTGGCG
>NZ_NHON01000068.1 GCF_002195995.1 Inquilinus limosus
GGTTGTCCTCGTCCTCGTAGAGCGCGGCGATCCCCTCATGCAGCTCGGCGATGCGCGCCCCGGTCCTGTCGTGCGGCCCGGCCGGCAGCTCCGGGTCCCAGACCAGGGCATCGAGGGCGTCGGTGACATGGATGCGCTGGCGGGCGCGGCGGGCCCGGCGGTCGGCCTTGTCGCCGGCGCAGAGGTCGGCGGCGGCGCGGCTGCGCAGCAGCAGGGAGCGCTGGACGGAGCGGGAGAAGCGGCTGAAGGCCATGCCGGCCTCCTGCGCCTCGGCCCTCGCCGCCTCGTCGGCCCTGGGCGCCACGGCGCGGGCCTGGGCGGCGACGGCGCGGGCGCCTTCGGCCTCGGCCAGCTGCATGGCGATCTCGGCCAGGCGGGACAGCATCTCGATCTGCTGCAGCGCGAGGCTGCGGCAGTAGGCCTGGACGTCGAGATCCTGGGGCACCGTCTTCATGGAACGTATCATGAACATAATCGCGGAGCGGCGCAATGAACATTGTGTGACCTTAACCGGCGCGGCAGGCGCCGGGCTGGATCGCCACGCCCTTCGGGCTCGCGATGACGGTGGGGGTTGGCGGGAACGGCGCGCCCCACACCGTCATTGCGAGCGCAGCGAAGCAATCCAGGGCCGTTTGGCGTGGCCCCTGGATTGCTTCGTCGCTGCGCTCCTCGCAATGACGGCGAGGGAGGAGTCGGTCACAGCTCGATGTCGGACAGGCTCTCGATCAGCGTCACCCGCGGCACGGCCTCGGCCGCGGCGCGGCGGCCGCGGGCCGGGCGGACCGCCCGGTCGTCGGCGGATTTGAGGTCGCCGAAATCGAGCCCGGTGCGGCTTTCCAGCTCCGCGATCGGCAGCTGGTACAGCCGGAACGGCTCCAGCCCCAGCACCTCGAGCCGGTTCAAGAGGTCCTCCTGGGTCAGGAGGAAAGCCTTGGCCTTCAGCGCCCCGGCCTCGACATAGGTCACGATCTTCCAGAAGTCGCGCGGGATGGCGGTGCCGCGATAGACCGGGTCGTCATCGCGGAACACCGGGCCGCCCAGCACCGAGACGCGCAGCTGCTCGACCTCCACCTCCTCCAGGATCGCGTTCTCCAGGAGGCCCCACAGGCCGTTCAGCCCGGACTGGTTGTAGGCCTCGTGCTGCGGCGCGATGTTGGTGAAGTAGAAGGACTCCCGGTTGGCCCGCGCCGCCTCCTCCGGCGTTCCCCAGACCAGGTCCTGGCGCCGGGCGATGTGGCCGCGGTCGAGGCGGTTGGAGGCGTAGAGCGCGTCGCCGGTCTGCCATTTCGCGTCGACCAGCGGGTCGAGCGTGAACTTCAGCCCGCTGCGGCTGAGCATGCGGATCTGGCCGCCATCGACGTTCCAGGCCACCCAGCGGGCCAGGCGGCGCGACTTGCTGAGCACCAGTGAGAAATGGGTGTGGCGGATGACGGGCGAGCCGCCGGCCTTGGCCGCATCCGTCTCCTGCGCCTTCGACATCGCCGGCAGCGACACGGTCTTCCCGGCCAGGAATTTCGGGTCGAAGCCGCCGCCGGTGGCGGCCGGCGCGGCCTGTGCCTCGGCCGGCGGCACCGGCTCGACCTCCAGCTTCTTGAACACGGCGTCGGCGACGCAGGCCAGGGCGAAGTCGCCCTCGCTGGCGTCGGCGCCGTCGGCCTCGCCACCGAAATGCAGGCCCAGCATGACGTCGGTCGGGTCGCCCTTGCCGTCGAGGCCGAGCCAGACCGAGCCGGAATCGCCGCCCTTGCTGATCTCGTTCTCCGGCGCCTGCCGGTCGGGGTCGGGCCCGATCTCGAAGCCGCCGATGCGCTTGGTGCCGACGCCGTCGCCGTAGAACAGCTTCACCGTGGTCTCGATCCGGGTGACGATGCCCCAGGTGACGCCGGTGGTGCGGCCGGACTTCACCACCTTGTCGCCCAGCTCCGGCCGGCCCAGCCGGCTGACCCGGACACCGAGATCGAGGATCTCGGGGTCGACCTCCCGCCCCTCGATCCGGGCGATGGCGCAGTCCCCGGCCAGGCCGAGATGGCTGCGCACCAGCACGCCGCAGCCATTGCTCTCGATCCGGTTGTCGTCGAAGGGGCCGGGCTGCACCACGATGTCGCCCAGCCGCCCCTGCTCGCCCTGCAGCACATGCCAGTTCGACAGGATGTGCGGCCGCCCCTCCTGCCGGTCATAGACGATGCAGCCCAGCGTGCCGGCGGTGCCGGAGGGATGGCAGACGCTGATGCCGGGCACCAGCGGGTCGTGCCGCAGCTTGCGCTGGTCCTTCACCGCCTGCGGCACCAGCTGCCAGGACGGCTTGTAGCGGCGCTCGACCACGTCGGTCGGGATCGTGATCCCGTCGACCGTGATGCTCTTGGGCAGCGGCGGGATGCCCTCCTCCACCAGCCCCTGCGGCGCGACCTTGCGGCCGACGGTGAACTGGATGCACAGCGCGCCGGTCGGCTTGCCGTTCTCGAGCTTCCGGCCGATGCCGACCGAGGTCACGTTCGGGTGGTCGAGATAGAGGTCCGCGGCCTCGCGGGCGGCCTGCTTCAGGCGCTCCGGGTCGATTCCACGAGGCTCGGTCTTGCGGGCCATGCAGCGACTCCTGAAATATCCTGTTGTGGCGGCCGAAGCGGCGATGGGTCCATCCCCGCCGTCGATGCGTTATCCTAACGTGGACGGGCCCTGGGGACGACCGGCGGATGTACAGCGACGTCATCGATCTTCGTGAGTTCTACGAGACCAGCCTGGGCCTGGTGGTGCGGCGCATGGTGCGCCGGCAGATCCGCCTGCTGTGGCCGGACACGCATGGCCAGATCATCCTCGGCCTGGGCTATGCCACGCCGTTCCTGCGGCCCTTCCTGGGCGAGGCCGAGCGGGTGATCGCCTGCATGCCGGCCGAGCAGGGCGTGGCCCACTGGCCGCCGGACGGCCGCGGCCTGGTGGCGCTGAGCGAGGAGACCGAGCTGCCGCTGCCCGACATGTCGGTCGACCGGGTGCTGCTGGTGCACGGGCTGGAGGCGACCGAGCAGCTGGGCGAGCTGATGCGCGAGATCTGGCGCGTGCTGAACGGCAGCGGCCGGCTGCTGGTGGTGGTGCCGAACCGGCGCAGCCTGTGGGCCCGGTCCGACCGCACCCCGTTCGGCCACGGCAAGCCCTATTCCTCGAGCCAGCTGAACCAGATGCTGCGCCAGCACCAGTTCGTGCCGGAGCGGGTGGCCCGGGCCCTGTGGCTGCCGCCGACCCGATCGCGCTTCCTCCTGTCCACCGCCCCGGTGTGGGAGGAGGTCGGCGCCCGCTGGTTCCAGCGCGTCGCCGGCACGGTGATGGTCGAGGCGTCGAAGCAGATCTACCAGCTGTCGCGCGGCAAGAAGGTCCGCGCCCGCCGGCCGGTCCTGGTGCCGGTCGGGGCGGGCCAGCCCGCCCTGGGCGTGCGCCGCGAGGGCGAGGAGCCGGGCTAGCCGCGCCTGCCCGGGGGCGACGGGACGATCCCGGCCCGGCCGGGTTCCGGCACGGCGGCTGCGGGTCCTGCGAAAGCCCATTTCCGCAATGCGTAAAACCCCAGATGTTTCCTTTGCTTTCGCCCCTGCCGCGTTTTACACCTGATCGCCCTCGACCCGGCAGGCTCCAGCCCGTTCCAGACGATGCCAGATTCCCCCCAGACGCTCGACTCGCTGCGCCAGCGGATCGACGAGATCGACGAAGCGCTGCATGATTTGATCATGCAGCGGGCCGGGGTGGTGCACGACATCGCCATCGCCAAGAACGGCGATCCGCTGGCCATGCGGCCGGGCCGCGAGGCCGCGATCCTGCGCCGGCTGGCGGCGCGCCACGGCGGCGACTTCCCGCTGCCGGAGCTGACCCGGATCTGGCGCGAGCTGATCGCCGGCTGCACCCGCATGCAGGCCCCCTTCGCCGTCGCCGTGCACGCGCCGGAGGCCCAGACCGAGCTGTGGGACCTAGCGCGCGACCACTATGGCAGCCACACCCCGATGACCCCGGTCGCCGGGCCGATCCAGGCGATCCGCGCCGTCTATGACGGCAGCGCCGCCGTGGCCGTGCTGCCCTGGCCGGTCGAATCCGACACCGATCCCTGGTGGCAGGTGCTGGTGTCGGACGATCCGCGCGCGCCGCGCGTCGTCGGCACCCTGCCCTTCGTGGTGACCGAACGGCACCGCGACGAGCCGCTGGCCCTGGCGGTGGCCCATCTCGACCCCGAGCAGACCGGCGACGACCACGCCCTGGTCGCGGTCGAGGTCACCGGCGACATCAGCCGCAGCCGGCTGAAGCAGCTGCTCGAAGCCGCCGGCCTGCCGCCGGTGGCGTTCTGGACCCGGCCGGCGCGCGCGCCCGAGGATGCCGTGATCCATCTGGTCGACGTGGCCGACTATGTCGCCCCCGGCGACGGCCGGATGGCCGCCCTGGCCGACCGGCTGGAGGAGCTGGCGCCCCGCATCCGCCTGATCGGCGGCTTCGCCACGCCGATCACCATCGGCCGCCGGAGCTGAGTGAGACTGCCATGACCGCGATCCAAGCGCCGCGCCCCCGCCCGGGCCTGCTCGACATCGATCCCTATGTCGGCGGCGAGGCCAAGGCGGTGCCGCATCCTGAGCTGGGCCGGCCGATCCGGCTGGCCTCGAACGAGGGCGCCTTCGGCCCCAGCCCGAAGGCCACCGCGGCCTATCGCGAGCTGGGCGGCGAGATCCACCGCTATCCCGACGGCGGCTGCAGCGCCCTGCGCCAGGCCCTGGCCGGCCGCTTCGGCCTGGATGCGGAGCGCATCGTCGCCGGCGCCGGGTCGGACGAGCTGATCGCGCTCTTGGCCAAGAGCTATGCCGGGCCGGGCGACGAGGTGCTGTACAGCCGGCACGGCTTCCTGATGTACGCGATCGCGGCCAAGGCGGTCGGGGCCACGCCGGTCGCGGCGCCCGAGGCCGACCTCAAGACCGATGTCGACGCCCTGCTGGCCCGGGTGACGCCGCGCACCCGCATCCTGTTCCTGGCCAACCCGAACAACCCGACCGGCTACCTGCTGCCGAGGGCCGAGGTCGAGCGGCTGCACGCCGCCCTGCCGCCGGACGTGATCCTGGCGCTCGATGCCGCCTATGCCGAATACATCGACGACCCGGAGTACAGCGCCGGCGCCGATCTGGTCGACCGGGCCGGGAACGTCGTGATGCTGCGCACCTTCTCGAAGATCTACGGCATGGGCGCGCTGCGGCTGGGCTGGGCCTATGCCTCGGCCGGCGTCACCGACGTGCTGCACCGCGCCCGCGGGCCGTTCAATGTCAGCGCCGCGGCGCAGGCGGCGGGCGTGGCCGCGCTGGCCGACGAGGCCTTCATCGCGAAGAGCCGCGCCCACAACGCCGAATGGCGGGGCTGGACGGCGGCGGAGCTGGCGAAGCTGGGCCTCAAGCCCCTGCCCTCCGCCGGCAACTTCCTGCTGGTCGATTTCGGCGACCGCGACGCCGAGGCGGCGCGCCTCCATCTGAAGGACAGCGGCATCCTGGTGCGCCAGATGGGCGGCTACGGCCTGCCCAGCTGCCTGCGCATCACCATCGGCACCGGGGAGGAGATGCGGGCCGTGGTCGCGGCGCTGGCCGGGCATCTGCGCGGCCGATGACGGCGCCGGCAACCGAAACCGGGGCGCCGGTCTTCAAGCGCCTGGCCCTGCTGGGCATCGGCCTGATCGGCTCCTCCGTCGCCCGCGCCGCCCGCAAGCACGGGCTGGTGGGCGAGATCGTCGGCCATTCCCGGCGCCAGGAGACCCGCGACGAGGCCATGGCGCTGGGCTTCCTCGACCGGGTCGAGGCCGACCCGGCCGCCGCCGTGGCCGGCGCCGACATCGTGATGATCTGCGCCCCGATGGGCGCCTATGAGCAGCTGGCCAAGGCCATCGCCCCGGCCCTGGCGCCCGGCGCGGTGGTCACCGATGTCGGCTCGGTCAAGGGCATGGTGGCGAAGACCATCGCCCCCTACCTGCCGGCCGGCGTTCACCTCGTTCCCGGCCACCCGATCGCCGGCACCGAGCATTCCGGCCCGTCCGCCGGCTTCGCCGAGTTGTTCATCGACCGCTGGTGCGTGCTGACGCCGGAGCCGGGGGTCGCCCCCGAGGCGGTGGCCAAGGTCGAGGCGCTGTGGCGCGGCATGGGCATGATGGTCGAGCGCATGACCGCCGAGCATCACGACCGGGTGCTGGCCATCACCTCGCACATCCCGCATCTGATCGCCTACACCATCGTCGGCACCGCCTCGGACATGGAGGAGGCGACCCAGGCCGAGGTGATCCGCTTCTCCGCCGGCGGCTTCCGCGACTTCACCCGCATCGCCGGCTCCGACCCGGTGATGTGGCGCGACGTGTTCCTGACCAACAAGGACGCGGTGCTGGAGGTGCTGCAGCAGTTCACCGAGGACCTGGTGCGGCTGCAGCGCGCCATCCGCCGCGGCGAGGGCGACACGCTGCAATCCTGGTTCACCCGCACCCGGGCCATCCGCCGCGGCGTCGTCGACGCCCATCAGGAGGAGATGGAGCCGGAGAAGGCGGCGCGCCTGACCAAGGACGAGGATTAAAGAAAGCCGTCATGGCGAGCCCCGAAGGGGCGTGGCCATCCAGCGGCTCGATCTCTGGATGGCCACGGCGCTACGCGCCTCGCCATGACGGCTTTATTGTTGCGCGAGGTGTGCCTGCTTACTGCTGCCACTTGATCTCCGGCAGCTTCGCCACCTGCAGCGGGCCGAAGGACACCTTGCCCTTCTCGATCGTGATCGGGGCGGTGACGGTGCGGGTGCCGTCCGCCGCCGGCTGGCCGGCCATCAGGTCGAGCCCGACCTTGGCGAAGCCGGCGTCGCGCTCCTTGACCACGCCCGCCTTCTGCAGGTCCTCGATCACCGCGCCATAGCCGCGGATCTTCGCCGTCAGCGTGCCCTGGGGCTGCAATTTGTCGTCGAGGTCGAGCGTGCCGCCGGCATCGATCTGCAGCGGGCCCCAGCGCAGCGCCAGCTGGTCGACCCTGAGCTTGCCGCCGGCGGTCCGCCAGGCCGCCAACTCCGGCGCCGTCGCCGCCTTCGGCAGCGTGCCCAGCACGGTCAGCCGCGCCGCCACCATGTCGACCCGCCGGCCCATGGCCTCGAGGCCGAGATCCGGCGTCTCCAGCCCCTCGATGTCGATCGCGGCGGCGCCGCCGGCCCCAGCCTCCTCCGGCGCCCGGTCGACCGAGCCGTTGACCCGGGCCACCGGCAGCGCCGCCGGCAGCAGCCCGCCCGAAAGCTCGACCTGCGACAGGGTCAGCAGCACCCGGGTCGGCTTGCCGTCCGTGCCGAGGCGGGCGGTGCCGCTGCCCGAGCCCTTGACCTCGGCGATCAGCGCCGGGCTGCCCGGCAGGGTGACGCGCTGCGGCGGCGCGATGGTGAAGCCGACCTCCGGCAGGGTCCAGGGCTTGGCGGTGGCGACCACCCCGGCGGCGTTCCAGGTCAGCCCGTCGACCCGGCGCAGGCTGGGCGCCTGCGATTCGACGGTGAAGGCCAGCGGGAAGCCCTCGACGCTCACCGTGCCGGGGTCGACGGTGACGCCGGGCGGCGGGTTGGCGGCGAAGGCCTGCGCCTGCGCTTCGACCTTGCCCGCGGCCCAGTACCAGCCGCCGGTCCAGCCGGCGGCGAGCAGGACGACGAGAGTGGTGGGAACGGCGACGATACGGCGGCGGCGACGCATGGCGGTCCCGGATGGTGGCGCCCCTGAGATGGCGCGAGGATGGCACGTGGCCGCGACCGGGCCCCGGAGTCAAGCCGAACCAGCGGAACGCGACACGACGCCCCTCCCCTTCGCACCTGCAACACGCTACATGTGGTGGATGGCCGATGGTCATCACGATTGGAAGACACCGAACCTGCCGCTGATCCCGGGCGAGCCGCTCTGGGTGTTCGGCTATGGTTCGCTGATGTGGAATCCGGGCTTCCCGCATCTCGAGCGGCAGCCGGCGGTGCTGCATGGCTATCACCGGCGCTTCTGCGTCCTGTCGCACCGCTACCGCGGCACGCCGGAGCGGCCGGGGCTGGTGCTGGGGCTCGACCGCGGCGGCTCCTGCCGCGGCATGGCGTTCAAGGTGTCGCCCGACGATGTCCAGGCCGTGGTCGCCTATCTCTGGGACCGCGAGATGGTGACCGGCGTCTACCGCCCGAGCCTGAAGCAGATCCGCCTGCTCTCCGGCCCGGTCACCGCCTGCTGCTTCCTGGCCGATCGCCACCACCGCCAGTATTGCGGCGCGCTGGGGCCGGAGGAGACGCTGGCGATGATCCGCACCGGCATCGGCAGCAGCGGGCCGAACCGCGACTACCTGCTGAACACGGTCGAGCATCTGCGCGAGCTCGGCATCCGCGACGGCGCCCTGTTCGCGCTGGCGAAGCGGGTGGCCGAGGCGGCGGAGCCCGTTGCGGCCACGGCTCCGTAGCTGCCGACCACTCCTTCATCGTCATGGCGAGCCCCGCAGGGGCGTGGCCATCCAGCGGCACCATCCTCTGGATGGCCACGGCGCTTCGCGCCTCGCCATGACGAAAAGGGGCTATCCCGTATGGTAATCTGGACCTACCCGCAGCGCGAATAGCCGCAGTTCAGGCAGGTGTCGCAGCCCTCCTGCCGGATCAGGGTCGGGTGGCCGCATTTCGGGCAGGAGCGGCCCGGCGGCCGGACCGGCGCCCCGACCGCCTCCGCCGTCACCTCGACCGCCACCTCCGGCACGATGCCCTCCGGCTTCTCGAGGAACCCGGTCGCCACCATGTGCCGCTCGATCGTCTCGCCGATCGCGGCCAGCAGCGACGGCACGTAGCGGCCGCCCATCCACTGCCCGCCGCGCGGGTCGAACACGGCCTTCAGCTCCTCGACCACGAAGGCGACGTCGCCGCCGCGCCGGAACACCGCGCTGATCATCCGGGTCAGCGCCACGGTCCAGGCGTAGTGCTCCATGTTCTTCGAGTTGATGAAGATCTCGAAGGGTCGGCGGCGGCCGTCGACCACCTCATCGTTGAGGGTGACGTAGATGGCGTGGTCGCTGTCCGGCCAGCGCAGCTTGTAGGTCTCGCCGGGCAGCACCTCCGGCCGCGCCGCGGGCGCGCTGAGGCCGGGGGCGTCCGCCGCCTTCGTAGGCCTCGCCTCCAGCACCGCGCCGGTGATCGGGTTCGGCCGATAGGTGGTGCAGCCCTTGCAGCCCAGCGCATAGGCCTGGGCGTAGACTTGCCTGAAGGCCTCGAAGGACAGGTCCTCGGGGCAGTTGATGGTCTTGCTGATCGAGCTGTCGATATGCTTCTGCGCCGCCGCCTGGATCGCCAGATGGTCGGCCGGCTGCAGCGTCTGGGCGTCGACGAAGTAATCCGGCAGGGCTGCGTCGGCGCCGTGGATCTCGCGGAACAGCCGGTAGGCGTGGTTCTCCACCGTCTCCGCCCGCCGGCTGCCGTCGGGCAGCAGCATGGTGCGGGTGTGGGTCCAGGCGAAAACCGGCTCGATCCCCGAGGCGACGTTGCCGGCGAACAGCGAGATGGTGCCGGTCGGCGCGATCGAGGTCAGCAGCGCGTTGCGGATGCCGTGCTGCGCGATCAGGTCGCGGATCTCCTGCGGCAGCTCGGCGACGCCCGGCGCGGCCAGGAAGGCGTCGCGGTCGAACAGCGGAAACGCCCCCTTCTCCGCGGCGATCTCCGCCGAGGCGCGGTAGGAATGCAGCTTGATCGCCCCCAGCCATTCCTCGGTCAGCGCCGCCGATTCGGGCGAGCCGTAGCGCACCCCCAGCATCAGGAAGGCGTCGGCCAGGCCGGTGACGCCGAGGCCGATGCGCCGCTTGGCCTTGGCCTCGGCCTGCTGTTCCGGCAGCGGGAAGCGCGAGACGTCGACGACATTGTCCATCAGCCGGATCGCGACCGGCACGATCTCCGCCAGCGCCGCGTGGTCGAAGCGGGCGTTGGGCGTGAACGGATCCGCCACCAGCTTCGCCAGATTGACCGAGCCGAGCAGGCAGGCGCCGTAGGGGGGAAGCGGCTGTTCGCCGCAATTGTGGAGGACCAGGCCGTTGCCGTCGAAGGCGTTCGGGCCGGGGATGCGGACGTCGTAGACCTCCTCCTCCCCATCGGGCACCAGCCGCTTCACGGTGGCGAGGAACCGCTCGCGGTTGAGCGCCCGCCGATAGCCGGCCAGCTCCTGGTCGAGCCGCGCCCGCTTGTCGGTGTCGGCGAAGCCGATCCGGGCGGCAAAGCGGGCGATGCCGGCCCCGGCAATGACGAGCTCGTGATCGGCCGAGCAGTCGTAGAGGCGGCGCCCCCCCTTTCCGTCCGGAAGCAGGCGCGGGCCGGCCGCCCGGCGGTCGGCATAGATCGACGAGGCGATGCCCAGCCGCAGCAGCATGCGCTGGACCGCGCGCAGCAGGCCGAGATCGCTCTGCGCCAGCCGGATGCTGACACCCTTCTCCCGGGTGCCCTGGACCGACCCGTCGGCATCGAACAGGCCGCGCAGCAGCCCGACGGCGAAGGCCGAGGACGCCTGCTCGACCGCCGGCGTGATCGTCTTGTGGCCGGGGGCGAGGCCGAGCGACAGCGCCAGGTCGCGCAGCGCCCCGAGGCTGAGCCGCTGTTCGCCCCGGCCCGGCACGCGCATCCAACCTGCGAAATCGGCCCGGTGCGGCAGCGAGCGGGCCGCCGTGAGCGCCGCCGCCATCACCCCGGCAATGCCCGGACGCGCATCCGCGCCGTTGACCGTGGCCTCGCCCGGCCAGGCGGAGAGCACGGCCTTGTCGGATTTCAGCGTGCCGTCGCCGATCAGCAGGCCGAGCAGATAGCCCTCGCCTTCCGACCCGAAGCCGGGCCAGGCGAGCCCGTCCCCGTGATCGTGCAGCCGGATGCGGTCGCCCGGCTTCAATTCGCCCGCCTTGCGCCACTCGGTCTCGATCCGGAAGCGGGACACCTCGGCCGCGACCAGGACCGGATGGTCCGCCGTCAGCCGCAGGGCATGGCCTTCCGCCGTCTCCAGCCGCAGCACCGGCTTGCGGCCGGTCGGGAAGAAGCCCTCCGGCCCGGACGCCGCGGGCTGGCCGTTTACCAGGGCGGCGAAGGGCCGGCCGAGCAGTTCCCCGACCATGCGCGGGCCGTCCAGGGTCTGGACCCAGGTGTCCGCCGTGACGCAGGGGTTGGTGCTCTGGATCGTCTCGCAATAGGCCAGATTGTTCCGGGCGTTGATGCGGTCGATGAAGATCACGCCGGGCTCGGCCGAATCATAGGTCGAGCGCATGATCCGGTCCCACAGCTCGCGCGCCGGCAGGGTGCGGAAGACGCGGCCGCCGAACACCAGCTCCCAGGGCGCGTCGTCGGCCACCGCCTGCATGAACGGGTCGGTGACCAGGACCGAGAGGTTGAACATGCGCAGCCGGCCGGGGGTGCGCTTGGCCTCGATGAACTCGACCACGTCCGGATGGTCGCAGCGCAACGTCGCCATCATCGCGCCGCGGCGGGAGCCGGCGGACATGATGGTGCGGCACATCGCGTCCCACACATCCATGAAGGACAGCGGACCCGAGGCGTCGGCCCCGACGCCGGCGACCGGCGCGCCCTTCGGCCGGATGGTGGAGAAGTCGTAGCCGATGCCGCCGCCCTGCTGCAGCGTCAGCGCCGCCTCGCGCAGATGGGCGAAGATGCCGGCCATGCTGTCCGGCACCGTGCCCATGACGAAGCAGTTGAACAGGGTGACGTCGCGCCCGGTGCCGGCGCCGGCCAGGATGCGCCCGGCCGGCAGATAGCGGTGGTCGCGCAGGATGCCGAGGAAGCGCTCGGTCCAGAGGGCGGGATCCGATTCGGCCACGGCCACGGCGGCCGCGACCCGGCGCCAGCTGTCCTCGACCGACTGGTCCAAGGCCGTGCCGTCCGGCTGCTTCAGCCGGTACTTCATGTCCCAGATCTGGGTCGCGATATCGCCCGGCTCGGCCACGACGGACCTCCCGCAGAACGGCATACCCCCAAAGGATGGGGGTGCGGCCGGGGCGGGTCAACCAGGGACGGTGGCAGGCCCACGGCAATTGTCGCGGTGCCTCTCCCGCTTGCGAGACCGTTTCAGAAGCCCCAGAACCGTCATTGCGAGCGCAGCGAATCCATCCAGGGGCCGGTGCGCACCGGCCCCTGGATGGATTCGTCGGCTTCGCCTCCTCGCAATGACGGTGAGGGAGGAGCGATCTGAAAAGGCCTCGCAAGCAGGAGAGGCCATCGGACTGCGCCGTCCGCCACCGAAGGCGCCTCAGGCGATTGCCCTGTCGGCAGCCCCGCTATTCCAGCCCGTCATAGATCGCGGCGCGCAGATCGGTGACGAACGTGCCCTTCATGCCCTCGATCGCGGTGTTGGTGAGGCCGACGACGCTGAGCCGCTTCGCCGGGTCGACGAACCAGGAATGGCCGTAGACGCCGCCCCAGCGCCAGGTGCCGGCGGTCATCGGCACGCCGGCCGCCGCCGGGTCGGTCACCAGCGCGAAGCCGTAGCCGAAGGTGGTGCCCGGCGATTGCGGCATCGCCAGGCCGGCGATCTGGCTGCTGGCCATGGCCTGCACCGTCTCCGCCTTGAGGATCGGCGCGCCGCCGCGGCGCAGGGCCTCGAGGAACCGCAGGAAGTCGGGGGCCGTGCCGGCCATGCCGGCGCCGCCCGAAGGGTAGGAGGCCGGGTCGAAGATCCGGCCGGGGGCGTAGCTCAGCCCGGCGAAGTCCTCCGATGCGGGGATGGCGTAGGTCTCGCCCATCCGCACCGGCTCCGGCGCCGCATCGGCATAGGCGGCGGCCAGGCGCGACCGGTCCGGCGGGGCGAAGCCGGTGTCCGTGAGCCCGAGCGGCGCGGCGACCCGGCGACGCACGATCTCCCCCAGGCTTTCGCCGGCGGCCCGCTCGAGCGCGGCGCCCAGCACGTCGAGCGCCACCGAATAGGCCCAGGCCGAGCCCGGCGCGGCGGCCAGCGGCACCGAGGCGATGCGGCGCAGATTGTCGGCGAAGCTCCGGCCCGGCGCGTCGAGCCCGTCGGACACGCCGGCGCGGTGATAGGGGCCGTCCGCCGGCTCGGTGAAGCCGTAGATCAGGCCGGCGGTGTGGGTCAGCAGATGGTGGATGGTGATCACCGGCTCGCTGCCATCGGCCAGCTTCGGCCGGAAGTCAGGCAGGAACCGGGTCACCGGGTCGGTGAGGGCGATCCGCCCCTCCTCCACCAGCCGCAGCGCGGCGGCGGTGACCATCGGCTTGGTCAGCGAGGCGTAGAGGAACACCGTGTCCTCGCGCGCCGGCCGCCCGGCCTCGCGGTCGGCCAGGCCGGCGGCGCGGCGATAGACCAGCCGGCCGTCCCGCGCCGCCAGCACCACCGTGCCGACGATCCGCTTCTCCGCCAGCGCCCGGTCGATCGCGGCGTCGATCCCCCGCGCCAGGGCGGAGTCGGCGGCGGGCTCGGTGTCCAACAGGGCGGTCGTCATCGCGGGACTCCATTTTCAGATGGATCGCTACGAAATATGATCCGGACAAGGCCGTCAATCATATTTTCAGATCGATCGCTATGAAAACAGATCCGCCGCGCCCGCGCGGCCGCCCCCGGGGCTTCGATCGCGACGCGGCGCTGGACCGGGCGCTGCCGGTGTTCTGGCGCCAGGGCTATGAGGGCGCCTCCATCGCCGACCTGACGGCGGCGATGGGCATCACCACGCCCAGCCTGTACGGCGCCTTCGGGTCGAAGGAGCGGCTGTACCGCGAGGTGCTGGACCGCTACCGCGCCGACCCGCGGCGCGCCGCCCCCTGGGCGATGACGGCGCCGACCGCGCGCGAGACGGTGCGGCAGATCCTGGAAAGCTCGGCCCGCGACTTCAGCGACCCGGCGCATCCGCCCGGCTGCATGATCTCGACCGCGGTCCTGACCTGCGCCCCGGAGAACCGGCCGGCGGCGGCGGCGGTGACGACGATGCGCGGCAACACGGTGGCGCGGCTGCGCGCCCGCTTCAGCCGCGCCGTGGAGGAGGGCGAGCTGCCGCCCGGCACCGACCCTGACGAGCTGGCGCGGTTCTACGGCGCCATCATCCAGGGCCTGTCGGTGCAGGCGCTGGACGGCGCCGATTACGACGCGCTGATGAAGATCGTGCGCCGGGCGATGGCCGCCTGGCCGGAGACCTAGAGCCGGATGATTTCGAATCACGCTGGAGGAATTGCGCTTTAGAGCGGGATGAATTGAGGTCGGATCACGCCACTGCATCCGGCACAGGTTCACAGGATGACGAGCGTCTTCACATTGCCTCTCCCGCCTGGCGAGACCTTTTCAGAATTCCAAACACCGTCATTGCGAGCGCAGCGAAGCAATCCAGCCCATCCATCGGCCGTGATCTCACCCAAAATCATCCTGCTTTAGTTTGCCTCTCCCGCTTGCGGGAGAGGTCGGAGACGCAAAGCGGCTCCGGGTGAGGGGAGTTTGTCGAGGCCGGGACCAGCCCTCACCCGGTCTCGCTCCGCGAGCCCGACCTCTCCCGCGTCCGGCGGGAGAGGCAATCACAGATGTTCGGCATCCTGTGCTCTTCGATTGGACACAACGGCGATTCAGCCTGAATTGTCGGCTTCAAGCCCCACCAACCAGGCTCCGCCGCACCGACAGGATCCGGCCCGGGCCATGCGCCGCGGCGAAGAGCAAGCCGGCCAGGAAGGTGAAGTGGTCGACGAAGAAGCCGAACTCGGCCTGGTTCCCCGCCCAGTGCGACGGCCCGTGGAAGGCGAAGGCCAGGAACACGACATAGACCGCCGCCGCCAGGCACGTCTCGGTGAAGAACGCCCCGGTCAGGAAGCCGATCACCAGCAAGCATTCGAGGATGGCGGCCAGCCAGGCCAGCAGCATCGGCATCGGGAACCCCGCCGCGGCGATGTAGCCCGCGGTGTCGCCCATGCCCATGACCTTGAAGCTGACCGCCATCAGGAAGACCGCGGCGAAGATCAGCCGGCCGGCGAGAACCGCCGCCGAGCGCCACGGGGACACGCCTGCACCAGCATCCATCGCCGCCTCCCCTTAACGATTATGGTAGGACGAGCCTAGCCGAGACGGGGCGAAGGGTCCAATTCCGCTAATCCGGCAGCGTGACCGGCGCGGCGGCGGCCAGGGGGCGGCGCAGCCGGTCCGGGTCGTCATAGCGCCACAGCGGGATGCCGGCGCAGCGCTCCACCCGGTCGGGCATGCCGTAGCGGGCGGCGATGGCGCGGGCGTGCAGCCCGTCCATCAGGATGAAGCCGAAGGGCGGGGCCTGCGAGGCCTGCGGGCCCCCGGCGCCACCGGTCCAGTCCGCCTTGGCCCAATCCTCGTTGACGATCCAGTGATAGGGGGCGCCGTTGCGCGCCACCTGGGCGATCTGCACCCGCCGGCCGGAATGCAGCACCAGCGGCTTGGCCCACCAGTAGCCGGTGAGGCCGGCGACCGGCGCCTGGCCCGCGAAGCAGGCCAGGGTCGGCGGCGGCACGATCCGCGCCGCCAGCTGCGCCGGCCGGGCCCAGAACATCGCGGCAGCGGCCAGCAGCACGGCCAGCACCGTCCCGGCCGACCAGTGCGGCACGCGCAGCCGGTCGGCGGCGAGATGGGCCAGCCACAACGCCGTCAGCAGCCACCAGGGCTGGAAATAGCGCAGGAAGGAATCGTCCCGGAAGATGCCGAACAGCACCACCGCCAGCAGCGTCGCCAGCGAGGACGCCGCCGCGAAGACCGCGATCCGGTCCGCCGGCTCGACCACCCGGTGCCCCGCGGCCAGGGCGCGCAGGACCGCAAGGGTGCGCAGCACCGGCAGCAGGGCGAAGGCGATCAGCCCGAGATTGACCGCCGTCTCCGCCGCGCTCGCCCGCCACAGCACGCCGCCGAGCCGGGACAGGCCGTAGCCGATGCCGAGGTCGAGCTGGCGGCGATAGACGCCGTTCAGCGGGTTGATCCAGTCCTGCGCCAGATAGGCGGCCAGCGCCGCCGCCCCCACCACGGCCGCGGCCGCCAGGGCCGCCCCGCGGCCGCGCGGCGCCAGGGCGCAGAGCAGCGACAAGGCCAGGGCCGGCGCCGCGGCATAGGGCAGGACGAAGCTGTCCGACAGCACCCCGGCCAGGATCAGGGTTGCCAGCCCGGCCAGCGGCCACGGACCTGGCCGCTCGAGCTGGCGCAGCACCAGCAGCAACGCCGCGGCCGCGATCAGGATCGCGCCGAAATGGAAGGTGACGACGAAGGGATACACCAGCCAGTTCAGCGCATAGGCGCCGGCGAGGCCCCAGCCGAAGCCGAAGAGCAGCGCCAGCACCAGGGCGAGGATGGCCACGGCCATGGCGGGGGAGCGGCCGCCCGCGGCGCGGTGCACGGCGCCGCCGAGCAGCAGCAGCAGGCCGAGCTGCAGCGCCGCGGCCAGCGGCAGGGCCTGGCGGAAATCGCCGGTCGCGAGGTCGGTCAGGCCGTAGACCGCCATGTCGGGGAAGACGTAGGGGCCGGGCGTCAGGTGCCAGCCGCGCAGCGCGTCGAGGCCGCGATGCAGGTCGTCGAACAGGGCCGGCAGGTACAGCGCGTCGGCATTGCCGATCAGGGTGACCGCGCCGGGCAGCCGCAGCACCAGCGCCGTCGCCAGCAGCGACAGGCCGGCGACCGCGATCAGCAGCAGAAGGAGGCGGAGCCTTCGCAACCGGCGCTCAGACCGTCGCCGTGACCTTGGCCGGGCGCGGCGTCGGCGGCCCGCCGGCGGCGACCGACAGGCGCTCGGACGCCGTCTCCAGCTCCTCCTCCAGCCGGCGCATCATCTCGTCGCGCGGCAGGCCGGGCGGGATCGGCGGCAGGAACTCGACCGTGATCGTGCCGGGGCGCTTGCGGAAGGCGCGGCGGCCCCAGAACACGCCGGAGTTCAGCGCCATCGGCACCACCGGCACGTCCAGCCCCTCATAGAGGGCACCGACGCCGATGCGGTAGGGCCGCCAGGTGCCCGGCGCGGTGCGGGTGCCCTGCGGGAAGATCGCGATCGGCCGGCCTTCCGCGACGCGCACCCTGGCATGGTCGATCATGCTGCGGATCGCCTTGCTGCCGGCGCCGCGGTCGACCGGGATCATGCCGGTCTTCAGCAGGTACTTGCCCCAGACCGGCACCTTCAGCAGCTCGGATTTCAGCACGATCGCCGGGTCGGGCAGCAGCAGGTGCAGCTTCAGCGTCTCCCACGCCGACTGGTGCTTGGCGGCGACGATGCAGGCGCCGTCCGGCAGGTTCTCGCGCCCGACCACCCGGTAGTCGATGCCGAGGACGGTCTTCTCCAGCCAGTGCGTGACCCGCAGCCAGACGAAGATCCAGGCCATCATCGCGCGGTGCGACAGCAGCATGGACGGCAGCAGCGCGAAGCAGCAGACCGTGGTCCAGCCGTAGAACAGCAGGGTGTAGAGGGCCGAGCGCAGGATGACCATGACGCCCTATATCCTGCGAAGGGTGACCCGCGCCAGCGCAACCAGGAATTTGTTGTATTCGGAGACGATCAGCCGCGCCGTGCCGGGCCAGGCCCACCAGCGGTCGAGATGCACGGTCTCCGGATCCACCGGCTGGCGCTTGATCTCGATCTCCGGCATCGCGGCGCGGAATTCCAGCATGCTGCGCGGCATGTGGTAGTTCGAGGTGACGAGGCGCAGGCTGCGGAAGCCATGCGCCCGCATCCATTCCGCCGCCTCCTGCGCGTTGCCGAGGGTGTCGGCGGCGGCGTAGCCGAGATCGACGCAGCAGCGCAGCGAATCATCGGTCGGCGACAGGGCGAACAGCTCCTCCAGCTTCACGTCGCGATGCACGCCGCTGACCAGCAGCCGCTCGGCCGCGCCGCGGGCCAGCAGGTCGAGGCCGGCGCGCAGCCGCTCGCTGCCGCCGGTCAGCACCACGATCGCGTCGGTGTGGTCGGGGTCGACCTCGCCGCCGCGTCCGGCCTGGGCCACGAACCAGGCCAGCCCCAGCGCCCAGGCCCCGGCCAGCACCATGGCCAGCAGCAGCAGCCGGCGCAGGCGGCGGCGCCAGCGTCTGGGCTTCGGAAGGGGATCGACGGTGCTCGACATCAACGAACTGCTGTTGCGCCGCGGCCGCGGTCACGGCGCCCGGACGGGAAAGGGGCGGATCGTGGCAAGTTTATGCGGCCGCGTCACGGCTCCGGAGCGACATCCCGCGGCCGTCTTCCGCAACTCCTTCGCGCCATTCACAAAATTGCCTCGGATGATATAGGCAGCGGCAAGGCGCCGTGCGATAAGGCGCCATGATCGTCACCTGCCCCAGCTGTTCGACCCGTTATCTCGTCGATCCGGCGGCGATCGGCCCCGACGGCCGGCGCGTCAAATGCGCCCGCTGCGGCCATCTGTGGCGCGAATCGGCGGTCGAGCCGGTGGCGGCGCCGGCTCCGGTCCCGCCGGAACCGCAGCCGGTGCTGGTCGGGCCGGCGGGCACGCAGGCGCCGCCCCCTCCCCCGTCGGCCATGGGGCACATCACCAACCTGCCGGTGGTGATCAAACCGCGCCGGCGCGACGGGCCGGCGGTCGGCGTGGCGCTGGCGGTGCTGCTGATCGGCGGCCTGGCCGGGGTGGGGTATTTCGCGCGCGACTCGATCGTCCGCTTCTGGCCGCCGGCGATCCGCCTCTACGACACCATCGGCGTGCCGGTGGCCGAGCCGGTGGAGACCGGCGCGCTGGGCCGCGGCCTGGTGCTGCAGGACCTGGAGGTCCGGCGCGTCGCCGCCGGCAGCGGCCAGCAGGTGGTGGTCACCGGCCGGGTCGAGAACCGGGCGCTGCTGACCCGCCCGGTGCCGCCGATCGAGGTGCGCCTCTTGGACGCCAGCCGCACCGTGGTGGCGCGCATGCCGCTGGTGGTGACCGCCGAACGGCTGGCGCCCGACCAGTCGGTGCAGGTGGCGGCGACGGTCGAGATGGTGCCCGAGGCCGCCACCCGGCTGGAGATCGGCGCCCGGACCAGCACCGGGCCGTAAGGCCTGGGTCGCGGTCTCGCCCCTCGTTCCATTTCATTGTCATCCTCGGGCTTGACCCGAGGATCCAGGGGCGGCCAGGGCGGTCCTTGGTGGCCCCTGGATGGCCACGTCGCTACGCTCCTCGCCATGACGATGAGGTCATGGCTGAATAGCCATCCAGCACCGCGGTCAGCTGATGCCGAACCGCGCCCGCCAGCGCTCGATATCGGCCAGCGAGACGTTGCCGCCGCACAGGATCAGCGCCACCCGCGCATCGGCCGGCAGCCGGTCCTTCAGCCGCAGCGCGGCGGCCCAGGTGCAGCCGGCGGCGGGCTCGGTCACCACCTTCGCCTGCTCGGCCAGCACCTGCACGCCGCGCACCGCCTCGGCATCCGGCACCACCAGCACCTCCTCCACCGCGTCGCGGACAATGGCCAGCGTGCGCTCGGAGACCGAGGGCGCGCCGAGGGTGGTGGAGATCGAGGTGACGGCCGGCAGGCGCACCGGCTGGCCGGCGGCCAGCGCCTGGCTCATGGCGTCGGCGCCCTCGGTCTCGACGCCCCAGATCCGGATGTCCGGCCGCAGCGCCTTCACCGCGGTGATGACGCCGGAGATCATGCCGCCGCCGCCGATCGAGGCGATGATGTCGGTGGTGTCGGGCACGTCCTCCAGCAGCTCGAGCCCCATCGTGCCCTGGCCGGAGATCACGCGCGGGTCGTCGAAGGGGTGGATCAGGGTGCGGCCGGCGGCCGCCTGGCGCTCGGCCTCGGCGAAGGCGGCGGCGATGTCGGCGACCAGCACCACCTCCGCCCCCTCGGCGCGGGTGCCGGCGACGTAGTTCTCCGGCGTCACATTCGGCATGATCAGCGTGGCGTCCAGCCCCAGCACCCGGGCGGCATAGGCGACGCCGAGCGCATGGTTGCCGCCGGAGACCGCGACCACCCCGGCCGCCCGCTCGGCCTCGCCGAGGCTGAGCATGGCGTTGAAGGCGCCGCGCGCCTTGAACGAGCCGCCATGCTGCAGCAGCTCCAGCTTCGCCGCCACCGGCCGGCCGAGCAGGCTGCCCAGCAGCTCTCGCGGCAGGGTCGGGGTGCGCAGCACATAGGGGGCAATGCGGGCGCGCGCGGCGCGGATCGTCTCGAGCGTGATCGCCGTCACGGGTGGTCCTCGTCCTGGCGGAATCGGGGCCGCGCTCAGAACTGGCGCAGCAGCCTCTGTATATAATCCCGCTCCAGCGGCGAAGACGAGCGGCCATTGAGGCGCTGGCGCAACTCGTCGAGGATGGCGCGGGCGCGCTCGGTGTCGAACTGGGTCGGCACCTTGGTGTCGCCCTCCGAATTGGACGTCCCCTGGCCATCCGGCTTCTCGAGCTCGCGGCCGAGCGGATCCTGGTTCGCAGAGCGGCGGCCCGGCTGGCCCGGGCCGGTCATGCCCGGCTGCAGGGCCATGTTCTCCATCATCTGCTGCGCCAGCCCCTGCAGCCCCTGCTGCAGCTGGTCCAGCGCCTCGGTCTGCGACGGCACGGCGCCGCCGGGGTCGCCCTGGGCCAGGGCCTCGCCCGACTGCTTCATCGCCCGCTCGGCCCGGCCCAGCGGCATCGGGATGTCGCCGCCCATGTCGCCCAGCTCGCGCATCATCTC
The DNA here is from genome assembly GCF_002195995.1 of Inquilinus limosus. GTDB lineage: Bacteria > Pseudomonadota > Alphaproteobacteria > DSM-16000 > Inquilinaceae > Inquilinus > Inquilinus limosus_C. The sequence continues at coordinate 20,576 of NZ_NHON01000068.1, forward strand.
GCCCAGCGCCCGGCGCAGCGCCTCCTGGGTCTGGGCGTTCTGCTCCGGCGTGCCGTCCTGCGGCTGCTGCGAGGACTGGCCCTCCTCGCCCTGCTGGGCCTGCTGCTGGCGGAAGGTCTGGTCCAGCAGCTGGCGCTGGGCGTTGGTCAGCTTCTGCAGGTCCTTCAGCAGGTTCATGGCCTTCTGCTGGGCCTGGGCCTGCTGCTGGCTCATCTGCCCCATGCGCATGTTTTCCATCATGTTCTGCATCTGGGACAGAAGCTGCCGCGCCTGGTCCTTGGCGCCGGATTCCGACAGCTGCTGCATCTTGTCGATCATGTCCTGGAACTGCTTCTGGTCCATGATCTGCGCGTCCGGCGGGATCGGCGTCTCGGCCATCTCGCCGCGCTGCATCTTCTGCTGCATCTGCTCGGCCATCGCCTGCAGGTAGCGGTCCATCGCCCGGCGCAGCTCGTCGGTCAGCTGCTTGATCTCCTCGTCGCTGGCGTTGCGCTCCAGCGCATCGGCCAGGCGCTGCTGGGCGTCGCGCAGCGACCGCTCGGCCAGCGACATGTCGCCGTCCTCGATCCTGAGCGCGGTGTCCCACAACAGGTCGCGCAGCGCGGCGACATGCGGCTTCGGGTCCTGGGCGAAGAACAGCCGCCGCGCCGCGGTGCGCAGCGCCAGGAACACCACCTTGTCGTCGTAGTAGCGGTCCGGCCGCTGCGACAGCATGTCGAGCGTCTCGGCCACGGTCTCGGACTGGTCCGGCTGCAGCGTCAGGGTGCGGCGCTGCTCGATGATGGCGCGGGCCACCGGGTGGTGGAACTCGCGCTCCGGCAGCGCCACCCGCTCCGGCGCGGACTTCGTGCTCTGCCCCGCCGCATCGGTCGCGGTCAGCACGATGTCGACGGCCTGCCCGGCCCAGGCATGCGGCGTCAGGTCCTGGTAGCTGGTGGTCTTGAGCTCCTTCGGCCAGCGCCCGGGCACCGACAGCGGGATGGTCAGCGGCGTCGGGTCCAGCACCGCCGGCGCGCCCGGTGCCAGGGTCAGGGTCGCGGTCAGGGTGGCGATGCCGTAATCGTCGCCAGCGGTGGCGTCGATCCGCAGCGCCTGGCGCTCGGTCGGCTTCGGCTTGTCGGTGAAGGACACGGTCGGCGGCGCGTCGGGCAGCACCTTGACCGGCCAGTCGCCCAGGGTGGTGCCGTCCTGGCTGACGCTGAGCCGGTCGCCGCCGGTGATCTTGGCCTGCAGCTCGTAGTTGCCGCCCTCGATCGGGGCGAAGGCGGTGTCGCTGCCGGCGAGGTTGAGGGTCGGGGCCTCGTCGCCGCCGGCGACCCGGCCGACCAGGGCGCTGCCGGTCGGGATCTCGACCGGCCCCGGCGCCGGCTGGCCCGCCCCGGGCGCGGCCACCTGGCCGGCGGTGAGGTAGATCGGCGGCCGGCCGGTATAGGCCGGCGGGGTGACGAACAGGTCGAGCCGCGGCGCGGTGGCCGCGGCGGCGCCAAACAGGCCGGGCGACAAAGCGCGGCCGATCCGGCCCCGCCAGTCGTCGCCGGCGGCGACGACGGCCAGCACCAGCCCGATCACCACCAGGCCGCGCAGGGCGAAGCGGTCGGATTCGGCGTTGCGCGGCCGCGGCAGGCGGGGCTTGAGCAGCCGCAGCTGCGCAGCGCGCTGGGCCAAATGGCGCTGCCACAGCACGCGGCTGAGCGGGTCGGAGGTGCCGGTGGCCTGGGTGTCGCGCAGGCCGGTCAGCGGCCGGTGCTCCAGGCCGCTGTCCCGCTCCAGCCGGCGACGGGCCGAGAGCCCGTCGGGCAGGCGGAGCCGCCACAGCGGCCGGCTGGCCAGCACCAGCGCCGCGGCGAAGGCGACCAGGATCAGGGCGTGCAGCCACCCCGGCAAGTCGGGCAGCAGGTCGAAGCCGGCGAGGACCAGGAAGGCGCCGAGCACGGTGGCGACGGGCCAGGCGGCGCGCCATGCCGCCTCCCAGGCCGCAGCCAACCATGCCAGCGCGATCTTGACGCGCGGCTCGGCCGGCTCGGTCGTCCCCGGGGCCTCCGTGGGGCTGCGGGCCACCTCTCCTCCTACGCCTCTCCGTCAGTCTACCTTGGCAAGCCAGGGCGGCAGGCTCTCCCCGGCGACCATCTCTTCAAATGTGGGCCGTTTTCTGACGATGGCAAACCGATCTTTGTCGACCAGCACCTCCGGCACCAGCGGCCGGGTGTTGTAGGTCGACGCCATCACGGCCCCGTAGGCGCCCGCGCCGGTGAAGGCGACGAGGTCGCCGGCGGCCAGCGGCGGCAGCGACCGGCCCTTGGCGAAGGTGTCGCTGCTCTCGCAGACCGGGCCGACGACGTCGAATTCGGCCTCGGCCGCGCCCTCCGCCGGCTGGCGCAGCGGCACGATGCCGTGCCAGGCCTCGTACATCGCCGGGCGGATCAGGTCGTTCATCGCCGCGTCGAGGATGACGAAGTTCCGCGTCCGCCCCGGCTTGATGAAGATCACCCGCGACAATAGGACGCCGGCATCGCCGCAGATCGACCGGCCCGGCTCGCACATCAGGTGGCAGCCGAGGTCGCCCACGGTCTCGCGCACGATGCGGGCATAGTCGGCCAGCGCCGGCGCCGGATCGCCCTTGTAGGAGATGCCGATGCCGCCGCCGAGGTCGAGCCGCTCGACCACATGGCCGGCGGCGCGCAGATCGCGCACCAGCTCGGCCAGGCGGCGATAGGCGTCGCGATAGGGCGACAGGTCCAGGAGCTGGCTGCCGATATGGGCGGCGATGCCGACCGGGCGGACGCCCGGCAGGGCCCGCGCCCGCTCATAGGCCGCCAAGGCGTCCTCGAGCTCGATGCCGAACTTGTCGCCCTTGCGGCCGGTCGAGATCTTGGCGTGGGTCTTGGCGTCGACATCCGGATTCACCCGGAAGGCGACGACCGCGTCGCGCCGCACCCGCACCGCGACCTGCGACAGCAGTTCCAGCTCCTGCAGCGATTCGACGTTGATCTGGTGGATGCCGGCCAGGAGGGCCGCCTCCAGATCCTCCGCGGTCTTGCCGACGCCGGAGAAGACGATGCGGTCCGGCGGGCAGCCGGCGGCCAGGGCCCGCTTCATCTCGCCGGTCGAGACCACATCGATGCCGGCGCCCTGCTGCACCAGGGTGCGCAGCACCGCGAGGTTCGAGTTGGCCTTGGCGGCGAAGCAGACCGCGATCGGCAGCCCGGCCAGCGCGTCGACATAGGCGCGATAATTCGCCACCAGCGCCGCGGTCGAATAGACATAGGCCGGCGTGCCGATCTCGGCGGCCACGGCGGCGAGATCGACGTCCTCGGCGAAGAGGGCGCCGTTGCGATAGGCGAAGGCGGTCATGTGGCGGGATAGCCTCGGGGGTAGGCGGAGGTCTTGGGATCAGGCGGGCTGACCGAGGCCGCCTTCTTGCCGCAGGCGACGAGGCCGAACGCCAGGGTGACGGCGAGGATGATACGCAGGATCACAGGAAACGCTCCTTTGCGGCCTGGACGGCTTCGCGCACCCGGTCGGGCGCCGTGCCGCCATGGCTCTTCCGGCTGGCGACCGAGGCCTCGGCGGTCAGCACGGCGTAGACGGCGTCGGTGATGCCGGGATGGACCGCCTGCATCTCGGCCAAAGGCAGGTCGGACAGGTGGCAGCCCTTGTCCTCGGCCAGCTTCACCAGATGGCCGGTGATGTGGTGGGCCTCGCGGAACGGCACGCCGAGCTGCCGCACCAGCCAGTCGGCCAGGTCGGTCGCGGTCGGAAAGCCGGCCTCGGTGGCCCGGCGCATCGCCTCGGCGTTGACGGTCCAGCTCTCGACCATGCCGGTCATGGCGGCCAGGCACAGCATCAGCGTGTCGTCGGCGTCGAAGACCGGCTCCTTATCCTCCTGCATGTCCTTCTGGTAGGTCAGGGGCAGGCCCTTCATCACGGTCAGCAAGGCGCCGAGGCTGCCGAACACCCGGCCGGTCTTGCCGCGCACCAGCTCCGCCGCATCCGGGTTGCGCTTCTGCGGCATGATCGACGAGCCGGTCGAGAAGCCGTCGGACAGGCGGACGAAGCGGAACTGCGGCGTCGACCAGAACACGATCTCCTCCGCCAGCCGCGACAGGTGCATGGCGCAGATGCCGGCGGTGGCGAGGTAGTCGAGCGCGAAATCGCGGTCGGAGACGCTGTCGAGCGAGTTGGCCGTCGGCCGGTCGAAGCCCAGCGCCTTGGCGGTCGCGTGCCGGTCGATCGGATAGGGCGTGCCGGCCAGGGCGGCTGCCCCCAGCGGACATTCATTGGCCCGGGCGCGGGCATCGGCGACGCGGCTGCGGTCGCGCCCCAGCATCTCGACATAGGCCAGCAGGTGGTGGCCGAAGGTGACCGGCTGCGCCACCTGGAGGTGGGTGAAGCCCGGCAGGATGGTGTCGGCATGCTGCCCGGCCTGGGCGATCAGCGCCGCCTGCAGCGCCTGCAGCCCCTGCTCCAGCCGGTCGAAGGCGTCGCGCACCCACAGGCGGAAATCGGTCGCCACCTGGTCGTTGCGGCTGCGCGCCGTGTGCAGCCGCCCCGCGGCCGGGCCGATGATCTCGGTCAGCCGCGATTCCACGTTGAAGTGGATGTCCTCGAGCGCGGTCTTGAACTCGAACTTGCCCTCGGCGATCTCGCCGGCGATCTGCTCGAGGCCGTGGTCGATCGCCGCCGCGTCCTCGGCGGACACGATGCCCTGGGCGGCAAGCATTGCGACATGAGCGCGCGACCCGGCGATGTCCTGCGCCCAGAGCTTGCGGTCGAAGCCGATCGAGGCGTTGATCCGCTCCATGATCGCGGCCGGCCCGCCGGCGAAGCGGCCGCCCCACATCGGATTGGTGCCTTTATCGGGCACGACGGGAGTGGCAGGCTGGGTCGGGTCGGGCATGGGGTGAGGACCGGATGAAGAAGACGGGAACGATCGCCGCGGGCGTGGCCGTCCTGGTGCTGCTGGCGGCGGGCGCGGCCTGGTGGACGCAGCGAGCCCCGGAGGGCCGGCCGCCCCTGAGCGGCACCGTCGCCAGCTTCGTCCTGGCCGACCGGCCTGAGCCGGCACCGGAGATTACCTTCTCCGACGCCACGGGCAACACCCTTCGTCTCGCCGACTTCAAGGGCAAGGTCGTGCTGCTCAACCTGTGGGCGACCTGGTGCGCCCCCTGCGTCAAGGAGATGCCGGCGCTGGACCGGCTGCAGGCGAAGCTGGGCGGCGCCGACTTCACCGTGCTGGCGCTGTCGATCGACCGCGAGGGGCTGGCCAAGGTGCAGCCCTTCTTCGACGCCCACAAGATCGCGGCGCTGCCGGCCTATCTCGACCCCGGCGGCCGGTCCCCGGCGCTGTTCGCCGCCCGCGGCCTGCCGACGACGCTGCTGATCGACCGCGACGGCACCGTGATCGGCCGCCAGGAAGGTTCGGCCGAATGGGACGACGACAGCTCGATCGCGCTGCTGCGCTTCTATCTCGATCGCGGGAAGGCCGGGTCGGCCTGACGGCTCAGAGGGGCTGCGAGCCCATGTAGAAGCCGACCAGCAGGAGAACGCCGTAAACCCAGATGATGGTGCGGAGCAACATGGTCCTTTCCTCGGGCTCAAGGCCCAAGGAAAGGATTACGCTGCCCCGCGTGAATCAGATGTGACGGCGGTCACGGGGCGATTTCACGCTGTCGCAATGGCCGCCGTCGCCTCCCCTCTGTTGTCATCCTCGGGCTTGACCCGAGGATCCAGGGGCCGCCAGAGCGGCTCTTGATGGCCCCTGGATTGCCGGGTCAAGCCCGGCAATGACAAATTGGGGTCGATCACCGTGACACCCCGAAGGCCACCCGATGACCATTCGCCCCCGCCGCTCGCTGCTCTATGTCCCCGGCTCGAACCCGCGCGCGCTGGACAAGGCGCGCACGCTGGATGCCGACGGGCTGATCCTGGACCTGGAGGATGCGGTGGCGCCGGACGCCAAGGTCGCCGCGCGGGAGCGGATCGTCGCGGCCGTCAGCGCCGGCGGCTGGGGGCCGCGCGAGGTGCTGGTGCGCGCCAATGCCGCCGACACGCCCTGGGGCGCCGACGACCTGGCCGCCCTGGCCGGCAGCGGCGCCGACGGCATCGTCCTGTCCAAGGTCGAGCGGCCGGAGGCGGTGAAGGCGGCCGAGGCGGCGCTGCGCGAGGTCGGCGCGCCGGAGACCCTGCGGCTGTGGTGCATGGTCGAGACGCCGCTCGGCGTGCTGAACGCCGCGGCGGTCGCCGGCTCCTCCGCCCGGCTGGCCGGGCTGATCCTCGGCACCTCGGACCTGGCCAAGGACCTGCGGGCGGCGCATGAGCCGGGACGGCAGCCGCTGCTGACCGCGCTGGGGCTGTGCCTGCTGGCCGGCCGGGCCCATGGCCTCGCCGTGATCGACGGCGTCCATCTCGACCTCGAGGACGAGGCCGGCTTTGCCGAATCGTGCCGGCAGGGCGCGGCACTGGGCTTCGACGGCAAGTCGCTGATCCATCCGAAGACCATCGCCGCCGCCAACGCCGCCTTCGCGCCCTCGACCGAGACGGTGGAGACCGCGCTGAGGGTGATCGCCGCCCATGCCGCGGCCGTGCAGGCCGGCCAGGGCGTCACCGTGGTCGACGGAAGGCTGGTCGAGGCGCTGCATGTCAGCGATGCGGAGCGGGTATTGGCCCTGCACCGCGCCATCGCCGAGCGCGGCGGCGCGTAGCGATCGCGCCCGCTTCGCCCTAGTTGCGAATGGCTCTCATCTGCTTGAAACTATTGGCCTGTTCGTTGACTTGCTGCAGTGCGGCGCGTAAGTCACTGACGACCCGTTCAGGCTCGATCGCGACAGGCCGCGCCCGCGCCTGATGCCCATTTGCGCATCGGAGAAAATCCGCATGTCCGCCTCCGAGGCAGTTCCTCAGAAACGGCCGAGGCCTCTCTCGCCCCACCTGCAGATCTATCGTCCGCAGATCTCGAGCGCGCTGTCGATCTTCCATCGCGGCACCGGCATCGCCCTGTCCATCGGCACCCTGCTGCTGGCCTGGTGGGTGATCGCGGCGGCCGCCGGCCCCGAGGCCTTCGCGGCGGCGCAGTGGTTCATCGGCTCCTGGCTCGGCCTCCTGATGCTGTTCGGCTGGACGGCGTCGCTGTTCTACCATCTCTGCGCCGGCATCCGGCACCTGGCCTGGGACGCCGGCTGGGGCTACGACCTGCCGACCATGCACAGGACCGGCTACGCCGTGCTGATCGGCACCGCGGTGCTGACCGTGCTGGCCTGGATCATCGGCCTGGTGGTGTGGTGATGAGCAGCAAGAACGCCTCCCTCCGCACCCCGCTGGCGCATGCCCGCGGCCTCGGCTCCGCCAAGTCCGGCTTCGCCCATTGGCGCGGCCTGCGCGTCACCGCGCTGGCGCTGGTCCCGCTGACGATCTGGTTCGTGATCTCGGTGATCGCCCATCTCGGCTCGCCGCTGCCGGAGATCCGGGCCTGGCTGGGCCATCCGGTCAACGCCGCCCTGTTCATCCTGTTCATCGCCATCGGCCTGCACCACGCGGCCAACGGCCTGACCGAGGTCTATGAGGACTACGTCCACGGCCATCACACCAAGCTGGTCGCCGACCTGGCGACCAAGGGCCTGGCCCTGTTCCTGGGGGCGGCGATGACCGTCTCCGTCCTCAAGATCGCCATGCTGGGATAACCCGATGCCCGCCTCCTACACCTTCATCGATCACTTCCACGACGTCGTCGTGGTGGGTGGCGGCGGCGCCGGCCTGCGCGCCACCTTCGGCATGGCCGAGAAGGGGCTGAAGACCGCCTGCATCACCAAGGTCTTCCCGACCCGCAGCCACACCGTGGCCGCCCAGGGCGGCGTCTCCGCCGCGCTCGGCAATATGGGGCCGGACGACTGGCGCTGGCACATGTACGACACCGTCAAGGGCTCCGACTGGCTCGGCGACCAGGACGCGATCGAGTACATGTGCCGCGAGGCGATCCCGGCGATCATCGAGCTCGAGCATTACGGCATGCCCTTCAGCCGCACGGAGGAGGGCAAGATCTACCAGCGCGCCTTCGGCGGCATGACCACCGAATACGGCAAGGGCCGCGCCTACCGCACCTGCGCCGCGGCCGACCGCACCGGCCACGCCATGCTGCACACGCTGTACCAGCAGGCGCTGAAGCACGAGGCGGAGTTCTTCGTCGAGTACTTCGCCATCGACCTGATCATGGACGAGGACGGCGCCTGCCGCGGCGTCGTCGCCTGGAACCTGGACGACGGCACCATCCACCGCTTCTTCGGCCACCAGACGGTGCTGGCGACCGGCGGCTACGGCCGCGCCTATTTCTCCTGCACCTCGGCCCACACCTGCACCGGCGACGGCGGCGGCATGGTGGCCCGCGCCGGCCTGCCGCTGCAGGACATGGAGTTCGTGCAGTTCCACCCGACCGGCATCTACGGCGCCGGCTGCCTGATCACCGAGGGCGTGCGCGGCGAAGGCGGGTACCTGACCAACAGCGAGGGCGAGCGCTTCATGGAGCGCTACGCCCCCTCGGCCAAGGACCTGGCGTCGCGCGACGTGGTCAGCCGGTCGATGACGATCGAGATCCGCGAGGGCCGCGGCGTCGGCCCGAACAAGGACCACATCCACCTGCATGTCGAGCATCTCGACGCCGACATCATCCACCACCGCCTGCCCGGCATCGCCGAGAGCGCCAAGATCTTCGCCGGCGTCGACGTGACCAAGGAGCCGATCCCGGTCCTGCCGACGGTGCACTACAACATGGGCGGCGTGCCGACCAATGTGCATTGCGAGGTGGTCAACCCGACCGCCGCCGACCCGAACCGCGTGGTGCCGGGGCTGATGGCGATCGGCGAGGCCGCCTGCGTCTCGGTGCACGGCGCCAACCGGCTGGGGTCGAACTCGCTGCTCGACCTCGTGGTGTTCGGACGCGCCGCCGCCATCCGCTGCGCCGAGCTGATCAAGCCCGGCCAGACGCACAAGCCGGTGCCGGCCGATGCCGGCCAGTTCGCGCTGAACCGGCTGGACCGCGTGCGCCACGGCAAGCAGGAGGTCCGCACCGCCGACCTGCGGCTGGAGATGCAGCGGACGATGCAGAACGACGCCGCCGTCTTCCGCACCGGCCAGACCATGGCCGAGGGCTGCGAGAAGATGGACGCCACCTGGGACAAGCAGAAGGGCCTGGGCGTCGCCGACAAGTCGCTGATCTGGAACTCGGACCTGGTGGAGACGCTGGAGCTCGAGAACCTGATGATCAACGCCGTGACCACCATCCGCTCCGGCGTCAACCGGGAGGAGAGCCGCGGCGCCCATGCCCGCGAGGACTTCCCGGACCGCAACGACGTGGACTGGATGAAGCACAGCGTCGTCTGGATCGACGAGGCCGGCAAGACCCGCATCGACTACCGCCCGGTCCATCTCCAGCCGATGACCAACGAGGTCCAGAGCTTCCCGCCGAAGGCGCGGGTGTACTGAGGACGACATGGCCGAATTCACCCTGCCCCGCAATTCCAAGGTCCAGCCCGGCAAGACCATTCGCGTCTCCGGCGAGATCAAGAAGCCGCGGACCTTCAAGATCTACCGCTGGGACCCGGACACGGGCGAGAACCCGCGCCTGGACACCTATGAGATCGACCTCGCGCGCTGCGGGCCGATGGTCCTGGACGCGATCATCCACATCAAGAACGACATCGACTCGACCCTGACCTTCCGGCGCTCCTGCCGCGAGGGCATCTGCGGGTCCTGCGCGATGAACATCGACGGCACCAACACCCTGGCCTGCCTCAAGCCGATCGAGGAGGTCCAGGGCGACGTCAAGATCTACCCGCTGCCGCACATGCCGGTGGTGAAGGACCTGGTGCCGGAGCTGACCCACATCTACGCGCAATACGCGTCGATCAAGCCCTGGCTGCAGGCCGAGAGCCCACCGCCGCCCGACCGCGAGCGCCGGCAGAGCCCGGAGGAGCGCGAGAAGCTGGACGGCCTCTACGAGTGCATCCTGTGCTTCTGCTGCACCACCAGCTGCCCGAGCTACTGGTGGAACGGCGACAAGTATCTCGGCCCCGCGGTGCTGCTGCAGGCCTATCGCTGGATCGCCGACAGCCGGGACGAGATGACCGGCGAGCGGCTGGATGCGCTGGAGGATCCGTTCCGCCTCTATCGCTGCCACACCATCATGAACTGCACCAAGACCTGCCCGAAGGGCCTCAATCCCGCCAAGGCGATCGGCGAGATCAAGAAGCTGATGCTGGAACGGGCCGGCTGATCCCCGCGCAGCGACGCAAGAAACGTCACAAAAAAGCGCTGGTGACCCCAGCGCTTTTTTCTTATCAACCGCCAGTCACCCCACGGTCTGCCCACCTCACGGAGCGATCCTGCACGCAACACACTCGAGGAGTGTCCCTGTAAATGACGACCCCCGCACGCACCCCTTTCGCCGGCCGCATTCTCATGGTCGGATTCGGCTCGATCGGCCAGGGCGTGCTGCCGCTGCTGCTGCGGCACCTGACCCTGACCCCCGACCGCGTCACCATCGTCACGGCGGAGACGAGAGGCCAGAAGGAGGCAGAGCTGTACGGCGTCCGCTTCATCCATGAACCGGTCACGCGCGGCAATTACCGGACACTCCTCGAACCGCTGCTCGGCCCGGGCGACGCCCTGGTGAACCTCTCGGTCGACGTCTCCTCGGTGGCCCTGATCGAGCTGGCGCGGCAGCGCGGGTCGCTCTACATCGACACCTGCATCGAGCCCTGGCTGGGCGGCTACACCGACCCCGACCTCGGCCCGGCCGACCGATCGAACTACGCGCTGCGCGAGGCCGCGCTGGCGCTGGGCCGCAACCCCGGCGCGCCGACCGCGGTGCTGACCCATGGCGCCAACCCCGGCCTGGTCTCGCATTTCACCAAGCGCGCGCTGCTCAATATCGCGTCCGCGACCGGCTTCGAGCCGCCGGTGCCGGCCGACCGCGCCGGCTGGGCCGGCCTGGCCAAGACGCTGGGCGTCAAGGTGATCCATGTCGCCGAGCGCGACACCCAGGTGGCCCGCTTCCCGAAGAAGCCGGGCGAGTTCGTCAACACCTGGTCGATCGACGGCTTCGTCGGCGAGGGCTGCCAGCCGGCCGAGCTGGGCTGGGGCAGCCATGAGCGCCACTTCCCGGCCGACGGCCACCGCCATGTCGCCGGGTCGCAGGCGGCGATCTGGCTGGCCCGCCCCGGCGCCGCCACACGGGTGCGGACCTGGACCCCGCTGGCCGGGCCGATCCACGGCTTCCTGATCACCCACAACGAGGCGATCTCGCTGGCCGACTACCTGACCGTCGGCTCCGGCACCCAGCCGGAGTACCGGCCGACGGTGCACTACGCCTATCACCCGTCCGACGACGCGGTGCTGTCGGTGCACGAGTTCGCCGGCCGCAACTACGAGCTGCAGCCGAACAAGCGGCTGATGATGGACGAGATCACCGAGGGCATGGACGAGCTGGGCGTGCTGCTGGCCGGCCACGCCAAGGGCGCCTACTGGTACGGCTCGCGCCTGACCATCGGCGAGGCGCGCGAGCTGGCGCCGCACAACAACGCCACCAGCCTGCAGGTGACGGCGGCGGTGCTGGGCGGGCTGGTCTGGGCGATCGAGAATCCGGATCGCGGGCTGGTCGAGCCCGAGGAGATGGACCATGAGCGGGTGCTGCAGGTGGCGGCGCCCTATCTCGGCGAGCTGGCCGGCGCCTTCACCGACTGGAATCCGCTGGAAGGCCGCGGCCAGCTGTTCCCCGAGGACATCGACCCCGCGGACCCCTGGCAGTTCAAGAACATCCGGGTGGTGTGACCGGCTTCCGCCCGGTCGCCGGCCTGTCCCGCGCCGAGCGGGCGCGGGCCGGCGCCCTGGTGGCCGGGCACCCGGTCTTCGCACTGTACTGGGACGCGGCGGTCGACGCCGCGGCTGCGGGCGACCGCAGCCGGTCGGTGCGGCTGGAGCCGGAGGGCGCCATCCTGGGCATCGATTTCGACGGGCTGACGGCCTACACCCCGGTCGGTGCCGTCGGCGACGCCGCCCTCCTCTCCCTCACCGCCGATCCGCGGCCGTTGGAGCTGCATCTGACGCCGGAGCAGGCGGACCGGCTGCGTCCCGCCTGCGGTGGCCGGCTGGCGCTGGAGGACGGGCTGCGCTTCTATGCCCGGCCGCTCGACAGCCTCCCTGCGCCGGATCCCGGCTGCCGGCGGATGGGGCCGGCCGAGCTGGAGCCGCTGCGGCGTTTCTATGCCGCGCATTATCCGGCCACCGTGTTCTCCGCCTGGATGCTGGACCTGCCCTTTGTCGCCATCATCGAGGATGGGCGCCCGGTCGCCGCCGGCGGCGTCCTCGCCCGCGCCGGCGGCCGGGCCATGATCGGCAACTTCCTGGTCGACCCCACCCGCCGCGGCGAGGGCCTGGCCGGGCGGGTGCTGGCCGGCCTGCTGGCCGCGCTGCGGGCCGAGGGCGTCACCACGGCCCTTCTGGCCACCAACGACCTGAACCCGGCCGCCTGCCGGGTCTATGAGCGCGCCGGCTTTGCCCTGATCGAACGCCGGCTGCAGCTGGACCTGCGCGCGGCCTGACACCAGCGGCCTTTGAGATCGTCTCGAGCCTTCCTCGTCATGACGGGTTAATACTTCGGATCGTGGTGTGCACGGCGCGCCGTGCTAGAGCGTTAGCCACCTAGGTTGGCGCGAGATATCCGGAATTGAGGATGTAGTTCTGGCATTCGAGCGGTGGGAAACGGTCGAGCAGTGAGCCGATGCGGTTCCACAAGGCGTGTCGGTTGCGGGGTGCGGCCCGTCGTATCAGGG
>NZ_NHON01000069.1 GCF_002195995.1 Inquilinus limosus
CTCCCCCTCCCCTTGCGGGAGGGGGGCAGGGGGAGGGGGCTGCGCGCGTCCGGATATCGACAAGGGAGCGTTTTCATCTGCCCGCCTCCGCCCGCATCCAGGCCACCAGCTCCGGCATCGGCGGCGCGTGGCGCAGCCGTTCCGGCACCAGCAGCGTCAGCCGGGTGGCGGCCGGCAGGCGCGGGGCCAGCGGCGCCGCCAGCAGGCCGTGGCGGATCGGGTCGTCGACCAGCGTCGCCCGGCCGATCAGCACGCCGCCGCCCTCGATCGCCGCCTGCAGCGCCAGGCTGTACAGCGAGAAGGCCGGCCCCCGCGCCGGGTCGATGCCGGCGACGCCCGCCGCATCCAGCCAGGCCGGCCAGTCCCCGGCCCAGGCGGTGTCGCGCAGCAGCACGTGCCGGGCCAGGTCGCGCGGCTCGGCGAGCGGCTGCGCCTGCAGCAGCGCCGGGCTGCACACCGGGAACAGGGTGTCCTCGGCCAGCACCACCGCCTCCGCACCCGGCACCGGCGAATCCAGGTAGAACAGCGCCAGCTCGAACGGCTCGCGCCGCATGTTCGGCGGCTGCTCCTGCGCCGTGACCGAGACCTGCAGCCCGGGGAAGGCGGCGCGCAGCCGGGCCAGGCGCGGCGCCAGCCACAGCTGGGCCAGGCAGGGCAGGGCGGCGATGCGGATTTCCTGCCGCAGCGACGCCGCCCGCATCTCCTGCACCGCCAGCCCCAGCGCGTCGAAGGCGCCGGCCAGCGCCGGCAGCACCGCCCGGCCGCGCTCGGTCAGCCGCAGCCCCTGGGCCAGGCGGATGAACAGGGGATAGCGCAGCCACGCCTCCAGCGCCTTGACCTGCTGCGCCACCGCGCCCGGCGTCACCCCCAGCTCCTCCGCCGCATGCAGAAAACTCTCGTGCCGGGCCGCGGCCTCGAAGGCGCGCAGTGCGTTCAAGGGTGGCAGGCGGGGGCGGGGCGGCTGGACGCTCATCGAAGGTAGGCCGAGATTTTCTATGCCAGGGCGGCAGAATTCCTGCTTTGCGCCGCCGCGTCCAGGGCGCCGATGCTGTCCGCAGGCCAAGACGGGAGGATCGGATGCTGGCGCGGCGGGGCTGGGTGCCAGAAGAGGCGGAGAATTTCGTGCAGGGGCTGGCGCGCGACGCCGCCGGCCGCGACGCGGAGGCCACGGAGGCGGAGATCGCCCGGCTGGTGGCCGAGAACCGGCGCATCCATGAGCGCGACTGCCTCAACCTGAACCCCGCCACCAACGTCATGAACCCGAAGGCCGAGGCGGCGCTGGCCGCCGGGCTGGGGTCGCGCCCGTCGCTCGGCTATCCCGGCGACAAATACGAGATGGGGCTGGAGGCGATCGAGCGGATCGAGGTGATCGCGGCGCAGCTGGCGGCCGAGGTGTTCGGTGCCCGCTTCGCCGAGATCCGCGTCGCCTCCGGCGCCATGGCCAATCTCTACGCCTTCATGGCGACGGCCAGGCCGGGCGACCGGATCATCGTGCCGCCGGGCGCGATCGGCGGCCATGTCACCCATCACGCTCCGGGCGCCGCCGGCCTGTACGGGCTGGAGATCCACGCGGCGCCGGTCGACGCCGCCGGCTATACGGTCGACCTCGACGCGCTGCGCGACCAGGCCCGGCGTCTGCGGCCGGCGCTGATCACCATCGGCGGCAGCCTGAACCTGTTCCCGCATCCGGTGGCGGCGGTGAAGGCGATCGCGGCGGAGGTCGGGGCGAAGCTGCTGTTCGACGCCGCCCATCTCTCCGGCATGATCGCCGGCGGCGCCTGGCCGAACCCGCTGGCCGAGGGCGCCGATTTGATGACGATGAGCACCTACAAAAGCCTGGGCGGCCCGGCCTCCGGCCTGATCGTCACCAGCGACGCCGACCTGGCGCGGCGGCTGGACGCCATCGCCTTCCCCGGCCTGACCGCCAATTTCGACGCCGCGAAATCGGCGGCGCTGGCGATCGCGCTGCTCGACTGGAAGACCCATGGCCGGGACTACGCGGCAGCGATGGCGGCGACGGCGAAGGCCCTGGCCGACGGGCTGGCACAGGCCGGGCTGCCGGTCTTCGCGGCGGAGCGCGGGGCCACGACCTCGCACCAGTTCGCGCTGGAGGCGGCGCGCTGGGGCGGCGGCCAGGCGGCGTCGAAGCGGCTGCGCCGGGCCAATCTGCTGGCCTGCGGCATCGGCCTGCCGGTCGAGGCGGTAGCGGGCGACCTGAACGGGCTACGCCTGGGCACGCCCGAGATCGTGCGCTGGGGCATGGGCCCGGCCGAGATGCCGGAGCTGGCGCAGCTGCTGGCCCGGGTGCTCGTCGGCAATGCCGAGCCGGAGTCGGTGGCGCCGGACGTGACGGCCTTCCGCGGCCGCTTCACCCGGCTGCATTACATGCGGTGAGGACGGCTCGCCCCCTCACCCTCCCGGCCTTCGGCCGGGCCCCTCCCTCTCCCCGAGGAGAGGGGATCGGAGCCGGGGCCTTTCACCTCTCCTTGGGAGAGGTCGGAAATCCGCAGGATTTCCGGGTGAGGGGGCACCTGCCTATCCGCACCGGGAAACCCAGCCCTGCGGCGATCGGCGCTGGTGCGGCCGGTCTCCGATATGGCCATATATCGTCATGGATATGACGGATGCCGATCCCATCGAGCCGGTCGACGAGGCGATGATCCGGACCCTCGTCCACACCTTCTACGGCCGCGTGCGCGCCGACGCGGTGCTGGGGCCCATCTTCGCCGGGGTGATCGGCGACAATTGGGGCCCGCACCTCGCCAAGATGTGCGATTTCTGGTCGTCGGTGATGCTGCGCAGCGCCCGCTACCAGGGCCGGCCGATGCAGGCCCATGCCGGCGTCGCGGCGCTGCGGCCGGAGCATTTCGCCGTCTGGCTGGGACTGTTCCGCGCCACGGCGCAGGAGGTCTGCCCGCCGCGGGCGGCGGCGCGCTTCATCGAGCGGGCGGAGAAGATCGCCGAGAGCCTGCGTCTCGGCGTCATGTTCCAGCGCGGCATCCTGCCGGACACCCCGGCGCGCCGGGTGGGCTGAAATCAGCATTGAACGGATCGGCCGGAGCCGCCCCCTCACCCGAAATCGCGTCGCGATTTCGACCTCTCCCCAGGGAGAGGTAAAGAAGGCGCTGCGTCCCTTTCCCTCTCCTCGGGGAGAGGGAGGGGCCCGGCGCGAAGCGACGGGAGGGTGAGGGGGCGGCGCCGGCTCCTCAGCGCTTCGCCGCGAAGGCGGCGATGGCGAAGCCCGCGGCGACCGCGGCCAGGCCGCCGGCCACGGTGATGATGGTCAGGGCCACCGACAGGTCGCTGCCCGGCGGGCCGAACAGGGCCACGAAGCTGGCGCCCAGCCCGGTGGCGGAGATGCCGCCCACGGTCAGCAGCGACTGCAGGTCGGACGGGTCCTTCGAAACTGCGGCGCTCTTCGCGCGGCCTTCGGTGCGCGACAGGTCCATGACTTTCTCCCGGCGGGCCGGCTGAGCCAACCCGCGGCTGCCGTCTCCATTATGTCAGAGGTATTGTCCCAGACATAGGGCGGCGAGGGCCCGGCGTCAGCCCCCGACCTGCATCCAGTAGTTGACGTAGAACGCAGACCAGCCCAGCGCCGCGAGCAGCAGCCGCACCCGCAGCGGCTGCATCCAGCCGGGCATCGCGGGCGTCAGCCGGTGCAGCAGCGCCCCGGCGCCGGCCAATGCGACGAAACGCGGCAGCCGCACCAGCGGGGTCAGCAGCGCCAGCTCCCACACCGGGATGCCCAGCCCGGGCGCGCTGGCGGCGGCGATCTTGTAGGGAATGCCGCTCAGGCTCGCCAGGATCAGCACCCCGGCCAGGCCGGCGGCGGAATCGGTGCCGGCCATCATGCCCTGCAGCCGGGCGATCATGGCGGGCGAGATCGCCGGCACCGCGTCGACCAGGGCGATGGCGGCCTGCGGCGCGTGGCTGGCGAAGACCGCCAGCGCGGTGCCGCCGACCATCGCCCCGGCCGCGGCGGCGACCGCGGCGCGCAGCCCGGCCCGGCCGCCCCGCGCCAACGCGATCAGCGACACCGGCACGTCCGGCACCACGAAGAACAGGCTGGCCTCGGCCACGCCCCACAGGAAGGCGAGGAGGGTCAGGGCGCGGTCCCTCATGCCGGCTGCCCGATGCCCTGAACCGTCATGGCGAGGCGCGCAGCGCCGTGGCCATCCAGGGGCCGGTGCGAGCGGCCCTGGATGGCCACGCCCCTTCGGGGCTCGCCATGACGGTTGAGAATGAAAGGCCCGTCACCTCGCCATCCCCCTCAATCCCATTCCGGGAACCTCGTGCCCTCGACCAGCTTCGCCATCGCCGCCTCCAGCCCCTCGACGAAGGCGTCGGTGTCCTCCGGCCGCTCGGCCAAAGGCGGGCCGACGAAGGCGTCGCAGAAGAACGGCACCGGCAGGAAGGCGCCGCGCGGCAGCACCTTGCCCAGCCCGTGCAGATAGACCGGCACGATCGGCACGTCCGGCCGGCGCTTGGCCAGATGGCAGATGCCCTTCTTGAAGCGCTGCAGCCGCTCCGGCTCGCCGCGCGACCCCTCGGGGAACAGGATCAGGATGCAGCCGCGGTCCAGCGCCTCGACGCAGCCGGTCAGCGGGTCCTCGCCACGCTCCCGCGCATGGCGGTCGAAGGGCAGGATGCCCATGCAGTTGGTCGAGAACCAGGCCATGGCCTTGCTGCTCATGAAATAGTCGGCCGCCGCCACCGGCCGCACCTTGTGCAGGATCCGGCTGGGGAACAGCGAGGTCAGGGCCACCGTGTCGGCATGGCTGTTGTGGTTGGCGACGATGATCGCCGGCCCGGTCATCGGCAGCCGCTCCGGGTTGCGCACATGCAGCCCCACGAACAGCAGCATCGCGGGCTTGGTCACCAGCCAGTGGAACAGCAGGCGCCACATCGTCGGCCGGCCCTCAGTAGTAGAAATAGCGCATGAAGTGGAAGAACAGCGGCGCGGCGAAGATCAGGCTGTCGATCCGGTCCAGCACGCCGCCATGGCCGGGGATCAGCGTGCCGGTGTCCTTGATGCCGATGTCGCGCTTGACCGCGGAGACGGTGAGGTCGCCGAAGAAGCCGCTGACCGCCATCAGCGCCCCGGCCGCCAGCGCCATGTGCAGCGACAGCGGCGCCAGCAGCGGCCCGATCAGCCCGGCGACGATGGTGGTGGTGACCAGCCCGCCGACGAAGCCCTCCACCGTCTTGTTCGGGCTGACCGAGGGCGCGATCTTGTGCCGGCCGAAGATCCGGCCCCAGACATACTGCGCCACGTCGTTGCCCTGGGTCAGGATCAGCAGCAGCAGAAGCAGCCCGGCGCCGCCCGGCCCGGGCGCCCCGTCCTCCGGCAGCACGAACAGATAGGCGACGTGGCCGATGGCGAAGACGCACAGCATCAGGCCCCAATGCAGCGTGCCCAAAGCGCGCAGGAAGCCGGTGACCTCGCCGCGCAGCACCATCATCGCCGGCACCACCATGAACAGGTAGACCGGCACCCAGATGATGAAGAAGCCGTACTGCTCCTCAGCGATCCACCACCATTGCGTCGGGATCGCCAGGTAGGCGACCAGCAGCACCGCCCGGTCGGCCCGCCTTGTCGGCACCACCGACAGGTATTCCTTCAGCGCCAGGTAGCTGACCACCGCCAGCACCACCAGCACCGCGATCGGGTTCAGCACCAGGGCGATGCCGCCGGCGATCACGATCACCCACCAGGACCGGATGCGCAGCCTCAGCTCGGTCCAGTCCTTCTCCGGCTTGCTGCGGCGGAGATACAGGACGGCGGCTTCGGCGACGACCAGCACGGCGACCAGCGCGGCCAGCGCCCAGGCGACGGTGGGGTCCAGATGCAGCCCCGCGATCATGCGCCGATCTCCGCCAGGGCCGCGCGGACACGGTTGAGGATGGTCAGGAGGGCGAGCAGCAGCAGCGCCCCCAGCACCAGCGGCATCCACAGCGCCGGGGCTAGCACCTGGAAGAAGGCGGCGACGGCGAGGATGGAGAAGGCCAGCGCCCGGTCGGACTTGCCGAAGGGCCCGTCATAGCGCCGGCCGGCGCCGATGGTGCGGGCGGCGATGCCCGCGGCCTCGCCGATCACCGCCAGCAGCACGATCAGCACCACCAGCCAGGGCGGCGCCGGCAGCAGCAGCGCCAGCGGCAGGTACAAAGCCGCGTCCGACACCATGTCGCCGACCTCGTTCAAGAGGGCGCCCAGCGGCGTCGGCCGGAAGAACTCGCGGGCCAGCATGCCGTCGATGGCGTTCAGGGCCATGCGCAGCAGCAGAAAGGGCGGGTACAGCAGCAGCAGCCAGGACCAGCCGGTGGCGGCCGCCACCAGGCCCAGCAGCACCGACAGGCCGGCGGCGGCCAGGGTCACGGCGTTGGCGCTGATCCCCCGCTGCGCCAGCCGCGCGGCGGTGGGGCGCAGCAGCGCCTGGAATTTCGGCTTGATGTCGTAGAGCGATGGCATGGATCCCCCCGATCCCCATCATACCGTCGCGGCCGTCATGGCTTTTTCGTGGTGCCGTCGCTGGCCGGGTCGGCCGTCGGGTAGCCAGGGTCGGTCAGGCAGGCGCGCAGCCAGGGGGCGTCGTCCAGCGTGCCCGCCGCCTCGGCGTCGAGCTTGGGCAGGGATGGCGGCCCGGACGGCAACCGCGTGTCCTCGGTCTTCGGCTGCAGGTCCCACCGCCCGGCTTCGTCGCCGAGAGTGTCGCCGCCTGGGCAGAGGGTATAGCCAGCCTGCCCCTCGGTCCCGCAGGTGGCGACCGGCTTCAGCTTGCCGTCGACGACCTCGGCGATCGACCGGGTCTCGTAGGTGCGGTAAGTCGCCCAGTCCTCGTCGACGCTGCAGACCCGGTTGCCGTTCTGGTAATGGCGGGTGGCATAACAGGCGTAATAATCCGCCCAGGAGCCGGCATGGGTCGGGAAGAACTCGCAGCGTGTGGCGAAGCCGGCGAACGGGCCGCCGGTGAACTGCGCCAGGAAGCGCTGCTGCTCCCGCGCCGTCGCGATCAGCGCGAATTGCTGCGGATCGGTGTCGGACCGCTGCTTCAGATCGTTGGCGCGGTCGCGCATCGCGGTCAGGATCCTGTCGCGCCAGGTGGCGGGATCGCGGTCGACATCCTCCGGCCAGCCCGCGGGATCGGCCAGGGCTTCGTCCCGCGCGGCCAGCCAGCGGCGCTGGCTGGCGACCAGCATGTCGTGGATCCCGGCGTCGTCCGCCGCGGCCTTCAGGATCTGGGCATAGGCCTGGCCCATGGCCGCGTCGGCCGCCTTCAGCCGCTTGTCGCCGCAGATCGCGCGCTCGAGCTTGGTCGACGCCTTGCCGCAGTCGAGCGCCAAGGCGGGGCCGGAGAGGGCGAGGAGGGCGGCCGCGGCGAGCAGCAGGGATCTCATGGTCATGGCAACCTTGGACACGAGGCAGAACGGGATGGCAAGGACATCCGTCCTCAACTGGCGGACATCATCTCCGCGCAAACCGGGCGGGATCGTGGCGGAAGCGGGACGGTCACGCGGCGAGGCGCCGGCCGAACAGGATCACCCCGGCGCCGGCGAGGCACAGCGCGGCGCCGGCCAGGTCGAAGCGGTCGGGCCGGCTGCCCTCCACCGCCCACAGCCAGACCAGCGAGGCGGCGATGTAGATCCCGCCATAGGCGGCATAGGCGCGGCCGGCGAAATCGGAGTCCACCCGGGTCAGGGCCAGGGCGAAGACGATCAGGCTGGCGGTGCCGGGCAGCGCCCACCACGGGCTGCCGCCCAGCCGCAGCCAGGCCCAGAAGGCGAAGCAGCCGGCGATCTCGGCAACGGCGGCGATGACGAAGGCGAGGATCGTGGTCACGGTTGCCCGCCCGCGTCCCCGGCGGCCTCCAGCCTGTCCACGAGCAGGCGGAGGAGCGCCAGGGCGAAGGCGTCCATGTTGGCGGCGCGGTCGGCGCTGCCGGTGGCCAGCGTCGCCGTCACCGCCCGCGGGCCGCACAGGGCGACGCAGCTGTGCCCGGCCGGATCGCCGTAGCGGTTGCCGGCCGGCCCGGCCGCCCCGGTCTCGGCGATGCCCCAATCCGCCTGGAAGCGGTCGCGCACCGTCCGCGCCAGCAGCGCCGCATAGGGCTCGGTCGACGGGCGCAGGCCGGCTATCTCGGCCTCGCCGATCGCCAGCAGCGCCCGGCGCGCCGCGGCCGTGTAGACCACCGCCCCGCCGAGGAAATAGGCGCTAGCCCCCGGCACGGCCAGCAGCGCGGCCGAGACCAGGCCGCCGGTCGAGGATTCTGCGACGGCGATGGTCTGCTGCCGCAGGGTCAGCAACTGGGCCGCCCGGGCGGCGGCTGCGGCGATGGTGGGCATCCGGTCTCGATCCTTGGTCCGCTTCGCCGGCATCATAGCGGCCGTGGGCGGGACCGCGATATGCGGCCGATATGGCGGGCCTGCGGGCCGGATATGGCAGCGGCGGAAATCGTCGCGCGGGCTGGGCGGCGGCCCGATTCCGGTTTGACAGGCCGGGCGCCGCCGCGCAGCTTCGGCCCGACCATCGCCCGTGAAGGATTGTCCCGATGCCGACCGTGATCACGCCGCCGCCGCAGACCCTCGTCCCAGTGCTGGGCAGCGACGCCACCTTCCCCGTGGGCCGCATCTTCTGCGTCGGCCGCAACTACGCCGCCCATGCCCGCGAGATGGGCCACGACCCGGACCGGGAGCCGCCCTTCTTCTTCGCCAAATGGGCCGATGCCGTGGTGCCCAGCGGCAGCACCATCGCCTATCCCGCGGCGACCAAGGACCTGCATCACGAGATCGAGCTGGTGGTGGCGATCGGCGCCGGCGGCACCGACATCGCCGCCGACCGGGCGCTGGGCCATGTCTGGGGCTACGGCGTCGGGCTCGACATGACCCGCCGCGACATCCAGGCCGAGGCGAAGAAGCTGGCCCGGCCCTGGACCATGGCCAAGTCCTTCGACCAGTCGGCGCCGCTGTCGGCCCTGCGGCCCGCCGCCGAGATCGGCCACCCATCCCAGGGCGCGATCTGGCTGAAGATCAATGGCGAGGACCGGCAGGTCGGCGACCTGGCCGACCAGATCTGGCCGGTGCCGGAGATCATCGCCCATCTGTCGCGCCTGGTGGCGCTGCGCCCCGGCGACCTGATCATGACCGGCACGCCGGACGGCGTCGGCCCGGTCAAGCCCGGCGACCGGCTGGAAGGCCATGTCGACGGCGTCGGCGAGCTGTCGGTGACCTATCGCTGATGGCGGCCAGCACCGTCCGGACGACGCTCCCCTCTCCGTCATTGCGAGCGCAGCGAGGCAATCCAGGGGCCAATGCGAACCGGCCCCTGGATTGCTTCGTCGGCTTCGCCTCCTCCCAATGACGGCGGAGGGAGGCGACGACCTGGCCGCGGTGCTGGCCGATGCCTGGGGTCGGCTCGGCCGGGCCACCGGCGAGCGCCGCCGCACCAGCGGCCGGGTCGCGCTGGCCAGCCTGAACACGCGGGGCGGGCCGGCGCTGCGCACGGTGGTGCTGCGCTCGGCCGATCCGGCGGCGCGGCGGCTGGAGATCCACACCGACCGCCGCTCGGCCAAGGTGGCGGAGATCCGGGCCGACCCCGCCGTGGCGCTGCTGCTGTACGAGGCGGCGGACGAGGTGCAGATCCGGGTCGAGGGCCGGGCCGGGCTGCTGCCGCCGGGGCCGGCCCTCGATGCCACCTGGGCGGCGACGCCGGGCCCGATCCGCGCCGCCTATCGCATGCCGGGGCCGCCCGGCACCCCGATCGACGACCCGGCCCTGCCGCCGCCGTCGCGCGCGGGGACGGAGGAGGGGCGGGAGAACTTCGCGGTGATCGTGCTGACGGTCGACCGCATCGACTGGGTGCGCCTGGTCCCCGGCGCCGACCGCCGTGCCCTGTTCGACTGGACCGGTGGCGCCCTGGAGGCCGGCTGGCTCATCCCCTGAAGGTTAGATCGCCATGACCCGAGACTGGATCGCCACGCCGATCACCGCCGAATTGCTGCGCGGCGCGGTGGAGCTGGAACCCACCGGCCGGGGCCTGCTGCCGCACCGGCTGCCGGCCCGGGCCCGGGCGCAATGCGCCGACCCGCAGCTGGCGATGGTCGAGGCCCAGCCCTCCGGCGTGCGCCTGGTGTTCCGCAGCCGGGCCACCGCGATCGAGCTCGACACGCTGCGCACCCGGCGGGTCTATGTCGGGGCGCCGCCCCGGCCCGACGGCGTGTACGACCTGCTGGTCGACGGCGTCCTGGCCGGCCAGTCCGGCGTGACCGGGGGCAACATCCTCCGCATCGACATGGCCGCCGGCTCGATCACGACCGAATCCGGCCCGGCCGGCACGGTGCGCTTCGCCGGCCTGCCGGACCGCGACAAGGCCGTCGAGATCTGGCTGCCGCACAATGAGGCGACGGAGCTGGTCGCGCTGCGCACCGACGCCCCGGTCGAGCCGGCCGCTGCTCACGGCCGCCGGGTCTGGCTGCACCATGGCAGCTCGATCAGCCACGGCTCCGACGCCGCCAGCCCGACCGGCACCTGGCCGGCGGTCGCCGCCGCCCGCGGCGGGGTCGAGCTGGTCAATCTCGGGCTGGGCGGCAGCGCGATGCTCGATCCGTTCACCGCCCGCGCCATGCGGGACCTGCCGGCCGACCTGGTCAGCCTCAAGCTCGGCATCAACCTGGTCAATGCCGACCTGATGCGGCTGCGGGCGTTCGGCCCGGCGGTCCACGGCTTCCTCGACACCATCCGCGACGGCCACCCCGAGACCCCGCTGCTGGTGGTGTCGCCGATCCTGTGCCCGATCCATGAGGACACGCCCGGGCCGACCGCGTTCGACTTCGCGGCGCTGAGCGCTGGGATTGTCCGGTTCCGGGCGGCCGGCGATCCGGCGGACAGCGGCGAGGGCAGGCTGACCCTGGCGGTGATCCGGGAGGAGCTGGCCCGGATCGTGGCGCAGCGCGCGCCACAGGATCCGAACCTGCACTATCTCGACGGGCGGGACCTGTACGGCCCGGCTGACCATGATGAGTTGCCGCTGCCCGACGACCTCCATCCCGACGCCGCGGCCCATGCCCGCATCGGCGAACGCTTCGCCGGGCTGGTGTTTGCCGAGGACGGCCCGTTCAGCTGACGGTGTCGATCCGGCACGCCCGGGCCACGTTCGGCAGCCAGGACTGGCAGAAGTCGAGATAGGTCCGGACGATCCGCGACGGGTGGCGGTGCGGCGGATAGACCAGGCGCAGCGCCCATTCCGGCAGCGGGTGGCCTGGCAGCAGCGGCACCAGCCGGCCGTCGCGGATCGGGGCGGCGGCCAAGAAGGGCGGCAGCTCGGTCACCACGTCGCCGGCCAGGGCGCGGTGGCACAGCTGGTGATAGTCGTTGGCGGTCAGCACCGCCCGGGGCGTCACCACCTGGCCGCCCAGGTCCCACCGCACCAGGGCGTCGATCCGGGTCGACCATACCGCGCAGGGCAGGCGCCGCAGCGCCTCGGGATCGGCGGGCGCTCCCAGCCGCTCGATCAGCGCCGGGGCGGCGACCAGCACGTTGCGGAAGGCCAGGACCGGCCGGGCCACCATCGCCTCATGCACGATGGCGCCGACGCGCAGGGCGACGTCGATGCCGTCCTCCACCAAATCCATGCGCCGCTCGGTCGAATAGACGAAGACCTCGATGTCCGGATAGCGGCGCTGGAAGGCGGACAGCAGCTCCCACCACGGCTCGAAGGTCTGCGGCAGGGACAGGCGCAGCCGGCCCTTCAGCCGGGCCTGGTCGCTGGCCACCGCCTGCTCGGCCTTCAGCAGCGCCTCGATGCCGCGGCCGGCATGCTCGTAGAGGCGGGCCCCGGCATCGGTCAGCCTGGTGCCGCGGGTCGACCGCTCCAGCAGCTGCACCCTCAGTTGCCGCTCCAGCTCGCGGATGCGGCGGCTCAGCGTCGGCAGCGGGACGCCCAGCCGGGCCGCCGCGGCCGACAGGCTGCCGGCCTGGACGACGGCGACGAACATGCGGGCGGCGTTCAGATCCATGCGGCCAGCCTATCATATATGAGAGGCCGATGGTCATCGGCGCCGGTTCATTTCCAGATCCGGCTGGTTCATCTCCTGTGCGTGGAAGGACCCCCGCGTCACCCGGAAGGCATCATGACCAAGACCAGCAGAAGGATCCTCGCGGCCATGTCCCTGTTGATGGCGAGCGCCGCCGCTTCGGCGCAGACGGCAATGCCGGTCACGGTCGAGACCTATGACCGCGCCCAGACCGACGTCTACTTCGCCGGGGTGGTGAAGGCCGGCGGCTTCGGCCGCTTCAGGCATGGCCGCGAGCTGTCGCCCCCGGTGCAGCAGGGCATCGTCCGCGGCAACCGCGACACGCTGTATTCCTTCGCCATCCTCGACCTCGATGCCGGGCCGGCGACCGTCACGCTGCCGGATGCCGGCGCGCGCTACGTGGGGATGCAGGTGGTCAACGAGGACCAGTACACCCGGGCCACCTTCTACGATGCCGGCAGCCACATCCTGACGCGGGAGGCGGTGGGCACGCGCTACGCCATCGTCGTGGTCCGCTTCCTGGTCGATTTCGCCAGCCCGGAGGATGTCGCCCAAGTCCATGCGCTGCAGGACAAGGTGACGCTGGCCCAGGACCATGCCGGCCGCTTCGAGGTGCCGGACTGGGACCCGGCCAGCCTCGGCACCATCCGGGCGGCGCTGCAGCAACTCGGCACCACCGTGGCCGACACGCGCCGGATGTTCGGCGCCGGCCCGGACCAGGTCGACCCGGTGCGGCACCTGATCGGCACCGCCCTGCTGTGGGGCGGCAATCCGGAGAAGGACGGGCTGTACCTGCCGATCACCCCGGCCCGGAACGACGGCTCCACCGTCTACCGGCTGACGGTCGGGCCGGTGCCGGTCGACGGCTTCTGGTCGCTCACCGTCTACAACAGCGCCGGCTATCTGCAGCCGAACTCGGCGAACGCCTATGCGGTCAACAGCCTGACGGCGAAGGCGGGGCCGGACGGCACGGTCACCATCCAGTTCGGCGGCTGCGACGACGGCACCGTGGCGAACTGCCTGCCGGTCACGCCGGGCTGGAACTACACCGTGCGCCTGTTCCGCCCGAAGGCCGAGATCCTCGACGGCACCTGGCAGTTCCCCCTCGCGCAGCCAGTGGGCTGAGGCGTCACGCCCCGGCGCCCTGCCGCTCGAAATGCCGCCGCAGCAGCCGGGCGTTGCGGCGGTTGGCCTTGAGCCCGACATCCAGGACGTCGCCCAGCACCGGCACGGTGCCGAGGGCGACGTCGAGCACGACATTGCCGGCCATCAGCGCCAGCACCCGGTTCGGCGCGCCGAGGCGCCGGGCCCGCAGGATTAGCCAGGCGGAGAGCAGCCCGCCGGCCGCGTCGCCCAGCCCCGGCACCAGCCCGATCACCGAATCCAGGCCGAAGCGCCAGCCCAGCAGCGGCAGGCGCCAGCGCGAATCCAGCAGGGTGGCGAGGCGGTCCAGGCGGTCCAGTTCGGCGGCGCGGTCCAAGGCGGATCCCGGGCGGTTGCGGCGGGGGATGAGATGGGGCCGCGGCGGCCGGATGTCCATCGCGCCCCCGCCCTTCCTGCGATCGATCGCCGCGCTGGAAGGGCTGGTGACTCCGGCCGGGGATCGTTCTAGTTTAGAACGACTCAAAACTGAGCAGCGCGAACGGAGGGAACATGGCCAGCGAAGGCAAGTGCCCCGTCACCGGCGGCAACCGCGGTCACAGCAACCGCGACTGGTGGCCGGACCAGCTGAACCTTTCGGTGCTCCACCTGCACTCCGCCCTCTCCGACCCGATGGGCGAGTCGTTCGATTACGCCAAGGAATTCAAGACTCTCGACCTGGATGCGGTGATCAAGGACCTGCGGGCCGTGATGACCGATTCGCAGGAGTGGTGGCCGGCCGATTTCGGCCATTATGGCGGCCTGTTCATCCGCATGGCCTGGCACAGCGCCGGCACCTACCGCATCGGCGACGGCCGGGGCGGCGGCGGTCGGGGCCAGCAGCGCTTCGCGCCGCTGAACAGCTGGCCGGACAACGGCAATCTCGACAAGGCCCGCCGCCTGCTGTGGCCGATCAAGCAGAAATACGGCCGCAAGCTGTCCTGGGCCGACCTGCTGATCCTGACCGGCAACGTCGCGCTCGAATCGATGGGCTTCAAGACCTTCGGCTTCGCCGGCGGCCGCCCGGACACCTGGGAGCCCGACCAGGACATCTTCTGGGGCCCCGAGGGCAAGTGGCTGGGCGATGAGCGCTACAGCGGCGACCGCGAGTTGCAGGGCCATCTCGGCGCCGTGCAGATGGGCCTGATCTACGTCAATCCGGAAGGCCCGAACGGCAACCCGGACCCGGTGGCCGCGGCCCGCGACATCCGCGAGACCTTCGCCCGGATGGCGATGAATGACGAGGAGACGGTGGCCCTGATCGCCGGCGGCCACAGCTTCGGCAAGACCCATGGCGCCGGCGACGCCGCCAAGGTCGGCAAGGAGCCGGAAGGCTCCGACATCGTCAACCAGGGCCTGGGCTGGATGAGCAGCCATGGCACTGGCTTCGCCGGCGACGCCATCACCAGCGGCCTGGAGGTGACCTGGACCTCGACGCCGACGAAGTGGAGCCACGAGTTCTTCCGGAACCTGTTCGAATATGAATGGGAGCTGACCAAAAGCCCGGCCGGCGCCCATCAGTGGACGCCGAAGAACGGCGCCGGCGCCGGCCAGGTGCCGGACGCGCACGACCCGTCGAAGCGGCACGCCCCGGGCATGCTGACCACCGACCTGTCGCTGCGCTTCGACCCGGCCTATGAGAAGATCTCGCGGCGCTTCTACGAGCATCCGGAGCAGTTCGCCGACGCCTTCGCCCGCGCCTGGTTCAAGCTGACCCATCGCGACATGGGCCCGCGCGCCCGGTATCTCGGCAAGCTGGTGCCGCAGGAGATCCTGCCCTGGCAGGATCCGGTGCCCGCGGTCGACCACCCGCTGGTCGACGCGGCGGACGTCGCGGCGCTGAAGGCCAAGGTCCTCGCCTCCGGCCTCACCGTGCCGCAGCTGGTCGCCACCGCCTGGGCCTCGGCCTCGACCTTCCGCGGCTCCGACAAGCGGGGCGGCGCCAACGGCGCGCGCATCCGCCTGGCGCCGCAGAAGGACTGGGCGGTGAACCAGCCGGCGCAGCTGGCGGCGGTGCTGGCCAGGCTCGAGGCGATCCAGAAGGAGTTCAACGCCTCGGCGGCCGGCGGCAAGAAGATCTCGCTGGCCGACCTGATCGTCCTCGCCGGCGGCGCGGCGGTCGAGAAGGCGGCGAAGGATGCCGGGCAGGACGTCCAGGTGGCCTTCACCCCGGGCCGCACCGACGCGACCCAGGACCACACCGATGTCGACTCCTTCGCGCCGCTCGAGCCGAAGGCCGACGGGTTCCGCAACTATCTCGGCGGCGGCACGCACCCGCTGCCGCCCGAGGAGCTGCTGGTCGACCGGGCGCAGCTGCTGACGCTGACCGCGCCCGAGCTGACGGCCCTGGTCGGCGGCCTGCGCGTGCTGGGCGCCAATGCCGGGGACTCCAAGCATGGCGTCCTCACCCAGCGGCCGGGCGTGCTGAGCAACGACTTCTTCGTCAACCTGCTCGATATGGGCACGCAGTGGCAGCCGTCGCCGGATGCGCATGGCGTGTTCGTGGGCCGGGACCGGAAGACGGAAGAGGCCCGTTGGACCGCCACCCGCGCGGACCTGATCTTCGGCTCGCACTCGCAGCTGCGGGCGCTGGCCGAGGTCTATGGCAGCTCCGACGGCCAGGCGCAGTTCGCCAAGAACTTCGCCGCGGCCTGGACCAAGGTGATGAACCTCGACCGGTTCGACATCGCCTGACTCCGGCGGCAGGCCTCCCGGCACCGGTTGCCGGGGGGCTGCTCCGGTCTGCGGCCTGTTATTCGAGACCGCCGGAATACAAACCCGTCATGGCGAGCCCCGTAGGGGCGTGGCCATCCAGAGGCCGCTCGCACCGGCCATGGATGGCCACGGCGCTGCGCGCCTCGCCATGACGGCCTCTAGCGGGGTAAGATCTCGTTCTGGTTGCATTTAGAAAAAATTATTCGCGAATTAAGCAATTCGATCTCACCGATCTCGGGTGATAGGCTGATCCTGTTTTAGGAATTGCTGAATTCGGCCGGCACATCGGCCGCCTTTCTATTTGCGTCGAGGAATTGGCAAGCCGCCGGGGGGCGTCATGCAGCAAGCAATGGATTCGAGCGGCCGGAGCCCGATGGCGCGGCTCCGCGGGGCGGCGCGACGGGCGGGTCTCCTGCTGGCCCTCCTTCTCCTCACCGCGCCGGCCTTCGCCGACCCGGGCCGCTGCACCGCAGAACAGGCCCAGCCGCTGCTGCCGACCGACCCGGATCTGTGCAAGAGCCTGATCGACGCCGTGCGCCACCCCTCGGCCCTGCCGCTCGACCAGTACGAGGCCAAGCTCAACCAGTTCTTCGGCAATTATTGCCACCGCGACGCCGCCTCCGGCTGGCGCCGCGACAAGCATGTCCGCGACGCCGGCCCCTTCACCGCGACTCTGGCGGACGGCGCCTGGCAGGGCAAAGGCTTCGGCACCCACACCCCGGTGGTGATCTGGTACTCGCCCGACATGGCCGACTGGCTGGTCGCCCACCGCTCCGGCGAGACCGCGGGGGCGAACCCGCCGCCCCCGGTGCCGGACGGGGCGATCATGGTCAAGGAGATGTTCCCGTATCCGGCCGCCGCCTGCGCCGATGTCGATCCGGTGAAGCTGTACCCGACCTCCGGCGCCGCGGTGATGATCCGCGACAGCAAGGCCTCGCATGACGGCTGGTTCTGGGGCTGGTACGGCTTCGGGCCGAATGGCGGCTGGTCGCCCGACTGGCCGGCGAGCCCGAACAACGGCATCGGCAACATGGGCTTCGCCCAGTACTGCATGAACTGCCACGCCTCGGCCAAGGACAACCTGACCTTCGCCTCGCCGCGCAACATGGAGGGCGAGCCGGGGCGGCCGCTGGTCTATCTCAGCCAGTCCTGGTTCTCGCCGCCGACGCCGCCGGACCATCACCGCGCCGTCACCCTGCCACCCGACGACGTGACCCGGCTGGGCGAGCCGCTGTACCAGGCCGACCAGGCGGTCGACCAGGCGCTGCGCGCCTATCTGCTGAAGATGCCGGGCTGGGATTCGGTGCCGATGATGCCGTCGGCCAGCTACGACAACACCTGGGTCGCCGCCGGCGGCCCGCGCGCGGCGGACCAGTTCGTCTCCTCGACCCAGTGTCTGGGCTGCCACGACGCCGGCAGCACCGGGCTGCAATTCGACATGACGGTGCCGAACCCGCATGGCGACACCCTGATCAACCTGTCGCCCTACGCCACTTGGCGCAGCTCGCCGATGGGGCTGGCCGGGCGCGACCCGTTCTTCTTCGCCCAGCTGGCCAGCGAGACCCAGAGCTTCCATCCCGATGCGAAGCAGATCGTCCAGGACACCTGCCTCGGCTGCCACGGCATCCAGGGCCAGCGGCAGTTCCACATCGACACCTTCGCCGATTCCGGCAAATGCCTCGACTTCACCCGCGAGATGGTGAACGCGGTGCCCTGGCCGGACGGCAACCCCACCGCGGCGCTGGCGAAATACGGCGCGCTCGCCCGCGACGGCATCTCCTGCACGTCCTGCCACCGCATGGCGCTCGGCCAGGCCGCCGCGGGCGTCGCCGACGCGCCGGAGAACGCCTGCATCGCCAAGCGGCAGGACTTCCTGAACCCGGACAACACCGGCTTCGCCCGCACCTTCACCGGCAGCTTCCTCGTCGGCGCGCCCGACAAGCTGATCGGCCCGTTCGAGAAGCCGCAGGTCAAGCCGATGCAGAACGCGCTCGGCATCACGCCGGAGCACAACGCGGCGATCACCAGCTCCGAGGTCTGCGGCAGCTGCCACACCGTGCACCTGCCGGTGCTGCAGCCGGCGGTCCAGCCCGCCTTCCAGACGACGGCGCCGGCCCAGGCGGCCACGCAGGGCCCGGCGATCATCACCCATATCTACGAGCAGACGACCTATCCGGAATGGGCGTTCAGCGCCTACCGCACCGGCGCCACGCCCGATGGGCCGCTGCCGCTCGGCCCCGGCAGCCTGGCCCAGTCCTGCCAGGACTGCCACATGCCGTCGAAGACGGCGGACGGCAAGCCGATGCGCAGCAAAATCGCCAGCATCCAGGAATACAGCAACTTCCCGGAGGCCGAGAACAACCTCGGGCCGGAGGATATCGACCTGCCGGTGCGCGACGGCTTCGCCGCCCACACGCTGGTCGGGCTGAACGTCTTCCTGATCAAGATCGCGCAGCAATTCCCCGACGTGCTCGGCATCCCCGCCGCGGACCCGATGCTGACCCGCGGCGTCGCCCCGCTGGTACGGACCGAGCAGGCGATGCTCGACTTTGCCGCCAGCCAGACCGCGGATGTCAGCGTCGGCAAGGTGTCGACCGCCGGCGGCCGGCTGCAGGCGACCGTGACCGTGCGCAGCAGGACCGGGCACAAGCTGCCCTCCGGCGTCGGCTTCCGCCGCGCCTTCGTCGAGTTCCAGGTGCTGGACGGCAACGGCGACACGCTCTGGGCCTCCGGCCGCACCAACGCGGCGGGCGCGCTGGTCGACCAGGCCGGCACGCCACTGGACGGCGAATACTGGTGGACCGACGACTGCAAGTCCCGCATCCGGCCGGAGGCGCGGCTGATGCAGCCGCATTTCCAGACGATCAGCCGGCAGGACCAGGCCCAGATCTACCAGGAACTGGTGTCGACCCCGCCGCCGAACGCCATCGCCGCGATGTGCGGCCCCGGCAAGGCCCCGCAGGGCATGCTGACCACCAGCTTCCTGTCGATCTGCACCACGGTGAAGGACAACCGTATCCTGCCGCAGGGCACTCTGCCGCTGGCCGACCGCACCGAGATCGCCAAGGCCCTGGGCGCCGGCGAGGAGCTGGCGGAGGAGGCCGGCTCCACCGGCGTCGGCGACGATCCCGACTATGTCAGCGGCGGCGGCGACAGCCTGGTCTACGACCTGCCGCTGTCCGACCTGCCGGCGGGCAGCCGCCCGGTCACGGTCAAGGCCACGCTCTACTACCAGGCACAGCCGCCCTTCTACCTGCAGGACCGGATGTGCACGGCGACCGGCGACGACCCGGAGCGGCTGAAATTCCTGGTCGGCCACCTGGATGTCGAGGGCACCCAGGTCGACGGCTGGAAGCTGGCCGTGGTGTCGAGCGGCGCGGTGGCCCTGCCCTGAGCATGCTGCGCCGAATGGTTTTCGCGTTGCCTCTCCCGCAAGCGGGACCTTTTCAGAATGGAGCTACCCCGCTCCTTTCTTGTCCCCCCTCCCCTTGCGGGAGGGGGGCAGGGGGAGGGGTCTGCGCGCGTCCGCGCGCGAATGGGCAAAGGACAGGTTTCGCCGCCGGGGCCAGATCACTAAGTTTCTGGCCGGCTCTGGCGTTGAAAACCCCCTCCCCCTATCCCCCTCCCGCGAGGGGAGGGGGGACTCATTTTGCTTTCGACCGATGTCGTTGCGAACCTCAGAGACAATCCGAAGGATATTCTGAAAAGGTCTCGCAAGCGGGAGAGGTCACACGGGCATCCCGCGGATCTCGCGCACCATGCTGTCGGAACGGCTGCAGGCGCTGGCGACCTTCTCGCTCGGCTGCGCTTGCGGGGATGAGGGCCGCCACCGCCCGGTGCTGCGCGCTGCTGCAGGGGCGCGCCACCGCGATGGAATCTGCATGGCCGGATGTTCAGACGCCGACGGAATCTGCCGAGAGGCGTTCATTTCCCTTGCGTCGCGGACCGGGAGATGCACAGTTGGATTTCATATCCACGGATTTTTAGGAGAATTATTGATGGCTACCTTTACCGGCAGCAATAGCGCCGAAATCCTCCCGGATCTCATCCTCGGCCCGGTCCAGGCCATCGGAAACGACTTCGTGGACGCGCTGGGCGGCGATGACGTCGCCATCGGCTGGTCCGGCGACGACGTCATCCGCGGCGGCGCCGGGGCGGACGTGATCATCGGCGGCCTGCTGAACGCGGCCGGCATCATCACCCTCTCCGGTGTCGATGCGGCGGACTACACCACCTCGGTCGACGGCGTGACCGTCGACCTGTCGGTGCTGGTCAGCCTGACCCTGCCGATCCTGGGCATCAACATCCAGCTGACCGGCGCCTCGCAGGGCTTCGGCGGCGACGCCCAGGGCGATTACCTGGTCGGCATCGTCAACCTGATCGGTTCCAACTCCGGCGGCGACAATCTCAGCGGCAGCGCCGCGTCCAACACCCTGAACGGCCAGGGCGGCGACGACAGGCTCGACGGCCAGGGCGGCAATGACATCCTGCTCGGCGGTGCCGGCAACGACATCCTCATCGGCGGCGGCGGGGCCGATTCGCTGCAGGGCGGCGCCGGCACCAATGACACGGCGGATTATTCCGGCTCGGCCGCGCCGGTCACCGTGAACCTGACCACCGGCACCGGCACGGGCGGCGACGCCCAGGGCGACACGCTGACCGGGATCGAGCGCCTGGTCGGCTCGGCCGGCAACGACACCCTCACCGGCGGCCTCGGCAACGACACGCTCATCGGCGGCGCCGGGGCCGACGCCCTCGATGGCCAGGGTGGCGTCGACACGGCGGACTATTCCGGCTCGGGCGCCGGCGTCACCGTCGACCTGGCGGCCGGCACCGGCAGCGGCGGCGACGCCCAGGGCGACACGCTGACCGGGATCGAGAACATCACCGGTACCGCCTTCATCGACCATCTCTATGGCGACGCGGCGAACAACACCATCCTCGGCCTGGACGGCAACGACACCATCCGCGGCGGCGCCGGGTCCGACGCCATCGACGGCGGCGCGGGGTCGGACTTCGCCAACTACCAGGGCTCCTCGGCGGCGGTGAACGTCAACCTGACGACCAACGTCAACAGCGGCGGCGACGCCGCCGGCGACGTGCTGACCAGCATCGAGAACCTGTACGGCTCCAGCTTCGACGATACGCTGACCGGCGACGCCGGCCGCAACATCATCGGCGGCGAGCTGGGCAACGACACGCTCGTCGGCAATGGCGGCGACGACTCGCTCTCGGGCGAGGCGGGCAACGACAACCTCGACGGCGGCGACGGCAACGACCGGCTCGTCGGCGGCGACGGCGACGACATCGCCAATGGCGGCGCCAACAACGACTCGATCGACGGCGGCGCCGGGACCGACACGCTGAACGGCGGCGCCGGCGACGACACCATCTCGGGCGGGGCCGGCACCGACACGATCAACGGCAATGACGGCAACGATATCATCGAAGGCGGGGCCGACGCCGACGCGATCGACGGCGGCGCCGGCATCGATACCGCGTCCTATGCCAATTCCTCCCAGGGGGTGGTGGTCCATCTCCAGGCGGGCATCGGCCTCAACGGCGACGCCGATGGCGACACGCTGACCGGCATCGAGCAGGTGTACGGATCCGCCTTCAATGACAGCCTGACCGGCGACAACGGCAACAACACCTTCTGGGGCGGGGCCGGGGACGACACGATCCAGGGCGCGGGCGGTGCCGACGTGCTGAAGGGCGGGGCCGGCAACGACCGGTTCG
This sequence comes from Inquilinus limosus, assembly GCF_002195995.1. Lineage (GTDB taxonomy): Bacteria > Pseudomonadota > Alphaproteobacteria > DSM-16000 > Inquilinaceae > Inquilinus > Inquilinus limosus_C. The sequence continues at coordinate 21,624 of NZ_NHON01000069.1, forward strand.
ACTACACCAGCATCGGCGACAGCACCGTGGCCGCGTCGGGCAAGGACACGATCGTGGACTTCTCGACCGGCGACCATATCGACCTGTCGTCGATCGACGCCAACGGCGCCGGCCCGGGCGACACCGCCTTCACCTTCGGCACCGGCGGCTTCACCGGCGCTGCGGGCGAGCTGCGGGTGGTCGATTTCGGCGGCAGCCGCTATGGCGTCTATCTCGACGTCAACGGCGACAAGCAGCCGGATTCGATCATCACCGTGTATTCCGACCACGCCCTGACGGCGGCGGATTTCGTGCTGTAGCCTTCCCAAGGGGCCGGGCGTCGCCAGGCGCCCGGCCCCGTTGCTCCGCGGACCGGGGTCACGCCGCCCGGATCAGCCCCAGCTGGGTCAGCGCGGCGACGCCGTCGTCGAGGCCGATCTCCTCCACGATCCGGCCGTCGATCACCTTCAGCACCGTGGTGCCGGTGAAGCGCATCCGGCGGCCGGTCGCGGCCGGCAGCGAGCCGGCCAGGAAATCGGCGAAGGCCGGGCCGGTGTGGGTGCCGCCGCCCTCCCACCGGCCGACCACGTGATCGCCCTCGGCGATCAGCTCGGCCGTGCCCCGGAAGGCCAAATCGGGGAAGGCCGTCCGGAAATCGCGCATGAACGCCTTGATGTCGTCGCGGCCGCGGCGGGGCGCGTGCAGCGAGTACTGCAGCAGCATGTCCGGCGCGGCCAGCGCGTCGACCACCGCGAGGTCGCAGTCGCGGCCCCAGAACTGGGTGAACCAGCGGCCGACCACGGCCTTGTTGTCCTCTGCCTTGCTCATCGGGATGGATCCTTCGGTTGCCTCGAGGGCCGTCCTGCGGCCCGGGCGAAGGATCGGATCCGGGGCGCGCCGCCGAACTCCGGTTGTTGCCGCGCAATCGCCAAAACGGCGCTGTCGCCGGATCGGGAGTTGCGCTAGCGTGGCGCCGGCGGATTTGCACAGCGCCTTATGACGGTTCAGTTGTCACCTCATTGCGTATCGGTGGGAGATTGCCGGATATGAATAAAACCATCGACCGTTGCCCGCATTGCGGCGGCTCCGAACTGGAAGTCCTGGTCGAGATCGAGACATACAACTACCTGATCCGGCCGACGGAGTTCGAGAGCATCTGGCGCACGGTGCCGATGACGGTCGGGCTGTGCCATTCCTGCGGCACCTCGATGCAGCTGCTGCCGCCGAACCGCGAGGCGCTGGACGAGATCTACAGCAGATACTACGGCTCCTACCCGACCTTCGCCTCCGACGCCGAGATGGACGAGCGGCACCGCGAGTTCCTGGAGTTCCTGGTCGCCAGCGGCGTGCCGATGACCGGCCATGCGCTCGAGATCGGCTCGTATGACGGCCGCTTCCTGGCCCGGCTGCAGGACGCCGGCATGAGCGTGCATGGCTGCGACCCGAACGAGGCCGCGGCGGCCGAGGCCGAGCGCGCCTTCGGCATCAAGACCACGCTCGACTACTTCACTCCCGACACCTTCCCGGCCGACAGCTTCGACTTCGTCAGCAACCGCCTGGTGCTGGAGCATGTGACCGAGCCGGACGTGTTCCTCGGCGGCCTGCGCAAGGTGACGCGCGAGAACGGCTTCGTCTGCATCGAGGTGCCGGATTGCGGGATCGTGATGGCGGAGGGCGCGCCGTTCTGGATGTACGAGCATCCGAACTACTTCACCGCCAGCTCGCTGCTGCGGGCGATGCGGCGGCACGGCTTCGACGGCACGGTGACCTCGCACAAGGGCATCCTGCGCGCCGTCTGCCGCAAGACCGCCCACGCCACGCTGCCGACCGACGACGTGGCGGTCGACGTCGCCCTGGCGCATGAGTTCCGCCGCAAGTACCGCGACTATGTCGCGCATTACGACGCGGTGCTGGCCGAAATCCGCCGCCAGGGGCTGCCGATGGCGGTCTACGGCATCGGCAACTACTTCACCAACCTGATCAGCTCGACCTCGCTCGACCCGTCCGAGATCACCGCGATCTATGACGGCAACCCGAAGAAGTGGAACATCGAGATCGAGGGGCTGGGCCTGCCGATCCAGTCGCCCGACACCGTGAACGAGGGCGGCCCGGGCGTGGTGCTGCTGGCCAGCGCGTCCTACCAGGGCATGCTGGACCGCATCGCCCCCTATATGGAGCGCGGCGGCAAGGCCCTGCTGCCGTTCCCGACCCCGGCCCTGTACCAGCGCCCGGCCGTGGCGGCCTGACAGGTCGCGATCGTCTCACGCGTGACCTCTCCCGCGTCCGGCGGGAGCCTTTCAGAATTCCAACACCGTCATTGCGAGCGCAGCGAAGCAATCCAGGGGCCAGTGCGAACCGGCCCCTGGATTGCTTCGTCGGCTTCGCCTCCTCGCAATGACGGCGAGGGATCAAGCGTTGTAAAAGGCCTTGCTTGCGGGAGAGGTCACGCGAAAGCGCCCACCCCCGCCATCACGTCCCCACCCATTTCAGCGAGGCGTCGTAGCTGCCGCGGCGCCGGCCCTCGACGGCGTAGCGCAGCGCGTCGATGGCGTGGTTGCCGCGGTCCTCCAGCTCGGACAGGATCTCGCCGGATTTCGGGTCGACGCGGTGGCTGTAATGCGCCAGCTCGTCGGCCAAATGCCGGCAGCGCGGATGCACCAGGATGTCGTGCGCCTTGAGGAAGGCGATGCCGTCCTCGACCGACCCGCCGCCCTTCGCTGCCGGGCGGATGTCGGGGAAGCCGTGGCGCTGCATGTAGCTGATGGTCTCCGGCCGGGCGCTGTCGGCGACGATGGTCAGCTGCCGCGACCCCGGCACGGTGTCGAACAGCTCCGGCGTGCGGTCGATCTCGCAGCCGACGCGATAGGCCTCGTGGTCGACGAACAGCGTCCGCCCCTCGATGAAGCAGCGCAGCAGCACGGTCGGGTCCTGGGCGAAGCCCCAGTCGGCGCCGAGCAGGAAGCCGGCGCCGGGCGGCGTCTCGAACGCCTCCACCCGCCAGTTGCGGAACACCCGCGCCTCGCTGGCCTTCTGGTAGCCGCCGAGCCAGACATGCTGGTGCTTGTCCGGGTCGCGCGCCCGGTCCCACTCCATCTCGGCCTTCAGCACCTCGGGGAAATGCGGGTTGTCGGGCCAGTTGGCCTCCAGCACCCGCGCATCGGGCGGCGGCGGGCCGCCGCGGAACAGCTTGTCGACCGGGTCGCTCTCCCGCGTCGGGTTCCAGGAGAACCACAGCTCCGACCCCGGCTTGCGGATGGTGGGGCGCAGCAGGTCCAGGCTGCGCCAGGACAGGGCCTGCGCCTCCTCCACCCAGGCGACGTCGTAGCCCTCCAGCGACTTGATGCTCTCGGCGGTGTGGGTCTGCATGCCCTGGAAGATGATGCGGCCGCCCCGCGGCCCGAGGATCCGGTCGGCCTGCACCCGGAAGGCGGCGCCGAGGCCCAGCGCCTGGATCTTGTCCTCGACCAGCCGCTTGACCGACTGGTCGAGCGAGCGCTGCACCTCGCGGATGCACACGGCGCGCAGCGGCGCCGCCTCGACACAGCGCCGCACCAAGAGCTCGGCGAAGGCGTGCGACTTGCCGGAGCCGCGGCCGCCATGCACGGCCTTGTAGCGCGCCGGCCGCAGCAGCGACCGGAGCCGGGGCGGCAGGCCGGGCTCGGGCAAGGCGGGCAGGGGCGGGCCGGAGACCACCCAGGGCGGCGGCTCCTCCGCCGGCTCGGACGGGTCCTGCGGCGCCGGCACCAGGCCCGTCCCGCTCAGCCCCTGGTCGCGGCAGAAATCCTGGAACGCCGCGTCCATCGCCGGCAGGTGGCCGGCGTCGCACCGGGCGGTGCGGCGGCGCAGGCGGCGGGCCCGGCCGATGTCGCCCAGCCGGCGCACCACATCCGGCGGCGGGGGCCGCCCCCCGGCCCGCAGCAGCGCCACATACTGGAAGCAGCGGACCACCACCTGCGGCCGCCCCAGCATCTCGCAGCCGACCTGGGCGGCGCTGCGCGGCGAGAACCCGGCCTCCCGCGCCGCGCGGGCGGCGTTGCCGTGATGCGCGAAGCACCAGGCGAAATTGTCCCAGCGCAGCGGCAGCCCTTCGATCTCATCGCCTTGCATCCTGACCTCGCATGAAAAAGCCCGCCGCGGCGGGGCCGGGCGGGCGCAGATGTTGGACTCTGCCTGAATGATGCGGCGCGACGCGGCGTCGTGTCAAGAACAAATCAGGAACATAAGCCGGCAGGGCCTTTCCGCGCGGGCCGGCGGCGGCGTCCGGCTCAGCCGGGGGGCTCCGCCGGGGGCGGCTCCGGCTCCCGGGCCGCGGCCTCCTCGCGGGTGCGGATCGCGCTGAGGGCCGAGGCGACCAGCCCGGTCGGGATGGCGATGATGCCCAGCGCCACGAACAGCATCAGCACGGTGAACACCCGGCCGACCGGCGTGACAGGGTAGATGTCGCCATAGCCGACGGTGGTCAGCGTCACCGCGGCCCACCACATCGCGTCGAGCACCGAGGCGAAGGCCTCGGGCTGGGCGTCGTGCTCGAACTGGAAGATGACGAGGGCGCAGACATAGAGGACGATCAGCGCCGCCACGCCGAAGACGATGACCTCCTCCTTGACCACGCGCCAGGCGGCGGCCAGGCGGTCGATGGCGCTGGTGTAGCGGGCCAGCTTCAAGAGCCGGACCAGGCGCAGCAGCCGCAGCGCCCGGACGGCGCGCAGGTCGAGGCCGAAGCCGATGAAGGCCAGGCCGAGATAGAAGGGGGCGATCGCCAGCAGGTCGACGATGCCGAAGAAGCTGCGCGCATAGGCGCCCGGGGCGGGGGCGGTGGCGAGGCGCAGCACGTATTCGATCGTGAACACCGCGACGACGACGATTTCGGAGACGGAGAGCGCCGTGGCGGCCCAGCCCGGCAGGTGGGGCAGGGTCTCGACCCCCATCTCCAGGGCGGAGTAGAGGATCAGCGCGTGCAGCCCAAGCTCGACCCGATGCCCCAGCCCGGGATGCCGGCCGTCGAGGGCGGTGCGAACATGCTTGCGCCAGTCCATGGTGGGGCTCCGGGGTGGGTATTCTTGTTTAGAATGATGCCTGATCGGGTTTTGCTGCCACGGTGAGTATTCCGGGGCTATGCGGACTGGGCACTCTGTGACATCCTATATGGATAAATTTTTCCAGGTATTCTGGTATTTTTTATCAATTCCATATCCCCAGGTCAGTTTGTTGCTAGGTGGATCAGCCGCATTATGGCCGGGGTGGGGAGCCTCGAAGTGACCAAGGCAAAAGAAACGGAGTTGTTGCGTCCGCAGCGTTCGCTATTCGACGACGCGGACATCCCGGTCGGACTCGATGAATATCAGCAGTTTACCATCCGGACCGATCGGAACGATCGGCCTGGAACGGAAGGGTTGGGCTTCGTTCTTTTGGGACTCTTCGGTGAGATTGGCAGCCTGCTCAGCGCTCTAAAAAAGAAGCGGCGCGATAAGGACGCCTTCGTTGCCTACCATGATACCGTCCTTGAGGAATTGGGTGACAGCCTGTGGTATTTCGCAAACACAGCGCTCCGCGCTGGTCTCCCGCTATCCGTCATCGCCCAGCGCATGCCGGCAAAGCTTGACAACTGGGACTACCGGGGGCGAGCAGGCGCGACGACCTTCTCCGACCTACAGCGTGCAAATCAGCACTTTGCAGGTCCGATGGTCACAGCAGCGGTCGAGCACCGGTTACTCGCTCTTGCAGGCAAGGTCGGCCATCTTCTTGAAGATTGGAGCAGCGGCCGTATCGCCGTTAATCGGGACGTGCTGTCTGCCGATCTCGTCGAAATCTTCCGCGCGCTGCTAGCGGCCGCGGACGATGCCGAGGTCAGCCTCGATGAAGCCGCTCGCCGCAACATTGTTAAGACGCTTGGCCGTTGGCCTGACGAACCGGACTGGGGTGCATTGTTCGATGCAGACTTTCCACCCGAGGAACAGTTCCCCTCTAGGATGACCATGGTGTTTAAAGAACACACGGTGGGGGGGCGCCCGTACGTCACTCAGCAACTCAATGGCGTAAATATTGGTAGCCGGCTAACCGATAACCGCCACGAGCCGGATGATTACCGCTTCCACGACGTCTTTCATTTGGCGTTTGCGGCTATTCTCGGATGGTCACCAACGCTTAGGGGGCTCCTAAAGCTAAAGAGAAAGAGCCGCCCAGATATCGACGAGAACGAAGATGGGGCACGGGCCAGCATCATCGAAGAGGGTATCTCAACCTGGATTTTTAACCATGGCGCCCGGAACGCTGATTTTCGCAACACCAGCAATCTTGACTATGGGCTACTCAAAGCAGTCCATGAGCTGGTTCGCGGCTACGAGGTTGAGGCCCGTCCCCTTTGGCAATGGGAGCGCGCAATCCTTGAAGGGTTCCGCATTTTCAGGGAGTTGCGGCGTCATCGTGGCGGCGCAGTCAAGATCGACCTGGAGCGCCGTACCATAGAGTTCGAGCCTGTCCAATGAACAGCGTCAATGTATCCGTCGAAACGTTTGTTGATCGGCGTGCCGATCTCCGCTTCGATGTGGAATCGCTGCCGGGTTCGGCACTCCCAGCTAAGGGGGCAGAACGGAATTCCTCAATAGCGCCTATGCCTACTATGGCGTCAACCACACCCTTCGGCCCGGAATTATTCAGCTAATTTGACCTCAGGCGGCCTTCGAGGTTGGGTCGGCCACAATCTGGGAACACCGATCGTGAAGCGCTTTTAGGTCTGCCCGCGTTCCATTGCCGGTGTCGATCTCCGCATGTGTCGAAAGTATTGATAGTGGCCCAACGGTAACACCGACCCCGTCCGCGACGAACCGCATTAGGCGCCCCAAGCCGACTAGGTTGCCAAGCAGCTTCTCCGTGTAATAGTGATTTCGGTAGACCGCTGAGAGCAGGAGTCTTTGGTCTCTGTCGAGCTTGAAGCTGAGAAAGCTCAGACATTGGCCGCCGCGCGGTCGCCCTTCGGCATCCTTGATCGGATTATAAATTGGCAGTTCATAAATGTTCCGATATGGCCGGCCGCTATCGACATTTCGCTTCATCTTTCTGACCAGCTTGTCGAGCAGATTTTCTGTGCCGTCTGACGTTGGAAAGGCGATCATGCGCTCGAAGTAGCGTCCCCAGTCCTGGCTCGAACGCCTGAGCCTCGGAAACACCTTCTTGATATAGACATCGTAGAATTCAGGCGCACCGTAGGCTTCGTAGGTGGCTTGAGGGAAAATGGTATTGGCAACCGTGCGCACGAGGAAGCCGGTGTCAGTATGTGTCTCGAGATAAGTGTCCAGTGCGGTGATCACCGCCCGGTCCTGTACGGACAAGGCAACGGGATCCTCAATATCGACAACCACATGATGCGCCTCATGCCCAGGAAGGGCTTCCACAACGCGGGATGCCGCGAGCCAGGCGGTGGCACAGCTAGGCTGCGAGATCCGTTGTGGGAACATGTATGTCCTCCGTAAGTAAGGCGACCCGCGTCAGCCGCGGCGCGATGAAGGTTTCCGGTAGCCAAGCGTGCCCATCCAAACCCCATTCGGTGCCCCAGCTGTTTCGGACAAGAATGATCCGCTCCGCGTCGATGACGCCATGCCCTACGGCGACCACGGCGTGCCGCCGAAAGGGGTCTGGTCCTTCGCCCTCTGGCGCAACCACCACCCCCTGTGAGTTCGGCATGTAGAAGGCATCCGAAATCATCATCAAGACCACCGCCGGTCGTCCCGCGCTGAGCTGGGCAATGATCTCGTCCACGCCTTCTGGTCGAGGTTCCCCGTCACGCCGGAATACCTTGGCCTGAATCGGCGGCCCATAATTGTCGAGATTGGGTGGGAGTGAGTCTAGATAGGGCCAATCCTCTTCAATGGGCTGTCCGTCGGTTCTCAGCGCGGTCAGCATGTAGGCCAGCGATGCACCGGAGGATGGTGAGCGGCCGGCCCGGCGCTGTGCATGATAGAATACGAACTCACAGGAGAGCGGGCTCCAGGGCGCTCGTAGCGCCGCGTGCGCGTCGCTTGCGGCAAACGCTAGGCAGGTGGGACGCTGACCTTGGTCCCGGGCCGGACCGAACTGCGCCCGCAGGTCGCTAAGGACAGTCAGCGCCATCACGCAGCCTCGAGCGCCTGGCGATGCTGTTGTCGCTGGTCCTTGTACCAACCTTGCAATTCAGCCCCGGCAAGGTTGTACTGAACCGCAAAGGTGTTTAGCGGTTTCGCCGGCTGCCAAGCTCGTGTCTCGGTCAGCCTCAATTCGCCCGCTCGGCGATCCCGGGCCGCTGTCGTGATGCGCCGCAAAGTTGGGCTGCCTATGCCATCGGTGTCGGTCTCCTCCCGTCCATCCGCGACAACGGTTAGGGCCTCGCCGTCGATTGCCTCGACGCGCCACAAATAGCCGGATCCACTGTGCTCGGGCAGACGGACCACAACTAAATCACCCGGCCCACCGTTGATCCGCATGTCGGCATCGCGCTCGGTGATGAGCCAGACGTCGCCGCGGTAGTTCTCAGGCTCATAACCAAGGAGGATCTCTTGCTTAATCCGCTTTACCTGCAGGGCGGCCATAGCGCGGGCGGTGGCACGGTCGAATACGTCGTACCGGTGCAACGTCCAAACAGCGGCTCCGAAACTGGTGCCGACGCGTAGTGCGAGTTGATAGACCTTCACCGGGTCGGATAGACTGGCAATTGTCCAATCCTGCCGCTCACAGTGCCAAGCTAGGAGCCATCGCGGCAGCAGAAAGGCAGCTGCGAAGGCTTCCGCCTCGACCTCTTGGAGGTCATCGCCAGTGCGGGTTTGGAATGGCGCTCGGCGGAGAATGCTCTCGTCGTCTAGACTAGGGTCGTGCCCGAGATAATGATGGCCGAGTTCATGAGCCGCAGTGAACCGCTGTTGATTTTGAGGCCTCTGCGTTGTGACTAACACTCCAGGTGACGGATCGTTCAGATATACACCTAGTAAACCATCGAGTTTTGTAAAAAAAAGTGGCACACCAAGGCGCGCGATGGCGTCATATACATCTACGCGGCCCGCGCCGTGTACTGCCTTGGCTTGAACGCCCAGGTCCCTGTGCAGCCGAGTTGCTTCCAGAGTCGCTCTGCGAATTGCGACGGCGTAATCCGCCATCACTTTGCTCCTGTGGCACGCATCTTGAGAAATTCCGCGAAGCGACCGAGCTCCTCTCGATCCTTGGGCGAAAGGGCCGCCGCCTGACGGGCCAAGTGGGCTACGTCGGCCGGTAGTGTCGTGCCGGCCTCGTCTCCCGTGAAATGACTTACAGGTTGGCGATAGAGCTCAGCCAGCCGCTTTAACTCGAGTGCTTCGACCTTCCGCTGGCCCGACTCGATATTTGTGATCGCGGTGCGTGGTACTTTTAGGAAGCTTGCTACCTCATCCTGAGAATAGCCAACATATTCACGGGCTTCCCTAAGTTTCTCACCAAGTTGCCGACGTTCGGCTTCGCCGTCGGAGAGTTCGGATGCCGTCATGGTTTGCCTCCAGCGTGGTGCTTATTCCACTTGGTTTCGACTCGACCCGTGACGTGCTTTACGGCTGCCGCGATCGACTCATAGCCGCCAGCTTTCACCACTGACTCTGTCACTTTGAATGGCAGAATATCGTCGAGGCTAGACAAGAGTTCGACGACAGTGAGCGAGTCGATCTCGATGATCAGGATTACGACTTGCTCGTCATCCTTCGGTAGCGGATGACCCTTGAGATGACATAGCTGCCGGACCGCTGTTAGCAGCACCTCCTGGAGCACAGCGGCAACATCGGCTGCCGGATAAGGCGGTACCGTCTTGACCAGTGGGGCAGTGACAGTCGCCATGGACTTCTCCTTAGCCTTGTACATATATATCACTGATTGTCCGAAAATCAAACATGATTTGTCCGATTTCGAGACTGGCCATGAGAGGAACGGTTGATGATCGTCGGGATTGGAACTGACATATGCGGCTCGGCTCGGGTCGCCGAGGCCATCGAACGGCGTGGGCAGGCCTTTCTTAACCGGCTGTTCAGTGCTGCCGAGCAAGCTCTGGCCGCGCGTCACAGAAGCCCCAACCAATTCTATGCGGGCCGCTTCGCGGCGAAAGAGGCCTGTGCAAAATCGCTGGGAACAGGGATTACAGATCGGGTGCGCTGGACAGATGTCGAGATCCTCGCTCGGCGCTCAGGGCAGCCATACTGCGAACTCTCTGGTGGTGCGGCAAGACGTGCAAAGCGCTTGGTTGGAAGGGACTTTATTCCTGAGATTCACGTATCAATTGCTCATGATGGAGAGTTCGCCCAAGCGCTAGCGATCCTGGAGGCTCGGCCTAAGTGAGCGAGCAGGATATGCGGCTCGGAGTCCCTGGCGAAGGTCCACTCTGAGTCCAGGCGCGGCCTCTAGTTATGGCGAAGTCACGCCCTGTAATTTGGCTGTCGCCAGATGAGTGGCATCCGACGCTCCACCTTTTACATATCGGCCGTGAGAAGGGGAGCGGCTCTAACCGCCCCTCACCCCACCTGCTCCGCATGGTGGCACGCCACATCCCGGCCATCCACCGGCCGCAGCTCCGGCCGCTCGGCGCTGCACACATCCGTCGCGTACGGGCACCGGCGGTGGAAGGCGCAGCCCGGGGGCGGGTTCAGGGGCGAGGGCAGCTCGCCCTTCAGCACCACGCGCTCGGCCCGCTTGGCCTGGTCGACGAAGGGCGTCGAGGCCAAGAGCGCCTTGGTGTAGGGGTGGCGCGGATGGCGGAAGATCGCCTCCTTCGTGCCATGCTCCACCGGCCGGCCCAGATACATCACCACCAGATCGTCGGCGATGTGCTCCACCACCGACAGGCCGTGGCTGATGAACAGATAGGCCAGGCCGAACTCCTCCTGCAGATCCATCAGCAGGTTCAGCACCTGAGCCTGGATCGACACGTCCAGCGCCGACACCGGCTCGTCCGCCACCACCACCTTCGGCCGCAGCATCAGCGCCCGGGCGATGGCGATGCGCTGGCGCTGCCCGCCCGAGAACATGTGCGGATAGCGGTCGTAATGCTCCGGCCGCAGGCCGACCTTCGACAGCATCGCCTCGGCCGCGTGCCGCCGCTCCGGCGCCTTCATCGCGGTGTTGATCTTCAGCGGCTCCTCCAGGATCGCGCCCACCTTCTTGCGCGGGTTCAGCGAGCCGTAGGGGTCCTGGAACACGATCTGCACCGCGCTGCGCAGGCGGCGGCGCTGGGCGCCGTCGGCGGCGGCCACCGGGATGCCGTCGATGGTCAGCTCGCCGCCGGTCGGCGGCTCGATCATGGTGACGACACGGGCGAGGGTGGACTTGCCGCAGCCGCTCTCGCCGACCACGGCCAGGGTCTTGCCGGCCTGCAGCGAGAACGACATCTCGGTCAGGGCCCGCAGCGTCTGCGCCGCCTTGAAGGGCGAGGTCTTGACCTCGTAGAAGCGGCTGAGCTGCCGCGCCTCGACGACTGGAGTCTGGGCCGGGGCCCGGGCGGAGGAATCAGCGGGGGCCCGGGCCCCGGCC
>NZ_NHON01000070.1 GCF_002195995.1 Inquilinus limosus
GCACCAGCTCGTATCCCGTCTCACGGCTGATCCCGAAGCGCTCACACAGCACCGTCATCGGCTCGCCTCCCGCAAGATACGACACGATGAACCCTATCTTCTCGTCCTCCACGCAGGTCTCCATCCACGGCATCGGCAAGCCCTCCCTTGCCGTCCAGGAAACCTGTCAACCATCTCTCCGGTCCAATCTGTCCAGACTCTCGCCGGTTCGGACCGCGCGCAGACCCCTCCCCCTGCCCCCTCCCGCAAGGGGAGGGGGGACTTAAAAAGCTCGCTCCGACGATGTGTGAATCCGATAGTCCCAAGGAAAGGGCGGCCGGGAACCGCCCGCCCCGTTGTGATCAGAACGCCTCGGCCTCCAGCGCCATCAGCGGCGCCTTGCCGGCCATGATCTGGATGAACAGCGACCCGGTCTCCGGCAGCATGCGCTGGATGAAGAAGCGCGCCGTCTTCAGCTTGGCGTCGTAGAAGCCGGCGCGGTCGCCGGCCCCGGGCGCCTTCTCCAGCGCCACCTTGGCCATCCGCGCCCACATCCAGCCCAGCGCCACCAGGGCGAACAGCTTGAGGTAGTCGGACGACGCGGCGCCCGCCTCCTCCGGGTCCTTCAGCCCCTTCTGGGCGATCCAGGCAGTGGCCTGCTGCAGCTTGCCGAAGGCCTTGGCCAGCGGGCCGACGAACTCCAGCATCGCCGCGTCCTCCGCCTCCTCGCGGATGAAGGCGTCGACCGGGTGGAAGAAGCTGCGCAGCAGCCGGCCCATATCCTGCGGCATCTTGCGGCCGACCAGGTCCAGCGCCTGGATGCCATTGGCGCCCTCATAGATCTGGGCGATGCGCGCGTCGCGGACGAACTGCTCCATCCCCCATTCGCGGATGTAGCCGTGGCCGCCCAGCACCTGCTGCGACCGGACCGCGACCTCCAGCCCCATATCGGTGAAATAGGCCTTCAGGATCGGCGTCATCAGCGATACGAAATCGTTGGCGCCCTGCCGCACCGCCGGGTCGGGGTGCCTGGTGTAGAGGTCGATGTTGATGCCGACCAGGTAGCCCAGCGCCCGCGCGCCTTCGACGAAGGCCTTGCCGGTCAGCAGGTTCTTGCGCACGTCGGGATGGACGATGATCGGGTCGGCCGGCTTGTCCGGCGCCTTGGGGCCGGACAGGGCGCGGCCTTGCAGCCGGTCGCGGGCATAGGCCACGGCGTTCTGATAGGCGACGTCGGCGATGCCGAGCCCCTGCATGGCGACGCCGAGCCGGGCTGTGTTCATCATCACGAACATCGCCCGCATGCCCTTGTGCTTCTCGCCGACCAGCCAGCCGGTGGCGCCGTCGAGATTCATCACGCAGGTGGACGACGCCTTGATGCCCATCTTGTGCTCGATCGAGCCGCAGGCAATGCCGTTGCGCGCCCCGGCGACGACCGCCCCGCCCTCCTCCTTCGGCAGGAACTTCGGCACCACGAACAGGCTGATGCCCTTGATGCCCGGCGGGGCGTCGGGCAGGCGGGCCAGAACCAGATGGATGATGTTCTCGGTCAGGTCATGCTCGCCGGCCGAGATGAAGATCTTGGTGCCGGTGAGGCTCCAGGCGCCGTCCGCCGCCGGTTCCGCCTTGGTGCGGATCAGGCCGAGATCGGTGCCGCAATGCGGCTCGGTCAGGCACATGGTGCCGGACCAGGTGCCATCGGCCAGCTTCGGCAGGTAGGTCGCCTTCTGCCGGTCGTCACCATAAGCCGCGAGGGCGTTGTAAGCGCCCTGCGACAGGCCGGGATACATGCCGAAGGAGGAGTTGGCGGCGGACAGCACCTCCTCGATCACGACGTTCACCGCCTTGGGCATGCCCTGGCCGCCGAAGGCCGGGTCGGCTGACAGGCCGGTCCAGCCGCCCTCGGTGAAGGTGCGGTACGCCTCCTTGAAGCCCTTCGGCGTATAGACCACGCCGTTCTCGAAGCGGCAGCCCTCCTCGTCGCCCGGCTGGTTCAAGGGCGCCAGCTCGTTCTCGGCCAAGCGCGCCGCCTCCTCCAGGATCGCGTCGACGGTGTCGGGCGTCGCCTCCTCATAGCCGGGCAGCTGGGCGAGCTGGCCGGCGTCCAGCAGCTCGTGCAGCACGAAGCGGATGTCGTCGAGCGGAACCTTGTAGCTGGGCATGGTTGGATCCTCTCAGTTCCGCAGCGGCTTGCCGGTGGCCAGCATGTGCTCGACCCGGGCGATGGTGCCGGGGGCCCGGACCAGCGCGGTGAACGCCTCGCGCTCCAGCGCCAGAACGTCGTCCTCGGTCAGCTTTTCGGTGATGTCGGTGTCGCCGCCGGACAGCACATTCGCCAGCCGGTCGGAGACGACGACGTCGTAGGGCGTCGCCCTGCCGGTGCGGGCCAGGTCGGCCACCGCCAAGGCGAAAGCGGTCTTGGCGGTCGGGCCCGGCAGGCGGATCTCCTCCGCCGGCTTCGGCGGCTGGTAGCCTTCGGCCATGGCGAGGGCGCGGGCCTTGGCGTCGGCCAGCAGCCGGTCGCGGTTCATGGTGATGCCGTCGGCCGGGCGGAGATACAGCAGCTCCTTCGCCTCGAAGGCCGACTTCGCCACCTTGGCCGTGCCGATGGTCTCGAACACCTGGCCCAGCGGCGGCATCGGGCCGCCCGGGCGCTTCGGCTGGCCATAGGCGCGCAGCAGCATCTCCTTGCAGCCGCCCCAGCCGGGGATCAGGCCGACGCCGACCTCGACCAGGCCGCAATAGGTCTCGGCATGGGCCTGGATCGCCGCCGCGTGCAGCAGGATCTCGCAGCCGCCGCCCAGCGCCATGCCGGAGGGCGCGGCCACGGTCGGGAACGGCGCGAATTTCAGCGCCTTGTAGGCGTCCTGGCCACCCTTCACCAGCGCCTCGATCTGCGGCCACAGGGCGATGTTGATGCCGAACAGGGCGAGGCCGAGATTGGCGCCGACCGAGAAGTTGGTGCCCTCGTTGTAGATCACCATCGCCTTGTATTTCGACGCGCTGATGCGGATCGCCTCGGCCAGCAGGGCCATGGTCTGGTCGTCGAGGCTGTTCATCTTCGAGGTGAACTCGAAGCAGGTGACGCCGTCGCCGATGTCCCACAGGGCCGCCGACCCGTTGCGGGCGATCGGCTTGGCGGTGCGCTTGATGTCGGCCAGCAGCAGCACGCCGTCCGGCCGCTTCACCTCGGCATAGTCGCCGCCGGTGGTGAGATATTGCAGCTTGCCGTCCTGGACCTGGTAGAAGCTGCGGCCCTGCGCCGCCTTCAAGAGCGCCGGCACCGGCTTGCCCTGGCTCTCCAGCCAGCCGATCAGCCAGTCGGCGCCGACCTGGTCGATCAGCTCGAACGGGCCGTAGGTCCAGTTGTAGCCGAGGCGCATCGCCTCATCGACCGCGACCACCGTGTCGGCGATCTGCGGCACCAGCCCGGCGGCGTAGGACAAGGTCTGGCCCAGCACCCGGGCGACGTATTGGCCGGTCTTGTCGCCGAAGGCGACCAGCGCCTTCAACCCGCCCTGGCGTGCCGCCTCCACGCTCTCCAGCTTCGGCTTGTCCGACTTCGCCCAGGCGCCGGTCTTGAGGTCGATGCTCTCCTTCACCCGGCTGCCGTCGGCAGCCTTGCTGAGGCGGTAGAAGCCGCCCTTGCCCTTGCGGCCGGTGTAGCCCTCGGCGATCAGCGTTTCGATCGCCGGCTCGACCCGGTAGATCTCGCGATACCCGTCATCCTTGGGCAGCGTCGCCAGCAGGCTCTTGGCGATATGCGGCATCAGGTCGAGGCCGACCAGGTCGATCAGCCCGAACACGCCGGTCTTCGGCACGCCCATCGGCCGGCCGGCCACCGCATCCGCCTCCTCCACCGTCAGGCCGAGGTCGAAGGCGGCGTTGACCGCCGACTGGATCCAGTAGGTACCGATGCGGTTGGCGATGAAGCCGGGCGTGTCCTTGCAGTCGACCACGCCCTTGCCGAGGCGCAGGTCGGCGAAGCCGCGGATACCCGCGACCAGCGCCGGGTCGGTCTCCGGCCCGGTCACCAGCTCCAGGAGGCGCATATAGCGCGGCGGGTTGAAGAAATGGGTGATCAGGAAGCCGCGCCGGAACGCCTCGGATCGGCCCTCGGTCAGGATCGCCAGCGGGATGGTCGAGGTGTTGGAGGAGACGGCCGCGCCGGGCTTCATCACCTGTTCGATCCGGGCGTAGAGGTCCTGCTTGACCGCCGGGTCCTCCAGCACCGCCTCGACGATCCAGTCGCAGCCGGCCAGCTTGCCGAGGTCGTCCTCGGTGTTGCCGGGGGTGACCAGCCTCGCCGCCGCCTTCGACATGAAGGGCGCCGGGTCGGCCTTGGCCATGCGCGCCAGCGCGCCCTCGGCCACGGCGTTCCGGTTGGTCGCACCCTTCGGCACGATGTCGAGCAGCAGCACCGGCACGCCGGCATTGGCGAAATGGGCGGCGATGCCGCTGCCCATCACCCCGGCGCCGATCACCGCGACTTGCTTGATGTCCATGGTTCAGCTCCCCGTGTCGGTGCCTGCCCCCTCACCCTCCCGTCGCTTTGCGACGGGCCCCTCCCTCTCTCCGAGGAGAGGGGCGGTTACCTCTCCCCCGGGGAGAGGTCGGAACCGCGACAGCGGTTCCGGGTGAGGGGGTGGCTCCGAATTCGATCGTCAGAAGGTCAGGCGGCCTCGAGCACGGTGGCGATGCCCTGGCCGCCGCCGATGCACATGGTGGCGAGGGCCAGCGCCTTGCCCTCTCGCTTCAGGATCGATGCGGCCTTACCGGTGATCCGGGCGCCCGAGGCGCCGAGCGGGTGGCCCAGCGCGATGGCGCCGCCATCGATGTTGGTCTTGTCCCAGTCGAGCTCGAGGTCGCGGCCGACCGCCAGCGCCTGGGCGGCGAAGGCCTCGTTCAGCTCGACCACGTCGATGTCCTTCAGCGACAGCCCGGCGCGCTTCAGCGCCTTGCGGCTGGCGCCGACCGGGCCGATGCCCATGATCTCCGGCGCGCAGCCCGACACCGCGACCGACCGGATCCGCGCCAGGATCGGCAGGCCGGCCGCCTTGGCGAAGGCCTCGCTGGTGACCAGCGTCGCCGAGGCGCCGTCGGTCAGCGGGCTGGAGGTGCCGGCGGTGACCGTGCCGTTCTGGTCGAAGGCCGGCTTCAGCCCGGACAGGCCTTCCTGGCTGGTGTCGGGGCGGATGGTGCCGTCGCGCTCGACCGTGCCGTCCCTGGTCACGATCGCCACGACCTCGCCGGCGAAGCGGCCCTGGGCCCAGGCCGTCGCGGCACGCTGCTGCGAGCGGATGGCGAAGTCCTGCTGGCTCTCGCGGGTGATCTGGTACTTCACCGCCAGGTTCTCGGCGGTCACGCCCATGTTGAAATAGGCCTGCGGCATCTCGGCCGCCAGCTTCGGGTTCGGCGCCGGGTTGAAGCCCATCATCGGCACCCGGGTCATGCTCTCGACCCCGGCGCAGAGGAAGGCCTCGCCCGCGCCCATCTGGATGGCGCCGGCCGCCTGGTGGATCGCCTGCATCGACGACCCGCAGTAGCGGTTGACGGTGACGCCGCCGACCGATTGCGGCAGCCCGGCCAGGAACACGACCATGCGGGCCATGTTGAAGCCCTGCTCGCCCTCCGGGAAGGCGCAGCCGAGGATCAGATCCTCGATCGCCTCCGGGTCGACCTTGGTCTCCGCGACCAGCGCCTTGATCACGTCGGCGACCAGGTCGTCCGGCCGCACCCGGCGCAGGTCCCCCTTGTTGGCGAAGTGATGCGGCGACCGCTTGAACCCGGCGATGACGACGCTCTTGTCCATGGTGGGCTCCTCAGAGTTTCTTGTCGCGGGCCGCGCCCGCGGATTGGGGGCGGCTCAGCCTTCCGGCAGCGCGCCTTCCCGCTTCAGGAAATCGGTGATCTCGGCCTCGATGCCGCGCAGGTCCTCGATGGTCTGCTGGACATCGACCAGCTGGGTCTCAAGCGAGGCCCGCCGCGCCCGGGCGCGGGCCAGGAAGAAGCTCATCTGCCCGACCTTGCTGTGGTCGCGGTCGTAGAGGTCGAGGAATTCCTTGATATCGGCCAGGGAAAAACCGAGGCGCTTGCCGCGGCAGATCAGGGCGAGGCGTGCCCGGTCGCGATGGCTGTAGATGCGCGTCAGCCCGGCGCGCTCGGGCGACAGCAGGCCCTCGTCTTCGTAGAACCGGATGCTGCGCGCGGTGATATCGAATGCCGCGGCGAGATCGCCGATCGAGTAGCTCCGCTGCTCGACGCGCTTCTCCTGGGTGTCCGCCTCCATGGCCGATCCGCCTCCGACTGCGTTGCAGGCTGCCGTTTACGTAAACGTAAAGTAGCGCAGCCGGAGGATCGGGTCAATCGGATCGGCTCACGTGCCGGTCCGCACCGCCGCCTCCGTCGCACCAGCGGCGGCCTTGGCGGCCTCCTCCTCCAGCACCGCCTTGCGCGACAGCTTGCCGATCAGGGTCTTCGGCAGCGGCGTGTCGCGGAACTCGACCAGCTTCGGCATCTCGATCGGCGACAGCTTGTCCTTGAGGAACGCGACCAGCGCCTCGGCGGTCAGGCTCTGGCCCGGCCGCGGCTTGATATAGGCCTTCACCGTCTGGCCGCGATAGGCGTCCGGCAGGCCGGCGACGATGCATTCCTCCACCGCCGGGTGCAGGTAGATCGCCTCCTCGACATTGCGCGGATAGACGTTGAAGCCGGAGCACAGGATCATGTCCTTGATCCGGTCGACGATGAAGGTGTAGCCGTCCTCGTCCATGGTGCCGACATCGCCGGTGTGCAGGCGGCCGTCGCGCAGCACCTCGGCCGTGTCCTCCGGCCGGTTCCAGTAGCCCTTCATCACCTGCGGCCCGCGGATGCAGACCTCGCCGCGCTCGCCGGTCGGCACCACCGTGCTGCGGTCCTCCAGCGACACGATCTCGATCACCGTCTGCGGCAGCGGGATGCCGATCGACCCGGTCTTGTTCACCCCGAACAGCGGGTTGCAGGTGGCGATCGGCGAGCTTTCCGACAGGCCGTAGCCCTCGACCAGCTTGCAGCCGGTCGCCGCCTCGAAGGCGTGCTTGACCTCGACCGGCAGCGGCGCCCCGCCGGAGATGCAGCGCTTCAGCGACGACAGGTCGTATTTCGCGCGCTCGGGGAAGTTGGCGATCGCGGTGTAGATGGTGGGCACCGCCGGGAACAGCGTCGGCTTCTTGTCGTGGATCGTCTTCATGACGGTCTCGAGCTCGAAGCGCGGCAGCATGATGATCTCCGCCCCCGCCCAGATCGCCAGGTTCATCGCCACGGTCATGGCGAAGACGTGGAAGAACGGCAGCACGGCCAGCATCCGGTCCTGGCCCGGGACCATGCCCTCGAACCAGCAGCCGGCCTGCACCGCGTTGGCGTAGAGGTTGAAATGGGTCAGCATCGCCCCCTTGGGCGTGCCGGTGGTGCCGCCGGTGTATTGCAGCACCGCCAAATCGTCCTCCGGCACGATCGCGACCGGCGCGAAGCGTCCGTCATTGCGCACCAGGTCGTTCCAGCGCAGGTGCCGCTCGTCCTTCGGCACCCTGGCGACCTCGCGCCGCTTGACGATCGGAAACAGCAGGTTCTTCGGGAAGGGCAGCACGCCCGCCATCGGGCAGACCAGGATCCGCTTCAGCGCGGTGCGGCCCAGGAGCGGCAGCAGCTTGTTGTGCAGCTGCGCCAGGTCGAGCGTCACCATCATCTCGGTGCCGCTGTCGTCGATGTTGGTGATCAGCTCGCGCTCGGCATAGAGCGGGTTGAAGTTCACCACCACCGCGCCGCATTTCAGCAGCGCGAAATAGCTGACCACGTAATAGGGGCAGTTCGGCAGGAACAGGCCGACCCGGCTGCCCTTGCCGATCCCGGCCGCCTGGAAGCCCTTGGCCGCGCGGGCGACCAGGTCGCCGATCTGGCCGTAGGTCAGGGTCTTGTCCATGAAGGTGGCGCAGGGGCGGTCGGCGAACTTCGCCACGGCGTCGTCGAGGATGGCGTAGAGAGGCCGGCGCTCGATCGGCTGGCTCCAGTCGATCTTGGGCGGGTACAGCTTGGCCCAGGCATTCGGGCGGTCCGAGGCAAACGCCTCCGTCATATCGGTCTCCCTACGGACTTTCTCGGGCCGCAGCGCGGCCTTATCGCATGATGGTGCCGGTCAGCGGAACCGGCCGCAAGGTTGAAGCGGAGCCGGGGCCGTGGTTTAACGGCGCGCTCGATATTGGATCTGGATCACCTTGGCCAAGCACAAGGACAAGAAGCCGCAGCCGCGGCGGATGAGCGACCGCGAGATCAGCCAGCGGCTGCTGCGCAACTACATCCGGCCGCATTGGCCGAAGGTGGCGATGGCGCTGTTCTGCATGGCGCTGACGGCCGCCGCGACGGCAGCCTCCGCCTGGGTGATGAAGCCGGTCATCGACGGCATCTTCACCGACCGGAACGCCGCCCTGCTGTGGCCGCTGGCCACCGCGGTGATGGTGATCTTCGTGGTCAAGGCCGTCACCGGCTACGCCCAGGGCGTGATCCTGAACAATGTCGGCCGGCTGATCATCGCCGAGTTGCAGGTGCGGATGTTCCGCAACCGGGTGCGGGCCGACCTCGCCACGTTCCACGAGACCACGTCGGGCCGGATGGTCAGCCACTTCACCAACGACGTGCAGTCGATGTACGGCGCGGTGGCGACCGGCATCACCGGTTTCGGCCGCGACCTGCTGTCGCTGGTCGCGCTGATCGGGGTGATGTTCTACACCGATATCGAGCTGGCGGCGGTGACCTTCATCATCTTCCCGCTGACCGTGATCCCGGTGATGCAGATCGGCAAGCGCATCCGCAAGATCACCGGCAAGACCTTCACCCAGTACGGCTCGCTGAACAACCATCTCGGCCAGGTCTTCCAGGGCATCCGCCACGTCAAGGCCTACAACGCCGAGGAGCGCGAGACCGGCCGCGCCGCCAAGATCATCAACGAGGTCTCGCGGCTGCGGCAGAAGGCGATGCGGGTCAGCTCGGCCACCAACCCGATCCTGGAGATCCTGTCGGGCGTGGCCATCGTCATCGTCATCCTCTATGGCGGCAACGAGGTGATCACCGGCTCGCGCACCACCGGCTCGTTCTTCGCCTTCATCGCCGCGCTGCTGATGGTCTACGAGCCGCTGAAGCGGCTGGCCAACCTGCACAACACCCTGTCCTCCGGCTTCGCCGCGGCCGAGCGCGTGTTCGAGACGATCGATTCGGTGCCGGCGATCCGCGACGCGCCGGACGCCATGGCGCTGACCGAATGCCGGGGCCGCATCACCCTGGCCGATGTGCATTTCGCCTACAGCCCGAAGATCCCGGCGCTGCGCGGGGTGACGCTGGAGGTGCCGGCCGGCAAGACCGCGGCGCTGGTCGGCCCGTCCGGCGCCGGCAAGTCGACCATCCTGAACCTGATCCCGCGCTTCTACGACGTGACCGGCGGCACTGTGGCGATCGACGGCCACGACGTCCGCGACCTGACCCTGCATTCGCTGCGCGACCACATGGCCCTGGTCAGCCAGGAAGTGACGCTGTTCGACGACACGGTGCGCGCCAACATCGCCTATTCCCGCCCCTCGGCGACGCGGGAGGAGATCGAGGCCGCGGCCAAGGCGGCGGCGGCGCACGACTTCATCCTGCGCCTGCCCAAGGGCTACGACACCATGGTCGGGGAGCAGGGGGTGAAGCTGTCCGGCGGGCAGCGCCAGCGCCTGTCGATCGCCCGGGCGATGCTGAAGAACGCGCCGATCCTGCTGCTGGACGAGGCGACATCGGCCCTGGACACGGAGAGCGAGCGGCAGGTGCAGGCCGCGCTGACCCAGCTGATGGCCGGGCGCACCACGCTGATGATCGCGCACCGCCTGTCGACGGTGCGCAACGCCGACCTGATCTATGTGCTGGACCATGGCCGGGTGGCCGAGGTCGGCAGTCACGCGGAGCTGATCGCCGCCGGCGGGCTGTACGCCCGGCTGTGGACGATGCAGACCGCCGATGACGAAGAGCTGGCCGCGCTGTCGGCCGAGCCGATCTGAGCGAAGGGGAAGAGATGGACGAGACCGAAACGCTGCGGCAGCGCCTGCGCGGGATGCGCTGGTTCGCCGTCTGGGCGCTGATCTTCGGCCTCGGCATCGGCTTCTATGCCGGCTTCACCCTCGGCGTCGACACCGCCCGCGACGCCGCCACACTGACGGCGCCGAAGGCGGGGTAACTGGTCAGACGACTCTGAGTGAGATCACGCTGTAAGGACCGCACCGGGCGTTGCCTCTCCCGCTTGCGAGACTTTTTCAGAATTCCCAACACCGTCATTGCGAGCGCAGCGAAGCAATCCAGGGGCCGGTGCGCACCGGCCCCTGGATTGCTTCGTCGGCTTCGCCTCCTCGCAATGACGGCGAGGGGTAGGCGTTATGAAAAGGTCTCGCAAGCGCGAGAGGCAATCCGGCTCCAGACCGATCAGGCGGCGGCCTTCTCCAGCGTCGGATAGTCGGTGTAGCCGCGCTCGGTGCCGCCGTAGAAGGTGGTCTGGTCCGGCGTGTTCAGCCGCGCGTCGAGCCGCAGCCGCTCGACCAGGTCCGGATTGGCGATGAACAGCTTGCCGAAGGCGACGAGGTCGGCGCGGCCGCTCTCCACCGCGTCGATCGCCAGGTCCCGGTCATAGCCGTTGTTGGCGATGTAGCTGCCGCGGAACAGCCGGCGCAGCGCCTGGATGTCGGCGCCGGGCGGCAGCTCGCGGGTGCCGCCGGTCTGGCCCTCGACCATGTGCAGGTAGCCGAGGCCGAGATCGCTCAGCCCCTCGATGGCGCGGCCGAAGGTCGCCATCGGGTCGCTGTCGGCGATGTCGCCGAAATTGGAGAAGGGCGACAGGCGCACGCCGACCCGACCGGGCGTCCAGACGCCGGCCACCGCCTCCGCCACCTCCAGCAGCAGCCGGGCGCGGTTGGCGGCGGAGCCGCCATAGGCGTCGGTGCGCTGGTTGGTGCCGTCGGCCAGGAACTGGTGCAGCAGATAGCCGTTGGCGGCGTGGAGCTCGACCGCGTCGAAGCCGGCCTCCTTGGCGTTGCGCGCGGCCTGGACATAGTCGCCGACGATGCGCGGCAGCTCCGCCGTGTCCAGCGCCCGCGGCGCCGAGGTCGGGACGAAGCCCTCGCCGTCATAGACCCGGCTGTGCTCGGCGGCGATCGCCGAGGGGCCGACCGGCGCGGCCCGGCCCGGCTGCAGCACGGTGTGCGAGATCCGGCCGACATGCCAGAGCTGGGCGGCGATCCGGCCGCCGGCCTTGTGCACGGCGTCGGTCACCAGCCGCCAGCCGACCACCTGCTCCGGGCTGTGGATGCCCGGGGTCCAGGCATAACCCTTGCCCTCCGGCGAGATCTGCGTGCCTTCGGAGATCAGCAGGCCGGCCGTGGCACGCTGGGCGTAGTACTCGGCGTTCAGCGCATGCGGCACATCGCCGTCGCGCAGCGCCCGGTTGCGCGTCAGCGGCGCCATCACCAGCCGGTTCGGGACATCGAGGTCGCCGATCCGGGTCGGCGTGAACAGCTTCGGGGTCGTCATGGGTCTCTCCAGTGTCATACTAATTCGGGACCAACTGGTCCAAAATTGGTTGCGAAAGGCGGCGACGGGTTGGGGCCGGCGCTACCGCATCAGCGGCTCGGCGGCGGCCAGGAGATCATCGATCGCGGCGGGCGCGGTGCCCGCCTTGTGCATCACGCAGGCGCCGAAGGCGATGGCCAGCAGGCCGCGGGCCCGCGCCGCCGTCACCTCGTCGACCTCGCCGCCGGCCTGACGCGCCAGCAGCCCGGCCAGAAGCCCCTCCAGCCGCTCCAGATGGCGGCGGCTCAGCCCCTCGACCTCCGAGTCGTGCGGTGCCAGCTCGACCGTGCTGTTGATCAGGAAACAGCCCTCGCGGCTGCCGCGCGAATTCGAGATCGCGACAACGGCGGCGCGCAGGGCGCGGCCGGGGTCCGGCTCGCCCGCCACCAGCTGCTGCAGCAGGGCGAACCGCGAATCGTTGTAACGCTGGATCGCCGCGAGCAGGACATCGTGCTTGGAGCCGAAGCAGCCGTAGAAGCTGCTGCGGCTGAGATCCATCGCCCGGGTCAGGTCGTCCAGCGACGTCGCCTCATAGCCCTGGCGCCAGAACAGGGTCATCGCCGTGTCGAGCGCGGTGTCCCTGTCGAATTCACGAGGCCGGCCGGGATGCGATGTCATGACCGAAATGTGGACCGTCCGTTCCGGAATACAAGCGGGCTTCGTATCGTTTTGTTTCCGCGCCTGGAACTCGCGCTCCGGCGAAGCGATATGAGAGAGGGGTGGTGGAGGAATGGATGGCCGGCAACGGTCCGCGATACCAGTTCGACCCGGCGGCGCTCGAGCGCAACCTGTCCGGCTTCGACGATGCCGCCCGCCGGGCGATGCTGGACGATCTGGTGGACGAGCTGCGCGACCGGGCCGAGGCGATCACCGTCGCGGCCGGCGCCGGTGATCGCGAGGCGCTGGCGCTGGAAGCCTATGCCCTGCGCTCCTGCGCCGCGATCTGCGGCGCCCGGGCGCTGATCGACCTGGCCGAATCGCTCGGCGACAAGGGTGGCAGCCGGCCGGGCCGCCCCCAGGAGCTGGCCAAGGTGGCCAGGGCCCGAGTGGCCGAGACCGTCAGGGCGCTGGAGCTGTGGCGGAGCGGCGAGACGGAACGGAGGCCAGAGGAGGAGTGCTGACCGGCTGCGGCGGGATGGCGTCGTAATCGGCCTCGCCCAGGAGTTCGATGCCCTCGATCAGCAGCGCCGCCCGCGCCTCGGCCAGCGCCGGATCGGCCAGGACGCCGCGGAGGGCCGCGCGCAACGCCTCGACCGTCTCGTCCGACGCATCCCGGCGCGTCACCAGCGGCAGGCCGGGCGCCGTCGCGGTCCGGCCGATCGCGCGCAGCCCGGCCGTGGCTGCGGGGCGATACCGCTGCAACAGGGCGTAGGTGACGCAGTCGATCGCGGCGATATCGGCGTCCCCCGCCGCCACCGCCGCCAGGCTGTCGACATGGGCGCCGGTCACCAGCGCGGCGCGGAAGAACCGGTCCGGCGGCTCAGGCAGCACCGCGGCCAGCGCCACCCAGCCTGAGAGGCTGCCCCATTCATTGACGGCGCAGACGCTGCCGCCGAAGTCCGCCAGCCCCGTGCCCGGCGCATCCTCGCGCACCACCAGCAGGCTGCTGTAGCGCGGGCCGTCGCAGCCAGGGGCGCTGTAGCAGGGCGTCGCCACCAGCCGCAGCCGGTCGCGATGACGCCGGACATAGGGGTTGCCGCAGGTCTGGCTGAGCAGCAGCGCCGGGTCGGTCCAGAGATCGGGCAGGCTGGATTCGCGGTCCAGGGCCGGCGCCGCCGCGATCCCCGCGGCCGACAGGCGCGCCGCCACCGCAGCCCACAGCGCGTCGGTGGCCCAGCGCACCTCCGGAAAGTCGTACATCGGGAGACTGGCCGTGCCCGGCACGGCCGTGGTCGCAGATGTCACTTGGCGCGCCGCTCCGCGTCGAAATCGGGATGGACCGGCGCGTCGACCGGGCGCAGCAGGAAACGCCGGACGATCTCGCCATAGCCCTTGTACAGCCCCGCCCCCCGCGCAGCGAGGCCGGCGGAGTCGTTGGCAGCGGCGAAGCGCGGCAGCCGGTACCAGGCCAGGCCCGGACGAGCGTGATGCGCCACATGCAGGTTGTTGTTGAGGAACAGCAGCGAGAAGAACGGCCCGGACGCCACCACCGCGGTGCGCAGGCCCTCCGGCCCGGCGCGGTGCTCGGCGAAGGAGCGCAGCAGCGACAGCGCGGTGCCGGCATAGCAGGTGACGACATAGAGGATCGGCGAGACCCCGAAGCCGACCGAGACCACGGCCAGCACCGCCGCGGCGCCGGCCAGATGCGCCGCCCAGACGGCGCGCGCCTTGCGGTCGCGGCGCAGCTTCGGCAGATCTTCCGCCCACAGCCCGTACCAGGCCAGGGCCGGGCCGATCAGGAAGCGCCCCAGCAGCGTGCGGTTGAAATGCAGCACCGCCCGCCCGGCCGGGCTGAGCGACGACCAATGGTCGTCGGTGACGTAGTAGCTCTCGGGGTCCTCGACCGGCGAGGTCAGGTGGGCGTCGCGGTGATGGTGCAGATGCAGGTCGCGGTAGGCGGCGTAGGGCAGCCACAGCGACAGCGGCGGGAAGCCGATCGCGGCGTTGATCCGGCGCGACCGCGTCGGGTGGCCGTGGATGGTTTCGTGCTGCAGCGACCCGTGCCAGGCCAGCAGCACCGCCCCGGCGGCGATGAAGAGCGGCGCCGGGATCGCCGCGTGGAACCAGAGCAGGACCAGCCAGCCGCCATAGATCGCGGCCGCCACCGCCCAGGTCGGCCCTTCGAAGCTGTCTCGTCTCACCGTGTCCGCCATGGTCCCGATCCCCTTCCGAGACAGGCTGTCGTGAAACGGTCATGTCGGACAATGCGATAATGCGCACAAAACGACGCGCTTGATGTACTTTCATCCAGGCCGCTGGAAACTCGCACAATTTGTTTCGGAAACACCGCAATGGCGCAGTCCCGCCACGACATGATCGAGACCTTCCGGGCCCGGCTGGAGGAGATCATCGCCACCTCGGGCCAGAGCCGCAGCGCCTTCGCCGCCGCGGTCGGGATGGACCGGTCGACGCTGTCGCAGATCCTGTCGCCGGCCAATGACCGGCTGCCGCGGGCCGAGACCCTGGCGGCGATCGCGGCCGCCCGCCAGGTCAGCATCGACTGGCTCTTGGGGCTGAGCCAGCGCGGACCCCTCTCCGCCGACATCCTGCCGGAGCGGCTGGCGATCGAGCGCGACGCGCAATGGACCGATGACGAGCGGCTGATCGCCTGGCATCGCGAGGCGATCGGCTACAAGATCCGCCATGTCCCCACCACCCTGCCGGACATCCTCAAGAACCGCGACGTGATCCGGCACGAGCTGGAGCATTTCGCCGGGGCGGGGCCGGAGCAGCGGATCGAGACCGCCGCCGCCCGGCTGGCCTATCAGCGCCGGCCGGAGACCGACATGGAGGTGTGCAACTCGATCCAGGCGATCGAGGGCTTCGCCCGCGGCGAGGGCATCTGGCACGACCTGGACACCACCGTCCGCGCCCGCCAGCTGGACCATATGATCGCGCTGGTGGAGGAGCTGTACCCGACCTTCCGCTGGTTCTTCTACGACGGCCGGCAGCATTATTCGGTGCCGGTGACGGTGTTCGGGCCGCTGCGGGCGGTGCTCTATCTCGGCGGCATGTATTTCCTGTTCAACTCGACCGAGCATATCCGCGCCCTGTCGGAGCATTTCGACAGCCTGATCCGCGGCGCCATCGTCCAGCCGCCCGACGTGCCCAAGCTGCTGCGCCGGCTGCGGGCGCGGCTGGGGTAGATCAGACGTAGGGCGTCCCGGCGAGCGCGGCGTCGACGCCGGCGAAGCCGCGGTCCATCACGCTCATGAAGGCCGGTCCGGGCTCCCGGTTCTCGCGGAAGGCGCGAAGCGCCTCGCCATAGGCCACCACCAGCGTCGCCACCAGCATCGTCGCCCCAAGGCGCGCGCCGGGATCGGAGCGCGGCCTGCCCGCCGCGCCGGCCAGCATTCCGGCGAGATCATCGGCCAGCGTCACCTGCAGCTCACAGGCGCGCGCCGTGAGCGCCGGGCTCTCCGCGACCATGCGCCAGAACCGGACGGGCCGGTCGGACATCCGGAACAGCGGGTGCCCGCTGTTCGCCAGCCCGCGCATCAGCGCCTGGAACGCGGCGACCGGCGGCTGCCCGCCGCGTCCGGCGATCGCCTCCCGCGCCAGGGCCCGGGCTTCCTCCTCGCGATCGAAGACCAGGTCCTCCTTGCGGGGGAAGTAGTTGAACACGGTCTTCCGGGCGACCTCAGCCTCCTCCGCGATATCGGCGACGGACACCTTGTCGAAGCCGCGCTCGACGAACAGGCGCGTCGCGACGTTGGAGATCGCCTGGCGCGTCATCTCCTTCTTGCGGTCTCGGAGTCCGGGTCGGTTTGACATGGCAAGGCTTATACCATATATAAATTTATACTCAGTGTAAAATACTGCCGTGCCGAGGCTGCCGGCGGAACACTCGCCTGAGGAATTTTGCCGTGATCCATGATGTCGTGATTGCCGGTGCAGGCCCTGTCGGCCTGTTCCTCGCCTGTGAGCTGCGCCTCGCCGGCCTGTCGGTGCTGGTGTTGGAGCGGGCCGGGGACCCGTGCTCGCCCCTGAAGCGCCTGCCCTTCGGGCTGCGCGGCCTTTCGGCCCCCACCCTCGACGCCTTCCACCGCCGCGGCCTGCTGGACGAGATCGCCGCGGCACAGCCCGCGACCGGCGGCCCGGGCGGCAGCGCCACTCCGGCCGCCGCGCATTGGGCGGGGCAGGCGCGCCGCCCGGGCGGCCATTTTGCCGGCATCCAGTTCTTCCAGGACCGGATCGACCCCTCGGCATGGCCGTGCCGCCTGCCCGGACCGGCCGGCACCAGCCTGGCGGTCGAGATGGAGCGGATCGAATCCGTCCTGGCCGCCCGCGCCGGCGCGATCGGCGTCGAGATCCGGCGCGGCCGCGGCGTGGAAGAAATCGATCCGTCGGATGACGGCGTGACCGTCCGCGCTGGCGGAGAGACGGTGCGCGGACGCTGGCTGGTCGGCTGCGACGGCGGCCGCAGCACGGTCCGCAAGGCGGCCGGCTTCGACTTCGCCGGCACCGATCCCGAATTCACCGGCTATTCCGTCGAGGTCGAGCTGGCCGATCCGGACGCGCTCCGTCCGGGCCGCCACTACACGCCGGCGGGCATGTACACCTACGCCCCGCCCGGGACGGTCGCGATGGTCGATTTCGACGGCGGCGCCTTCCACCGCACCCGGCCGGTCACCCTCGACCACGTCCAGGCGGTGCTGCGCCGCGTCTCCGGCACGGATGTCGCCGTGACGACGCTTCGCCTCGCCGCCACCTGGACCGACCGCGCCTGCCAGGCCACCGCCTACCGCCGCGGGCGGGTGCTGCTGGCCGGGGATGCCGCGCACATCCATTCCCCGCTGGGCGGGCAAGGGCTCAATCTCGGGCTCGGCGACGCCCTGAATCTCGGCTGGAAGCTGGCGGCCACGATCCGCGGCGATGCGCCGCCCGGCCTGCTCGACAGCTACGGGACCGAACGGCATCCGGTGGGGGCCCAGGTGCTGGACTGGTCGCGCGCCCAGGTCGCGCTGATGCGGCCGAGCCGCAGCTCGCGCGCGCTGGAGGCCATCATCCGCGATCTCATCGACACGGGCGACGGCGCGACCTATTTCGCCGGGCGGGTCTGGGGCCTGTCCCTCCGCTACGATCTCGGCGGCGGCCACCCGCTGGTCGGCCGCAGCGCGCCCGATTTCGAGCTGGCGGGCGGGACGAGGCTCGGCGAGCTCCTCAGGACCGGACGAGGCCTGTTCCTGGACTTCGACGCCGATGCCGCGCGTGAAGCGCTGGCCGACCGCTGGAGCGACCGGATCGCCTATGTCGCCGGCGACGCCAGGGACCGGCTGGGCCTGAGCGCCGTGCTGGTGCGTCCCGACGGCTTCGTCGCCTGGGCGGCCGAGACCACCGGGGACCTCGAGGGCGCCGCCCGGGCCGCGTCGCGATGGTTCGGCGAGGCTGACGGCATCCGCATCATGAGGACACGGCCGGCGGCTTAGGAACCGGAGGCCCCGGCGCGCATCTCCGCCGCGATCACCCCGGCGTCGCCTTCGCCGTCCAGCCGCGCCGATCCCTCAACGCTGCCATGCCGGACTTTTGTGCAGCGCAGCAGCGCCGGACGTTCTATATTTGATCCTTCTCTGACCGATTCCGTTGCCGAGAGGCGTCGCCATGGGCGAGCGCGCGCATCCTGCCGTCCCGGCGATCACGCCGGCCCCAACCATCACGCCTGCGATGATGTTCCTGATGGCCGTCGCCTGCGGTGCCATCGTCGCCAACCTCTACTACGCCCAGCCGCTGATCGCGCTGATCGCGCCGTCGGTCGGACTCGGCACCGTCGCCGCCAGCCTGGTCGTCACCCTGACCCAGATCGGCTACGGCGTCGGGCTGATCCTGCTGGTGCCGCTGGCCGACATGGTCGAGAACCGGCGGCTGGTGGTGCTGACCCTGTCCGGCACGGTGGTGGCCCTGGCGATCGCCGCGGCGGCGCCGAGCGCCGGGATCTTCTTGTTCGCGGCGCTGCTGATCGGCCTCAGCTCCGTCGCGGCCCAGATCCTGATCCCGATGGCGGCGCATATGTGCGCCGACGCGGTCCGCGGCCGGGTGGTCGGCAACATCATGAGCGGCCTGCTGCTGGGCATCCTGCTGGCCCGTCCGGTCGCCAGCGTGGTGGCCGAGCTCTTGGGCTGGCGCGCCATCTTCACCCTCTCCGCCATCCTGATGGCCGGGCTTCTGGCCGTGCTGGCCTGGCGCCTGCCGCAGTACCGGCCGGCGCCGGGGCCGCGCTACGGCCAGGTGCTGCGCTCGCTCGCCACCCTGTTCCGCCACACCCCGATCCTGCAGCGCCGCGCCGCCTACCAGGCCGCGCTGTTCGCTGGCTTCAGCCTGTTCTGGACCGCGGTGCCGCTGGAGCTGGCCGGCGACCGCTTCGGCTACAGCCAGGCCGGCATCGCCGTCTTCGCCCTGGTCGGCGCCGCCGGCGCCCTGGCCGCGCCGCTGGCCGGCCGAATCGCCGACCGCGGCTGGACCCGCCCAGCCACCTTCGGCGCCCTGGCCTCGGTCGCCGTCGCCTTCGCCATGGCCTGGGCCGGCGGCGTGGCCGGATCCGTGGTGCTGCTGGGCGCGGCCGGCGTCCTGCTCGACTTCGGGGTGCAGGCCAACATGGTGCTGGGCCAGCGCGCCATCTACGCCCTGGCGCCCGAGGCGCGCGGCCGGATGAACGGCCTGTACGTCGCCAGCGCCTTCGCCGGCGGCGCGGTCGGCTCCGCCATCGCCAGCGGCACCTTCAGCGCCGGCGGCTGGTCGCTGGTCAGCTGGGTCGGCCTCGCCTTCCCGGCGGTGGCGCTGCTGGTCTATTCGACCGAGCTGTTCCGCCGCCCGGTGCCGCGCCGGGCTTGACCCCGGCCCGGTTTCCGGTGGAATCGGCCTCCGATTCCGCCGGAGGCCGGGCATGACCGACATCGCCGAACGCTGGTGGCAGGCGCTGCGCCGCGACCGGCCGGATCTCGCCCTGCCCGAGCAGTACGACCTCTGGTATTTCGGCGACAGCGAGGACCTGGCGCGCGAGCTGCTGGAGCTGGTGCTGGCCGGCACCAAGACCGCCACCGCCGGGCTGGTCTGGGGCGCCGACGAGGCCGGCACGCCGAAGCCGGGCGGCTACAGCTTGATCACCGATTTCGACGGCACGCCGCGCTGCGTGCTGCAGACGATGGAGGTGCGGGTGCTGCCCTTCGACCGGGTCGACGCCGCCTTCGCCCATGACGAGGGCGAGGACGACCGGTCGCTGGCCTCCTGGCGCGAGGCGCATTGGAGCTATTTCGGCCGCCGCTGCGCCGAGCTGGGCCGCGAGCCTACGCTCGACATGCCGGTGTTCTGCGAGCGCTTCCGCCTGGTCTATCCGCAGCCGCGCGGCTAGCCCCGCCCCTCGGCCTCCCAGTTCAGCCGCTTGCGGTAGATGGTCGAGGCGCTGATGCCCAGCAGCGCCGCGGCGCGCGGCACATGGCCGTCACACGCCGAGATCGCATCCTCGATCGCGTCCTTCTCGACCATCCACAGCGGCCGGATCCCCGCCGCCTTGCCGTCCGCGGCCACCGCCGGCGGCTCGGCCGACGGGCGGGCGGGCTGCGCCGCCGGGATCAGGGTGCGCACCGGCGGCGGCAGCATCGCCCGGGTCACCAGCGGCCCGTCATGCAGCACCACGATGTTGCGGATCACGTTCTGCAGCTGGCGGACATTGCCGGGCCAGGCATAGCGCTGCAGGTCCTCCGCCACCTCCAGGTCGAAATCGCCGAAGCTCTTGCCCTCCTCCGCCGCGTAGTCGCGCAGGAACTGGCGCGCGATCAGCAGCACGTCGTCCTCGCGCTCGCGCAGCGGCGGCAGGGTCACCGGGATCACCAGCAGGCGGTAGTACAGGTCCTCGCGGAACCGGCCCTGCCGCACCTCCTCCGCCGGGTCGCGGTTGGTGGCGCAGACGATGCGCAGGTCGACCTTGCGCTCGCGGCTGCCGCCGACCGCCGTCACCACCCCGGTCTGCAGGAAGCGCAGCAGCTTGGTCTGCAGCTCCGCCGGCAGCTCGCAGATCTCGTCCAGGAACAGGGTGCCGCCATCGGCCCGGGCCGCAGCGCCCTCGCGGTCGGCCACCGCGCCGGTGAAGGCGCCCTTCACATGGCCGAAGATCTCGGATTCCATCAGGTCGCGCGGGATGGCGCCGCAGTTCAGCGCGACGAAGGGCTGGTCGTGCCGCGGGCTGCGCCGGTGCACCGCCTCGGCGCACAGCTCCTTGCCCGTGCCGCTCTCGCCGGTGATGAACACGGTGGCCTTCGAGGCCGCCGCCGAATCGATGATGCGGTACACCGCCTGCATCGCCAGCGACCGGCCGATGAAGCCGTAATAGCGGTCGCGGCCGAGATCCTCGCGCCAGGCCTCGACCTCGCGCTGCAGCCGCATCCGCTCCAGCGTGTTGCGGACGGTGACCGTCAGGCGGTCGCCGGGGAAGGGCTTGACCAGGAAGTCGAAGGCGCCCAGCCGCATCGCCTCGACCGCGGTGTTGACCGAGCCATGGGCGGTGATGACGATCGGCGCCACCGGGATCTGCTGCTCGCGGATATGCGCCAGGATCTCCATGCCGTTCATGTCGGGCAGGTTGAGGTCCAGCAGCACGGTCGCATAGCGCCCCTGCGCCAGCGCCGCGAGCGCGTCGGCCCCGGTCTCGGCATGATCGACGGCGACGCCGGCCCTCGACAGGGTCTCGATATACAGCCGCGCCAGAGCCGGCATGTCCTCGACCAGCAGCACGGCCGCGGCATCGGCGACAGGCGTTTCGGCGAGGGGAGCCATGGCGATATCGTGGCCCATGGGAGCATCCATCTTCAACAATGGTCCGCAACAAGAATTCGTCTTAAACGCAACGACGTGCCAAGCCTGCCCCGTCACGACGAACGGTCCTGAGACAGAAAGATCATCATGATAGGTCCGAAAACGATTCTGATCGATGGAATTTGGAACGTCGCGGAGGATGGCCGCACGATCGCGGTGATCGACCCGTCGACCGGGGCGGCGTTCGACAGCCTGGCCCGCGGCGGCGCGGCCGAGATCGATGCCGCCGTCCGGGCCGCGCGCCGCGCCTTCGACGACGGGCCCTGGGGCCGGATGCCGGCGGTGGAGCGCGGCCGGATCCTGACCCGCATCGGCCGCGCCATCGAGGCCGATTTCGAGACTCTGTGGCGGCTCGAGGCCGCCGATGCCGGCAAGCCGGTCAAGCAGGCCAAGGCCGACATCACCGCCTGCGCCCGCTATTTCGAGTTCTATGGCGGCGCCTGCGACAAGCACCACGGCACCACCCTGCCCTATCTCGACGGCTACACCGTGCTGACGGTGAAGGAGCCCTACGGCGTCACCGGCCACGTCATCCCGTGGAACTACCCGGCGCAGATCTTCGGCCGCACCATCGGCGGGGCGCTCGCCGCCGGCAATGCCTGCGTGCTGAAGCCGGCCGAGGATGCCTGCCTGACGCCGCTGCGCATCGCGCAGCTGGCGCTGGAGGCCGGGCTGCCGCCGGGCGCGCTGAACGTCGTCACCGGCCTCGGCGCCGAGGCCGGCGCGGCCCTGGCGTCGCATCCGGGCATCGACCACATCAGCTTCACCGGGTCGCCCGCCACCGGCGCCGCGATCCAGGCCGCGGCGGCGCGGTTCAACCGGCCGGTGACGATGGAGCTGGGCGGCAAGTCGCCGCAGCTGGTGTTCGACGACGCCGATGCCGAGGCCGCCCTGCCCTTCGTCACCGCCGCGATCGTGCAGAATGCCGGCCAAACCTGTTCCGCCGGCAGCCGCCTGCTGCTGCAGGACGGCATCGCCGACGAGTTCCTCTCGGCCCTGGGCGACCGCTTCAAGGCGCTGGAGACCGGCCCCTGGGACCGCGACCCGGATTGCGGCCCGCTGATCAGCGCCCGGCAGCAGGAGCGGGTGCGCGCCCATCTCGACCGCGCCCGGGCCGACGGGCTGCCGGTGCTGGCCGAGGGGCGGCTGAGCCCGAACGCCCCGGCCGGCGGCTTCTACCAGGTGCCGACCCTGGTCGGCGACGTGCCGGCGGGCCACCCGCTGGCGCAGGAGGAGGTGTTCGGCCCGGTGCTGGCGGTGCTGCGCTTCCGCGACGAGGAGGAGGCGATCCGCCTGGCCAACGGCACCGAATTCGGACTGGTGGCCGGGATCTGGACCCGGGACGGCGCCCGCCAGCTGCGCTGCGCCCGCCGGGTCCGCGCCGGCCAGGTCTTCGTCAACAACTACGGCGCCGGCGGCGGGGTGGAGCTGCCCTTCGGCGGCATGAAGCGCTCCGGCTTCGGCCGCGAGAAGGCGATGGAGGGGCTGGACCATTTCAGCGTGACCAAGACCATCGCCCTGAAGCACGGATAGGGAACCGCTTTCGCCGTTTTGACCCGTCATGGCGAGCCCCGAAGGGGCGTGGCCATCCAGGGGCCGGTTCGCACTGGCCCCTGGATGGCCACGGCGCTGCGCGCCTCGCCATGACGGAAAGTAGGTGGGCGTGGAGGAAGATCCGCGCCCGGCTCATACCTCCTTCGCGGACATTCGCCTGCTGCCCGGGCCGCCCTGCCCCTATAGTCCGGCCATTCGACGTCCGGGACTTCACCGGAAGAGACGGCGGGCCGGGCACCAGGCTGTTGAGCGGCGCCCCTCCCGCAACGCGACCACCACACGACCAGGACAGAGGGACAGGGCATGCGGCTCGAAGGCAAGGTGGCCATCGTCACCGGCGCGGCGTCAGGCTTCGGCAAGGGCATCGCCGAGCGCTTCGTGCGGGAAGGCGCCAGCGTGCTGATCGCCGATCTGTCGGCCGAGGCGGGCGAGGCCGTGGCTGCGGCGCTGAACAAGCTGCGGCCGGATGCCGCCCGCTTCGTCCGCACCGACGTGTCGCGCGACGCCGACACCGCGGTCGCCATCGCCACCGCGGTCGAGGCCTTCGGCGGGCTGGACATCGTCGTCAACAACGCCGGCTACACCCATCGCAACAAGCCGATGGCCGAGGTCACCGAGGACGAGTTCGACCGCATCTTCGCGGTCAATGTGAAGGCGATCTTCCTCGCCGTGCGCCACGCCGCGCCGCATCTGTCGGCCAAGGGCGGCTCGATTCTCAACATCGCCTCGACCGCCGGCATCCGGCCGCGGCCCGGCCTGACCTGGTACAACGCGTCGAAGGGCGCGGTGATCACCGCCACCAAATCGATGGCGGTCGAGCTGGCGCCGAAGATCCGGGTCAACTGCCTGTGCCCGGTGCTGGGCCAGACCGGCCTGACCTCGACCTTCCTCGGCGACGACACGCCGGAGCGGCGGGCCCAGTTCCTGGCGACCATCCCGCTGGGCCGGATGAGCACGCCCGAGGACATCGCCAACGCCGCCCTGTACCTGTCCTCGGACGAGGCCTCGATGGTCACCGGCGTGGCGTTGGAGGTCGACGGCGGCCGCTGCATCTGAGAGGCCATCCGATACCGCTACTGGTGCGGCCGTCTGACGGCGGTTTCTCCGCTTCCGGTGCACCAAATGTGCGCTGCGCTCCGGTTCTCGAAACCACCGCCAGCCGACTCGCACCAGCGCGGTCTCGAATGGCCTCTCACTCAGTCAAACGCAGCCGGGGCTTGCCTCCGGCGCGCGATGCCCGCACCCTCGGCGCTCAGGGTAGCGAGGGGGCCGAAGGGGGCCACAGGGATGCCAGCAACGGCCGGGTTGTCGAGGGTCCGCCATCCGACTAGGAAGGCGCGATGACGACCCTCGCTACCGACTCGCGCGACGGCCAATCGCTCGCCCCCAAGCTGCTCGGCGTCATCGGCGTCGTGTATGGCGACATCGGCACCAGCCCGCTCTACACCATCCGGGAATGCTTCACCCATCCCGGGGCGCCCGGCGTCTCCGAGGGCGCGGTGCTGGGCGTGCTGTCGCTGATCTTCTGGGCGACGACGCTGATCATCACGGTCAAATACGTCTCCTTCGTGATGCGGGCCGACAATCGCGGCGAAGGCGGCGTGCTGGCCCTGACCGCCCTGGCCTTCCGCGCCCGCCGCGGCAAACGATGGGGCCATTTCATCGTCCTGCTGGGCATCATCGGCGCGGCGCTGTTCTACGGCGACGGCGTGATCACCCCGGCGATCTCGGTGCTGAGCGCCGTGGAGGGGCTGAAGATCGCGACTCCGGTCTTCGACCCCTACATCATCCCGCTGACGCTGGTCATCCTGACCCTGATCTTCATGGTCCAGGCGCATGGCACGGCCAAGGTCGGCTCGGCCTTCGGCCCGATCATGTGCGTGTGGTTCCTGACCATCGGGCTGCTCGGCGCCGCCCAGGTGGTGAACCGCCCCGACGTGCTGGCGGCGATCTGGCCGAATCACGCGGTCGAGCTGTTCTATACCAGCCCCTGGGCCGCGGTCGTCGTGCTCGGCTCCGTCGTGCTGGCGGTGACCGGCGGCGAGGCCCTGTACGCCGATATGGGCCATTTCGGCCGCGGCCCGATCCGCATCGCCTGGGTCAGCTTCGTCTGGCCGGCCCTGCTCCTGAACTATTTCGGCCAGGGCGCGCTCCTGATCGAGAACCCGGCCGCGATCGAATCGCCCTTCTACCTGCTGACCCCGTCCTGGGGCCTGTACCCGATGGTGATCCTGGCCACCATGGCGACGGTGATCGCCTCCCAGGCCGTGATCTCCGGCGCCTTCTCGGTCAGCCAGCAGGCGGCCCAGCTGGGCTATATGCCGCGGCTGGAGGTGCGCCACACCTCGGCCGAGGAGAAGGGCCAGATCTACATCTCGCGGATCAACTGGTCGCTCTACGCCGCGGTGGTGATCCTGGTGGTCGGCTTCGGCTCCTCCAGCGCCCTGGCCGGGGCCTACGGCATCGCCGTGACCGGCACCATGGCGGTGACCAGCGTGCTGGCCTATCTCGTCGCCCGCCACCGCTGGGGCTGGAGCCGCTGGACCGCGCTGCCGCTGTTCGCGACCTTCCTGTTCATCGACCTCGCCTTCTTCGGCGCCAACACCATCAAGATCCTGCATGGCGGCTGGTTCCCGCTGGTGCTGGCGGTGGCGCTGACGACGCTGATGTGGGTGTGGCGCAAGGGGCGCGAGATCCTGTACCGGCGGCGCTACCGCGACGCCATCCCGCTGGCCACCTTCGTCGACGGCAAGATGTACAAGCGGGCGCATCGCGTGCCCGGCACCGGCATCTTCATGACCGGCAATGTCGGCGTCGTGCCCTTCGCCCTGCTGCACAATTTGAAGCACAACAAGATCATCCATGAGCGGGTGGTGCTGCTGAAGGTCGAGACCACGGACGAGCCGCGGGTCGATGACGAGCAGCGCATCGAGATCAAGGACCTGGGCGACGGCTTCTACACCGTGATCGTGCGCTACGGCTTCCAGCAGCAGCCGGACATCCCGCGCGCCTTGGCCGCCTGCTCGTCCAAGGGGCTCGGCTTCAACATGGCCGATACGTCGTTCTTCATGAGCCGGGAATACTTCGTGCCGTCGCCGCGGCCGGAGCTGCCGCCCTGGCAGGAATGGCTGTTCATCCTGATGTCGAACAACGCCCTGAGCGCCACCGAGTTCT
Source organism: Inquilinus limosus (assembly GCF_002195995.1). GTDB lineage: Bacteria > Pseudomonadota > Alphaproteobacteria > DSM-16000 > Inquilinaceae > Inquilinus > Inquilinus limosus_C. The sequence continues at coordinate 25,789 of NZ_NHON01000070.1, forward strand.
TCCGCATCCCGGCCAACCGGGCGGTGGAGCTGGGCTCGCATCTGGAGATCTGAGCGGGCGACGAACCCACACGTTTTCCGCCATCCCGATCGCGCCGAGGCGGTGAATTGTTGCCTCTCCCGCTTGCGGGAGAGGTCGGAGACGCGAAGCGGCTCCGGGTGAGGGGGTTTTGTCGAGGCCTGGGCCAGCCCTCACCCGGTCGTCCTGCGGACGCCCGACCTCTCCCGCCAGGCGGGAGAGGCAATTCGAGAAGGTTCGCCGCTGCCAGCGCCTCGGCGTGACCAGGCATCCCGCTCCAAACGGCCGGCCCTCAATTCCCGTACAGGTATTCCGGCAGCCACAGCGTCATGCCGGGCCAGAGATACATCAGCACCATGCACAGGATCACCACCAGCATGTAGGGCATCATGCCGGCGAAGATCTGGTTGAGGGTGACGTGCGGCGGCGCCACGCCCTTCAGGTAGAAGGCCGACATCGCCACCGGCGGCGACAGGAACGCCGCCTGCAGGTTGACGAAGACCAGCACGCCCCACAGCACCGGGTCGATGCTGAAATGCTTCAGGAGCGGCAGGAAGATCGGCACGAAGATGATGATGATCTCGGTCCATTCCAGCGGCCAGCCGAGCAGGAAGATGATCGCCTGCGACAGGATCATGAACTGGACCGGCGACAGGTCCAGCGACAGCACCCAGTGCTCGATCAGCGCCTGGCCGCCCAGCAGAGCGAACACGGCGGAGAACAGCGCCGAGCCGACGAACAGCCAGCACACCATGGCGGTGGTCTTGGCGGTCAGGAACACCGCCTCCTTGGTCCGCTTCCAGTTCAGGGTCCCGGCCTGCAGCGCCAACAGGAAGGCGCCCGCCGCGCCGACCGCGGCGGATTCGGTGGCGGTGGTGATGCCGAACAGGATCACCGCCAGCACCAGCACGGTGAGGATGCCGAGCGGCATCACCGAGGAGGACAAGAGCTTCAGCATCTCGAAGCGCTCGGCCGTCATGCGCCGGTAGTAGCGGAACAGCACCACCGCCGCGACCAGGGCGACCAGGCCGAAGGCGAGGTAGAAGCCGTTGCCCACGCCCGCTGCCGCGCCGGTGGCCGGCGCCTCGGCGGCGACCGGCGCGCCGAGCTGCTCCAGCCCCTCCGGCACCGCCTCCGCCTCGGCCGCGGCCTGCGGGTAGATCACGACGTACCACCAGATCGCGACCAGCGTCGTCGCGGTCAGCGCCAGCGGGACCAGCGCGGCGCTGAAATTGCCGGCCAGCCGGCCATAGGTCAGGCGGCCGGCGCCGGTGTCGAGCGCGGTCGCCCGGGCCGGCGAGACCAGCGCCTTGGCCAGCCCGACCAGCATGTTGCGCGAATAGGCGGCCTGGAAGGCCCGCATCCAGCCCGGCACCGGCACCTTCGTCTGCTCCTCCGGCAGGCGCGGCGCCACCTTCGGCTGCAGCAGCGCCCAGCCGACGATGTAGAGCAGGTACAGGAGAGCGAGGAAGAAGCCCGGGAACATCGCCGCGGCATAGAGCTTGACCACCGACTGCCCGGCCACCGCGGCATAGACGATGATCATCACCGAGGGCGGGATCAGGATGCCCAGCGTGCCGCCGGCGGTGATGACGCCCGAGGCCAGGCGGACGTCGTAGCCGGCGCGCAGCATCGGGTTCAGCGCGATCACGCCCATCAGCACCACCACGGCGCCGACCAGGCCGCTGGCGATGCCCCAGAAGGTGCAGACGATCAGCGTGGCGACGGCCAGCGAGGCCGGCACCCGGCGGGCGGAGAGCTGGATGCTGTAGAACATCTTGTCCACCAGCGCCCCGCGCTCCATCACATAGCCCATCAGCACGAACAGCGGGATCGACACCAGGACGTCGTTGGTCATCGCCCCGTAGGTGCGCTGGACCATCAGGTCGAACACCCGGTTGTCCCACCACGGCTCGGACGGGTCGTAGAAGGCGTAGAAGCCGAAGAACATGCCGAGGCCCATCAGCGTGAAGGCCGTCGGGAAGCCCATCATGATGACGACCACGATGAGCCCCAGCATCGCGAGTCCGAGCGCGCCGTCGGTCATGTCTGCAGATCTCCCCCCTGCCCGCGCTGGCGCGCCGCCTCGTCGATCTTCTGCGCCCGCTCGATCGCGTCGCGGCGCGTCGCCTCGTCCACATGCTCGCTCTGCGCCAGCTGCTCCTCGACCACGTCGATCTCGGCGACGTCCCTGAGCCGGCTGGGCCAGGTTCCGGTGCGCAGGCAGGCGACGCAGCGCAGGATCTCGGCCAGGCCCTGCAGCATCACCAGCGCCCCGGCCACCGGGATCACCGCCTTGAAATGGTAGATCGGCGGTCCCTCGGCGGTGACGGTCGAATGCTCGCCGATGCGCCAGGACAGCTCGGCATAGCTGTACCCGGCATAGACCAGGGCGGCGATGCCGGGCAGGAAGAACAGGATGTACAGCACCAGGTCGAACGCGGCCTGGGTGCGCGGCCGCATCGATCCGTACAGGAAGTCGCCGCGGACATGGCCGTTCTGGGCCAGGGTATAGGCCCCGGCCAGCATGAACAGGCTGCCGTAGAACATGTTGCTGGCATCGAAGATCCACGCCGTCGGCGCGTTCAGGAGATAGCGCTTCACCACCTCGACGCAGATCAGGGCCATCAGGCCGATGATCAGCCACGCCGCGGCCTTGCCGACCCAGGTGCTGATGCCGTCGACCAGATGCAGGAGTCGCTGGAGGCTCATGCCATGCCGCCCGCTGCCGGAGGGATCGGACGGGAGCACGGCGCCGCCGGACCTGCCCGGCGGCACCGGCTCCGCTGCGGGATCAGAGCTTGCTGGCGGCCGCGTTCGCCCCGAAATAATGGTCGAAGGCCAGGCGGCGGTTGACCACCGTGTCCTGCTCCCACCGCGTCGCCCGCTGGGCGAAGGCGATCTGCGACTGCAGGATCTCCTTGAACAGCGGGTTCTCCCCGGCCTTCTTCTTCACCACCTCGTCATAGACCTCGAGCTGCCGCTTCAAGATCGCTTCCGGCGTCTTGTAGAACTTGACGCCGTCCTTGCTCTGCAGCTCGCCGTAATCCTTCGAATAGCGGTCGATCGCCTTCCACTGCATGTCCTGCGATGCCGCCTCGGCCGCGTTGGCGATGATGGCCTTGATCTTGTCGGGCAGCGCGTCGTACTTGCCCTTGTTGAACAGCACCTCGAACTGCTCGGCGTTCTGGTGATAGCTCTGCAGCATGCAGATCTTCGACACGTCGGGGAAGCCGAGCACGCGGTCGGAGGAGGCGTTGTTGAACTCGGCAGCGTCGAGCAGCCCGCGGTCCAGCGCCGAGACGATCTCGCCGCCCGGCAGCGCGTTGACCGCGGCGCCGAGGGCGGTGAACACGTCGATCGAGATGCCGACGGTGCGGAACTTCAGCCCCTGCAGGTCCTCGACCTTGGCCACGGGCTTCTTGAACCAGCCCAGCGGCTGGGTCGGCATCGGCCCGTAGGGGAAGGAGACGACATTGGCGCCGATCGAGGCGTAGAGCTTCTCCAGCAGCTCCTTGCCGCCGCCGTATTTGTGCCAGGCCAGCAGCGTGTTGGCATCCATGGCGAAGCCGGGGCCGGAGCCCCACAGCGCCAGCGCCGTCTGCTTGCCGTAGTGATAGACCATGACGCCGTGGCCGCCGTCGAGCGTGCCCTGCGACACGGCGTCGAGCAGGCCGAAGGCCGGCACCACGGCGCCGGCCGGCAACACCTCGATGGCCAGGTCGCCGCCGGTCATGTCGTTGACCTTCCTGGCGAAGTCCTGGGCGAATTCGTGGAAGATGTCCTTCGACGGCCAGGTGCTCTGCCACCGCATATGCACCGGCCCCTGGGCCTTGACGATGGCCGGCGCGGCGACCGTCGCCGCCGCGGCCACGGCCGCACCGCTGAGAAACCGGCGGCGCGACCCCTTGGATGTCGCGACGGGCGGCGTGGACTCCCGATCATGGATGGTCATGGAAATCTCCCCCTGTTGGGCGCGATGGACGCTTCAGGCGGCGTCCTTGATGCGCAACAAAGCCATAGCTTCTCATAGATGACCGCAAGAATCATCCGGCAGGATCGGCAGTGCGGATTCGACCTTCGTCGCAGTCTCGCGGGTCCGCCGCCGGCCCTGCCGCAAACCGGACGGGGTGCGGCGCGGGCTCGATTGACACCCGCCCGCCGCCCCGCTTTAGTCCCTCGGCGCCCAGTGATGCCTGACGGGAGTGACGGGATGAAGAAGGTCTATCCGGATGCCACGGCGGCGCTGGCCGGCGTGCTCCGCGACGGGATGATGGTGATGGCCGGCGGCTTCGGCCTGTGCGGCATCCCGGAGAAGCTGATCGACGCCATCGCGCTCAGCGGCGTCACCGGCCTGACGGTGATCTCGAACAATTGCGGCATCGACGGCGTCGGCCTCGGCAAGCTGCTCGAGCGCGGCCAGATCAAGAAGATGATCTCGTCCTATGTCGGCGAGAACAAGCTGTTCGCCCAGCAGTACCTGTCGGGCCAGCTGGAGCTGGAGTTCAACCCGCAGGGCACCCTGGCCGAGCGCATCCGCGCCGGCGGCGCCGGCATCCCCGCCTTCTTCACCAAGACCGGCGTCGGCACCATCGTCGCCGACGGCAAGGAGGTGCGCGAGTTCGACGGCGCGCAATATGTGATGGAGCGCGGGCTGTTCGCCGACCTGGCCATCGTCAAGGCCTGGAAGGGCGACACCGAGGGCAACCTGATCTACCGGAAGACGGCGCGGAACTTCAATCCGATGATGGCGACCGCCGCCAAGGTGACGGTGGCCGAGGTCGAGGAGCTGGTGGATGTCGGCGGGCTGGACGCGAACCAGGTCCACACCCCCGGCATCTATGTGAAGCGCATCCTTCAGGGCCGCGACTACGAGAAGCGCATCGAGCAGCGCACCACCCGGCCGCGCGCCGCCTGAGCTAGGGAGAGCATCATGGCCTGGACCCGTGAGCAGATGGCCGCCCGCGCCGCGCAGGAGCTGGAGGACGGCTTCTACGTCAATCTCGGCATCGGCATCCCGACGCTGGTGGCGAACTACATCCCCGACGGCGTGACCGTGGCGCTGCAGAGCGAGAACGGCATGCTGGGCATGGGCCCCTTCCCCTATGAGGGCGAGGAGGACCCGGACCTGATCAACGCCGGCAAGCAGACGATCACCGAGCTGCCGCAGTCGAGCTATTTCAGCTCGGCCGATTCGTTCGCCATGATCCGCGGCGGGCATATCGACCTGTCGATCCTCGGCGCCATGCAGGTGTCGAAGGAGGGCGACCTCGCCAACTGGATGATCCCCGGCAAGATGGTGAAGGGGATGGGCGGGGCGATGGACCTGGTCGCCGGCGTCAAGCGCGTCGTCGTGATCATGGAACACAACGCCAAGGACGGCACGCCGAAGCTGTTGAACGCCTGCGACCTGCCGCTGACCGGCAAGGCCGTGGTCGACCTGGTGATCACCGAGCTCGGCGTGTTCGAGATCGGGCCGCAGGGCCTGACCCTGACCGAGGTCGCCGACGGCGTCACCGTCGACGAGATCCGGGCCAAGACCGAGGCGCCCTTCGCCACCCGGCCCGGCCTCGCCTGAGGCCGCGGCAGCAGGGATCGGACCCGGCGCTTGCCCACGGGCGGCGTCGGGACCAGATTAAAGCTTTCGCACATGCGAGAGAGCGGTCCCATGCCCGACGGCACTCCGGAGGCAAGCCTCAAGCTCGTCGCCGACATCTCGGTCCTGGATGCCGGCGCCTGGGACGCCTGCGCCGGGCCGGACAACCCGTTCCTGTCCCATGCTTTCCTTGAGGCGCTGGAGCAGAGCGGGTCGGCCACCGCCGAGGCCGGCTGGCTGCCCCAGCACCTGGTGCTGGAGGAGGCGGACGGCCGGCTGCTCGGCGTCGTGCCGCTGTACCTCAAGGGCCATTCCCAGGGCGAATACGTGTTCGACCACAGCTGGGCCCGCGCCTATGAGCAGGCCGGCGGCCATTACTACCCGAAGCTGCAATCGGCCGTGCCCTTCACCCCGGTCACCGGCCCGCGCCTGCTGGTCCGCCCCGGCGCGCCGGCACAGACCGCCGACCTGCTGATCCATGGCCTCGAGCAGGCGGCGCTGGCGCACAAGGTCTCCTCCGTCCACGTCACCTTCCCGACCGAGGCCGACTGGTCGCGATTCGGCACCGCCGGCTGGCTGCAGCGGATCGGCGAGCAGTACCACTGGGACAATGACGGCTACGCCAGCTTCGACGACTTCCTGGCGACGCTGAACAGCCGCCGCCGCAAGGACATCCGCAAGGAGCGGCAGCGCGCGGTCGAGGGCGGCATCCGCCTGACCGTGCTGACCGGCGACGAGCTGAAGCCCCGGCACTGGGACGCCTTCTTCCGCTTCTACATCAACACCAGCGACCGGAAATGGGGCGACCCGTACCTGACGCGGGAGTTCTTCGCCCGGATCGGCGAGAGCATGGCCGACCGCGTCGCCCTGGTGATGGCCGAGAAGGACGGCCGCTGGATCGCCGGCGCGCTGAACCTGATCGGCGCCGACACGCTGTACGGCCGCAACTGGGGCTGCGACGGCCACGACTATCCCTTCCTGCATTTCGAGGCCTGCTACTACCAGGCGATCGACTTCGCCATCGCCCGCGGCCTGAAGCGGGTCGAGGCCGGCGCCCAGGGCGAGCACAAGGTGATGCGCGGCTACCGCCCGGTGCGGACCTACAGCGCCCACTGGATCCGCGACCCCGGCTTCCGCCGCGCCGTGGCGGATTTCCTGGCCCGCGAGACCCGCGCGGTCGAGGCCGGCATCGAAGACCTCGCCGAACACCTCCCCTTCCGGCAAGATTGCTGAGAGGCCATCCGGAACTGCTACTGGTGCGGCCGTCTGGCGGCGGTTTCCCCGCTTCCGGTGCTCACGCACCCAATGTGCGCTGCGCTCCGGTTCTCGAAACCACCGCCAGCCGACTCACGCCAGTTCCGAATGGCCTCTCCCAGCCGCATCCCGCGGCCGGCAGATGACGCGACGGCCGGCAGGCAGGGCCGTCGCCGACAACCGAGGGAGTGAGCGATGGATCTCGACAAGCTCTTGGGTGCGTTGGCGCAGAGCGGCCTGGGCCGTGCGTCCGGAGGCGGCGGGGCCGTGGTCGCCGGGCTGGTGCTGTGGCTGCTCTGTGCCGGCCTAGCCTCGACCCTGTCCCGGCT
>NZ_NHON01000071.1 GCF_002195995.1 Inquilinus limosus
GAAGAACCGCGCCCGGACGATGGCCGCCGGGCCCTACGCCTCGCCGCCGCGGCGCTGCTCGCGGTGATCGGCGGCGGCTGGGGCGCCCTGCGGGTGATCGACCGCCTCGAGGACCGCGTGGCCCGGATCGAGACGGCCGAGCAGCTGCGGCTGGCGGCGCAGCAGGCGGTCGAGGCGCAGCGGGCCGCGGTGCTGGAGCAGGCGCCGAACGGGGTCGAGACGCCGTGGCGCGCCGGGGCGTCGACCGGCCGGGTGCGCCCGGTCTCGACCTTCATCGACGCCTCCGGCCGCTTCTGCCGCGAATTCGTCGAGGCGGTCGAGGGCCCGGACGGCTCGCGCAGCGGCGGCGGCATCGCCTGCCGCGTCGGCCAGCGCGACTGGCGCATCTGGTGGCCCGACGGCAAGGACGGCGGCCAGGCGCTCTAGCCCGGCCGCCTCACAGTCAGTTCCCGACCGGCCGGGCGTCCGACACGAAGGGGCGGTACTGGAACAGCCAGGTCTCCGACGCCACCTGGTCGCCGACCTTCAGGAACAGCCGCATCTCGACCGGGTCGTCGCCGTCGACCGCCAGGTCGAACTGGACGCGCCAATGGCCCGGCACGTCGTCCGGCACCGCCTCCATCAGCGTGTAGGCGGAGAAGGTGCCGCGCGAGGCCCAGAACACCGGCTCCGGCTTCGCCCCGAAGGGCAGGTCGGCCAGCGGGCCGCCGAGGAACTCGACCATGAACTTGCGCACCCCTTCCGGGCGCGGCTGGCCGGGCTGGCCGCCGCGGCCGAGCCGCGTCGCCACCACCCGGGCCAGGTCGGTCGGATAGGGCTCGTCCGCCAGCCAGTGGATGCGGTAGGCGAAGGGCAGCTCGTCGCCGGCCTTGGTCGGCGCCTCCGGGTGCCAGTAGGCGACGATGTTGTCGTGGATCTCGTCGTCGGTCGGCAACTCGACCAGCTGGACCTGGCCTTTGCCCCAATCACTGAGCGGCTCGACCCAGGCCGAGGGGCGCAGATGGTAGCGCACGCCGTCCTGGTAGTGGTCGAAGTTACGGTCGCGCTGCAGCAGGCCGAAGCCCTTCGGCGACTGGTCGGAGAAGCTGGAGACCACGATCCGCGCCGGGTTGTTCAGCGGCCGCCAGATATGCTCGCCGCTGCCGGTCCACATCGCCAGCCCGTCGCTGTCATGCACCTCCGGCCGCCAGTCGATCGCGGTCTTCTTCACGGTCTCGGAGTACCAGAACATCGAGGTCAGCGGCGCCACGCCCAGCCGCTCGACCGGCTGGCGCAGGAACAGCGTGGTCTCGACATCCATCACCACGCCGGCGGTGCGGCGCATCAGGAAGCGGTAGGCGCCGGTCAGGCTGGGCCCGTCCAGCAGGGCGTAGACCGTCACCGCGTCGGCGTCGGAATTCGCCGGCTCGAACCAGTAGCCGATGAAGTCCGGGAACTCCTCCGGCCCGCCCGAACCCGGGGTGATGGTGATGCCGCGCGCCGACAGGCCGACCTGGCCGAGCTCCCCCTTGGCGCGGAAATAGGAGGCGCCGAGGAACGCCACCCACGGCTCCTCGGTCTTCCAGTCGCCCTTGTCCTTGGCCTCCTGGATCCAGAAGCCGGCGAAGGCCGAGGGCTCCGGCGCCAGCTTGGCCGCCGGGCTGTCCGGGCCGACGGTGAAATACTGCGGGTCGTACATGATCTCGCGCGCCGTGCCGGCGGCGGGGTCGACCGCATGCATCTTCACGGTCTTCGGGAAGAAGCGGCCGACATGCTGGAAGGTGACCGGATAGGCGCCGGGCTGGCCGTCGCCGTAGAGGGCGTAGTCCGGCTTGTACTTGAGCTTGCCATGGGCGTCGTAGTCGATCGACTCCACGATCGCCGGGTCCGGCCGCGGCGGCGAGGCGTAGGGCCCGGCGGCCATCGTCCGGGCGCGGTTCTTCAGCGCGTCGTAGGAGAACGGCCCGGCGTCGCCGTAGCGCAGCCCGGCCGGCGGCGCGGCCAGGGCCGAGGCGCCCCCGAACATCCCGAACATCTGGGTGGCGGCGGCCAGCTTCAGCAGGGTACGGCGGTCGAGCATGTCGGTCCTTTCGCTGCGGCCTCCGGACGGCCGGGGCGTCCCGCCTTCCTTACCAAGCCGGAGGACGGGAAGCCAAGCCCGGCCTGGTGCCGGCCCTTTCCAAGACGGCCGCCCGCGGCGTAGATCACGGGACCGCATGGAGGATCCGATGGACAGCCGCCTCGACCGCATGATCGCCCGCCTCACCACCCAGCGCCGGGCGCTGGACCGGGCGGCGGCGGAGATCCACGGCCTGCCCGGCCCGGTGCTGGAGATCGGCCTGGGCAAGGGCCGCACCTTCAGCCATCTGCGCAAGCTGTTCCCGGACCGCGCGATCATCGCCTTCGACCGCGACCTGCACGCGCCGGCGGATGCCGCTCCGGCCGGCGCCGACCTGGTGCTGGGCGATTTCCGCGAGTCCCTGCCCGCTTTGTCCGGCCGCGCGCCCGCTGCCCTCGCCCATGCCGATTTCGGCAGCGAGGACAAGGCGCGCGACGCCGCCCAGGCCGGCTGGCTGGCAGAGCTGATCGACCGGCTGATGGCGCCAGGCGGCCTCGTGGTCAGCGACCGGGCGATGCAGGCGCCGCGCTGGACCGCCCTGCCCTTCGACACGCCGGACTGGCCGTATTTCATTTGGCGGGTGGGCTGAGGCGGCCCCGCCCCTTCGCATCCGCAACACATTGCCGCACTGCAACACACCCATGCCGGATCAGGGGTGGTCCCGGCGGGTCCTGTCCTATCTTGTATACGGAATGCACGGGTCACCCGAGCAAGACGTGAGAGAGTGATGAGCAAGGCACGCCGGGCTAAGCCCGACTGGTTCATGATCGCCCTTCCCCTCGTCGCCCTCGCGGCGTGTCTCTGGCCCACACCGGGCGTCACGGGCGGCCCCCTCCACTGGGACTGGATCTCCACCTACGGCGTCTCCGTCGTCTTCTTCCTCTACGGCCTGACCCTGGCGCCGGAGAAGATGCGGGCGGGCGCGTCGCATTGGCGGCTGCACCTGCTGGCCACCGCCGGCACCTTCATCCTGTTCCCGGCCCTGGTGCTGGGCGCCGGCGCGATCGGCAAGGGCTGGATCGAGCCCGGCCTGCTGCTGGGCTTCTTCTTCCTCGCCGTGCTGCCCTCGACCATCTCCTCCTCGGTGGCGATGACCTCGCTGGCCCGCGGCAACCTGCCCGCCTCGATCTTCAACGCCACCCTGTCCAGCCTGATCGGCGTGCTGATCACGCCGCTGATGATGGCCTGGTACACCCACAGCCAGGGCGCCCAGATGCCGCTCGGCCCGGTGCTCTTGAAGGTGGCGCTGCTGGTCGTACTGCCGATCGTGCTCGGCCAGCTGGTGCGGCCGCTGCTCGCCGCCTGGGCCACCCGGCACTATGCCCGGATCAAGATGGCCGACCGGGTGATCATCCTGGCGATCGTCTACGGCTCCTTCGCCGATTCCATGGCGTCGGGCATCTGGTCGCAGCAGGACCCGATCGTGCTGGTCGAGATCGTGGTCGGCGTGGTGCTGCTGTTCGGCATCGCCTTCTCGGTGATGTGGGGCGTCTGCCGCCTGGTCGGCTTCGACCTGCCGGACACCATCGCCGCCACCTTCTGCGGCTCGAAGAAGTCGCTGGCGACCGGCGTGCCGCTGGCCCGGCTGATGTTCGGCGCCACGCCGCAGCTCGGCCTGGTGCTGGCGCCGGTGATGGTGTTCCACTTCTTCCAGCTGATGGCGGTCAGCGTCATCGCCGGCCGCCTCGCCGCCCGCCCGATGACCGATGCCGAGGTGCACGAGGCCAACCGGAACAAGAGCGAGACGCCGGCGCGCGGCCAGGCGGCCAAGGCGGCCTGACGCTCCAGCTTTAGGACTTGTTACCTCCCCCTCTCCATGTCAGCCTTCCGGCATTGTCCGACATGGAGGGGAAATTATGTCCCAGCTCAGCCGCCGCTCATTCCTGCTCGCCGCCGGCACGGCCGCCGCCGGCGCCGTCTGGCTGCGGTCCGGCCTCGCCGCCGCCGCGACCATCACGCCGGGCGACGCCGACGTGCTGCTGGTCATCGACGTCCAGAACTGCTTCCTGCCGGGCGGCAGCCTGGCGGTCGCCGACGGCGACAAGGTGGTGCCGGTGATCAACGCCCTGGCGACGCGCTTTCCCAACATCGTCGCGACCCAGGACTGGCACACGCCGGGCCATGTCTCCTTCGCCTCGGCCCATCCCGGCGCCAAGCCCTACGACACGATCAAGCTGCCCTATGGCGACCAGGTGCTGTGGCCCGACCATTGCGTCCAGGGCACCGGGGGCGCGGACCTGTCGGCCAATCTGAAGCTGCCGACGGCGGAGCTGGTGATCCGTAAGGGCTACCATCCGCAGGTCGACAGCTACTCCGCCTTCAACGAGGCCGACGGCACGCCCACCGGCCTGGCCGGGTATCTGAAGGAGCGCGGCATCCGCCGGGTCTTCGCGGTCGGCGTCGCCACCGATTTCTGCGTCTGCTACAGCGCCATCGACGCCCGCAAGGCGGGGTTCGAAGCCTTCGTCGTCGACGACGCCTGCCGCGGCATCGACACCGGGGGGTCGCTGGCCAGGGCCTGGACCGCGATGACCGCTGCCGGGGTGAAGAAGATCGTCTCGGCGGATATCGGCTGAAACGGCAGGCCTTCCCCTTCCTGTCATTGCCGGGCTTGACCCGGCAATCCAGGGGCTGCCAAGAGCTGTTCCTGAAAGCCCCTGGATCCTCGGGTCAAGCCCGAGGATGACAGGTCAGGGGGCGCCGCCCCTGCTGCTAGATCCCCTTCACCAGCCCGCCATCGACCAGCAGGTTCTGGCCGGTGATGTAGCCGGCCTCGTCGGACAGCAGGAAGGCGGTGGTGGCGGCGATCTCCTCGACCGTGCCGAAGCGCCGGGACGGGATCTGGGCGATCAGCTCCGGCGTATCCGGATAGCTGTCGATGAAGCCGGGCAGCACGCTGTTCATGCGGATGCCGGCGGCGGCGTAGCGGTCGGCGTAGAGCTTGGTGAAGGCCGACAGCCCGGCCCGCAGCACCGAGGAGATCGGGTAGGCCGCGCCGGGCTGCACCGCGCCGAAGGCCGAGATGTTGACGATGGCGCCCTTCCCCGCCTGCTCCATCGCCGGCGTCACCAGCCGCGCCAGCCGCACGACATTGACCAGCACCATGTCGAGGCCGAGATGCCAGTCGGCGTCCGGGATCGCCAGGATGTCGCCCTTCGGCGGATGGCCGGTGTTGTTGACCACCGCGTCGATCCGGCCGTAGCGGTCAAGCGTGGCGTCGACCAGGCGCTGCAGATCCGCCGGCTCGGTGACCGAGCCGCGCACGGCCAGGCCGCCCAGCTCGCCCGCCAGGGTCGCCACCGCGTCCGAGGTCGCGAACAGCGCCAGCCTGTAGCCGCGCCGCGCCAGCTCGCGGGCGATCGCGGCGCCCATGCCCTTGCTGGCGGCGGTGACGATCGCCACCCGTTCGGTCGTGCCCATGCTTCGTTCTCCTTGTCGCGTGCTTGACAGATGCACCCGCCGGGCCGAAGGGACAAACGGGAAGTTCTTCACCCAGGCTGCAGGAAAACTACATGCTTGCCGACCGGCTGCCGCCGCTGAACGGCCTGCGCGCCTTCCGCGCCGCGGCCCGCCATCTGAGCTTCCGGGCGGCGGCCGAGGCGCTGAACGTGACCCAGAGCGCGGTGGCCCAGCAGGTGCGCGGGCTGGAGCAGGCGCTGGGCGCCCCGCTGTTCGAGCGTCATGCCCGCGGCCTGGCCCTGACCCCGGCCGGCGAGACACTGCTGCCGTCGGTCGAGCAGGCCTTCCGCCTGATCGCCGACGCCGCCGAGCGCATCGTGCAGCAGGCGGAGGTGCTGACGGTCAGCGCCACGCCCAGCTTCGTGTCGCGCTGGCTGGTGCCGCGGCTGGACGGCTTCACCCGCCGCCATCCCGGCATCGATGTCCGCCTCTCCGCCTCCAACGACCTGGTCGATTTCCGCCGCGACGGCGTCGACATCGCCATCCGCTACGGCACCGGGATCGATGCCGGGCTGGCGGCGCAGCTGCTGTTCCCGGCCGACCCGGTGGCGGTGTGCGCCCCGGCGCTGTGCCGGGCCGACGGCGGACTCGACCCGGCCGATCTCGGCACCCGCGTGCCGCTGCTGCACGATTCCCACTTCCTGTGGGGCGAATGGTACCGCGCCGCCGGCCGCGACGAGGGCGAGGCCCGGCGCGGCGTCCGATTCAGCCACACCCTGCACGCGATCGAGGCGGCGCTGCTGGGCCAGGGCATCGCCCTGGTTCCCCGGCCGCTGGTCGAACGCGAGCTGCGGGCCGGCCAGCTGGCGGCGCCCTCGCTCGGCATCACCCTGCCGCCCGCCCGCGGCTTCCACATCGTCGCCCCGCCGGAGCTGTGGGACAGCCGCAAGGTCGCGGCGATGCGGCTGTGGCTGCTGTCGGAGGCCGGATAGGCGCTTGTGCCGGGCCGGACTCCGATACGATCATCCTGGAAGATGACGGGGAGCGGTCATGACCATCGACACATCGGGGAAATACTGGGTCGGCACGCACCCGCTGGACCTGAAGGCCTATCTGCGGGCCTTTGCCGAGGGCGTCACGATTTCGGCCTTCCGCCTGGCGCAATGCCCATGCTCATCGACCGAGTTCAAGGTGGACGCCGATGCCGATGAAGGCTGCGTGCGGCGCATCTGCGTGCAGTGCTCGACCGCGCATTTCGTCTGCGACAGCGAAGAGTATCTGGCAGACGCGGACCTGAAGCCGTGGCGCTGCAAATGCCGGTCCGACCAGGCGAATGTCGGCGTCGGCTTCTCGTTGCACGACAATGGTGACGTGCGCTGGCTCTATGTCGGGCTCCGATGCCGCAAATGCGGCACGCTCGGCTGCATCGCCGATTGGAAGGTGCAGTACGGGCCATCGGCCCATCTGCCGGACGCGGCTTGACGACGCGTCGCGCGATCGGCTTGCCGCGCTCCGCGCTTTCCGACAAGAAGGGCTGATGCGGATCCTTCTGGTCGAAGACAATCCCGATCTCGGGGAGGCGGTGGAGAACCGGCTGCGCAAATCCGGCCATTCCGTCGAATGGGTGCGCGACGGGCTCGAGGCCGTCGAGGCCGCCGGGCACGATGCCTTCGATGCCGTGCTGCTGGACATCATGCTGCCGGGCCAGGACGGCTTCGCCGTGCTGCGCGACCTGCGCCGCCGGGGCGTCGACGCTCCCGTCCTGGTGGTCACCGCCCGGTCCGAGATCGACGACAAGGTCGGCATCCTCGACCTCGGCGCCGACGACTACCTGGTCAAGCCCTTCGACCTGCGCGAGCTCGAGGCGCGGCTGCGCGCCCTGCTGCGCCGCCCGGCCGGCCAGACCAGCAGCACCGTTTCGCATGGCAATGTCACGCTCGACCTGGCCGGCCAGGCGGTGACCGTCGCCGGCCAGCATGTCGAGTTCGGCCGGCGCGAGTTCCGCCTGCTGGAGATCCTGCTGGCCCGCGCCGGCCAGGTCGCGGCCAAGGACCGGCTGATGACCCAGCTGTTCGGCGACGAGGCCGATGTCTCGGTCAATGCGCTGGAGCTGCTGGTCTCGCGCGTCCGCCGCAAGCTGGAGGGCGCCGACATCGACATCGTCACCCTGCGCGGCACCGGCTACCGGGTGCAGCCGCGCGGACACCGAGAGTGACCGCCAAGGCCGGCCGCGCCTCGATCCGGCGGCGCATGCTGGCGCTGACCGTGCTGGCGCTGCTGCTGACCGGCATCGGCCTGGTCGCCCTGATCCGCGACTATGCCCGTGGCGCCTCGGACAGCGCCTTCGACCGGCTGCTCGCCGCCTCGGCCTTCACCATCGCCGGCGCGGTGCAGATCGAGGACGGCGCGGTGACGGTCGAACTGCCCACCGCCTCGCTGGCGATGCTCGACTTCTCCGATGACGACCGGGTGTTCTACGAGGTGGCGGCCCCGGACGGCGCCTTCGTCACCGGCTATCGCGACCTCGGCGCCGGGCTGCCGCCGGCCGCCTCGGCCACGCCCGGCTTCACCGAGGGCAGCTATCACGGCGAGGCGGTGCGGATCGCCACCGTCGGCCGGCTGGTCTTCGTCGAGGGCAAGGCCGGCTGGGCCACGATCCGCGTCGCCGAGACCCGCGGCGCCCGCGCCGCCCTGGCGTCGGAGATCCTGGGCCAGGCCGCCCTGCCCCTCGCCGCCCTCGGCCTGGTCGCGCTCGGCCTGGTCTGGTTCGGCATCCGCTACGCCTTCGCGCCGCTGGTGGTGATGGAGCGCGAGCTGCGGCGCCGCGCGCCGGAGGACCTGTCGCCGGTGCAGGTGCCGGTGCCGGTCGAGGTGCAGCAGCTGGCCGGGGCGCTGAACGACTTCATCGGCCGGCTGCGCAGCGTGATGGAGCGGGTCAGCGGCCTGGTCGCCGACGCCGCCCACCAGGTGCGCACGCCGCTGGCCTCGCTGCGCGCCCAGGCCGAGGTCGCGGTCGACGAGGAGGATCCCGCCCGGCTGCGCGACCGCGTCGTCCGCATCCACCAGAACGCGGTCCAGGCCAGCCATCTGGTCAACCAGCTGCTGATGGACGCCACTGTGCGCCACCGGCTGGAGGCGCGCGAGGCGACGGTCGTGGCGCTGGACGCCATCGTCGAGGATGTGCGCCAGCGCCTGGAATTCGAGGAGGCCGGAAGGCTCGCCGTGGCGCTGGCACCGGAGGCCGCGCGGGCGGAGATCAGCGGCGACCGCGTCGCCCTGCGCGAGATGCTGTGGAACCTGGTGCACAACGCCCTGACCCATGCGCCGGGCGGCGCGGTCGAAATCGAGGCGGCGGTCGAGCGCGGCCGGGCCGTGCTGCGCGTCTCCGACCGCGGCCCGGGCATCCCGGAGGCCGAGAAGGCGCTGGTGCTGGAGCGCTTCACCCGCGGCGAGAGCAGCCGCGACCGGCCGGGATCCGGCCTGGGCCTGTCGATCGTCCGCACCGTGGCCGAGGCCCATGGCGGCACCCTGGCCCTGCTGGACCGGCCGGGCGGCGGGCTGCGGGTCGAGGTCTCGCTGCCCGTCGTGGAGGCAGCGCGGCGGCGACCGCCAGGCCCCGCTGTGGCGCTGCTGCTGGCCGCGGCGCTGCTGGCCACGACGGTCGCACCCGTGCGGGCCGCGCCGGGCACCACCGTCTACCCCGCCCCGGCCGGCGGCGAGCGGACGCTGACCATCCTCGGCGCCACCGACACCCCGCTCTTCGCCCGCTTCATCGCCGATTTCCAGGCGCAGCGGCCGGATGTCCGGGTGGTGTACGAGGAGACCGACACGCTGCCGATGTACCAGGCGGCGTCGAGCGGCCGGCTGTCGCCGGTGCCGGACCTGATGATCAGCTCCGCCCCCGACCTGCAGGTGAAGCTGGCCAATGACGGCTTCGCCCAGGCCTATGCCTCGCCCTGGCTCGACCGGCTGCCGCATTGGGCGCAGTGGCGGGGCGAGGCGATCGGCTTCACCTTCGAGCCGGCGGTGATCGCCTACAACCCCGACCTCCTGTCCGAGGCCGAGGCGCCGCGGTCGCATGCCGAGCTGATCGCGCTGCTGGAGGCGCAGCCGGAGCGGTTCCGCGGCCGGGTCGCCACCTACGACATCGCGGTCAGCGGCATCGGCCACCTGCTGGCCAGCCAGGACGCGCTGATCTCCTCCAACTTCTGGCGCTTGGCCGCCGCCTTCGGCCGGGTCGACGCCAAGCTGAGCGGCAGCAGCCCGGAGATGCTGGACCGGATCGTCAGCGGCGAGCTGATCCTCGGTTACAACCTGCTCGGCTCCTACGCCTTCGCCCGGCAGGCGGCCGGGCTGCGGCTGGGCGTGGTGGTGCCGGAGGATTATGCGCTGGTGATGACCCGGGTGGCGCTGATCCCGCGCGGCGCGCCGGATGCCGAGCTGGCCCGCGCCTTCGTCGACTACCTGCTGTCGCCGCGCGGCCAGGCCCTGGCGGCCGGCGTCACCGGCCTCGGCGCGATCATGCCCGACATCTCCGGCCCCTGGAGTGCCGGCAGCATCGCCGGCAAGACCGAGGGCGCGCTGCAGCCGATCCCGCTGGGCCCGTCGCTGCTGGTGGCGCTGGACGAGCGGCGGCGCGAGCGCTTCCTGCAGACCTGGCGACGCCTGGTCTCCGACGGCACCGCCCCGATGACAGGACGCTGACAGGTTCGGCGCGTAGACTGATCCCTGGAACCGGGCCGATCGCGATGCCCGGGCGCAAGCAACAGGCCAGGGAGGTCCCGATGTCACCCGAGATGCGAGAACCCCGCGACCTGCGGCGGCCCGTCACCGTTCCATCGATCAGCAGCGGCCGATGAGCGACCATCCTGTGCGATGAGCGCAGGGGGCGCTATGCTTTCGGTCAAAACCAAACCGATAGGGGGAGGACACTCATGAAGACATTCGCGATCGCCGCGCTGGCGGCCGTCCTGGCGCTGCCGCTGGCGGCCCGGGCCGAAGACTACACCATCATCGCGCCGGCCGCGCCCGGCGGCGGCTGGGACCAGACCGCGCGGTCGATGCAGGCGGCGCTGCAGACCGAGGGCATCTCGCGCAGCATCCAGGTCGTCAACGTGCCCGGCGCCGCCGGCACGGTCGGCCTGGCCCAGTTCGTCAGCCAGAACAAGGGCGACCCGAAGGCCCTGATCGTCGGCGGCTATGTCATGGTCGGCGGCATCATTACCAACAAGTCGCCGGTGACCCTGGCCGACGTCACCCCGATCGCCCGCCTGACCGGCGAGTATGAGGCGATCGTCGTGCCGAAGGATTCGCCGGTGAAGACCGTGCAGGACCTGGTGGCGGCGCTGAAGAAGGACCCGGGCGGCGTGACCTGGGCCGGCGGCTCGGCCGGCGGCACCGACCACATCGCCGTCGGCCTCGTGGCCAAGGCGGCCGGGGTGGACCCGACCGAGATCAATTACATCGCCTATTCCGGCGGCGGCGAGGCCCTGGCGGCGGTGCTGAGCGGCCAGGTGACGGCCGGCATCTCCAGCTATGGCGAGTTCGAGGCCCAGGTGAAGGCCGGCGCCCTGCGCGTCCTGGCCGTGTCCAGCGAGGCGCGGATCGATGGCGTCGACGCCCCGACGCTCAAGGAATCCGGGCTCGACGTCGTGGTGCAGAACTGGCGCATGGTCGCGGCCGCGCCGGGGCTGAGCGCGGAGCAGAAGGCCGCCGTCGCCGCCGACATCGAGAAGCTGGCCAAGTCGAAGACCTGGCAGGATACGCTGAAGACCAAAGGCTGGATCGACACCTACCTGGCCGGCGACGCGTTCGACAAGCAGCTGGCCGCCGATATCGGCACCACCCAGCAGATCCTCAAGGATATCGGTCTGGCCGAATGAGCATCGCCCCGGAACACACCACCAAACGTCGGCCGGACTGGCCGGTCCTGGGGATCGCCGCGGCCCTGGCTGTCGTCGCCGTGGTGCTGTTCTGGGACGCCAGCCTGCTCAATGTCAGGGGGTTCGCGGCGCGCTTCGGCCCCGCGATCTTCCCCCGCCTGATCGGCGGGATGCTGCTGATCCTGGCGGTGTGGACGGCGATAGACGCCTGGCGCGGCAACCCGCCGCCACGCGAGAAGGACGACCTGCCGCCGATCGCCTGGATCGTCGGTGGGCTCGCCGCCCAGATGCTGCTGCTGACCACGGCCGGATTCTCGATCGCGACCGGGCTCCTGTTCGCCGCGACCGTCCGGGGCTTCGGCCGCGGCCCCTTATGGAAGACCATCCCGATCGGCATCGTCTTCGCCTTCGTGGTCTGGTTCATCTTCAGCAAGGGGCTGGACCTGACCCTGCCGGCAGGCCCGCTGGAAAAGCTGTTCTCGTGACCGAGGCCTGAGACGCATGGACACCTTCAGCTTCCTCGCCCAGGGCTTCGCCGTCGCCCTGCAGCCGACCAACCTGCTCTACGCCCTGATCGGCGTCACCCTCGGCACCGCGGTCGGGGTGCTGCCGGGCATCGGCCCCGCTTTGACCGTGGCGCTGCTGCTGCCGGTCACCTATTCGCTCGACCCAGGCGGGTCGCTGATCATGTTCGCCGGCATCTATTACGGCGGCATGTATGGCGGCTCGACCACCTCGATCCTGCTCAACACCCCGGGCGAGAGCGCTTCGATCATCACGGCGCTGGAGGGCAACAAGATGGCCCGCGCCGGCCGCGGCGGCCCCGCTTTGGCCACCGCCGCGATCGGGTCCTTCGTCGCCGGGCTGATCGCCACGGCGGGGCTGGCCTTCATCGCGCCCGAGATCGCCAAATTCGCCATCTCCTTCGGCGAGCCGGAGAAGTTCGCGCTGATCGTCCTGGCCTTCGTCACCGTCTCCGCCGCCTTCGGCGATTCGCCGATGCGCGGCCTGACCTCGCTGGCCATCGGTCTCGCCATCGGCCTGATCGGCCTGGACGAGCTCAGCGGCCGGGCCCGGCTGACCTTCGGCAGCCCGGAGCTGCTGGGCGGCATCGGCGTCACCATCCTGGCCGTCGCCCTGTTCGCCATCGGCGAATCCCTGTCGGTTGCCGGCGGCCAGGGGCGGACCGAGGAGCATGTCGAGGCGATCCGTGGCTCGATCTGGATGAGCAGGTCGGACTGGAAGCGGTCGTGGAAGCCCTGGCTGCGCGGCACCCTGTTCGGCTTCCCGATCGGGGCGATGCCCGCCGGCGGCGCCGAGATCCCGACCTTCCTGTCCTATGCCACCGAGAAGAAGCTGTCGCAGCACCCGGAGGAGTTCGGCCACGGCGCCATCGAGGGCGTGGCGGGGCCGGAGGCGGCGAACAACGCCTCGGCCGCCGGCACGCTGGTGCCGCTGCTGACGCTGGGCCTGCCGACCTCGGCGACGGCTGCGATCATGCTGGCCGGGTTCCAGCAGTACAACATCCAGCCCGGCCCGCTGCTGTTCCAGAGCAATCCGGAGCTGGTCTGGGGCCTGATCGCCAGCCTGTTCGTCGCCAACGCCATGCTGCTGGTGCTGAACCTGCCGATGGTCGGGCTGTGGGTGCGGCTGCTGTCGATCCCGCGCCCCTGGCTCTACGGCGGCATCCTGGTCTTCGCCACGCTCGGCACGATCGGCTCCAACCCGTCGTCGTTCCAGCTCGGCCTGCTGCTGGCCTTCGGCCTGCTCGGCTACCTGCTGCGGCGCTTCCACTACCCGATCGCGCCGGTGGTGGTCGGCTTCATCCTGGGCCCGATGGCGGAGCTGCCGCTGCGCCGGGCGCTGCAGAACAGCCGCGGCGACCCGATGATCCTGGTCTCCTCGCCGATCTCGATCACGCTGCTGGCGATCACCGTGATCGTCGTGGTGGTGCCGATGGTGCTGCGCCAGATGGGCAAGGGCCGCGTCCTGGCCCAGCTGGCGGCCGAGGAGGACTGAGGCAGGGCCGGCCTATTTCGAAAGCTGCTGGGCGATCTCGCCGATGCGGGCCTCCGCATCGGTGACGACCCGGAACTCCACCCGCCGCGACCGGTCGGCATCCTCCCGGTCGCCCAGGCCCAGCACCGGCCGGCTCGAGGACATGCCGACGGCGACGAGAGTGTGCCTGGCCCAGCCCTCGACCGGCGCGACGTCGCCCAGCCCCAGGCAGTATTCCAGCACCGAGCGCGTCCGCTCCTGGGACAGGCCCATATTGAGGAAATAGGCCTCCCGCGACGAGGTGTTCTGCCGCCATTCGGAGGAGGTGTGCCCCTCGATCCGGATCTCCGCGATGGTGTCGCGGCGCTGGTCCAGCAGCCGCAGGAAGCGGGGGCAGAAATCCGCCAGCGTTCCCTTGAAGGCCGGCGTCAGGGTGGCGCGGCCCTGGTCGAACAGCACGTCGGGAGCGAGGAAGCGGAACACCGACCCGTCGTCATCGATCTCGGCGTTCCAGCGCGACAGGTCCTTGCCGAACTCCGTCTCCAGCGCCTGCCCGATCCTGCGGTTCGAATCCTCCCAGGCGTCGGTGATGCCGCGGACCGTCTCTACCAGATCCGAGTTCTTCGCGATCCGGGCGATGTCGTCGGCGGTGATCTCGCCGTTCCGCGTCTTCGCCGCGATCCCCCGCACCAGCTCGACAAAGTTCTCGAGCTCCTTCCTGTCCATCCCGGCGGTGGCGTCGAGCAGCGGCCTGGCCTCCTCCTTCTCGGCCAGCAGCACCGCGATCCTCTCGTCCCGGCTGCGCACCTCCTGCTCGAGGACGGCGATGCGCTTGAGCACGTCCCGCACGCTGTCCTGCGACCCGGCGTCGACGAGCAGCCGCTGCATCTCCCGCAGCGCCGTCCGGTCACCGGCCTGGCGTGCCGCGAAAAGCGCCAGGGACAGGACCAGGACGAAGGACAGCAGCAGGAAGAACTCGGCCACGGTGAGGCCGAGGATCACCCCGCGCCGATAGGACCGGCGGTCCGACAGCGGCAGGCTCGGCCGGGACTGGTCATAGGTCATGGGCGCCGCCACCGGCCTCTGGGCGGCGCCGGCTCACCGCCGGTGCCGGCCTCCGCCTGCGTCCCCTGGTCGATCTGGGCCCCGAGCTCGCGCAGCGCTTCGGATTGCTGGGCCATCGTGTCCCGCAGCCGTCCCAGATCGGTCCGCAGCAGCGCCAGCTGGGTGACGAGGGTGCCGGATGCATCGACTGCCTGGCCGTGCACCCGGCCGGTCTCCTCGGCGAAACGCTCGGCCAGCGCGCCGGCGCGCCGGGACGAGTCGTCCAGGGCCTTGGTGAACGAGCCGGCGGACTTCCTCAGCTCGGCGGCGGAGGCGGAGAGCTGCTGGGCCAGCTCGTCGGCGCGGGACCGCAGCGCGTCCGTCGCCCGCCCGACATCCTCGGCCCCGCTCGCCAGCGGCGCCGCCAGGTCGGTCGACACCCGCTCCGCCACGGAACGGATCTCCGTTCCCAGCGTCTCGCCGTATTGGCGGAGGGCTTCGCCCTGCTGCCGGATCGTCAGCTCCGCCCCCTCTCGGAGGATCTGGGTCATCTCCGTCCGGAAGTCGTTGAACTGGACGATGATGTCCCGGAACTCGCCCTTCAGCCGCGTCGCGGCCTCGACCAGCTCGAGACGGGCCTCGCGCTCGACCTCCACCGGGTCGCGCCGGATCTGGCTGACCATGACCCGGAGGAAGATCCCCAGGATGGTGGACAGCAGGGCGATGCCGAAATTCGAGAGCAGATCCTCGATCAGCCTGTCGTCCTGCACGGACGCCACCTGATACAGCGCCATCCCCAGGCTGGTCAGGGTGTAGAGGAAGCCCAGATAGTAGACGTTGTCGGCGACGATATCCTCGCGGATCTGCGCGATCTGGATGCTCAGGCAGATCAGCACGTAGCCGAGCATGCACACCACGATGCCGAGGCTGATCAGCCATTGCCTGGCGTCGGTGAGCTTGAGGCCGACGATCAGCCCGGCCCCCAGCACGAAGGCGCCGCCGAACAGGATCTTGTCGGCCACGCCGGAGACCTGCGTCTGGAAGGCTCGGCGCGGCGGCGCCGACAGGCCGTGCGTCATCCGAATATCCTCACGATTCTTTCGATGCTGGCGCCGTCATCGGTGAAGAAGTCTGTCCAGAACGCGATGTGATCCGCGGTCTGGCGCCGCTCCTGGTTCGCCCGGCTGACATACAGGATCTCCACATCGACGCCCCGCAGATCGCTCTTCAGCGCGCGATAGGCGTCCGTCTTCGTGAAGTCGCCGAAGGTCTTGGTGCCGTTGTATTGCGAGAAGCTGCGGCTGTGCTGCAGCATGTCGGAGACCAGGACCAGGCGCTTCGGCAGCGGCTTCTTGTCGGGGTCGCCGAACTCGGCGACGGCCACGGACTGGACCGTCTCCATGATCGGGGAGGCGTCGCCCTGCCCCGCCGCGACCAGGCTGCCGAGCAGGTCCTGCAGCGGGGTGTCGAAGGCCTCGCGCCACCGCTTCTCCACCAGGGCGGGATTCGACGTCAGCTGGCTCAGCCCCTCCCCCCGGCCGGGATTGCACAGCGACAGCGAGGCCCGGGGCGGCTGCTCCGGCACCGGCCTGACGGGATAGATGGCGACCAGCCAGCCGCGCGGCAGCTCCTCGCGCAGGCCACGCAGCTTGTTGAGCACGTCGAGGCGCTGCACCGGCGACAGCGTGTCCGTCGTGTCGATCAGGACGGCCGCCACCCCGGCGGGGCCGCCGGACGGGCACAGCGTCACCGGGTCGATCTTCGGGTTGGCCTTCGCCGCCTCGATGTAGAGCCAGGCGCCGCCGGCGAAGAGGAGGCAGGCGGCCGCCGCGATCAGGCCGGCCTTCCACAGGCCGCCCGACTCCGATGCGCTACCCCTTCTCCGCGGGCGACGGCGTCTCGCGACCATCACTCAATCCCCTGGCAAACCGGCCGATCCGCTCATATTCGCTGAACGCGGTCTCGAATTCCCCCAGCAGCTCCGACGTCCGCTCCGACAGGACGGCGTCGGCCCGCTCGGTGAGCTTCCCCAGCTCGGCCCGGCGGACGGAGGCCTCGGCTTCGCCGGCCACCGGCAGGATCGTCGAGAGTGCGACGGGCCTCGTGAAATATTCGGGCGGAGGAGAGGATCGGTGCCGGATATTGATCTCTCGGTACCGCCCGATCAGGGAATTGGCCGCCTGCTGGGTCTGCTCCAGGAACACCGGCAGGGCGAGCCGCAGATGATCCCGATAATCGGACGCCTGGAGGTAGTTCCTGATCCGCGAGGTGATATCCGCCCGCGCCGCCTTGATGGTGTCGAGCACGTCGTCCTTGGTGTCGCGCAGCTCGTCCAGCAGGCTTCCTTCTCATGGGCATAGTCGGCGATCGAGCGCTCCCACCGCCGCCACACATTGCCGAAGCCCGGATAGGGGTCATCCCAGCCATAGCCCTCGATCCAGGCCACCGTGGCGAAGGCGAAGCCCACCAGGACGAGGATCCAGGAGTTGAAGATCGTCAGGCCGAGCGGATCCGCCCAGAACTGGCCCGCCGCCTGCCGCGTCGCGGCCTCCCAGCCGACCAGGCCCGCGACCTCCCGGAAATGCGCGACGAAGAGGTTGAACCCGATCGCGAACACCAGGAAGGCGAGGAAGATGATGAGGCCGGCCAGCTTCCGGAACGGGTTCCGGTGATTGATCTGGACCGTCATCCGTCCGAACAGGAACGAGAAGAAGATGTTGATCGCCGCGATCGTGCAGGCGGTGAACACGCCGCCGATCAGGCCGAGCTCGTTCGACTCCATGAAGAAGCTGCCGTTGATGATCGATTCCGCGGCCAGCATCAGGAGGATCACCGCCCGCATGATGTGGTGCCTGACGGACGTCGGCTGATGGGCGGTCCGGTCCAGGCGATGGCGGCGGCGGAATGTCTCCAGCTCCTGGCGAAGCAGCTTCAGCCTTTCGCCCTGCAGGTAGAGATGATCCGTACCGACATGGACCCGCTCCCGCAGCGCCGACACCCCGTCCGAGATCGACATGTCGATCTCGGACACCTTTCCTTCGACATCCAGGCCGCTCATGCGGTCAGCATAGACCCGCATCTCGCTCTCATACGCGGATAATCCGACCCGCCGAACCTCCGATACTTCATCGATGATCTTGGCTTCTACAACATCCAGATCAGCACCATCGGTTATCGGCAAATTCTCCCTGCCCCTGCTCTCCGCCTCGCGCTCGAGGTTCAGCCGCCGGGCGATCGATTCACTGCTGATCGACGGGAATACGGTCGTCGTCGCGTCAATGTTGCTTGGCGCCAGATTCAAGACAGCCGTCAACGACTTCAGGGACGATCCCATAATCCGACTCAAATCTGCTCACCGTATGGATAGACATATCCCCTGTCGGGGACGACGCGTCAATCCGCCCCCGCGCCGAACACGAGCAGAAAGAGATCGCCGTCAGGGATGGCCTTTCCGTGGCGGATTGGCATGCTAGGTCCTTCCCCGTCGATCATCGGGACAGCAGCCATAGAGGTCGAGATGAAGCTGGCAGCCCTCTTCTGCGCTGTCCTCTGCGCCTTGCCGATCGCCGCGCCCGCCGGCGCCGGCGACAAGAAGGGGATCGCGATCGGCCAGAAGGACGCCGGCGCGGCCGGGACGATCCAGAAGCTGAACGCCCGCTGGTACTACACCTGGAACGCCGAGCCGATCGCGCAGGCGGGATCGGCGCAGTTCGTGCCGATGATCTGGTCGGACGGCGCGAATATGGACCGGCAGGTGGCCCGGCTCGGCCCGGACGCGAAGCCCTGCGCGCTGCTGGCCTTCAACGAACCGGACGGCAAGCGCCAGGCCGACATGTCGGTGGACGAGGCGGTCGGCGCCTGGGATCGGATCCGGCCCCTGGCCCGCCGCATCGGCAGCCCGGCCGCGGTCAACCCGCTCGGCCCCTGGTTCGAGGATTTCTCCCGGCGGATGGCGGATCAGGGCAAGGAGTACGATTTCGTCGCGGTCCACTGGTACGGCGCGCCGTCGGCCAAGAGCTTCCTGCGCAAGATCGACGACATCCACGCCGCCTACGGCAAGCCGATCTGGATCACCGAATTCGCCGTCTCGGACTGGGCGGCGCGGGACGGGCGGAAGAGCCGCTACAGCACCGCGGCGACCGAACGCTTCATGCGCACCGTGCTGCCGGAGCTGGAGCGCCGCCCCTATGTCGAGCGCTATGCCTGGATGGGCGCCGGCGCCTATCGCGAGGCGACCGTCAGCTCGCGGCTGGTCGACGACAGCGGCGCCCTGACCCCGCTCGGCCGGATCTATGCCGAGTTCGACGGCGACGCCGCCGGCTCGGTCACCGACGAGCCGGCCTGCGCCGCGGGGGAGTGACGCCCCCTACTCCACGCAGTCCAGCAGGTCGCCGAGCTGGCCGATGCGGCGCTGGATGGTGGCGGCGCGGCCGGCGACATAGCGCGACGGCCTGCCGGCCGACCAGCCGCGCGGGTTCGGCAGCACCGCGGCCAGCAGCGACGCCTCGCGCGCCGACAGCTGGGCCGCGCTCTTGCCGAAATAGGCTTGCGACGCCGCTTCCACCCCATAGATGCCGGGGCCGAGTTCGACCACGTTGAGATAGACCTCCATGATCCGGCGCTTCGGCCACAGCGCCTCGATCATCACCGTCAGATAGGCCTCGAAGCCCTTGCGCACGAAGGTGCGGCCGTCCCACAGGAAGACGTTCTTCGCCGTCTGGTTCGAGATGGTGCTGCCGCCGCGCAGCCGGCCGATGCCGGACTGGTAGCGGTCCCAGGCCTTCTGCATCGACTGCCAGTCGAAGCCGTCATGCCGGCAGAACAGGTTGTCCTCCGCCGCCACCGCCGCCTTGGCCATCACCGGCGCGATATTGCTCCACGACACCCAGTCGCGATGCCACCCCTCGCCCTCGAACAGCCGCAGCACCATCAGCGGCGTCGCCGGCACCGGCAGCACGCGGTAGACCACGGTCAGCGCCAGCGGCGCCAGGAACAGGACGGCGAACAGGCCCCACAGGATCTTCGACCACCAGCGTCGCCGGCCCCACCAGCGGCCCAGAGCGCCCGGCAAGGCGAGACGCGGCAAAGGCAGGCGCGGCAGCCGCCAGCGGGACGCCGCCCGGCTCGACGCCCGCCGCGCCATCTCAGCGCAGCCAGCGATGCAGCCGCGCCGCCGCCTCTTCCATCTCCTCGGTCGCGCCGGCGAAGGAGAAGCGCATGGTGGCGTGGCCGCGCACCGGGTCGAAATCGACGCCCGGCGTCGCCGCCACCCCGGTCTCCGCCAGCATGCGGCGGCAGAACTCGACGCTGTCGTTGGTCAGGTGGCCGATCTCGGCATAGAGGTAGAAGGCGCCATCGGCCGGGGCCAGCCGGTCGAAGCCGGCGCGGGGCAGCGAGTCCAGCAGCAGGCTGCGGTTGCGGGCGTAGCGGGCGACGTTGCGGTCCAGCTCCTCGCCGCAATCGAAGGCGGCGACGGCCGCGTATTGCGACAGGGTCGGCGGCGAGATGTAGAGGTTCTGCGCCAGGCATTCGACCGGCCGCAGCAGGTCCTCCGGCAGCACCAGCCAACCCAGGCGCCAGCCGGTCATCGAATAGTATTTCGAGAAGCTGTTGACGATGATGGCGCTGCCGCTGGTCTGCAGCGCCGTCGCCGTGCCCATGCCGTAGGTGATGCCGTGATAGATCTCGTCCGAGACGAGGCGGATCGACTTGGCCTCGCAATAGGCGGTCAGCTCGGCCAGCGCCTCGGGCGACAGCATGGTGCCGGTCGGGTTGGCCGGGCTGGCGATGATCAGCCCGTCCAGCTTGCCGCCGAACCTCTCCAGCAGCTCCGGCGTCGGCTGGTAGCGGGTGTCCGGCCCGGCCGGGATCTCCACCGCCTCGATGCCCAGCGCCGTCAGGATGTTGCGGTAGGCCGGATAGCCCGGCGCCGCCAGCGCCACCCGGTCGCCGACATCGAAGGCGGCCAGGAAGGCCAGCAGGAAGGCGCCGGACGAGCCGGTGGTGACGACCACCTGCTCCGGCTTCACCGCGGTGCCGTAGGCTCGCCCGTAATGCGACGCGATGGCCTGGCGCAGCGGCGGGATGCCCAGCGCCACGGTGTAGCCGATCTTGTCCTGGGTCAGCGCCGCCTGCGCCGCCGCCAGCACGCCGGCCGGCGCCGGGGTCGAGGGCTGGCCGACCTCGAGATGCAGCACGTCGCCATGGCTCTTCTCGCGCGCGGCGGCGGCGGTCATCACATCCATGACGATGAAGGGCGGGACCTGGCCGCGGCGGGAGATCTTCATGGCGTCGGCACTTCCGAGACGGGCATTGCGCCACCGGGTCGACACAGTCGGCCTCTAGCGTGATGATCCAGCCGGGCGGATCGCCGGCACGGAGGGAGCGGAGCGTTGGGACGGATCATTCGGATCTTGGTGCTGGCCCTGGCGACGGTCATCGTCGGGCCCCTCGCGGCGGCCCAGGCGCAACGCATTCCGGTGGTCCGCGACGCCGAGATCGAAACTAGCATCCACAAGATGCTGACGCCAATCTTCCGGGCCGCCGGGCTGAACCCGGGGGCGGTCAGCATCTTCCTGGTCAATGACGACGACGTGAACGCCTTCGTCGCCGGCGGCCAGAACATCTTCGTCTATGCGGGGCTGATCCTGGAGGCGCACAGCGCCGACGAGCTGATGGCCGTGCTGGCGCATGAGACCGGGCACATCGCCGGCGGCCATCTGGTGCGCGGCTCGGAGCAGATGGAGCGCAGCAGGCTGATCGCCACCATCGGCTCGCTGCTGGGCGCCGCCGCAGGCGCCGCGGCCGGGCGCGGCGACGCCGCCATGGCCGGCGCCGTCACCGCCCAGGACATGGTGCGGCAGAACATGGTCAACTTCACCCGCGGCATCGAGAGCTCGGCCGACCAGGCGGGGCTGCGCTTCCTGGCCCAGGCCGGCATCCCGGCCGATGGCATGCTCAGCTTCCTCAAGCGCATGCAGGATGCCGAGCTGGCGCATCCGAGCGGCTCGGAATACACCCGCACCCACCCGCTGACCGCCGACCGGATCGAGGCGGTGCAGGACGCGGTCGACAAGTCGCCGCTGCGCGGCGGCGCCATGCCGCCGGGCTATGACGACATGTTCGCGCGGATGCGGGCCAAGCTGTTCGGCTTCACCCAGCCCCAGGCGGTGGCGCGGGTCTATCCGCCAAGCGACACCGGCATCCCGGCGCAATATGCCCGGGCGGTCGCCGCCTACCGCAACAACTACTTCCCCGACGCGCTCGGCCGCACCGACGCGTTGATCAAGGCCGAGCCGCGCAACCCCTATTTCCTCGAGCTGCGCGGCCAGATCCTGCTGGAGACCGGGCGGCTGACCGAGGCCCGCCCCTATTACGAACGCGCCTTGGCGCTGCTGCCGGGCGAGCCGCTGCTGCTGATCCCGCTGGCGCAGACCAAGATCGACCGCGGCTCGGATACCGAGCTGCGCAGCGCCATCCGCGACCTGCAGCGCGCCAGCGTCGACCCGGAGAAGACGCCGCCGATCGTCTGGCGCCTGCTGGGCACCGCCTATGGCAAGGTCGGCGACATGGGCAATGCCGCGCTGGCCCTGGCCGAGGACAACCTCGCCCGCGGCGACAAGCCGAACGCGCGGGCCCAGGTCGACCGGGCGCTGCAGCTGCTACCGCGCGGCTCGCCCGGCTGGCGCCGGGCCCAGGACCTGCAGCGCGAGGCCGAGGACAAGCCCGGCTGAGACGGATTTCAGACCGCGATTTCACCATCGGAGGGGGAGATTCGATGAACGCCATTCTGCGTCACGCCGGCCGGCTCGCCGGCGCCGCTCTGTTCGCCGTGCTGCTGGCCACCCCGGCCGCGGCGCAGACACCGGCCTCGCCGGTGCTGGGCAATCCGCGCGGCGACGTCACCATCCTGGAGTTCTCCGACTACCAATGCGTCGACTGCAAACGGTCGCAGCCGACGATCGAGCGGCTGCTGCAGGAGGACACCGGGCTGCGTATCGAGCTGAAGGAATTCGCCTTCCTCGGCCCGGTGTCGGTGACCGCCGCCCGCGCCGCGCTGGCGTCGCAGAAGCAGGGGCGCTACGCCGCCTTCCACACGACCCTGATGCGCTTCAAGGGCCGGCTCAGCGATGACCTGGTGTTCTCCATGGCGCGGCAGGTCGGCCTCGATGTCGACCGGCTGAAGCGCGACATGCAGGACCCGGCGGTGACGGCGGAGCTGCAATCGGTCGCCGCCCTGACCAAATCGCTGGGCATCGAGGGCGCGCCAGCCTATGTGGTCAATGGCCGCATGGTGCCGCACAGCGAGAACTATGATGCGGTGGGCTATGATGTGCTGAAGGCCCAGATCGATCAGGCCCGCGCGCGAAAATGACGGAATCCGGCACGAAAGAGCGTGACCCGGGACCGCGATCCCGCGAAAAGACCCTATGAGAGCCATGCGTCAGCGAAAGGATACCCCGATGCTCCGCCCCAGCCGCCTTGCCAGCCTGGCCGTCCTCGCCGCGGTGGCGGTGGCATCGCCGTCGACCTGGGCGCAGCAGTCGCCGGCCCCGGCCCAGAGCACCCCCGCGGTCGACCCGGCCCAGAAGGAGGCGATCGAGCAGGTCGTGCGCGACTACATCCGCGCCCATCCGGAAATCGTGGTCGAGGCGCTGGACGCCTACCAGGCCAAGAAGGACGAGGAGGAGCGCTCGGCCCAGTCCAAGACCCTGACCAGCCGGGCGGACGAGATCTTCCGCAGCGCCTCCTCGCCGGTGATCGGCAACGCCCAGGGCGACGTCACGCTGGTCGAGTTCTTCGACTACCAATGCGGCTACTGCAAGCGCTCCCAGCCCGACCTGGAGCGGCTGATGAAGGCCGACAGCGGGCTCAAGGTGGTGCTGAAGGAGTTCCCGATCCTCGGCCCCGCCTCGGTGACCGCGGCCCGCGTCTCGCTGGCGGCGCAGAAGCAGGGCAAGTATCTCGAGTTCCACACCAAGCTGATGGGCTTCAAGGGCCAGCTGACCGACGACGTCATCTTCGAGACCGCCAAGCAGGTCGGGCTCGATATCGACAAGGTCAAGCAGGACATGAACGACCCGTCGGTGGTGGCGGAGCTGCGGGCCAACATGGACCTGGCCCAGGCGCTGGGCGTGCAGGGCACGCCGGCCTTCGTCATCAACGACCAGATCATCCCCGGCGCCGTCGGCTTCGACGCGCTGAAGAGCCAGATCGACAAGGACCGGGCGGGCTGAGCGCCTGTTCGATTTTCAAAACCGTCATGGCGAGGAGCGCAGCGACGTGGCCATCCAGGGGCCGATGCCAGCCGCCCTGGATGGCCACGCCCCTCCGGGGCTCGCCATGACGATCTAATGTGCCGGGTCACGATCCGCGACGTCCGACCGTTGGCACCTCGTCATCGATCAGGTCGAGCCGCGATTCCAGGTCGCGGATGGCGCTGCGCTGGGTCAGGACCTGCACGCCGAGCCAGATCATGGCGGCGATCATCAGCAGGAACACGATCGGGTCGATCATAGACGTCTCCATGCGCTGAGACGGATGGGTGGGCGCGGGCGGTCAGGCGGCGGAGCCGCCGAGTGCCCGCAGGATGGCGCCGGCGATCTCCGGCGCGCGGTCGGTCAGGCCGCCTTCGAGCCGGCCGTAGAGCAGGAACACCGCCGGCTGCAGCACGCAGCCGAAGGCAATGGCGGTGGCGAGGCGAGGATCGGCGACGGTGACGGCGCCCTCGCGGATGCCGTCGGCGACCACGGCGCCGATGACGTCGCCGGGGTTGGGCTCGCCCACCGCCAGGCTGGGCAGCGCCCGGTGCTGGACGATCAGCAGGAAGCGGAACAGCGCCGGGTCGCGGTCGTGCAACTCGCAGCAGGCCGCCACCATCGCCCGCATCCGCGCGGCGAAGCCGGTCAGCCCCGCCTGCGCCGCATGGACTTGGCGGCCGAGCTGGACATAGCGGTCGGCGAACAGCCCGGCCACGAACTCGTCCTTCGAGGTCAGGTGGCGGTACAGCGCCGCCTCGGTGACGCCCACCGCGGCGGCGATGTCGCGCACCGAGGTGCCCTCGACCCCGCGCTCGGCGAACAGGCGGATGGCCGCCTCCTCCATCCGCGCCTTGGTGTCCCTGCCCTTCCCGGCCATCTCGCGACTCACGAAGTTAGTAATCGTTAACTAACTTATGGCGAGGCGGCCAGAGATGTCAATGCCCGCTCATACCGTCTGCGAGCGCAGCGAAACAATCCGGGGGCCGATGCGAGCCGCCCTGGATTGCTTCGTCGGCTTCGCCTCCTCGCAATGACGGTTTTGGGCCGAAAAGCCCTCAGGCGCCCGGATCAGCCCTCGGCGGCGAGGAATCGCAGGATCGCCTCGATCACCGCGTTCGGGGCCTCGCGCTGGGGGAAATGGCCGATGCCGGGCAGCACGTCGCGCTCGTAGCGGCCGCGGAAGAACCTTTCCTTCCCGGCCGAGGTCGAGGGGTCGTTGCAGGGGTCGGAGCCGCCGTGCAGGACCAGCGTCGGCACGTCGATCTCCGGGCTCCCGGCCAGCCGGGCCTCCAGCGCGTCATAGCGCGGGTCGCGCGGCGCCAGGCCCCAGCGCACCCGGTAGGAGTGCAGCAC
Source organism: Inquilinus limosus (assembly GCF_002195995.1). Classification (GTDB taxonomy): domain Bacteria; phylum Pseudomonadota; class Alphaproteobacteria; order DSM-16000; family Inquilinaceae; genus Inquilinus; species Inquilinus limosus_C. The sequence goes on from NZ_NHON01000071.1 coordinate 25,035, forward strand.
CACCTCGGCCCAGTCCGGGTTGTCGAAGGCCGCGGCCGTCTCCTCGAACTCCGCGTCGGACAGCTCCCAGCCCGGCGTCCAGATCCGCCAGATGTGGCGGGTGAAGCCGCGGCGGTCGCTGCGCACCAGGTCGGCACCGCGGTCGAGTGCCATATACCAGTGGTACCAGTAGTTCTGGACCTGGTTCAGCGCGAGCGGCTGGTCCGGCGCGTTGGTGCCCCAGCCGACCGACATGGCGATGCAGTGCGACACACGCTGCGGCGCCAGGGCGCTGGCGATGTAGGCCGCCCGGGCGCCCCAGTCGTGCCCGACCACGGCGAAGCGGTCGAGGCCGAGCGCGGCGGCGAAATCGAGCAGATCCTGCCCCAGCGCCGAGAGCTGGCCCGAGCGCATGGTGCCGGGATCGCGGAAGGCGGTGCCGCCGAAGCCGCGGAGATTCGGCACCAGGGTGCGGAGCCCGGCCTCGTGCAGCGCCGGCAGCACCCGGTCCCAGCCGCGGAGATGGTCCGGCCAGCCATGCAGCAGCACCAGCGGCGGCCCGCCATCCGGTCCCGAATCCTCGTAGGCGACGCGCAGCAGCGGGGTGTCGACGGACGCGGACCGGGTCGTCATGGCTCCTCTCCCTGGTTCCGGGGTCACTCCTTCACGGCGCCGGTCATGCTGGAGACGTAGTGCTCGACGAAGAAGGAATAGAGCAGCACCACGGGCAGCGAGCCCAGCAGGGCGCCGGCCATCAGCGCGCCCCATTGGTAGGTGTCGCCCTGCACCAGCTCGGTCAAGACCCCGACCGGCACGGTCTTGCGCTCGGAATCCGAGATGAAGGTCAGGGCGTAGATGAACTCGTTCCAGGACAGGGTGAAGGCGAAGATCCCGGCCGAGATCAGGCCGGGCACGGCCAGCGGCAGGGTGATCCGGCGCAGGATCTGCAGCCGCGAGGCGCCGTCGATGATGGCGCATTCCTCCAGCTCGAACGGGATCGAGCGGAAATAGCCCATCAGCAGCCAGGTGCAGAACGGCACCAGGAAGGTCGGGTAGGTCAGGATCAGCGCCCATTGGCTGTTCAAGAGGCCGAGCTGGCCGAGCTGCACCGCCAGCGGGATGAACAGGATCGAGGGCGGCACCAGATAGGCCAGGAAGATGGCGAGGCCGACGAAGCGCGCCCCGGTGAAGCGCAGCCGCTCGATCGCATAGGCGGCGAGGACGGAGCAGACCAGCGCCAGCAGGGTGGACGCGGCGGCGATCACCATCGTGTTCCACAGCCAGGCCGGGTACGAGGTCTCGAACAGCAGGAAGCGGATGTGCCGCAGCGTCGGCTCCGCCACCCAGAGCGGGTTGAAATCCTTGTAGTTGTACAGTTCGGCATTCGACTTCACCGAGGTGATCCCCATCCAGTAGAAGGGGAACAGCAGCACGAAGACGAACACGGCGAGCGGCAGGTAGACCGTTACCACCCGGCGCGGCAGCTTCTCGAGATAGCCCATGCCGCCATCGTCGGCGACGGCGTCCTGTTTCACGGCCATCAGTCGCGCCCTCCCTGCTGCCAGCGCTGCCGCTGCAGGCCGAAATAGCTGAACATCACCGCCGCCAGCAGGAACGGGATCATGGCCGAGGCGATCGCCGCCCCCTCCCCCAGCTGGCCGCCGGGGATGGCGCGCTGGAACGACAGCGTCGCCATCAGATGGGTCGCGTTCAGCGGGCCGCCGCGGGTCAGCACATAGATCAGCTGGAAGTCGGTGAAGGTGAACAGCACCGAGAAGGTCATCACCACGGCGATGATCGGCGACAGCATCGGCAGGGTGATCCAGCGGAAGCGCTGCCAGTTGCTGGCGCCGTCCAGCACCGCCGCCTCGTACAGCGATTGCGGGATGGTCTGCAGCCCGGCCAGCAGGGTGATGGCGACGAAGGGAATGCCGCGCCAGATGTTGGCGGCGATCACCGAGGCGCGGGCGTTGGCGACGTCGCCCAGGAAGTTGATCGGCGTGTCGATCAGCCCGAGCTTGATCAGCGCCCAGGAGATCACCGAGAACTGGGCGTCGAAGATCCACCAGAAGGCGATGCCGGACAGCACGGTCGGCACCACCCAGGGCAGCAGCACGATGGCGCGCAGGAAGGCCTTGAACGGCAGGTGCCGGTTCAAGAGCAGCGCCAGCCACAGGCCGAGCACGAATTTGAACAGGCTGGCGACGGTCGTATAGAGGATGGTGTTGAACACCGACAGCCAGAAGATCGGGTCGTCGAACAGGAACTCGTAGTTCTCGGTGCCGATCCAGATGCCGGGGCGCCCCAACCGCGTGTCGGTGAAGCCGAGATAGACGCCGAGGCCCAGCGGATAGGTCAGGAACAGCAGCAGGATCACCGCGGCCGGCAGCAGGAAGGCCAGCCCCAGCGCGTTGCGGCTCTCCATCATCCGCGCCATCCAGGACGGGGCCGGGGGCGGCGATCTTCGCTGCGCGATCGTCGACATCTGTCCTCCACTCGTGCCGCGTGCCCTCTGCGGGCCTCCGGCTGCGGCCTTTGGGCCGCGCTGAAATTGATCGTCCCGCTACCGGCGCGGGATGGCGGGGTCGAGCCCCTTGACGGTGTCGAGCCCGACGGCGCCGGCCAGGACCGCCCCGCCGAAATCCGCCCCGGTAGCGTCGGCGCCGGTGAGGTCCGCCCCGGTCAGATCGGCGCCGGAGAAGTCGACATGCAGCAGGTTGGCGCCGGTGAAGCGCGCGCCCTGCAGCTTGGCGAAGCGGAACCAGGCGCGGCCGAGATCGGCTCCGGCGAAACTGGCCCCCTCCAGCCTGGCGCCGGAGAAATCGGCCCGCAGGATCCCCATCGACTGGTTGCGCATGTCGACCGCCAGCCTGGCCCCGGTGAAGTCGGCCCCGCGCAGGTCGAAGCCGCCGAAGCGGGCGATCACCCGCGCCCCGGCGAACTTCGTCCGCAGGAAGACCGGCGCCTCGGCCGCGTTGGTCTGCAGGCCGGAGGCGACGACCAGCCCCTGGACATTCGCCCGGGACAGGTCGGCCCCGGTGAAGTTCGCCCGGATCACCCAGGCCAGGCCGAGATTGGCGCCGGTCAGGTCGGCCCCGGTCAGGTTGCTGTCCTCCAGCTTGGCCGCGAACAGGTCGGCGCCGGCGAACTTCGCCCCGGACAGGTCGAGCCGGCTGAGATCGACCTTCTCCAGCGACTTGCCGGAGAAATCGGCCGGCACGGCCGGGGTGGCGCGGGCCAAGGCCGCGACCACCTGGTCCCGCGTCAGGTCGGCGCCCCAGCCCGGCGCAGCCAGGGCGGCGAACAGCACCGCCAGCAGGATCCGACAGCCGAACGCCATGCCCGATCTCCCTGCCGGAGAACCGCACCGGGCGGCGCGAGCCCCCTCACCCTCCCGCCGCCTGCGGCGTCGGGCCCCTCCCTCTCCCCGAGGAGAGGGAAAATTCACCTCTCCTTGGGGAGAGGTCGAAATCGCGGAGCGATTTCGGGTGAGGGGGTGGCCCCGGCCCATCCAGCGAACCAGCCTACACCCGATAATACCGCTCGGCCCGCTTCTGGGCCCGCGCGGCGGCCTCCTCCGGCGTGCGCTGGCCGGTGGCGGCCTCGGCCACCATGTTGACGACGATGTAGTCCGCCATCACCGCGGCCGAGGCATAGCCCAGCGGGCCGGCATAGCCGTTCGGGCGCAGCCGGGCCGAGGCGCCGGCATAGGCGGCGTTGTTCGGGTCCGCCTTCCACACCGGGTGGTCGGCATAGCCCTTCAGCGGCTGGCAGCAATAGCCGCTCGACGCCTCCATCCAGGGGAAGAACTGCTCCTTCTCCCACATGAAGCGCAGGTACTCCTTCGCCGCGTTCGGGTACTTCGTATAGTTGAACGCGACGGCCGTGGTGGTCTGGCACAGCTCGACCGACTGGCCGACCGGGCCGATCGGCAGCGGCACGCAGCGGATGTCCTTGGCCATCTCCTGCAGGTTCGGGTCGTTCTTGGCGGCGTAGTACAGCGACACGCCGTTGGCGGTCATGCCGATCTCGCCGGCCAGGAAGGCCCGGTTGTTGTTGGTGTCCAGCCAGGCCTCGGTGCCGGGGATGAAGGTCTTGTAGAGCTCGGCCGCGTATTTCAGCCCGGCGATCGTCTCCGGGCTGTTGACGGTGACGTTGCCCTGCTCGTCGACCATCTTGCCGCCATGGCTCCACATGATCCAATGGCCGAAATTGTTGCCGTCGCCGACGCCGTTGCCGAGGGTGAAGCCGGCCGGGTGGCCGATCTCCTTCAGCTTGCGGCACAGCGCCAGGAAGCCGTCGGTGTCCTTCGGGAACTCGTTGAAGCCGGCCTGCTTGACCCAGCTCTCGCGGTAGCAGATGGCGTTGCCGATGGTGGCCAGCGGCAGGCCGATGAACTTGCCGTCGCGCTGGGCATAGCCCTGCAGCCCCTCGTACCAGCCGCCATACTTGTTGCCGAGATAGTTGGCCAGCTCGGTGACGTCCAGCAGCTTGTCGGGATACAGCTGGGCGTCGTCGAACCAGACCAGCACGATGTCGGGCCCGCTGCCGACATTGGCGGCCACCGCCGCCTTCGGCCGGATGTCCTCCCAGCCCTCGCTGTCGACCCGCACCGGGACGCCGTATTTGTCGCTGAACGCCTTGGTGTTGGCCAGCCATTGGTTCTCGTCGCCCTGGACGAACTTGGCCCAGCGCAGCACCCGCAGCGACGCGCCCTGCTCGGGCGTGTAGGACAGGTCCTGGGCATAGGCCGGGCGGATCAGGCCGCCCGAACCGATGGCGCCGGCCGCGGCCAGCCCGGCCCCGGTCTTCAGAATGCCGCGCCGCGTGAACTCAGCCATGTTTCCTCTCCCGTCTGTCTTTGCTTGAAAATCGCTGTCTGAAAGGTCGCCGTCAGAGACGGCGTTCGGTCTCCGCGTCGAACAGGTGGACCCGGCCCACATCCGGCTGCAGCCGGATGGTGTCGCCGGGGCCGAAGCCCTGGCGCTCGTTGAACATGGCGCAGATCTCCTGCCCCGCCATGCGGCCATAGACGAAGGTGTCGTCGCCGGTCGGCTCCATCACCTCGACCGCTGTCGGCAGCCCGGCGCCGTCGGCGGCGACGCGCAGATGCGACGGCCGCACGCCGTAGCGCACCTTCTGCCCGGCCGCGACCGGGGCGTTCGGCGGCAGCGGCAGCAGCGTGCCGTCGCCGGCGCGGACGCCGCCATCGGCCACCGTGCCGTCGATGAAGTTCATGGCCGGCGAGCCGATGAAGCCGGCGACGAAGACATTGGCCGGGTGATCATAGAGGTGCAGCGGCGCCCCCGCCTGCTCCACCCGCCCGTCGCGCATCACCACGATCTGATCGGCCATGGTCATGGCCTCGACCTGGTCATGGGTGACGTAGATCGACGTGGTCTTCAGCCGCTGGTGCAGCAGCTTGATCTCGGTGCGCATCTGCACCCGCAGCTTGGCGTCCAGGTTCGACAGCGGCTCGTCGAACAGGAACACCTGCGGGTTGCGCACGATGGCGCGGCCCATGGCGACGCGCTGGCGCTGGCCGCCGGACAGCTGCCGCGGATAGCGGTCCAGCAGCGCCGACAGGCCGAGGATGCCGGCGGCGTCGCCGACCAGCCGGTCGATCTCGGCCTTGTCGGTCTTGGCCAGCATCAGGGCGAAGGCCATGTTGTCCCGCACCGTCATATGCGGGTAGAGCGCGTAGTTCTGGAACACCATGGCGATGTCCCGCTCCTTCGGCGCGACATCGTTGATGCGGCGGCCGGCGATGGAGATGTCGCCGCCGGTGATCCGCTCCAGCCCCGCGATCATGCGCAAGAGGGTGGATTTGCCGCAGCCAGAGGGGCCGACCAGCGCCACGAACTCATGGTCGCCGATCTCGATGTCGACGCCATGGATGATCGGAACGGTGCCGAAGCTCTTGGTGACACCACGGATCGAGACCGAGGCCATTCCCCCTCCCTTTGAGCGCTGCCGGAGGCATCCTGGCCGCCGATCGTTGCCGGAGAGGGTAGCCGATGGCCCGTATGGGTCAAACGGAATCGGCGCTTTGGTCATACAAATCTGATACCGGTATCAATGCCTCACGATGCCGGCCGCCGTAGTGCCTGCCCGCGACAGCGGCGGAGGAAGCCGGTCGGCGCCGGAATCGCCAGCGGGCTGCACAGGTCGAGCCGCTCGGTGATGAAGGTCCCGTCGGGTGAAATGTCCGACGGCGGGTCGTCGGCGAACCAGACGGTAACCCCGCCGGGGGCCAGGAACCCTTCGCCATGCCGTTGGGTGTGGACCGGGATCAGCGGGATGCCGTGCCGCCGGGCGAAGCGCTTCAGGCCCGCCCGGTCCGCGACCGCCGCCCGGAAGCCGCCGTCGTGAAGACGAACGCGCCGGTCACCGCCGAACCGGCCGTGACTGTCCCGGCTCTCGATCTGGATATAGCCGATCCGATCGAGCGGGCCGGTGCGGCCGTCGAAGCCGATCTCCAGGGATCCGTACCACCAGCAGGCCGATGCTCTCTGCGGCTCGCGCCAAAGCCAGGCGCCCGGCCGGCCGAACACCCGCCACACCTCCGCCCGGGTCGAGCCTTCGCCGATGGCCCCTGCCCGGCCCGTCATCAGGAAATTGGCGAGGGTTGTCCGGAGCATGGTCCCATGGGCGCCAGTGATTTCGACAGCCTAAGCCGTGTCAGGCGCGGCCGGGAAGAGCCGGTACCCACGGCCCGCCGGAGCCGGCGAGTGATGCGACGGCCCGGATTGTTGATTACAATGTATTCATGAAACCAATTTTCTAGCTATAACGAATACACAATTATCGATTCGATACCCATCCTTATACGGAACTGATCGAGCGCCTCTCCGGAATCGGCCGGAGGCGCCCTGCCAATGGAGGGAGACCATGCTGAACGCCCTTGATCGCCGGAGTTTCCTGATGGGGCTGGCCGCGGCCGGCGGCGCCGCCGCGCTGGCGGCAGCCCCGGCCCGCGCGGCCC
>NZ_NHON01000072.1 GCF_002195995.1 Inquilinus limosus
CCCCACGCCCCGCGGCCCAATCCCCACCAGGGCCAGCGCCCGGATCAGCGCGGCCCCGGTGGCCGGGCGCCGGACGGCCGGCCGCCGGCGCGCGAGCCCGACCGGTATCTCTACGGCGTCCATGCCGCCGTCGCCGCGATCCTGAATCCGGAGCGGGTGATCACCCGGGTGCAGTGCACCGAGGCCGGGCTGGCGAATCTGTCCGACGCCCTGGCGCAGGCAGCCGAGGCGGGCATCGACCGCCCGGCGCCGGAGATCGTCGACCGCGCCCTGATGGACCGGTTCCTGAAGGGCGCCGTGCACCAGGGCATCGCGCTGGAGATCAAGCCGCTGGAGGCGCCGGACATCGACGATCTCGGCCGCGAGGCGGAGCTGCGCGCAGACGCCGGGCAGCGCAGCGTGGTGGTGGTGCTGGACCAGGTGACCGACCCGCACAACATCGGCGCCATCCTGCGCTCCGCCGCCGCCTTCGGCGCGCTGGCGGTGATCGTCACCGACCGCAACACGCCCGAGGTCACCGGAGTGATGGCCAAGGCGGCGTCCGGCGCGGTCGAGCATGTCGCCCTGACCCGGGTGAAGAACCTGGCCCGCGCCCTCGAATCACTCGGCGAGCTGGGGTTCCGCCGGATCGGCCTGGCCGAGGAGGGCGAGACGACCCTGGCCGAGGCGATGCAGGGCGACCGGGTGGCGCTGGTGCTGGGCGCCGAGGGCGACGGGCTGCGCCACCTGACGCGCGAGACCTGCGACGCCCTGGCCCGGCTGCCGACGCAGGGGCCGGTCGGCAGCCTGAACGTCTCCAACGCCGCCGCCATCGCGCTGTACGAGGCGGCGCGGGGATAAGTTCCTTGCCGACCGCCATCCATGTGACCATATGATATGGCCAACTGGGAATTGGAGATGGCCATCATGGATGCGAAGACGATCGGTGCGGCCGAGTTCAAGGCGTCCTGCCTGCGCGTCATCGACCAGGTCGCGACAGATCATCAGCCGGTGACGATCACCAAGCGCGGCCGGCCGGTGGCCGTGTTGTCACCGGCCCCGGCCGAGACGGATCGGCCCGGCATCATCGGCGCCTTGCGCGGCACTGTCCTGCGCTACGACGATCCCTTCGGTCCGGCGACGGATCCGTCGGACTGGAGCGCCGAGGCGTGATCGTCGCCGATACCCATGTGCTGATCTGGGCTGTCGAGGGTGACCGGCGCCTTGGCCTTGCGGCCCGAGGCGCGGTCGAGACGGCGGCTCAGGCCGACAGCTTGACCGTCGCCGCCATCACGCCCTGGGAGATCGCCATGCTGGCGCAGAAGGGGCGCCTGGCGCTGGGGCGCGAGGTCGGAGCCTGGATCGATGCCGCCCTCGCCCTGCCCGGCGTCAGGCTGGCCCCGTTGCTGCCGGCCATCGCCGTCGACAGCGTCCGGTTGCCGGGCGACATGCATGCCGACCCGGCCGATCGCATGATCGTCGCCACGGCCCGGCATCTGGGCCTGCCGCTGCTCACAGCCGATGGCACGCTCCTCGCCTATGGCGCGGCCGGCCATGTGGCGGTCATCGATGCACGGAACTAGGAGGGGAAAAGCCCTCAACTGCGCCACGCGTGGCCGAAGGGCGAAGCGTGGTGGGCCCGGCAGGATTCGAACCTGCGACAACACCGTTATGAGCGGCGGGTTCTAACCGCTGAACTACAGGCCCGTCCGGCGCCCTTCTAGCAAGCGGCGCCGGTACGGGAAAGCGGGTTGCGACGCCCGGCGTGGGCCACCGGACGCCGCAATCCGTGCTGTCGGCCCGGCTACTGGGCCTTCTGCCCGCCGGCCATCATCTGCTTGATGATGCCGACGATGACCATCAGGATGCCGCCGCCGACCCCGCCCCCGACCACCTGTCCGATGATCGAGCCGATGTCGAGGGAGCCGCTGGCCGCCGCCGCCCCGAGGCTGGGGACGAGCGCCGACAGGATCTGGCCGCCGATGCCCCCGCCGACGATGCCGGCGACCGAGTTCCACAGGGTGCCGAGGTTGTACTGCTTGATCGCGGCGCCGGCCACATTGCCGCCGACCGCACCTGCCACGAGCTGGATGATCAACGTCACGATGTCCATCGGATCTCCTTCCGATCGATGGAGCGCCGTCGGGCGGTGCGGCGCATGAAGCAACCGATTCGCCGAATCATCGGCACCGCACAAATAATCATGCGCCCCGACCCGTTCGGCCTCAAGAGATATTTGGGAACGGACGCAGACCGTTGCCATGCGGCCGAAGAAGCCGACATGTCGTCGGCAGGCGCTTTTGGCGATTCTATTGTCGAATTTACACCCTCGTTACGAGTCCGGATGGGATCGGTTCAGAACCGGACGGAGAGTCCGCCAAGACCGATCACCGCCCCGCCCCAGGAGACGCTGCCGGCGGCGAGATCGATGGCCATCAGATCCTCCCCGACCAGGACCGGGCCGGCATAGTCGGCCCGGATCTCGGCCAGCAGCGCGGCGCGGTCGACCTGTGGCGGCACGAAATGGGTCAGCGCCAACGCCCCGACGCCGGCGGCCGCAGCGACCTTGCCGACCTCGGCCGACAGGGTGTGGTAGGCGGCCACCGCCGCCACCGTCTCGGCCGTGCGCACGCCCGGCACCACCGGCATGGCGTGATGCACGAACACCTCATGCACCAGCAGGTCGGCACCGCGCGCCGCCTCGATCAGCGCCGGGCAGAAGCGGGTGTCGCCGCTGAGCGCCGCGCGACGGCCGCCGGCGGTGAAGACGAAGCCGCAGGCGTGCCGCACCGGCTGGTGGTCGACCGGCACCACCGTCACCGCCGCCTCGCCGAAGCGCAGCGCCTCGCCCGGCGCGATCTCGGTCACCTCGACCTCGAGCGCCGCGGTGGAGGGGCGGCGCTCATGCGCGATGCGCAGCGCCCGCTCCTCCGCCCACAGCGCCATGGTGCCGTCGACGAAGGCGCGGGTGCCGGGCGGGCCGAAGACACGCTGCGGCTGCGGCCGGCCCTGGTGCCAGGCGGACACGACCAACTGGTACAGGTCGATGACGTGGTCGGAATGCAGATGGGTCAGCAGCACCGCATCGAGGTCGCGCCCCGGCACCCCGGCCGCCACCAGCCGCTGGGTGACGCCGGAGCCGCAATCGACCAGCAGCTTCGCGCCGCCGGCCTCGACCAGCGTCGCCGCGCCGTAGCGGGCGGTGTGCACCGACGGGCAGCCGGTGCCGAGCAGGGTGACCTTCATGCATTTCCTCCCGAGGCTGCCGCCGACGATAGCCGAGCCTGATGCAGGATAAATTACGATACAGTTTTGCTATATTGTATATAACACAAACTAATTGGATTGATATTTCTCGCTTCCCTCCGAATCTTTGTCCTATCGCCGCCAGCCAGAGACAATCGCCATGCGCGCCCGCCTTCCCGTCCTCGTCGCCGCCGCGACGCTGCTCGCCTTGGCCGCCCCCGCGGCGCAGGCCGAGACCGACACGCTGCGGATCGCGCAGCAATTCGGCATCTCCTACCTGCCGATGATCGTGGCCAAACAGCAGAAGCTGATCGAGGCGGCGGTGACCGAGGCCGGGCTGCCGGCGCCGGAGATCGACTGGATCCAGGTCAGCGGCGGCGCCGCGATGAACGAGGCGCTTCTGTCAGGCAGCCTGGACGTGGCCGCCGCCGGAGCGCCGCCGGCGATCACGCTGTGGGCCAAGACGCGCGGCTCGATCGATGTGAAGGGCATCGCCTCACTGGGGTCGATGCCGATCTACCTGACCACCACCAACCCGCAGGTGAAGACGCTGGCCGACTTCACCGACAAGGACCGGATCGCCCTGCCGGCGGTGAAGGTCGGGTTCCAGGCGGTGCTGCTGCAGATGGCGGCCGCCCAGGCCTTCGGCGAGGACCAGGCGACGAAGCTGGACGAGCTGACCGTCAGCATGTCGCATCCCGACGCGACCACGGCCCTCCTGTCCGGCAGCACCGAGGTCACCGCCAATTTCGGCGCCCCGCCCTTCCAGAACCAGCAGCTGCAAGATTCGAAGATCCACCGGGTGCTGAGCAGCTTCGACGTGCTGGGCGGGCCGCACACCTTCAATGTGGTCTACGCCACCGGCGCCTTCTATGCCGACAACCCGAAGACGGTGGCGGCGATCGTCACCGCGCTGGACCGTGCCGACCAGTTCATCCAGGCCCATCCGGCCGAGGCGGCGAAGCTGTACATCGCCGCCGAATCCTCGAATCTGCCGGAGGCCTTCGTCGAGGCGCTGATCACCGCCCCCGACACGCGCTACACCGTGGCGCCCGAGAACATCCTGAAATTCGTCGACTTCCAGCACCGCATCGGCCAGATCGCGACCACCACCACGGACTGGCGCGATCTGTTCTTTCCGCCACTGCACGACCGCCAGGGCAGCTGAGATGGCGGTCCCTGCCCTCGCCTTGGCCCCCGACGCTGCACCCCACGCGCCCGCCCTGCGGGTCGAGGGCGTCACCCTGTCCTATGCCGTCGACGGACGGACGGTGACGGCGGTCGAGGATGTCAGCCTGGACATCCGCCGCGGCGAGCGGCTGGTGCTGCTGGGCCCCTCCGGCTGCGGCAAGTCGAGCCTGCTGAAGAGCATCGGCGGCTTCCTGCCGCCGGCCTCCGGCCGGGTGCTGCTGGACGGCCGGCCGGTGTCGCGCCCCGGGCCCGACCGGATGATGGTGCTGCAGGATTTCGAGCAGCTGCTGCCCTGGCTGACGGTGCGGCGCAACCTGGTCGCCGCCCTGTCCTGGGCGAAGGGCACCCGCCGTGCCGAGGCCGCGGCGACGGCCGACGACATGCTGCTGCGCGTCGGCCTGGCCCGGGTGGCCGACCAGTACCCGAACACCCTGTCGGGCGGCATGAAGCAGCGCGTCGCCATCGCCCGCGCCTTGGCACTGCGGCCCGAGGTGCTGCTGATGGACGAGCCCTTCGCCGCGCTGGACGCCATGACAAGGCGCCGGATGCAGGAGGAGCTGCTGGCGCTGTGCCAGGAGACCGGCGTCACCACCATCTTCGTCACCCATGCGATCGACGAGGCGATCGTGGTCGGCAGCCGGATCGTGGTGATGACCGCGCATCCCGGCCGGATCCGCGCCGTAATCGACCTGCCGGGCGGCCGCGGCCCGGACCGGGGCGACCCGGCCTTCGCCGCGCTGGAGGCCCGGATCGGCGGGCTGATCGCCGACCAGATCCGCGGCGGCACCGAGACGGAGGCCGTCGATGGTTGACTATCAGGGCCTGCTGCAGGCCGGGTCGCCGCTGCGGCCGGCGGCGGCCGAGACGCCGGTGCGGCGCTGGATCGGCACCGGCGCCTGGCGCCGCTTGCTGATCCTGGCGGCGCTGGCGGCGATCTGGGAGGTCGCGGCGCGCATCGTCGGCAGCCCGCTGCTGCTGCCCGGCTTCCTGACAACGCTCGGCGCTTTCGGCGAGGGCGTGGCCAGCGGCGAGCTGCCGCTGCGCACCCTGGCCTCGCTGCAGGTGCTGGTGGCGGGCTACGCCATCGGCGTGGTCGCGGCGGCGATCCTGGCCGGCCTCGCCACCGCCAGCCGGCTGGGCGCCGAGCTGCTGTCGACCCTGACCGCGATGTTCAACCCGCTGCCGGCCATCGCCCTGCTGCCGATCGCGCTGCTGTGGTTCGGGCTGGGCACGCCCAGCCTGCTGTTCGTCATCGTCCATTCGGTGCTGTGGCCGCTGGCCCTGGCCGCCCATGCCGGCTTCCGCGCCGTGCCGCGCCCCCTGTCCATGGTCGGGCAGAATCTCGGCCTCGGCGGCGCTGCCTATGTCGCGCGGATCCTGGTGCCCGCCGCCTTTCCGGCGATCCTGGCCGGGCTGAAGATCGGCTGGGCCTTCGCCTGGCGCACGCTGATCGCCGCCGAGCTGGTGTTCGGCGTCTCCTCCCGCTCCGGCGGGCTGGGCTGGTTCATCTACGTCAACCGCAACCAGCTGGAGACGGCCAACGTCTTCGCCGGCCTGCTGGCGATCATCCTGATCGGCCTGCTGGTCGAAAGCCTCTTGTTCCGAACGCTGTCCCGGCTCACCGTCGAGCGCTGGGGCACGCAGAACCCTTGAGACCGACGGAAACGGAAACGCCGCCATGTCCTTCACCACCCGTCCCTTGTCCGAGCTGCTGGGCGTCGAGATCTCCGGGCTCGACCTCGCCACCCCGCCGGACGAGGCCAGCTTCGCCCGCATCAAGTCGCTGTTCGAGGCAAACTCCCTGGTCGTGTTCCGCGACCAGCGCTTCACGCCGCAGCAGCATATCGACTTCAGCCGCCGCTTCGGCGAGCTGGAGATCCATGTGCAGCACCATTTCCACCTGGCCGGGCATCAGGAGATCCTGATCGTCTCGAACGAGACGCGGGAGGATGGCAAGCCGCTGGGCCTGGCCGATGCCGGGCGCTATTGGCACTCCGACCTGTCCTACAAGGCGGAGCCGAGCCTCGGGTCGCTGCTGCACGCACAGACGCTGCCGCCGGTCGAGGGCGACACGCTGTTCGTCAGCATGGCCGCGGCCTATGACGCGCTGGACGACGCCACCAAGGCGCAGATCGAGGGCCTGACGGCGGTGCATGACTACAGCGCCCGCAACGTGGCGCAGCAGGCCAAGAGCTCGCTGCGGCCGGGCCTGACCGCCGACCAGGCCAAGACGGTGCCGCCGGTGACCCATCCGGTGGTACGGATCCACCCGGCGACCGGCCGCAAGGCGCTGTTCGTCAATGAGGGCTTCACCACCCACATCAATGAGCTGGAGCGGCCGCAGAGCGACGCGCTGCTGCGCCGGCTGTTCGAGCACATGATCCAGCCGCAGTTCCAGTATCGGCACCGCTGGCAGGCGCATGACCTGGTGTTCTGGGACAACCGCGCCACCATCCACCTGGCCACCGGCTGCCCGCCGCACCTGGCCCGCACCCTCTACCGCACCACGGTCAAGGGCGACCGGCCGATCGGCCCGCAGGACCGGGCGGCAGCGTAGGAAACGGCCAAGGTTGCTGCCTCTCCCGTTTGCGGGAGAGGTCGGAGACGCGAAGCGGCTCCGGGTGAGGGGAGTTTGTCGAGGCCCGGGACCAGCCCTCACCCGGCCGTCCTTCGGGCGTCCGACCTCTCCCGCCACGCGGGAGAGGTTACGGGTTGGCCGGCTCTCAGCTCAGCCGCGCATACTCCGCTGCCGTCGCCTTCGAGCCCTGGCGGTACAACGCGTCCAGCGCGCTCGTCACCGCCGCCCGGAACCGCGGATGGCCGGGCAGGTCGTCGCCGAACACGGCACGGACCCCGAGCAGCGCCGGCGCCAGCCGGTCCGCCACCGGCCCGGCCTCGCGGGCAAGGACGGCGAGGTCGGCGGCCAGCGGATCGCGCACGTCGATCGGCTTGCCGGCCTCGTCGGTGCCGCTGACATAGCGCATCCAGGCGGCGACACCGAGGGCGTGGCGGTCGACCGGCAGGCCGCGCGCCAGCCGGTCGCGCACGGTGCCGAGCAGCCGCTGCGGCAGCTTCTGCGTCCCGTCCATGGCGATCTGCCAGGTGCGGTGCTTCAGCGCCGTGTTGCGGAAGCGGTCGATCAGCGAGCGCCGGTAGCCGGCGACATCGGCGCCGGGCGGCAGGGTCAGGGTCGGCGTCGAATCGTCCATCAGCGCCTCGACGAAGGCGGCGATCCCCGGCTCCGCCATCGCCGCCGCCACCGTCTCGCAGCCGGAGAGGTAGCCGAGATAGGCCAGCGAAGAGTGGCTGCCGTTGAGCAGCCGCAGCTTCATCGTCTCATAGGGCGCGACCTCGGACACCAGCGTCGCCCCCGCCGCCTCCCAGGCCGGGCGGCCGGACAGGAAGCGGTCCTCGATCACCCATTGCAGGAACGGCTCGGTGACGATCGGCCAGGCATCCTCGACCCCGAGTGCTGCGGCAATCCGGCCGCGGTCCTCGTCGGTGGTGGCCGGCACGATGCGGTCGACCATGGTCTCGGGGCAGGCGATCTCGCCCTCGACATAGGCCCCGAGGTCGGGCGAGACCAGCGCGGCGAAGCGCGACAGGATGCGGTGCAGGGTGCGGCCATTGGCCGGCAGGTTGTCGCAGCACAGCGGGGTGAACGGCGCCAGCCCCTCGGCCCGCCGGCGGGCGATCGCCCGGGCCAGGATGCCGATGGCCGAGCGCGGCGCCCCGGGATGCGCCAGGTCGTGGACGATGTCGGGGTGGCTCTCGTCCAGCCGGCCGGTGGCCGGGTCGTGGCAATAGCCCTTCTCGGTCACGGTCAGGCTGACGATGGCGACCGAGGGCCGGCACAGCGCGTCGAGCAGCGCCGAGGGGCTCTCCGGCGCCACCAGCACGTCCTGCACCGCGCCGATCACCCGCAGCGCCTCGCCGTCGCTGTCACGGACCGAGAGGGTGTAGAGCCCGTCCTGCGGCACCAGCGCGTCGCGCGTGTCCGGGCTGCGCAGGCTGGCGCCGAGGATGCCCCAGCGCCGGTCGCCCGTGGCCAGCACATCGTCGGTGCAGACCGCCTGATGGGCGCGGTGGAAGGCGCCGATGCCGAGATGGACGATGCCGGTGGCGACCGCCGACCGGTCATAGCCGGGCCGCGCCACCGAGGCCGGCAGCCCGGCCAGGGCGGCCGTGCCGAGCCGCCGTGGGGAGGAGGTCATACGCGGCGCCCCCGGTGGCCGGACGGCGGATATTCGCGAAGCAGCATCGACGGCGCCCTCTCCCTGGTCTGGTCGTCCCTGCGGTAGCGCCGATCGACGCCGGGGACAACCTCTCAATCCGGCTGCAATCCTAGTATGGCAGTTTCAGGGGCGGCAACATCCGGCAGGTGTGCCTCCGACCATCATCCCTCTTGGAGAGCCGCCCGCACGTCCTTCATCAACAGGAACAATAGAAAAGGATCGACCGGCGACGGCTCGAAATCGAAACGTTCGTAGAAGGCGCGCGCACCCTCGTCCTTGGCATGGACGAGGAAGGCCCGAATGCCCGCGATGTCCGCCGCCTGAGCCGTGCGCAGCAGCGCGTCCTTGAGCAAGGCCTTGCCGAGGCCGTGGCCCTGCTCCGATATGTCGACGGCCAGTCTGGCCAGCAGCATCACGGGCACCGGATGCCGTGGTAGTCCCTTGGCCGTGCGGGAGGGCGCCTGGGCTCGATCCACCGCTCCCACGGTCAGGCTATAAAAGCCGACGACGCGCCTTTCCCCACTCCGGCAGACGCAATAGGTCTGGGCGCTGTCAGCTTTCTGGTTGGTAAGGGCGAAGCGGATCAGGAAACGGTTGAGCGGCTCCTGTCCGCAATCAAAGCCGTCAAGCTCGTGAGTGGCGTCGAGCTTCTCGAGGGGACCGTACCGCCTCGCACTCACTCGAGCACGCTCTTCCCGTCGAGCAGCTTCTTGAGGCGCGGTTTGGCTGTCACAGGGCGATCCAGCGCTGCCTGAAAGGCGGCCCAGCGCTCATCGTCGAGCTGGAAGACGCGCCGATCGGCCAGCGTCATTTCGGCGGCAGCAAGGCCGGCCTCCAGCAGAAATTCCGTGACGTTCTTGTGCGACGAGGCCGCAGCGCTCTGCAACAACGCCTTCATGGCTGGGGTCGCCCGAACTTCGATCCGCTCTGACTTGGCTTCCGGCAAGGACATTGAGAAGGCTCCTTCCCTCCACCTCATATCATACGGACATCATACGGACAACACGCAGGGCTGGAGTGCGGTGACGACAGCAGGGCCCAGAAACAAAACGGGCAGCCCGAAAGGCTGCCCGTTCAAAGCCGGAACCCGAGGGTCCGCTCAGGTGTCCAGGAAGCTGCGCAGCTTGCGGCTGCGGCTCGGGTGCTTCAGCTTGCGCAGCGCCTTCGCCTCGATCTGGCGGATACGCTCGCGCGTCACCGAGAACTGCTGGCCGACCTCCTCCAGCGTGTGGTCGGTGTTCATGCCGATGCCGAAGCGCATGCGCAGCACCCGCTCCTCGCGCGGGGTCAGCGAGGCCAGGACGCGCGTGGTGGTCTCGCGCAGATTGGCCTGGATCGCGGCGTCGAGCGGCTGGACCGCGTTCTTGTCCTCGATGAAGTCGCCGAGATGGCTGTCCTCCTCGTCGCCGATCGGCGTCTCGAGGCTGATCGGCTCCTTGGCGATCTTGAGGACCTTGCGCACCTTCTCCAGCGGCATCAGCAGGCGCTCGGCCAACTCTTCCGGGGTCGGCTCGCGGCCGATCTCGTGCAGCATCTGCCGGCTGGTGCGGACCAGCTTGTTGATCGTCTCGATCATGTGCACCGGGATGCGGATGGTCCGCGCCTGGTCGGCGATCGAGCGGGTGATCGCCTGCCGGATCCACCAGGTGGCGTAGGTCGAGAACTTGTAGCCGCGGCGGTACTCGAACTTGTCGACCGCCTTCATCAGGCCGATGTTGCCCTCCTGGATCAGGTCCAGGAACTGCAGCCCGCGGTTGGTGTACTTCTTGGCGATCGAGATCACGAGGCGGAGATTGGCCTCGACCATCTCCTTCTTGGCGCGCCCGGCCTCCTTCTCGCCCTTCTGCACGGTCGAGACGATGCGTCGGTACTCCTGGATCGGCAGGCCGACCTCGTCCGAGATCTGGCTGATCTGGCCGCGCACCCGCTGGGCCGAGGTGCCGTTCTTCTCGGCGAACTTGGCCCACTTCTTGTCGAGGCCGCGCACCCGCTCGATCCAGTTCGGGTCGAGCTCATGGCCGAAATAGTTCTGCAGGAAGGATTCGCGGCTGACCCCGCCCTCGACCACCAGGCGCATGAGCTGGCCTTCCAGGCCCATGAGCTTGCGGTTCTGGCCGTAAAGCTGCTCGACCAGCTGCTCGATCCGGACATTGTTGAGGTGCACGCCCTCCATCAGGCGGACCATGTCCTCCTTCAGCTTGTCGTACTTGGCATCGGCCTGCTTGGAGATCGCCTCGCCCTTCTGGATATGGGTCAGGCGCTGCTCCTGCAGCTTGTGCATCTTCTGGTAGGTCTGCTCGATCGCCTCGAAGGTCTCGAGCACCTGGGGCTTCAGCGCCTCCTCCATGGCGGAGAGGGAGATGCCGCCGTCGTCCTCGTCGCCGGAGCTGCCACCAGCCGCGGCCTCGCCGCCTTCACCCTCCGCCTCGGCCTCGGGCTCTTCCTCGGCTTCCGCCTCGCCCTCGCTCATGGCCAGGGCCTCGCCCTCCGGGCTGGCGCCGTAGGTGGCGTCGAGGTCGATGATGTCGCGCAGCAGCATCTTCCCGTCCTTCAGGGCGGAATGCCACTCGATCATCGCGCGTATGGTCAGCGGGCTCTCGCAGATGCCGCCGATCATCATCTCCCGGCCGGCCTCGATGCGCTTGGCGATGGCGATCTCGCCCTCGCGCGACAGCAGCTCGACCGAGCCCATCTCGCGCAGATACATGCGCACCGGGTCGTCAGTGCGGCCGACATCGTCGTCGTCGAGGTTGCCGGCGTTGCGGCCCTCGCCATCGGCATCGCCGCCGGCGGCCGCGGTGTCGTCGGACTCCTCGTTCTCGACGACGTTGATGCCCATCTCGGACAGGTTCGAGGTCACGTCCTCGATCTGCTCGGACGAGGTCAGGTCCGGCGGCAGGGCGGCGTTCAGCTCGTCGATGGTGACGTAGCCGCGCTCCTTGCCCTTGGCGATCAGCTTCTTCACCGCCTGGACGGTGATGTCCATCGAGGCGCCGTCCGCGCTGTCCTCGCGCGTCTCGGCCGATTCCGCCGCTGCCGCTGTCTTGGTCGCCATCTGCACCCGTGCCCCTTCACCCGCCGCCGTCGGGAGTGACCCGAAGTTGGCTCTCATACCTAAGCTTCCGCGCGCAAGGAAGGGGCACGACTCGAATCATACCTGCCCCGACCGCGCCGCGGTCTCGATTCGATCCCGGCCGGCCGGGTCAGAACCCACCCGGCACCGCCTGCCGCCGCTCGATCTCCTGCCGCAGCCCGCGCCAGCGTTCCAGCGCGGCCTCCGTGCCCTGCCGCGCCAGGTCGCGCGCGGCATCCGCGAATTCGCGCCGAAGCGCGCGGAGCTCAAGATGCCCCATGACCATGGCCCAGCCGGCGCGCGCCTCCTCCAGAGGGGCCTCCGGCCGGGTGAAGGGCCATTTCCTGCGAATGCGGTCGACCAAGGCCGGCGGCAATCCATCGGCTTCGGGAACAGTCAGGTAGGGCGCCGTCGGCTGCGAATCAAGTCCGTCCGAGTCGTGCCCCAAGTCGCGGCCATGCGAATCACCGAGTCGCGCCAGCAGCGACTGGCGCACCGACTCGAGCCCCGAATCGGGAATCTCGAGCATGGCGAAACCCTCGCCCACCTCCTCGCCCAGCCCGGGATGCGCGGCCAGAAGGCACAGCAGCACGCAGAATGGTAGGCGATCATCCTGCTCGTCGCGGATCGACTGCGGCTTGGGTCCGGCCGGCTGCGGCGGCTTGCCGCCCGGCCGCCACTCCCCGCCGCCCTGTCGCTTCGGCCGCCAAGGAAACGCCTCCTCGAACCGCGCCCGCAGCTCGGCCAGATACTGCCCCTGCACCGCCGGGTCGGCGATCCGGCGGGCCTGGGCCTCGACCCCGGCGCGCAGCCCGGCCCGGCCCTCCGGCGTCTCCAGCCGGTGCATCGTGGTCTGGCGGTCGTACAGCACCCGGACCAGCGGCAGCGCGCCCTCCAGCACCGCCTGCATCGCCGCGCCGCCGCCGGAGCCGCGGATCAGGCTGTCCGGATCCTCGCCCTGCGGCAGGAAGGCGATGCGGGCGGAATGGTCCGGCTTCAGCTGCGGCGTGATGCGGTCCATCGCCCGCCAGGCGGCCCGGCGCCCAGCCTCGTCGCCGTCGAAGCACAGCACCGGCACCGGCGCCATCTTCCACAGCTCGGCGATCTGCTCCTCGGTCAGGGCCGTGCCCAGCGGCGCCACCGCCGCCTCGAAGCCGGCCCGGACCAGGGCGATCACGTCCATGTAGCCTTCGGCGACGATCACGGTCTGGCCCTGCGACGCCGCCTGCCGGGCACGGGACATGCCGTAGAGGAGATTGCCCTTGTGGAACAGCGGGTTGTCCGGGCTGTTGATGTATTTCGGCCCGTCGCCCTCCATGATCCGGCCGCCGAAGGCGACGGTGCGGCCGCGCTTGTCGGCGACCGGGAACATCACCCGGTTGCGGAAGAAGGAGTAGAGGTCGCGCCCGTCATCCGGCCGGCGGGCCAGCCCGACCTCCTCGATCATCGCGTCCTGGAAGCCCTGGCTGCGCAGATGCTTGATCAGCTTGCCGGCCTCGCCGGGGGCGAAGCCCAGGCGGAAGCGCGACACCGTCTCGCCATCCAGGCCGCGGCCCTTCAGGTAGTCGCGCGCCGCCCGGCCGCCGGGGCCACGCAGCTCGGCCTCGAAGAAAGCGCAGGCGGATTCGACCACGTCATACAGCGTCTTCTGCCGCTCGAACTTCGCCCGGTCCTCCGGCGCGGCCTTCGGCACCTCCAGCCCGGCCTGGGAGGCCAGGGTCTCGATCGCCTCCATGAAGGACAGGCGGTCGTGCTGCATGACGAAGCTGATGACGTCGCCGGTCGCGCCGCAGCCGAAGCAGTAGAAGAAGCCCTTCTGGTCGTTGACCGTGAAGCTGGGCGTCTTCTCCTTGTGGAACGGGCAGCAGGCCTTGAACTCGCCCTTGGTGCTGCGCTGCAACGGCACCCGCTTGCCGACCACGTCGGACACCTGGAGGCGGGTGCGCAGCTCTTCGAGGAAGCCGGGAGGGAGGGACATGCAAGGGTTCTATCGGGCGAGGGCGCTCCAGCGTAACGCGATTCCCGCCCTGCAGGTCAGCGGTTATCGAGATCCGGCCTGCTTGCACTCCGGCTTGGGCAGCCGCTTGCCAGTCCCCCAGGAGAGCAGCCAGCGGCGAACCTCTTCGTGGGGAACCAGCCGCCCCGCGTCGGCAGAGGCAATCCCCTCCCGGATCGCCGCGCGCTTGGCGGCGAGCTCGGGATCATCCTGGAAGAGACGCCGGACCACCCGCCTCAGCCCAGCTGCGCCTTCACCACGGCTGAGACCTTGGAGAAGTCCATCCGGCCGGCATAGCGGGTCTTCAGCTCGGCCATCACCTTGCCCATGTCCTTCATGCCGGCGGCGCCGAGGTCCTTGATGACCGTGCCGATGGCGGCCGCGGTCTCGGCCTCGTCCATCGCCTGCGGCAGCCAGCGCTCGATCACCGCGATCTCGGCCTGCTCCTTGTCGACCAGGTCCTGGCGGTTGCCCTGCTGGTACAGGGCGATGCTCTCGCGCCGCTGCTTCACCATGGTCTGCAGCATCGACAGGATCTCCTCGTCCGGGATGCCGTCCATGTTGCCCTTGGCGCGGGCGTCGATGTCCTTGGTCTTGAGCGCGGCGATGATCATCCGCACGGTCGAGAGCGTGCGCTCGTCCTTGGCCTTCATCGCCTCCTTGAGCGTGTCGGTGAACTGGGGGCGCAGCATGGTCGAAATCCTCCTGACAGAAGCGGCGGGACTGTCGACCATTCGGCCGGCCTAGGCAAGAGAAGGGGGCGGCCATTCCGCCAGCGCGGGCAAGAGGGGCTGGAATCTCGCCGCCGGCCGTGCTTTATGCCTGGAAATTCATTCCGAGGTTGCCATGACCCACACCGCTCCGCCTCCCGGCGCCACTGCGGCGCTCGTGCTCGCCGACGGCACGGTGCTTTGGGGTCGAGGCATCGGCGCCACCGGCAAGGCGATCGGCGAGGTCTGCTTCAACACCTCGATGACCGGCTATCAGGAGATCATGACAGATCCGTCCTATGCCGGGCAGATCGTCACCTTCACCTTCCCGCATATCGGCAATGTCGGCGCCAACCCCGAGGATGTCGAGACCGGGACCACGGCGGCGCGCGGCCTGGTGCTGCGCGACGACATCACCGAGCCGTCGAACTGGCGCGCCGCGCGCGATTTCGACGACTGGCTGCAATCCTTCGGCCTGGTCGGCATCGCCGGGGTCGACACCCGCGCCCTGACCCGCCGCATCCGCGACGCCGGCGCCCCGACCGGGGTGGTGATCCACGCCCCCGACGGTGTATTCGACATCGGCGCGGCGCTGGCCGAGGCCCAGGCCTGGCCGGGGCTGGAGGGCATGGACCTGGCGAAGGACGTGTCCTGCACCCAGACCTACCACTGGGACCAGACGCGCTGGGAGCACGGCAGCGGCTACGGCGCGCTGGAGAACCCGAAGCGCAAGGTCGTGGCGATCGATTTCGGCGCCAAGCGCAACATCCTGCGCTGCCTGGCCTCGACCGGCTGCGACGTCACCGTGATGCCGGCGACGGCGACCGCCGAGGATGTGCTGAGCCACAACCCGGACGGGGTGTTCCTGGCCAACGGCCCGGGCGATCCCGCGGCGACCGGCACCTATGCCGTGCCGACGATCAAGGCGCTGCTGGACACCGGGCTGCCGATCTTCGGCATCTGCCTCGGCCACCAGATGCTGGCCCTGGCGCTGGGCGGGCAGACCGGCAAGATGGCCCGGGGCCACCGCGGCGCCAACCATCCGGTCAAGGACCTGACCACCGGCAAGGTCGAGATCACCAGCCAGAACCACGGCTTCCAGGTGCTGGCGGAGAGCCTGCCGGACACGGTCGAGGTCACCCATGTCAGCCTGTTCGACGGCTCGAACGAGGGGCTGCGGCTGAAGGACCGGCCGGTGTTCTCGGTGCAGTACCACCCCGAGGCCAGCCCGGGCCCGCAGGACAGCCACTACCTGTTCCAGCGCTTCGTCGACCTGATCGACGCGCAGAAGCGCTGATGCCGCACCGCGCTCCGCCGCGCCTGCTGGGCCCCAGGGTGTTCCTGACCCTGGCGGGACCGGCGGATGGCGTGGACCTCGCCGCCTTCCACGACCGGGAATGGGACCATCTCGGCCCGTGGATGCCGCCGCGCAGCGCCGCCTGGCGCACCGAGCCGCATTGGCGGCGCTGGAGCGCCGAGGCGGTCGACCTGTTCCTGGACGACCGCGCCGTGCGGCTGGTGCTGCGGCTGATCGACCGGCCCGGGGACGGCATCGTCGGCCAGCTGAACCTGAATATGCTGTCGCGCGGCGCCTTCCAGGCGGCGACGCTGGGCTATCACCTCGGCGCCGCGCAGCAGGGCGGAGGGCTGATGCGCGAGGCGCTGGAGATGGCGATCCGCTATGCCTTCGGCCCCCTGAGCCTGCACCGGCTGATGGCCAACCACCTGCCGGAGAACGCCCGCAGCGCCGCGCTGCTGCAGCGGCTGGGCTTCATCCGCGAAGGCTATGCCAAGGATTACCTCTTCATCGGCGGCGCCTGGCGCGACCACGTGCTGACGGCGCTGACCAACCCCGATCCATCGCCCCCGCCGATGGCGTAGCCCGGAACCCGCCCTTCCCCGCCGCCGTTGCCTTGCAGAGGCCATCGCAGCCAGGAGGCGACATGCCGGACGACCGACCACCGCCGACCCTCAGCAAGACCGAAGCCCGCCAGGGCGAGACCAGCGGCCATATGCGCTGGGTGCTGCACCTGTCCATGGGGCTCGCGGTCGTCATCCTCGGCGCCGTGCTGCTCTGGTGGATCTTCTGACCGGGCAAAAAAGAGGCGGCCCGAAGGCCGCCCCAAGTCTCCCAGCCTGAGCTCAGCTCTCACATCCAGTAGGGCGGCACGCGATAGTAGTCGTGCACCTGCTGCGCCCATTGCCGGTCATCCCAGTCGAAGCGCTCGCCACGGTCATGCGCCGGGGCGCCGCGCAGCTGGTCTTCGGAGACATCCAGCTCATAGGCGTCGAGCGCCTCGTTGTAGGTCAGCATCGACCACGACAGGGCGTAATAGTCCTCGCCGATGCCAAGGAAGCCGCCGAAGGTCATGACCGCATAGCCGACCCGGCCGGTGCGCTTGTCGATCATCACCCGCTGGATGGTGCCGATCCGGTCGCCGTTCGGTCGCCGGATCGGGGTTCTCTCGACCTTGTCGCTGGCGATCAGCCGGTGGGTCTCGCGGCTGCTGAGATCACGGGCTGTCTCGGTCTGCATGTCGCGCCTCCGAAATGGTGGTCTCCCTCAGGAAATGGTCCCGGCCGTCGGGCGGTTCCCCGGAACCGCTCCGCCGAACCGGCGATTGCTTCAGTGAGGGCGCCCGGACGCGCCGGGCGGGCCGACAACCGGAATGGAGGCAGCCATGCCGCGCGGCGACAAGTCGAGCTACACCGACAAGCAGAAACGCAAGGCAGAGCATATCGAGGAGGGCTACGAGGCCCGAGGCGTGTCCGAAGAGGAGGCCGAGCGCCGGGCCTGGGCCACCGTCAACAAGGAGAGCGGCGGCGGCAAGAAGAGCGGCTCCGGCCGCGGCAAAGCGGAGAGCCACGCGTCGTCGCGCAAGGGCGGCCGGATCGGCGGGGAGGCCTCGGCATCCCGGTCGGCCGCCGACCGCAGCGCTTCGGCGAAGAAGGCCGCGGCGACCCGCAAGCGCCACGAGCACCACACCCATTCATGAGCACCGCTTCGATGGAGAGCCAACGATGAGCGACCCGAAGCCGCCGCCTGACCCAACCCGGCCGCCCATGCCCAACCCGCGGCCGGACACGCCGCCGGGCCAGCCGGGCCAGCCGCCGCCGGAGGTGCCGCCGGACGGCCCGGCCGAACCACCCCTGCCGGACCCGGTCCGGATGTGATCCAAGAAAAAGGCCGGCCCCGCGGGGCCGGCCTCGATCATTCCCGGACGACGCCGGGGTCAGTACCAGCGCCAGTAATTGCGATGCCGCCAGCGCTCATGACGCCAGTGGTCACGCCGCCAATCCCGACGCCAGTGGTCCCGGCGCCAGTCGCCGCGCCAATGGTCACGCCGCCAGTGGTCGCGACGCCAATCCCGGCGGTCATGGCGCCAGCGGTCGCGGCGCCAATCCACCTTGGTGGTGAGATTGGCGTCGGCCTGGCCGTTCCACACGGCCGGGGCGGCGACGGGCGCAGGCGCCCGGTCCTGGGCGACAGCGGCGCCGGAGGCGCCGGCGAGGAGCAGAGCCGCCGAAGCGGCCACGAAAAGACGCTTCATGCCAGACAGCATGGGGCTGATCCCTCTTCCATTGACCGGCGATATGTCCTGAGGGGGGAAGGCCCGCCCCGAGGGCCGGCCTTCATCGTCCTCGGATCGCCGCATGACCGTCAGCGCCAGGTGCGGTAGGGGCGGCGGTCGTTGCGCCAGCGCCAGTCATGGTGCTGGGAGCGCCAGCGATCGTTGCGCCAATGATCCCGGCGCCAGTCGCGGTGGTCGTTGCGCCAATGATCGCGACGCCAGTCCCGGCGCCAATGGTCGCGGCGCCAATCCACCTTGGTGGCGAGGTTCGCGTCGGCCTGGCCGTTCCACACGGCCGGGGCGGCCACGGGGGCGGGCGCCCGATCCTGGGCGACAGCGGCGCCGGACGCGCCGGCGAGAAGCAGGGCCGCCGAAGCAGCCAGGACAAGACGCTTCATTCCAGACAACATAGGGGTGATCCCTCTTCCATCAACCGGCGAAGTCTCCTGGGAAACAGCCGGCTCCCCCATTTCACGCCCTATCCTGAAGATTCCGTCGTCCTGAACGGTTACGACCGCAAGCATACGGCCACGAACCAAGCCGGAACGCCGCCAAATTTCTTTTAGGACACGAAGAAATCACAAAGAGGACACATTTGAATTCATCGCAGATTGCAGATCTTCATGAATTCTCAATTTTCAGTAAGAAAAACGACTGCCAGCAGGCTGGCGGTCAGAGGATGGCGAGCGGCGCTTTGCGGCGCGGCGGCGGGAAGGCCTGGTCCAGCGCCGCCAGGTCGGCCTCGTCGAGCACGAGGTCCAGCGCCCGGCGGTGGTCGCGCAGCCGCTCGACCCGGCTGGATTTCGGGATGGCGACGACGCCCTGCCGGGTCAGCAGCCAGGCCAGTGCCACGGTGGCCGGCGCCGCGCCGTGCCGGCGGGCGATGCCGCCAAGGACGGCGTTGCCCAGCAGCCGGCCCTGGCCCAGCGGCGAATAGGCCATCACCGGCAGGCCCCGCTCCTGGCACCAGGGCAGCAGGTCCCATTCGATGCCGCGGGCCGACAGGCTGTAGCAGACCTGGTCGGTCGCGGTGCGCCCGCCCCCCGCCTCGCCGGTCCAGGCCTCCACGTCGTCGAGGTCGAAGTTGCTGACGCCCCAGTCGACCACCTTGCCGTCCTCGCGCAGCCGCTCGAACGCCTCGATGGTCTCGGCATAGGGCGTCCGGCCCTGCCAGTGCAGCAGGTAGAGGTCGATCCGGTCGGTGCCGAGGCGGCGCAGGCTGCGCTCGCAGGCGGCGATGGCGGCGGCGAAGCCGGCATTGTGCGGATAGACCTTGCTGACCAAGAACACGCCGTCGCGGCGGCCGCGGATGGCCTGACCCGTCACCTCCTCGGCGCCGCCCTCGCCATACATCTCGGCGGTGTCGATCAGGGTCAGGCCGAGATCGAGCCCGGCGGCCAACGCCGCCGCCTCGTCCTTCGCCCGGCGCCGGTCCTCGCCCATGCCCCAGGTGCCCTGCCCCAGGACCGGCATGGCGGCGCCGGACGGCAGAACCACGGTGGTCTCGTCCGCCGGCCGGCGGCGCAGGCCCTCGGTGCTGCCCATGCTGATCTCCCCTATTCCGCGATCGCCACGCGATCCTGCGGCATCGCGGCGGCCGCGACCAGGGTCCAGATCGCCAGCGTCTCCTGCCGGCCGCGGATCTCCGTCTGGCCCGCCGGGCCGAAGGCGCCCAGCACCTCGGCCCGGCAGCCCTCGCGCCCGGCCTGCACGACCGCGGCGTCGCTGGCCACCACCCGCGTGTCGAGGCGCCGGCTCAGCCGCTCCAGCCGGCTGGCGACGTTGACGGTGTCGCCGACGACGCCGAATTCCAGGCGGCGCTCGTCGCCGATATTGCCCATCACCACCAGCCCGTAATGCAGGCCGATGCCGACCTCGATCGGCCCGGCGCCGCGCGCCTGGCGCTTGGCGTTCCAGCGCTCGACCTCATGGCACATCGCCCGGGCGCAGCCGAGTGCATTGCTGGCGTCGCGCGGGCCGGGCTGGGGCGTGCCGAAGGTCGCCATGACGCAGTCGCCGATATACTTGTCGATCGTGCCCTCATGGGCGAAGACCTGCTGCGCCATGCGACGGTGGAAGCTGCGCAGCAGCGCCACCACCCGCTCCGGCGCCAGCCCCTCGGCCTGGCCGGAGAATCCGACGATGTCGACGAACAGAATCACCGCCGGCTGGCGCTGGATCTCGCCGAGAGGCGCGGCCGAAGCGGCCAGTCGGCCGACCAGGTTGGGCGAGAAGTAGCGCGACAGCGCCGCCTTGGCCGCCTCCATCCGCGCCGCCCGGCCGACCAGCTTGCGCGATCGCCACACGGCGAGCGCCAGCACCAGCGTCATCAGCACCAGGACGACGGTCTGGATCATCCACAACGTGCTGCTGACGGCGTGCGGGTCGAGCGACATGGCGATGCGCACGGCGTCGGGGCTCGGGCCGTCGACCACGTCGTTGGCGCTGGTGACGATGCTGTCCGGCCGCGTCGCCAGCCAGGCGAAGCCGAGCGACCAGGACACGGTCAGCGCCCCGCCGACCAGCAGCACCAGCTTGGGCGAATAGCTCAGCGCCACGCCGCAGAGGAACAGCAGCAGGAACAGGAAGTTCGGGATGCGCTGGGTGAACTGGACCGGCAGCTCGGACCCGAACAGCGGGTTCGGCGCCACCATCACGAAGGTCAGCACCGCCGCGTCCAGCACCAGGAAGGCGCCGACACCCCAGACGCCGATGCTGCCGCGTCGCTGCAGCAGATAGGGGATCAGGCCGAGCACGAGGAAGACGGCCATTACGCCGATATAGGCCACCGACCGCTCGACGGGGATCCAGATGGCGACATAGACGGCCAGCAGCGCCAGCACCAGGACACGGCCATAGAAGACGTAGGACAGGCCGTCCCGCTCCTCCCGCTCCATGGCACCCCGGACGCCAAGGGGCGTCGCCTGCGCCGGTTTCGCCATGTCGCCCTCCACCCGATGATGCGCAGGAAATGGGGCCTCGGGGCGGGTTCCGCCAGGGTCCGGATGACGACAGGTCGGCCCTGCCCTGCGCCATGCGGCCGCCCCGGGGCTTTCCCCGCGCGCGTTCCTTCCTTATAAGAGCGCGCTCCTTCGGGAGCGTGCCCCCTTGTACCCAGCAGGCCGCCCCCATGCCCAAGCGCACCGACATCCGCTCGATCTGCATCATCGGCGCCGGCCCGATCGTCATCGGCCAGGCCTGCGAGTTCGACTATTCCGGCGCCCAGGCCTGCAAGGCGCTGAAGCAGGAGGGCTACCGCGTCATCCTGGTCAACTCCAACCCGGCGACGATCATGACCGATCCGGAGCTGGCGGACGCGACCTATATCGAGCCGATCACGCCGGAGATCGTGGCCCGGATCCTGGAGCAGGAGAAGCCGGACGCGCTGTTGCCGACCATGGGCGGGCAGACGGCGCTGAACACCGCCATGGCGCTGGCCGAGAACGGCACGCTGGCGCGGCTGGGGATCGAGCTGATCGGGGCCAAGCGCGAGAGCATCGAGAAGGCCGAGGACCGCGCCAAGTTCCGCGAGACCATGGACGAGATCGGCCTGGAATCGCCGAAGAGCGCGGTGGTGCACAGCCTGTCCGAGGCGATAGACGCGCTGCCGGCTGTCGGCCTGCCAGCGATCATCCGCCCGTCCTTCACCCTCGGCGGCACCGGCGGCGGCATCGCCTACAACCGGGTCGAGTTCGAGGAGATCGTCCGCTCCGGCCTCGCCGCCAGCCCGACCCGCGAGGTGCTGATCGAGGAATCCGTCCTCGGCTGGAAGGAATACGAGATGGAGGTGGTCCGCGACCGGGCGGACAACTGCATCATCATCTGCTCGATCGAGAACGTCGATCCGATGGGCATCCACACCGGCGACAGCGTCACCGTGGCCCCGGCCCTGACGCTGACCGACAAGGAATACCAGCGGATGCGGGACGCCTCGATCGCGGTGCTGCGCGCGATCGGCGTCGACACCGGCGGGTCGAACGTCCAGTTCGCGGTCGACCCCGAGACCGGCCGCATGGTCGTGATCGAGATGAACCCGCGGGTCAGCCGCTCCTCCGCCCTCGCCTCCAAGGCGACCGGCTTCCCGATCGCCAAGGTCGCGGCCAAGCTGGCGGTCGGCTACACCCTCGACGAGCTGGCCAACGACATCACCAAGGTGACCCCGGCCAGCTTCGAGCCGACGATCGACTATGTCGTCGTCAAGATGCCGCGCTTCACCTTCGAGAAGTTCCCGGGCGCCGAGCCGACCCTGACCACCAGCATGAAGTCGGTCGGCGWGGCGATGTCGATCGGCCGCAGCTTCCCCGAGGCGCTGCAGAAGGCGCTGCGATCGATGGAGACCGGCTTGTCCGGCCTGGACGAGATCGAGATCCCCGGCGTCGCCATGGACGCCCCGGACGCGCAGGTGATCCGCGCCGCCCTGGCCCGCCCGACCCATGACCGGCTGCTGGTGATCGCCCAGGCGATGCGCCTCGGCCTCGGGGTCGAGGAGATCCGCGCCGCCTGCAAGTTCGACCCCTGGTTCCTGCGCGAGATCGAGCGGATCGTCGCGGCGGAGGAGGAGGTGCGGCGCTACGGCCTGCCCGAGGACGCGCAAACCTTCGCCCGGCTGAAGCGCCTCGGCTTCTCCGACGCCCGCCTCGCCAGGCTGGCCGGCGTGTCCGAGGCCGAGGCCGCCGCGGCCCGACGCGAGCTTGGCGTGACCCCGGTCTACAAGCGGATCGACACCTGCGCCGGCGAGTTCGCCTCGGCCACGCCCTACATGTACTCGACCCACGAGGCCGGCTTCGACGAGGGCGAGTGCGAATCCGACCCGACCGACCGCGAGAAGATCGTCATCCTCGGCGGCGGCCCGAACCGGATCGGCCAGGGCATCGAGTTCGACTATTGTTGCGTCCACGCCGCCTACGCGCTGAAGGAGGCCGGCTACGAGACCATCATGGTCAACTGCAACCCGGAGACGGTGTCGACCGACTACGACACCTCGGACCGGCTGTATTTCGAGCCGCTGACCGCAGAGGACGTGATCGAGCTGATCCGGGTCGAGCAGGAGCGCGGCACGGTCAAGGGCGTGATCGTGCAGTTCGGCGGCCAGACCCCGCTGAAGCTGGCGCATGACCTGGAGGAGGCCGGCATCCCGATCCTGGGCACGCCGAAGGACGCGATCGACCTGGCCGAGGACCGCGAGCGCTTCCGCGACCTCCTGGACAAGCTCGGCCTGCGCCAGCCGAAGAGCGGCATCGCCCATTCGGTCGAAGAGGCCGAGGCGATCGTGCAGGAGGTCGGCTTCCCCTGCCTCATGCGCCCGTCCTACGTGCTGGGCGGCCGGGGCATGGAGATCGTGCACGACCTGCAGGGCTTCCGCCGCTACATCACCACCGCGGTGAAGGTCTCCGGCCGCAACCCGGTGCTGATCGACCGCTACCTGCAGGACGCGATCGAGGTCGATGTCGACGCGGTGCGCGACCGCGAGCAGGTCTATGTCGCCGGCATCATGGAGCATATCGAGGAGGCCGGGATCCATTCCGGCGACAGCGCCTGCGCCCTGCCGCCCTATTCCCTGCCGGCCTTCGTGGTGCACGAGATCGAGCGCCAGACCCGGATGCTGGCCGACGGCCTCGGCGTCATCGGCCTGATGAACACCCAGTTCGCGGTCAAGGACAACGAGGTCTACGTCATCGAGGTCAATCCGCGCGCCAGCCGCACCGTGCCCTTCGTGGCCAAGGCGACCGGCACGCCGATCGCCAAGATCGCGGCCCGGGTGATGGCCGGCGAGAGGCTGGCCGACTTCCCGCTGGCCGGCCCGACCCCGCCCTACACGGCGGTGAAGGAGGCGGTGTTCCCGTTCAACCGCTTCCCCGGCGTCGACGTCATCCTGGGGCCGGAGATGAAGTCGACCGGCGAGGTCATGGGCCTGGACCGCGACTTCGGCCGTGCCTTCGCCAAGAGCCAGCTGGGCGCCAACCAGAAGGTGCCGCTGTCCGGCACCGTCTTCATCTCGGTCAAGGACCGGGACAAGCCGGCGATCCTGGCGGTCGCCCGCCGCATCGCCGAGCTGGGCTTCGAGATCCTGGCCTCCACCGGCACCGCCAGGGCGCTGGAGGGGGGCGGACTCACGGTCCGACGCATCAACAAGGTGATGGAAGGCCAGCCCCATATCGTCGACGCCATCCTGAACGGCGAGGTCCAGCTGGTGTTCAACACCACCGACGGTGCCCAGACGGTGCGCGACAGCTTCGGCTTGCGCCGCGCCGCGCTGGTCAATAACATTCCCTACTCGACGACCGTGGCCGGAGCACGCGCGACCGTGGAGGCGATCGCCGCGCTGAAGGCCGGGGCGCTTGAAGTCGCCCCGCTGCAATCCTACCTAGGTTCGGCGCGGTAGCACCGGGGGCAGGGATACGAGCAGGTCTGGAGGCCGGCGTCCTTGACGCCGGGTGTACCGCTTTTTGGCTTTTTGGGACTGGAGCGCAATGGAAAAGGTGCCGATGACCGCGGCGGGGTACAACCGGCTGCAGGAAGAGTTGAAGCATCTGAAGAGCGTGGCGCGGCCCGAGGTGATCAAGGCGATCGCGGAGGCGCGCGAGCATGGTGACCTGTCCGAGAACGCCGAATACCACGCGGCGCGCGAGCGCCAGAGCTTCATCGAAGGCCGGGTGATGGAGCTGGAGGACCGGATCAGCCGGGCCGACATCATCGACACCTCCAAGCTGTCGGGCGACACTGTCAAGTTCGGCGCCACCGTGACGCTGGCGGACGAGGACACCGACGAGGAGATCACCTACCAGATCGTCGGGCAGGACGAGTCCGACATCAAGGAAGGCCGCCTGTCGATCACCGCGCCGCTGGCGCGCTCGCTGATCGGCAAGGCCGAGGGCGACCAGGTCGAGGTCACCACCCCCGGCGGCTCCAAGAGCTACGAGATCGTCACGGTCCAGTTCGTCTGACCGTCCCGACATTCTCCCGAATTCGGCAGCGGCCCCGCCTCCCGGCGGGGCCGTTTGCGTTCCGGCAGGGTCGTCGGCAGCACCGCGCCGGGATGCCCGCTGCCGGACCGGCATCGGTCCGGACCTTTCCGCCCCTTGTCTAATACTTTGAACTTATTCACTTAATCCACAGCCCGACTGATGCAAATGTCATCCGGGCGAGACGAATGCTCAATCGAATCGTCATCTTCCCCCTGTAGGGATCGGCCCGTTGCCGCCCGTCGAGGGACGCGCAGGGCGGCCAAAGGGGAGACACACATGACCGTCGTGACCAAGCTGTCGGCGGCCGCCTTCGCGCTGGCCGCCGCCGCCGCATTCGCACAGCCGGCCCAGGCCGAGCGCACCAAGTTCGAGTTCTGGTACGGGCTGACCGGCGACCTGGAGCAGCGGGTGCAGGACACCTGCAAGCGCTTCAACGACAGCCAGGCCGATTTCGAGATCACCTGCGTCGGCCAGGGCGGCTATCCGAACGCGGTGCAAAACGCGATCGCCGCCTACCGCGCCCAGAAGCAGCCGACCGTGGTGCAGGTGTTCGACGCCGGTACGCTGGACCTGATGCTGTCCGGCGCCTATGTCCCGGCCCGCAAGCTGATGGCCGACAACGGCTACGACATCAAGTGGGACGACTATTTCCCCGGCATCGCGAACTACTACGCGACGTCGAAGGGCGAGCTGATGTCGTTCCCCTATAACTCCTCGACGGCGCTGTTCTACTGGAACAAGGACGCCTTCGCCAAGATCGGCCGCGACAAGGGCCCGGAGACCTGGGAGGATGTCGAGCAGATCTCCCGGCAGCTGAAGGCCGCCGGCTACGACTGCCCGCTGGCCTTCAACTTCGACCCCTGGCCGACGCTGGAGCAGTTCTCGGCGATCCACAACCAGCCGATCGCGACGAAGAACAACGGCTATGACGGGCTCGACGCCGAGCTGGTCTTCAACAAGACCAAGTTCGTCGACCAGATCACCTTCATCAAGAAGATGTACGATGAAGGCCTGTTCGTGCTGAAGACCAAGGAAGGCGGCCAGGACATCGTCCCGGCCTTCGCCTCCGGCGCCTGCCAGATGACCCAGTCCTCGGTCGCCGACCATGGCACCATCGGCAAGCTGGCCGCCCCGGACATGCATTGGGACGTGGTCAAGCTGCCGGTCTGGGCCGGCACCGAGCGCAAGAACTCGCTGGTCGGCGGCGCCTCGCTGTGGGTCCTCGCCGGCAAGTCCGATGGCGAATACAAGGGCGCCGCGGCGTTCCTGAACTTCCTGGCCCAGCCCTCCTCGGTCGAATGGTGGTCGACCGTCACCGGCTACATCCCGGTGACCAATTCCGGCTTTCAGGCGATGAAGGCCGCGGGCTTTTACGACAAGGCCCCCTACAAAGGCCGCGAGCTGGCGATCGAGAGCCTGACCTACACCCCGACCACCCCGATCTCCCGCGGCATCCGCCTCGGCGGCTACATCCAGATCCGCAAGGAGGTCCAGGACGCCTTCCAGGCGATCATCGCCGGCAAGGTCTCGGTGCAGGACGGCCTCGACCAGGCGGTGGAGCGCGGCAACGTGATCCTGCGCCGCTTCGAGAAGACCTACGCCGGCAAGCAGCTGCTGTAACCGGCGCAGCCCCCTCACCCTCCCGGCCCACGGGAGGGTGAGGGGTGCAGACCCCTCCTCCACCAGCCGCCTCGGACCCGATGGAAAAACGCGCCTTCTTCAAGAACCGGACTCTGGCCTGGCTCCTGATCACGCCGCAGCTGCTGCTGGTGTTCCTGTTCTTCTACTGGCCGGCCGGCGAGGCGCTGTACTGGGCCTTCACCCTGGAGCAGCCCTGGGGTGGCGGCAATGAATGGGTCGGGCTGGAGAATTTCCAGGCGCTCCTGGGCGACAGCGCCTATTGGGGCTCGGTCGGCGTCAGCTTCGCCTATGCCGTCCTGGCCACCGGCATCGCCATGGCCGGCGCCCTGGTCCTGGCCCTGTTCGTCGACCGCCAGCTGCGCGGCTTCCAGGCCTACCGCTCGATCTTCGTCTGGCCCTATGCCATCGCGGCGCCCGCCGCGGCCATCGCCTTCCGCTTCATCTTCGCCCCCGAGAGCGGCATGATCGGCGCGCTGAACGCGCTGTGGCCCGGCCTGTGGGACCCGGTGCTGAACGCCACCCAGGCCCTGATCATGGTCGTGCTGTGCCACGCCTGGATCTGGATCGGCTACAACTTCATCTTCTTCCTGGCGGCGCTGCAGTCGATCCCGAGGAGCCTGATCGAGGCCAGCGCCATGGACGGGTCCGGCGCCCTGCGCCGGATGCGCGACATCCAGCTGCCGCTGATCGCGCCGACCCTGTTCTTCCTGATGGTGATCAACCTCACCGGCAGCTTCACCGACAGCTTCGGCATCGTCGACATCATGACCGAGGGCGGTCCCGCCCGCGGCACCGAAGTGATGGTCTACAAGATCTATTTCGACGGCTTCAAAGGCCTCGACTACTCCGGCGCCGCTGCCCAGAGCATCGTCCTGATGCTGCTGGTCATGGCCCTCACCTTCGTCCAGTTCCGCTGGGTCGAACGCCGCGTCCACTACAGCTGAGGGAGGATGCGATGATCGAACGCACCCCGATCCTGAACGCCCTGACGCATCTGATCCTGATCACCGGCCTGGTCCTGGTGCTGCTGCCCTTCGCCATCGTGCTGGCCGCGGCGACCAAGGACATCCAGGGCGTCAACCAGGTGCCGATGAGCCTGGTCCCCGGCGGCCACCTGATCGACAACCTCGCCGCCGCCTGGGACCAGGCGGAGTTCGGCCCGAAGCTGCTGAACAGCCTGGTCGTCGCGATCGGCGTCACCGCCGGCAAGATCGTGCTGGCGGCGCTGACCGCCTTCTCGATCGTGTTCTTCCGCTACCGCGCGCGGATGCTGGTGTTCTGGCTGATCTTCACCACGCTGATGCTGCCACTGGAGGTCCGCATCGTGCCGACCTACTCGATCGCGGCCAACGCGCTGTCGCCGTTCCAGAGCATCCTGGCGGCCATCGGGCTGCAGGTCGACCTGCAGTGGAACCTGCTGAACTCCTACACCGGCCTGATCCTGCCGCTGATCGCCACCGCCACCGGCACCTTCCTGTACCGCCAGTTCTTCCTGACCGTGCCGGACGAGCTCTTGGAGGCGTCGAAGATGGACGGTGCCGGCGCCATGCGCTTCTTCGCCGAGATCCTGATGCCGCTGTCGCGCACCAACATGCTGGCGCTGGCCGCGATCCTCTTCGTCTACAGCTGGAACCAGTACCTCTGGCCGCTGCTGGTCACCACCGACCAGTCCTTCAGCACCGCGGTGGTGGAGCTGAAGCGCCTGATCCCGAACAACCAGGGCGGCCTGCCGGAGTGGAACATCGCCATGGCCGGCACCCTGATCGTGATGATTCCCCCGCTGCTGGTCGTCGCGCTGATGCAGCGCTGGTTCGTGCGCGGCCTGATCGCCACCGACAAGTGAGGAGAGACCCCATGGCCCACATCGCCATCCGCGGCGTGCGCAAGAGCTACGGCAAGACGCCGGTGGTGCACGGCGTCGACCTGGACCTGCCGTCGGGCACCTTCGCCGTGATCCTCGGCCCGTCCGGCTGCGGCAAGTCGACCCTGCTGCGCATGATCGCCGGGCTGGAGGAGATCACCGCCGGCGAGATCGCGATCGGCGGCCGGGTGGTGAACCAGCTGGAGCCGCGCGAGCGCGGCTGCGCCATGGTGTTCCAGAACTACGCCCTGTATCCGCATATGAGCGTGGCCCAGAACATGGGTTATGCGCTCAAGGTGGCGGGCATGCCGAAGGCCGAGCGCATGGCCAAGGTGCGGGAGGTGGCGAAGCTGGTCGGGCTGGAGGATTTCCTCGACCGCAAGCCGGCCGCCCTGTCCGGCGGCCAGCGCCAGCGCGTCGCCATGGGCCGCGCCATCATCCGCGAGCCGGAGGTGTTCCTGTTCGACGAGCCGCTGTCCAACCTGGACGCCAAACTGCGGGTGCAGATGCGGGTCGAGATCCGCCGCCTGCACCGCCGCCTGGGCGCCACCTCGGTCTTCGTCACCCATGACCAGGTCGAGGCGATGACCCTGGCCGACGTGCTGATCGTCATGAACAAGGGCGTGGTCGAGCAGATCGGCCGGCCGGCCGAGATCTACAACCACCCGCGCACCCGCTATGTCGCCAGCTTCATCGGCTCGCCGGCGATGAACTTCATCGAGGGCCGGATCTTCGCCCCCGGCCAGTTCGGCTTCGACGAGACCAAGACCATCGCGATCGACCCGGCCTTCGGCGGGCGCTTCGTCGAACGCTCCGCCGCTCTCGGCATCCGGCCGGAGCTGGTGGAGATCGTGCCGGTCGACCATCCGGGCGCGCTGGTCGCCACGGTCGACTTCATCGAGGAGCTTGGCGCCGGCCGGGTGGTCCACACCGACATCGACGGCCTGTCCTTCGCCGTGACCACCGGGGCCGAGGCCGCCTACACCCCCGGCCAGCCGCTGGGCCTGTACCTGCCGCCGTCGCAGCTGCATTTCTTCGACCCGCACACCGGGCTGCGCCTCGATGCCGACCTGCCGGCCGAGCATCGTTTCGCCGTCGCCACCGCCGCCTGAGAGCGAGAGACAATCATGACCGACATCATCACCGCCATCGGCTTCTCCACCGGCGTCAGCGGCAAGGGGGATCTCTCCCGCCTGGACGCCAGCCTGGGCCGCATCGCCGCGCTGGGCGCCGACGCGGCCGAGCTGTCACTGTACGGCGAGGACCTGATCGCCGGCGGCCGCGTCCTGCCCGGCCGGGCGCAGAAGCTGGAGCAGATCACCCGCCGCCACGACCT
This sequence comes from Inquilinus limosus, assembly GCF_002195995.1. Taxonomy (GTDB): domain Bacteria; phylum Pseudomonadota; class Alphaproteobacteria; order DSM-16000; family Inquilinaceae; genus Inquilinus; species Inquilinus limosus_C. The sequence continues at coordinate 29,806 of NZ_NHON01000072.1, forward strand.
GCGCTACACCGTGCACGGCCAGATCGTCTCCAACTTCATGGACGAGCAGAACCTGCCGCTGCAGAAGGCGGTGGTGCGGGCGATGCTGGAGCTGTGCGACCAGGTCGGCGCCGGCGTGCTGGTGCATCATTGCGGCAAGGCGGCGATGGCCGACCAGGCCGGCCGCGACCGGCTGGACGTGATGGAGCGCGAGGCCCTGGCCGAGCTTGCCGATGTCGCCCGCGGCTATGGCGTCAAGCTGGCCTTCGAGAACATCTTCGGCATGGATGACGGCGAGTACCGCCAGACCCCGGCCGAGGTGGCCGACACGGTGCGGGCGGTGAGCCATCCGAACCTGTGCACGCTGATCGACTTCAGCCACGCCTATATCGAGAGCACGCGACGCGGCCTGGACTGGCGCGCCCAGATCCGCGGCATGGCCTCGGCCACCGGCCATCTGCACGTGCATGACAGCTTCGGCCGGCCCTACACGATGACGAAGTTCTACGAGCCGTCCGAGGCCGTGGCGCTCGGCATCGGCGACCTGCATTTGCCGCTGGGCTGGGGCGACATTGCCTGGGAGGAGATCTTCGCCGAGCTGACCTTCCAGCCCGACACGGTGATGATCCTGGAGTTGAACGCCGACCGCTACGATGCCGAGCTGGCCGACAGCCTGGCCCGCGCCCGCCGCCTGGCCGATCTGGTCAACCAGCGCGCCCTCGCGGCCTGAGCGATGCGGGACGTCATCTCCCGGCGGGCCGGCGTGTTGCCGGCCCCCGACCCGATCCTGCTGGCCGACGCCGCTTTGGCCCCGGACGATGCCCATGACCGCTTCGCCCCCCAGGTGCCGGCGCTCAATGCCGTCGAGCATCGTCCGGCGGAAGAGGAGTGGCCGGTCGGGCCGCGGCTGCGCGTCGCCGCCTGGAACGCCGAGCGGCTGAAATACCACGCCCCCTCCGCCGCCCTGCTGCGGGGCGTCGATGTGGTGCTGCTGACCGAGGCCGATATCGGCATGGCCCGGTCCGGCAACCGCCACACGGTGCGCGACCTGGCCGAGGCGCTGGGCATGGGCTGGGCCTATGGCGTCGAGTTCGTCGAGCTCGGCCTCGGCGATGCCCGCGAATGCGAATGGCATGCGGACGAGGACAACCGCACCGGGCTGCACGGCAACGCCATCCTCAGCCGCCATAAGCTGCTGGACCCGGTGGTCATCCCGCTGGATGCCGGCGGCACCTGGTTCGCCGGACGCAGCGGCAACCAGCGCCGGCTGGGCGGGCGCATGGCGGTGGCCGCCCGGCTGGACACGAAGCGGCCGCTGTGGCTGGTCGCCGCCCATCTCGAGAGCCACAGCGACGCCGCCGACCGCGCCTGCCAGGGCGAACGGCTGGTGGCGGCGATCGACCGGCTGGTCCCGACCGGGGCCGGGGTGGTGCTGGGCGGCGACTTCAACACCAAGGAGGCCCTGGGGTCGCTGGAGGTGCCGGAGGAACCGCTGTTCGCCGTACTGCGCGCCGCCGGCTTCGACTGGCACCGCTGCAACGCGCCCGGTCCAACCCAGCGCACCCGCCCCGACGGCACGCCGGTGGCGCCCTTCGCCAGGCTCGACTGGCTGTTCACCCGCCATGCCGAGGCCGAGGCGCCGGAGACGATCCCGGCGGTCGACGCGACCGGCGCTGCGATCTCCGACCACGATGTGGTGGCAGCGACCGTGATGACGGGCGTGGCGGTCGAGCAGAAGGCTGAGGCAAGGGCCTAGAGCGTTAGCCGCTAAGGCTGATTCGAGAGGAGTTCCCATTTTGGGTGAACTGTGATTCAAGCTTTGTGCTGGATCGGAGGCCGGCATGAATGGCAGGACCCTTGTCGCAGGATCTTCGGCTGCGTGTTGTTCGGGCGGTTGAAG
>NZ_NHON01000073.1 GCF_002195995.1 Inquilinus limosus
GACTCGCTCGCCGCGGTGTTCCGCGTCGAGAGGAAGTGCTTGCCCTGGAAATCCATGGTGTCAGTCCGCCATCCGGAGAAGACACCCGAGCCGGGTGCCGATGCGGAGCCCAGTCATCTCAGAGACTGCCCACAAATGCTACTGGTATGGCCGTCTGATGGCGGTTTTTCCGCTTCCGGTGCTCACGCACCAAATGTGCGCTGCGCTCCGGTTCTCAAAACCACCACCAGCCGACTCATACCAGCGCATTTCCGGACGGTCTCTTCAGCCTTCGCCGTCTTCCGCAAGCCGTTCCGCCAGCGTCTCGTCGGTGATCAGGACGTTGACGTAGCGGCGGCGCAGGCGGCGCTCCTCCGCAGGATTCAGGCCCCAGCCGGGCAGGCCGGCGATCGGGCGCAGCGCCGCCCACAGCTCCCACAGGGGCAGGGCGCCCAGATCGACTGCCCGGTCGATGCCGGTGAGGGCGAGATAGGAGCGGGTGAGGGCGGCCATGGCCTCCCCGCCCTCGGCCAGGAACAGCTCCAGCCGGGCATTGGCCAGGTCGGCCAGCGGGTCGCCCGCCGCCGCGTCCTCCCAATCCACCACCGCTTGCAGCCGGCCGCCGCGCCACAGCAGGTTGCCGGGCCAGACATCGCCATGCAGCAGCACAGGCGGGTTGCGCCGGGGCGGCGGCCAATGGGCGGCCAGTGCGGCACGCAGCCGGGGCTCGGCCAGGCTCTCATCCGGCTCGGGCCGGTGCCGGGCGATCAGCGCCGCCGCCTGCGCCTCCTGCCGCGGCAGGAAGGGCAGGGGCGGCACGCGATGGATCGCGGCCAGCGCCCTAGCGATCTGGCGCATCCGGTCGTCGAGGTCGGCCGGCCCGTCCTCGGTGTCGCCGTCGATGAAGCCCTGCAGCAGCCAGGGCGTGGGCAGGATGGTGCCGCTCGTGTCGAGGTGCAGCGGCGCCGGGGCGGGCACGCCGGCGGCCTGCAGCGCCTGCAGCAGCCGGAATTCATGCGCCGCGATCTCCGGGTCGCGCGCCAGGTCGGCGGCGCCGTGCCGGCGCAGCACCACGGTCTCCGTGCGCCCGTCCGGCAGCGCCGCCTCCAGCGCCACCACCTGGGCCGAGACGCCGCCGGCCAGCGGCCGGGCGCCGAGCAGGCGGGCATCGGGATGGAGGCGCCGGAGGACGCGCTCCAGCGTGGCGTGATCCGGGACCTGCATGCCGGGCAGCGGCACTAGCGGCCCAGGGCGATGGCCGAGCCGGTGAAGGGCACCACCAGGGTGAAGCCCTGCGGCGTCGGAGCGATCGGCGTGCCCGCGGCGGTGCCGAACTGGGTGACGCCGCCGCCGAGATGCTCGGCGACGTCATGCCGGCCGCCGGCGAAGTCGAAGGGCGTGCTGTCGACCAGCCGGGCGGAGAACACGTTGCTGCCGACCAGCGGCACGGACTTGGCGCCGTCGGGGCCGGTGACGGTGGTGCCGACCACCAGGCTGGCGCGGCGGAAGGTGGCGATGCGCTCGCCCCGGGCGAAGGAGTCCGGGTCGTCGAAGGTGCCGGCCGGCTCACGCTGCAGGTACAGCGAGAATTCGCCGACCGGGTCGACCCCGAGCTGCAGCCCTCCATTGGTCACGCCATGCGTCTGGAACGGCTCGGCGGCGAAGGTGAAATGCGCGGTGCCCTCGCTCCGCTTGCCGTCGAACAGCGGCACGTCGAGGAAGGGCAGGTGGAGGAAGTACCCGTAATCGGCCACCGGGCCGTCCGGCTCGACCTGGTAGAAGCGGCCGGTGACGTACCAGGCCAGCTCGGCGGGGAGGAGGGCGGGCATGGAGATAGGATCGTCTCTGTCTTAGTTAAAGTAAATTTTCGCGTTAAATCGGTTTGAAGATGCTTTGTGGATTGTCTGAATGTAGTCGGGCGTAAAATTCCAAGGCGTATCGATCCGTCATTCCCGCAACAAAATCACATATCACTCGCATTCTAGCACTCGCGTTTGATTCAAATTTCGACCAAAGAGCGCGAACATCATCTGGCATAAGCAGATAACCCTTGCTCCCGGAAAGAGCGTCAAATATCTTGCTCACAACTTCATATCCCCTAAATTCGGCAACTTTCAACCTTGTCGAAAATATCGTCGCCTCGTATGTATAGTTTTTAAGGGTTTCGACTTTTCTATGAACTTTTGAATCAAGTATGATTTTGCTAAGAGATGGGTATTGATTATTTATTTCAACCGTTACGCCATTTATAAATTCTCCTACTAACTCAGTTGTTAGTTCAGTGCGAAGATATCCTGACTCCGCAATATCTCGAGATCTTACGAAAGCGCGTGTAATATTATAAAGATCCATTTTTTGACCTGGATCGGAAAGCTTGGAAAAAATGTCCCAAAATACCTCTATCACATCTATATCGGTGATAGAGGTATTGTTGGTTGCCTTCGCAACTTTGAGGGCAACTCGTTTGAGCAGCTTAGGATCAGATGAAAGTATGGATGCTGGGGTAAGAAATCCAGCTTTAAGGGAATCTTCAAGATCGTAAGTCGAATACGCTATATCGTCGGCAATATCCATTATGGCGCATTCGATAGTTTTGAATCCAACGCCATCCGCTAAATCGGGTGCAACGGCTGATTTGATCTTTTTGACGAGATTAGCATCATCTTCATAATAACCTTTTACCAATGGTTCTTCTTTGTCACGAAGAGGGGGTATAGGCTGATCGTACTTTAAGGCCGCCGCAAGTGTTCGGTAGGTAAGGTTTAAGCCAACACGACTATCGTTTAGGTCTGGCGTGTCTTGCAGTTTCTTCTCAAGTCGAGAAATTATCCTTAGCGTTTGAGCATTTCCTTCGAATCCACCATATTCTTTCATTTTATCATCGAGAGCATGCTCTCCGTTGTGACCAAAAGGCGGATGTCCAAGGTCGTGGATAAGTCCTGCGACCGAGCAAAGCCGAGTATCGATATTGTTTTCTTGAAAGTATGGGATTTGATGGTTCATGCGGAAGGCGATTGATTCCGCGATTTGCGCTACCTCTAGAGAATGGGTAAGTCGATTTCTGAAAAAATCGGATTCGTGTCCAGGAAAAAGTTGGGTTTTCCCTTGAAGTCGACGAAATGCCGGGCTGTGAATGACGCGTGCATAGTCACGCCGACTTTCACTGCGCCATGGTTCGCCTTTTTCCTTTGATTCGACTTGCCTTTTCCAGTCGTACTCGCCGTATAGCGCCTTGGATTTCACTGTTTCTTCTTGATTAATTTTTTGGTCGTTGCTGCCGGTTTCGCCTCCGCTCTGGCCGCCGCTGCCTTTCGTTGGGCTACGGCTCTCAGAATTCCCAGGCGCTCGTCTGCGGAGCGAGCTGACTGGACTACGGCTCGATAGCCCTTCATCGTGATCTCCTGACGGCATCGATCTATCAACGCTCTAACAACGTGAGTGAGGCTTGGCCGTTCCCGGCTACTTGGATCCAGGATGCATGAACCGCAGCCGTTAAGCTATGGCTGATATGGGGTTGGTTTTGCTGAAGAATTAAATTTCGCAATGCCGATTGTTCCAGCGGAGCATGTCTAGCAAAAAAGCTCCCCTCACACCCCCGTCTGCGCCGACAGCAGCACCAGGGCCCGGCCCTGCAGGTCGAAGGTCTCCCCCGCCGGCAGGCGCCCCTTCGGCGGTGCCTCCGGGTCGGCGGTGTCGACCAGGGCGGTCCAGAAGGCGCCGTCCGGCACCTCCGGCAGCAGGAAGGGCACCGGCTCGTGATGGGCGTTCAGCAGCAGCATCAGCGTCGCCTCGGAGCCGCGGCGGCGGATGCCGGTGGGCTGGGCGCGGCCGTCGATCAGCATGCCCAGGCAGCGGGTCTGCGGGTTGGTCCAGTCGCCATTCTCCATCTCCTTTCCGTCCGGGCGCAGCCAGGCCACGTCCTTGACGTCCAGCTCCTCATTGTAGACGCCGGTCAGGAAGCGGCTGCGGCGCAGCACCGGGAAGCGCTGGCGCAGCGCGATCAGCCGGCGCACGAACGGGGCCAAGGCGCGGCCGTCCTCGCCGATCGCCTCCCAATCCACCCAGCCGATCGGGTTGTCCTGGCAATAGGCGTTGTTGTTGCCCTGCTGGGTGCGGCCGAACTCGTCGCCGCCCAGCAGCATCGGCGTGCCCTGCGACAGCAGCAGCGTGGCCAGCAGGTTGCGCTTCTGCCGCTCGCGCAAGGCGCGGATCGCCGGGTCGTCGGTCGGGCCCTCGGCGCCGCAGTTCCAGGACAGGTTGTCGGCATGCCCGTCGCGGTTCGCCTCGCCATTCGCCTCGTTGTGCCGGTTGTTGTAGGAGACCAGGTCGTTCAGGGTGAAGCCGTCATGGGCGGTGACGAAGTTGACGCTGGCCCAGGGCCGGCGGCCGCGGCGGTTGAACAGATCGCCGGAGGCGGCGAGGCGGGAGGCCAGGTCGGCCACCTTGCCCTCGTCGCCCTTCCAGAAGGCGCGCGCGGTGTTGCGGAAGCGGTCGTTCCACTCCGCCCAGCCGGGCGGGAAACCGCCGACCTGGTAGCCGCCGGGGCCGAGATCCCAGGGCTCGGCGATCAGCTTGACGCTCTCCAGCACCGGGTCCTGGCGGCAGCTGTCGAGGAAGCCGCCGCCCTCGTCGAAGCCGTAGGGCTCGCGGCCGAGGATGGTGGCGAGGTCGAAGCGGAAGCCGTCGACCCGCATCTCGGTGGCCCAGTAGCGCAGGCTGTCGGTCACCATCTGCAGCACCCGCTGGTGGCTGAGATTCAGCGTGTTCCCGGTGCCGGTGTCGTTGATGTAGTAGCGCTTGTCCTCCGCCAGCCGGTAGTAGGAGGCGTTGTCAATGCCCTTGAAGGACAGGGTGGGGCCGCGCTCATTGCCCTCGGCGGTGTGGTTGTAGACGACGTCGAGGATGACCTCGAGCCCGGCATCGTGCAGCCGCGCCACCATCTCCTTGAACTCGGCGGTCTCGCCGGTGGCGGCATAGCGCGGATGCGGCGCGAAGAAGCCGATGGTGTTGTAGCCCCAGAAATTGCTGAGGCCCCGCTCCAGCAGGTGGCGGTCCTGGACGAAGGCGTGCACCGGCATCAGCTCGACTGTGGTGACGCCGAGGTCGCGCAGGTGCCGCACCACCTCGGGCCGGGCCAGGCCGGCGAAGGTGCCGCGCTGGGCCTTGGGCACGGCCGGGTGGCGCATGGTGTAGCCGCGGACATGCAGCTCATAGGCGATCGTGCGGTCCCAGGCCACCGACGGGGGCTGCGACCGGCCCCAGGTGAAGGCGGGGTCCACCACCCGGCATTTCGGCATGAAGGCGGCGCTGTCGCGGCTGTCGAAGGACAGGTCCTCCTCCGCCGCGCCGATGGTGTAGCCGAACAGCGAATCGTCCCAGGCCAGTTCGCCGACCAGCCGCTTGGCATAAGGGTCCAGCAGCAGCTTGTTCGGGTTGAAGCGGTGCCCGGCCGCCGGCTCGTAGGGGCCGTGCACGCGATAGCCGTAGACCGTGCCGGGGCGGGCGTCGGGCAGATAGCCGTGCCAGACCTCGTCGGTGTATTCCGGCAGCTCGACCCGGGCGATCTCGCGCTTACCTTCCGCGTCGAACAGGCACAGCTCGACCTTGGTGGCGTTGGCCGAGAACAGGGCGAAGTTCACGCCCAGCCCGTCCCAGGTGGCGCCGAGCGGGAAGGGCTGCCCCTCCAGCACCCGGACGGCAGGCTTCACCGGCTTCTTCATCCGCTCTCTTTCCCTCCGGCCGGCCGAGCCGGCCCCGCCCTGCTATCCTACAGCGCCTCGCGCCAGCGAGACCGCCACAGCCGGTAATCCGCCCCGTATTCGCTCGCCGGGCTGGTCTCGTTGCCGAAGCGGTCGCGGAAGGGGTTGAGCACCCGATGGCCGCGCCAGTCGAACACGTCGGTGGCCGCCGTGGGTCCCAACGCCTCGGCCAGCGCATCGTTCCGCAGGCCGCGCAGCAAAGCGAAGGCGTCGACGGCGCGCAGCCCCAGCCATTCGTCGACATCGGCCGGCCGCAGGCACAGGCGGCGCCGCTTGCGCCAATGGCCCAGCACGTCCCAGACCAGCGCGGCCGGCTCCTCGTCATCCTCCGGCGGGCGGGCGACGACGCGCAGGTCGACCCGCTCAGCGAAGCAGCCGGTCAGCTCGACCCGCTCGCCGCGCGCGGCCGCGACCGCCAGGCCGAGCCGCTCGAAATGCTCGCGCCGCGGCTCGTCGGTGCCCGGGGTGCGGGGCAGGCCGGGCACGGCAGGTGTCGCGCCGGGATTCGAGATCACGCGCAGGACTCTATTCACCATCACGACCTCCAAGATGATGCAGGAACACCGGCAGCCGGCCGAAAACGGGGCCGAGGTCGGCCCGGCTGCCCCCAATCCCCCGCTCACCACCCCCATCGCCGGGCCGGGTCGGCAGCGGCACCGCGGTGCCGTCGAAGCCGGTCAGGCCCAGAGCTCCGTTCAGCCGGCCGGCCACCAGGCGCGGCACGGCCACCACCAGGTGCCGCCCGTCCAGCGACCGGCGCCAGGCCACGACATGCGCCGCCGCCGGTCCCTGGGCTTCGACCGGGGCATAGTCGCCGCGGGCGAAGATGTCCGGGTCGTCGCGGCGCAGCCGCAGCAGCCGCGCCGCCAGCCAGTGCTTGATCCGCCCGTCCGGCCAGGTGTCCGCCAGCCCGGCCGGATCGGCCCCGGCGACGGTGTCGAGCCGGCGGGACAGCCGGTCCCAGTCGACCGGGCGGCGGTTGTCCGGGTCGACCAGCGACAGGTCCCATTCCTCGGTGCCCTGGTACAGGTCGGGCACGCCGGGCAGGGTCATCTGCGCCGCCAGCTGGGCCAGGCCGTTGACCGCGCCGATGCGGGCGACGCGCCCGGCGAAGGGCGCGGCCGCGGCCACGAAGGGGCCGGCCGGGTCCAGCGCGGCGCGGATGAAGCGCTCCAGCCCGGCCTCATAGGCGATATCCGGATCGGTCCAGCTGGTCTCGTCCTTGCCCTCGCGCGCCGCCTTCAGCAGATAGGCCGCGATCCGGTCGGCAAAGTCCGCATCCGGCCCGCCGGCGGGCCAGGTGCCGATCACGGTCTGGTAGAACAGATATTCATGCCGGCGGCTCGGCACCGGCCGGTCGTTGCCGCCGCCGCGATGCGGCGCCAGCAGGGCCGACCAGGCGGCGATGGCGGCCTGCCACTCCGGCGCCAGCTCGCTCAGCGCCGCGAGACGAGCGCGGACATCGGCGCCGCGCTTGTGGTCATGGGTCGACAGCGCCGACAGGGCGTCCGGCGCGTCCTGTCGGCGTTGGGCGAAGACGGCGTGGAAGTCCTCGGGCGTCATGCCGAAGCGCTCCGGCCAGCCGCCGACCTCATTCAGAGAGACCAGCGGCACATGGCGGTAGAAGGCGGTGTCCTCCACCGCCTTGGCCGCGACCGCGCCGGTCAGCTGCTGGAAGCGGCGCAGGATCCCGGCGGCCTCGTCGCCCGGCAGGCGGCCGGCGGCGAGCGCCGCCACGAAGTCGAGCGCCGGCCCAGGCTGGGCATCGCAGGCCCGGCCGATCGCGGCGTCCAGGCCGAAGGTCGCGCCGTCCGGATAGCCGCGATAGCTGGGCAGCTGCCCGATCACCGCGGCCAGGGCCTCGTGGATCGCGGCGCGGGTCAGGTCGCGCTCACGCCAGCCGGCATAGGCCAAGCGGTCGACGGCGTCGACCAGCGCCTCGAACGGCGCGGCCAGGCTGCCCTCGATCACCGCGCGGCGGCATTCGCGGACGGTGTCGGCCATGCCGCCCCGGTCGCCGGTGAAGCGGGCATAGGCGGCACGGACCGGGCCGGCCGCCGCCGGGTCGACCTGCAGCGTATGGATCGCGTTGGCAACCTCGTAGCCGCTGGTGCCCTCGACCGGCCAGCCGGCCGGCAGGTCCTCGCCCTCGGCCAGGATCTTCTCGACCCAGATCGCGAAGGGCGCGCCGGCAGGCCGCACGGCGTCCGCCGCCTGGCGCAGCCGGGCCAGATAGCCGCCCGGGTCGGCCAGCCCGTCGACATGGTCGATGCGCAGCCCCTGGACCTGGCCGGCGGCGACGGCGCCGAGGATGCGACCATGGGTGGCATCGAACACCACCGGATCCTCGACCCGCACCCCGACCAGCCCGTCGATGTCGAAGAAGCGGCGATAGTTGATCTCGGCGGCGGCGACGCGCCAATGCGCCAGCCGGTAATGCTGCCGCTCCAGGAGGGCGTGCAGCGCATCCGGGCCGGGGTCCCCGGCGATCGCGTCCGCCGTGCCGGGGGCGACGGGCAGGGTGTGGCCGGGCACTGCGACCGCGGGGCGGCCGCTGGCAGGATCGCGGACCAGCCGGATGTCGCCGGTGCGCAGCGCCTCGCCATAGCGCCGGCCCAGGATTGGCAGCAGCACCCGGCCGGGGTTGGCCGGTGCCTCCCAGTCGATGTCGAACACGGCGGCATGCGCGCTGGCCCGGCCATGCTCCAGCACGTCGCGCCACCACGGACTGGCCGGGCTGGCGGCCATGTGGTTCGGCACGATGTCGAGGATCAGGCCGAGGCCGTGGGCCCGTAGCGCCTCGGTGAAGCGGGCGAAGCCGTCCTCGCCGCCGCGTTCCGGGTCGATCCGGGTCGGGTCGATGACGTCGTAGCCATGGGCCGAGCCGGGGCAGGCGGCCAGCAGCGGCGAGGCATAGACATGGCTGATGCCGAGCCGGGCGAGATAGGGCAGGGCGGCGCGGGCGTCGTCCAGCGTGAAGCCGGCATGGATCTGCAGCCTGGCCGTGGCGCGAGGCGGGTGGACGATGGCGCTCACGACGTCGGCTCCAGCACCGCGACCGTGCCCCAGCCCTCGATGCCCCCGGCCAGGGCGGCGGCCAGGCCGGGCGCGCTCTCGAACAGGATCTCGCCAGACGGCATCTCCCAGGCGGGGCCTTTCTCCGGCGCCAGATGGGCGACGATGCGCAGCCAGCCGCCATCCCTCAGCATCCAGGCGACGTCGAGCATCCGGTCGCGGCTGCGGTCGATGCCGGAGCCGATGCGGCGTGGCGCCAGCAGCGGCACCAACCGGCTGTGCCGCAACTCCAGCAGCCGCCGCACCAGCGTCAGCCGGCGCATGGCCGCGTCGTCACCGTCATCCGGCGGCTCAAGCACCGCGGCCTCGAAGGTGGCGGGATCCAGCGCGTCGGGCAGGGTCTCGGCGGCATCGGTGAAGCCGGCGAAGGCCGCGAACTCCTCGCGCCGGCCGCGGCGCACGATGTCGGCCAGCTCGCCCTCGAAGTCGCAGAAGAAGGGGAAGGGCTGGCGGCTGCCCCATTCCTCGCCCATGAACAGCAGCGGCACCTGCGGCGCCAGCAGCAGCACCGCGGTCATCGCCTCCAGCGCCGCCGGCTCTGCCAGGGCCGCCAGCCGGTCGCCGAGGGCGCGGTTGCCGATCTGGTCGTGGTTCTGCAGGAAGCCGACGAAGGCGGTGGGCGGCAGATGGGCGCTGGGCTCGCCGCGCGCGGCCCGGCGCTGCGCCGACCAGTCGCCCTGGTAGATGAAGCCTTCCGCCAGGGCCCGGCCCAGCCGCGGCACCGGCGCGTCGGCATAGTCGGCGTAGTAGCCGTCGGCCTCGCCGGTCAGGACGACATGGGCGGCGTGGTGCAGGTCGTCGTTCCACTGCGCGTCGTAGCGACCCTGCGGGCCGGGTGTGCCGGCCAGGCGCCGGGCCTCGTTCAGGTCGTTCTCCAGCACCAGATGGATGTGCCGGTCCGGGAAGGCGGCGCGGGCGGCGTCGGCGATCTCGGTCAGGATGTCCGGCCGGCTGTCGTCGCGGATCGCGTGCACCGCGTCCAGGCGCAGTCCGTCGAGACGGAATTCCTCCAGCCAGTACAGGGCGTTGTGGCGGAAGAAGTCGCGCACCTGCGGCCGGCGGAAGTCGATCGCCGGGCCCCAGGGCGTCAGCCGGTCCTCGTCGAAGAAGGATTTGGCATAGAGCGGCAGGAAGTTCCCGGCCGGGCCGAAATGGTTGTAGACGACGTCCAGCAGAACCATCAGCCCGCGCCGGTGGGCCGCGTCGACCAGGTGCTTGAGGTCGTCCGGGCTGCCATAGATCGAGGCCGGGGCGAAGGGCAGCACCCCGTCATAGCCCCAGCCGCGCGATCCCACGAAATCGGCCACCGGCATCAGCTCGATCGCGGTGATGCCCAGCCCGGCGAGATGGTCCAGCCGCCGCTCCACCGTCGCGAAGCCACCGGGCCGGCCGATGGCGCCGCAATGCAGCTCGTACACCACCGCCTCGTGCCAGGGCCGGCCGCGCCACTCCGCAGCCTGCCAGTCATAGCCCGCCGGGTCCCAGACCAGGGACGGGCCGAAGGGGCCGCCCGCCTGGGCGCGCGACGCCGGGTCCGGCACCTCGGTGCCGTCGGCCAGGCGGTAGCGGTAGGGCGTGCCCGCCGGCAGGCCCGGCACGACGCGGCCGAACCAGCCGTCATCCAGCCGCTCGAGCGGCAAGGCCTGGCGGTCCGGCCCGGCCAGCAGGGTCACGGCCCCGGCGTCCGGGGCCCAGAGGCGGAAGCGGGTGCCGCCGTCCGGGCGCCGCTCGGCGCCGAAGGGCATGGCATGGGCCACGCGCTCGGGCTGCGGCGCGGTGAGGGCGCGGGCGACGGCCGGCGGGGTCATCGCCGCGCCTCCGGCCGCAGGACCGGAGTCCGGTCAGCGTCGCCGCTTCGGCGTGCCATCCGGGTCCAGCTCCTGCGCCCCTTCCGGCACGCTGCCCGTGCCCTGGCATTCCTCGTCCAGGATCTCCGCCTCGGCCTGGGTCCAGTGCTCCTGCTGCCGCCCTTCCGGGCAGCCCAGAGCTTCCCAGATCTCATAGGCACGCCGCTGGATTCGCTGGTCGCGATCGTCGCTCATGTGCCGCTCCGGATTTCAGTATTGATCGCCATTATGACTCATTCGCCTCGGCCCGCATCGCAATTCTGGGAAACAAATGTTAAGGTTTTGTAAATTGAAATCTTCTTGCCGTGATCCGGCCTCCTGAGCTGCATGCGAATTCGCTGCCTGCATTATTGTCGTGCAAAAGAAATCGCTCGATGCCGAATCGGAGGATTTCTTTCTCTGTCCAGCGGGGCGCGCCGATGCGGCTGCGCTTGCCGGGCCATGGGTCTCGGGACGCCGGTCCGCGGCGATGGTCGCCCGCAGCCCGGCCCCTGTCCGCTTCAATAGGGCCGCTGAGGCTCGGTTCCGGCGCGGCCGGAAGATTCTTCCCGCAGCAATCGACCGGTGGGAAAAGAGTCTTTCCAGGGTCGCAACGACCGGGGCATACTCATCACCAGCGATGGTCGCTTGACGGGGGGAGAGGGGAATTGGTAACGTTCCCACACCCGGCTCCGAGAGACCGGGAAAAGACTTCACCGGGGAGATGCCTTTGACCGGCAAGCGCCAGCCCACCATCATCGATGTCGCCCGCCTGTCCGGGGTGTCGAAGACCACGGTGGCGCGCGTGCTGTCCGGCGTCGGGGCGGTCCATTCCGAGACCCGCCGGCGGGTGGAGGAGGCGGTCCGCCAGTCCGGCTATGAGCGCAACCACCTGGCCTTCGGCCTGCGCACCGGCCGCAGCCGAACCCTCGGGCTGGTGATCCCCGACCTTTCCAACCCTTACTGGGCCGATCTCGCCCGCGGCGCCCAGGACAAGGCGGAAGCGGAGAAGCGGTCGCTGCTGATCTTCAGCTCCGACTGGGATGGCGAGCGGGAGCGCCGCCATCTGCAGGCGCTGCGCCAGGCCCGGGTGGACGGCATCCTGATCAATCCCGCGGTGACCGACGACATCACCCTGCTGCACCAGACCGAGGCGCCGGTCGTCGTGCTCGGTTCGAGCGGTGAGCGGTTCCCGGAGTTCAGCAGCGCGCGCAGCGACGTCGCCCAGGGTGTGCGGCTGGCGCTGGACCATCTGATCGGCCTCGGCCACCGCCATGTCGGGCTGCTGATCGGCCGCGACCGGCTGGGCCGCAGCCGTTTCGTCTCCGAAGCCCGCGCGCATTGGCAGCGGCAGGGGCTCGACGCCGCCCTGCTGCCAGCGGAGGAGGCGACCTACACCGTCGAATCCGGACAGGCGGCCACGGCCCGGCTGTTCGAGCGTGCGCCCGGCATGACCGCGGTCTTCGCCGCCAACGACCTGATGGCGGTCGGCGCCATCCTGGCGGCCCGCGCCGCCGGCCTGGTCTGCCCGGACGACATCTCGATCATGGGCATGGACGGCGTCGAGGCCGGCAGCTTCACCGACCCCGGGCTGACCACCGTCGACAAGCCGCGCTACGACATCGGCGTCGAAGCCACGTGCCTGCTGCTTGGGGCGATCGACGGCACCGGTGACACTGTCCACGCCGTGCTGCCGTGCCGGCTGGTCGAGCGTGCATCGGTGGCGGCGCCCTCGGGCCTGCGGACCGTCCGGAAGAAGAGCGCCTGACATGACCGGCGTCGATCACAGCTCTCCCGCTCCGATTCCGGCCATGCATGGGAACGTTCCCAGCATCAAGGCCGGCCGCGCGTCCGGTCTGCGGCGGGTCTGGCGCTGGCGCGGCTACTACCTGATGCTGCTGCCGGGCCTCTTGTACTTCGTGGTGTTCCACTACCTGCCGATCTGGCAGGCCAAGCTGGCCTTCCAGGACTATCGCATCATCGGCCCCAGCGTCTGGGTCGGGCTGAAGCATTTCCGGGCGCTGTTCGAGAGCCCGGTATTCTACCAGGTGCTGTGGAACACCCTGCTGATCAGCGCCATGAAGCTGGTCATCCTGTTCCCGGTGCCGGTGATCGTGGCCCTGCTGGTCAACGAGGTGCAGGGCAGCCGCTTCCGCCGCTTCGTGCAGTCGGCGATCTACCTGCCGCATTTCCTGTCCTGGATCGTCATCGCCGGCGTCTTCATCGCCGTGCTGTCGCCGACCGACGGCACGGTCAACGACATCCTCGGCCTGTTCGGCTTCGCCCCGGTGCCGTTCATGACCTCGGAGGGGTCGATCCTCTGGGTCCTGGTCTTCTCCGAGATGTGGCGCAGCGCCGGCTGGGATTCGCTGCTGTTCCTCGCCGCGGTGATGGCGATCGACCCGCAGCTCTACGACGCCGCGACGATCGACGGCGCCGGGCGCTGGCGCAAGGTCTGGCACGTCACCCTGCCGGCCCTGGTGCCGACCATGGCGACGGTGTTCATCCTCAATCTCGGCGCCTTCATGAGCGCCGGCTTCGACCAGGTGTTCAACTTCTCCAACGACGCGATCCGCGACCGGATCGACATCCTCGACACCTATGTCTACCGCATGGGCATCCTCGGCGGCGAATACGCCTATGCCACCGCCGCCGGCGTGTTCAAGGCGGTGATCGGTATGGGCATGATCCTGGCCGCCCACTTCGTCTCCAAGCGCATCACCGGCAAGGGGGTGTGGTGATGGCCGCCTCCCGGATACGCCGCACCCCGTTCGAGCGCATCGAATACGCCATCATCTGCTCGACCCTGCTGCTGATGGTGGTGGTGACGGTCCAGCCGATCCTGAATCTCCTGGCCGTGTCGCTGTCCGACAGCGCCGAGGTGCCGGGGATGAGCGGCCTGGCCGTGCTGCCGCACGGCTTCTCGCTCGATGTCTGGCAGGTGCTGCTGACCCATCCGCAGGTGCTGAAGGGGCTGGCCAACAGCCTGCTGATCACCATCGCCGGCACCGCGATCAACGTCGTCGCCACCACGCTGATGGCCTGGGCCCTGTCGCGCGAGGGGCTGCCGGGCCGCCGGGCGATCCTGGTCTTCATCCTGGTCACCGTGGTGTTCGATCCCGGCGTGGTGCCGGACTATCTGGTGATGAAGCAACTCGGCCTGCTCAACTCCTACTGGTCGGTGATCCTCTATCGCGGCGTCTTCGCCTGGTACCTGATCGTGCTGATCCGCTTCTTCGAGGAGGTGCCGAAGGAGCTCCTGGAGGCGGCGGAGATGGAGGGCGCCTCGCCGCTGCAGACCCTGTGGTACGTGGTGGCGCCGCTGGCGCTGCCGGCGATCGCCACCATCACCCTGTTCTACACGGTGCTGCACTGGAACGAGTATTTCCGGGCGATGATCTACCTGAACGACCCGGGGAAGTGGCCGTTGCAGGTGGTGCTGCGCCAGTTCGTGGTCGAGGGCGACAAGTCGCTGATGGTCGGGCTGGACGCCATGAACAAATACACCGGCGGCAGCCAGATCGACCTGCGGGCGCTCAAGGCCGGGATGATCATCCTGACCCTGATCCCGGTGCTGGCGATCTATCCGCTGATCCTGAAGTTCTTCACGAAAGGCACGATGAGCGGGGCCGTGAAGGGATGACCCGCGCATCGACCAATAAAACAGAAAGTCGAGGAGGAGACGCAATGAACAAGATGCTTCTGGGACCTGCGCTGGCCCTGGTGTTCGCGGCGGCGTTGAGCGCATCGGCGCAGGCCGCCGATCCGGTCACCATCCGCGTCGTCAGCAAGGACTTCACCAAGTCGAACCCGGATGATGTCAAGCTGGTGGCGGCGATCGAGGCCGGCATGGCCGCGAAGGGCCATCCGATCAAGATCGACCTGGTCGACGTGCCGCCCGGTGGCTATGCCGACAAGCTGTCGCTGATGCTGCTGTCGGGCGACATCCCGGACCTGATCTACTTCCAGGGCGGCGACCAGAAGATCGTCGAGCAGGGCCTCTTGGAGGATTGGCGGCCCTGGCTGGACAAGGCGCCGAACCTGAAGAAGGCGCTGTGGGCGCACAACCAGCCCCGGCTCGAGAACTACCCCTATCTGATCTACCCGTTCCCGGTGCGCGCCAAGATCGGGGTGATGCGACAGGACTGGCTGGAGAAGACCGGCCTGCCGGCGCCGCAGACGCTGGACGACTGGGAAAACCTGTTCCGCAAGATCGTCGACGGCGACCTCGACGGCAACGGCAAGAAGGACACCTACGGCATCACGGTCGCCACCATCCCGCCGGCCGGCGCCACCGACGAGCTGGACGAGATCTTCAACCAGGCCTTCGGCGTCAGCGGCACCTGGCTGAAGGATTCCTCCGGCCAATGGATCAGCGCCCGGGTGTCGACGCAGGAGCGCGACAAGATCGCCTATTACCGCAAGCTGTTCGCCGAAGGGCTGCTGGACCCCGACTTCATCACCACCAAATGGGACACGCGGGAGGACAAGTTCTACTCCGGCCGGGTCGGCGTGATCCTCGGCGTGGTCGGGGTGAACATGGACATCTACCAGGGCAAGATGCGGCAGCTGCATCCGGGCGTGAACCTGGTGCCGCTGGACCCGCCGAAAGGCCCGGGCGGGCAGGGGCTGCGCGCCGTCGATGTCAGCCGCGAGAGCCGCGGCTTCGCCATGTCCGCGATCTCCGAGCACAAGGAGGACGTGGTCGCGCTGATGGATTTCATGGCCAGCCCCGAGGGCCAGGCGATCGACCGCATGGGCTTCGAGGGCGAGGAGTGGGTCAAGGACGGCGGCGCCGTTAAGGTCACGGACAAGATGGCGACCTGGTATCCGCGCTTCATCATCGACCAGCCGGACGCCTGGAAGCCGCCGGTGCCGCTGCTGTCGGAACAGGCCCAGAAATCGATCGACCTGGCGCAGAAATACTACGCGCCGGACGACGCCTTCGTCTTCCCCAGCGACTACAACGCCCGGCTGGACGCGGTGGAGAACGTCTATCGCAGCTATGTCTGGAAGTTCATCTCCGGCGAGCTGCCGATGGAGAAGTGGGGCGACTACGTCGCCGAATGGAACGCCAAGGGCGGTTCCGAGATCACCGACTATGCGAGGACCAAGCTGAATGGAACGAACTAGCCCCCATGCCTCGCCCCCCTTGCGTCCTGCGCCGGTTCAAAATGCCGACTGGGCAGGAGAAGGGCGCAGCGCGATGCAGCGCATCGCGCAAGCCGTTCGACGCCCCCGGTCGGCATTTTCAACCGGCCCGGAGGGTCGCCTTGCGGCGGCCGCCTGCGGGCGCAGGCCGCTCGACCGTATGTCCCTATACGCTCTTCGCGGCCCGCGCCCTCATTCGACTCGCCGGAAGGCGACGCAGGACGTAAGGGGGGCGAGACATGGGGGCTAATGCAGGGCCGTCGCTGAAGGGGCGGATCCGGGGGATGCTGCACGGCGTCGCGTTCGGCGACGCCCTGGGCGCCACGATCGAGAAGCTGTCCGCGGCCGAGATCCGGCAGCGCTACGGCCGGGTCACCTCGCTGGACGTCGAGTGGCACCGCATGGTGCTGTCCGACGCGGAGCGCGGCGGCCGGATCCGTGGCCACGGCATCGTCACCGACGACACGCTGATGACGCTGTGCCTGATGGCGGTCTATGAGGAGGCCGGCCGCCATCTCGACGCCTGGGACATGGCCGGCGGCATGGTCCGCCAGATCGCCTGGACGCCGCGCTGGATCCCGGAGATGCAGCGCGAGACCATGCTGATCGAGCGGCTGTTCTACCCGGAGAAGTGGATCTTCCAGCGCCACCAGCTGACCAGCTGCGACCCGCGCGAGGGCGGCATCGGCAATATGGTCAATTGCGGCGCCGCCATGTACATCGCCCCGGTCGGGGCGGTGAACGCCTGCGACCCGAAGGCAGCCTATGACGAGGCGGTCGACCTCGCCGCCGGCCACCAGCACAGCTACGGGCTGGAGGCGGCGGGGGTGATGGCCGCCTGCGTCGCCGCCGCCATGGTGCCCGGCACCACGATCGAGGCGGTGGTCGACACCGCTGTCGACCTGGCCAAGGACGGCACCCGCGCGGCGATTGCCGACATCGCCGAGGCGGCGGTGCGGCTGAGGCCCCATCGTGCCGACCATGCCCGGGTGACGGCGGAGTTCCAGTCGATCATCGGCCGCTATTCCAGCATGGGCGACGACGTCCATCGCCGGATGGAAAAGGCCGGGCTGCCGACGCACGACTACACCCCGTCGCGCCTGCGCGCGATCGAGGAGCTGCCGCTGGCGCTGGGCTTCTGCCTGATCCATGACGGCGACTTCCGGGCGGCGATCGTCGACGGCGTCAATTCCGGCCGCGACACCGATTCCATCGGCTGCATGGCCGGCGCCATCCTCGGCGCCATGCAGGGCGAGGCGGTGATCGACCCGGCCGACCGCGACCTGCTGGCGCGCGCCAACCGCTTCGACCTGGCGGCCGAGGCCGACCGCTTCCACGACGCGGCCGTCGCCATCCTGGCCGCCGATCTCGACCGCACCCGCCGCCGCGACGCCCAGCGCCTGGCGCTGACCGCCGACCCCGTCCAGCCCGCCCGCGCCGCCGCCGGCCGCTGACCCGCCCGAATCTCAAGGCCCCGGAATGCCCCTGCCCACCGACACACTCGACCGCATCTATGCCGGCTTCCTCGGCAAGGCCATCGGCGTGCGCCTCGGCGCCCCGGTCGAGCCGACGATCTGGACCTGGGACCGGATCGACAAGACCTATGGCGAGATCACCGGCTATCTGCGCGACTTCAAGAACTTCGCCGCGGACGACGACACCAATGGGCCGGTCTATTTCATCCGGGCGCTGCGCGATTTCGGGCTGGACCCGTCGCCGCAGGATGTCGGCCGCACCTGGCTGAACTATGCCGCCGAGCAGCACGGCATGTTCTGGTGGGGCGGCTACGGCATCTCCACCGAGCACACCGCCTTCGCCAATCTGCAATCCGGCGTCCCGGCGCCGGACTCCGGCTCGATCGCCCGCAACGGCGCGGTGATCGCGGAGCAGATCGGCGGCCAGATCTTCGTCGATTCCTGGGGCTGGGTGTGCCCGGGTGACCCGGCCCGTGCCGCTGACCTCGCCGCCCGCGCCGCCAGCGTCTCGCATGATGGCAACGGCCTCCATGGCGCCCGCTTCGTCGCCGCCTGCATCGCCAAGGCCTTTGTCGCCGAAACCATCGAGGAGGTGGTCGAGGCCGGCCTGGCCACCATCCCGGCCGGCAGCGAATATGCCCGCGTCGCCCATGCGGTGCAGGCCATGCACAGGGTGAAGCCGAAGGACTGGCGCGCCTGCCGTAGGATGCTGGAGAGCGAGTTCGGCTATGACCGCTATCCCGGCGTCTGCCACATCATCCCGAATGCCGGCCTCTTGATCCTGTCCCTGCTCTACGGCCAGGGCGACCTGTCGCGCACGGTCGAGATCGCGACCATGGGCGGCTGGGACACCGACTGCAACGCCGGCAATGCCGGCGCCATCGTCGGCACCCTCGCCGGCATCGCCGGCGTGGCGCCGCATTACCGCAAGCCGATCAACGACGGCATCGTCGCCTCCGGCATCACCGGGTCGCTCAATATCGTCGACATCCCCAGCTTCTGCCGCGAGTTGGCGGTGCTGGCCCATCGCCTGGCGGGGGAGGAGCCGCCGGCGGAGTGGGCGGCGGATATGGAGCGGCGCAGCCTGCGCTTCGACTTCGACCTGCCCGGCTCGACTCACGGCTTCCGCACCGAGGCCGACAACCGCATCGCCCTGTCCTGGTCGGACGAGCGCAAGGCCACCGGCCGCGGCGCGCTCTGTGCCCTGCTGGACCGGCTGGAGCGCGGCGATGGCGGCCGGATCTTCTGGAAGCCCTTCTACCGCCGCAGCGATTTCGACGACGAGCGCTACCGGCCGATGTTTTCGCCGGTGGTGGCGACCGGGCAGGAGGCGGTGCTGCGGCTCTGGCTCGACCCGTGGGAGGGCGACGGCCATCTCCGCATCGTGCCCTATGTCCGCCGGGCGATGAGCGGCGCCATCGACGAGATCGGCGCCTGGACCCAGCCGGCCGCCGGGGCGTGGCAGGAGCTGCGCTTCACCGTGCCGGAGACGGGCGGCGAGGCGGTGGACGAGATCGGCATCAAGGTCGAGTATTTCGGCCGGCTGAAATTCCTGGGCCGGATCTTCATCGACGAATTCACGGTCTCCGGCGCCGGCACGGCCCGGCTGGATCCGCGGATCGAGGCGAATGAGTGGGGTGGCATCACCCGCTGCACCTGGAACCGCGGCGTCTGGAAGATCGAGGACGGCCGCATCCACACCCTCACGGCAACCGACGCCGATCTGTGGACCGGCCATCTCTATGCCCGCGACCAGACCGTGACGGCGGAGGTCACGCCGCTGGCCGGCGATGGCCACCTGGTCTGCGCCCGGGGCCAGGGCAACGAGCGCTGCTATGCCGCCGGCTTCGTCTCGGCCGACGAGGTGGCGATCATCCGCCGCGACTTCGGCGAGACCGTGCTGGCCCGGGCGCCGTTCCGGCGCGAGCTCGGCCGGACCTACAGCCTGGCGCTGGAGGCGGTGGGCGACCGGCTGACCCTGTCGGTCGACGGCAAGGTGCTGCTCGAGGCCCGCGACGCCACCCTGGCCTACGGCATGGCGGGGCTGCGCCTGCCTTCGGCCGGGCGGATGCAGGCCGGGGTGATCGAGATCCGCGAGACCGCCTGAGGCCCGATCGACTGTCATCGGGGAGAGGCGGCGCCGGCTGAGCGCGTCTCTCCCCGGCGGCGGCTGGATCGGAACGGATGAGTGCTGAAGCGGGATCGTGGCAATTCAACATAATCTTGGCTCAATAATGATGAAGGGAGGTGAAGTCTGGATTGAAAATGGCGCGATGAAAATTCTGCTCGCGCGGAAAAGAATTGAGCAGGCCGTCAGGTCGCGATCTACTCGACAGGATAAATGTCCATCGGGGGGAATCGACCATGCGAGCCGCGGCTTTCGTCTGCACCATCGTTGCCGTGATCCTGACAGCCGCCTCGGCCATCGCGGCGCAGCCGCGCTGGTTCACCTACGACCCGGTGAAGATCGCGCAGGCGCGGGCGAAGATCGCGGCCGGCGATCCGCTGTACCGGCCGTCCTACACGGCGCTGCTGCAGGCCGCCGACAAGGCCCTGGCCAAGAAGGCGCCGTCGGTCACCGACAAGACGCTGACCCCGGCCTCGGGCGACAAGCACGACTATTTCAGCTTCGGCCCCTATTGGTGGCCGAACCCGGACACGCCGACCGGCCTGCCCTATATCCGCCGCGACGGCCAGACCAACCCGGACAGCAAGACCGACGCGACGGACAGCGTGCGCCTGTCCACCTTCGGCAGTGACCTGCGCAGCCTGGGGCTGGCCTACACCTTCACCCGCGACCCGAAATACGCGGTCAAGGCGGCGGAGATGCTGCGGGTGTGGTTCATCGCGCCGAAGACGCGGATGAACCCGAACATGACCTATGCCCAGGCCATCCCGGGCATCGTCGACGGCCGCGGCATCGGCATCATCGACAGCCGCGCCTTCATCGACGTGATGGATGCGGTCGAGCTGATCCGCCCCAGCGGCGCGCTGCGCGAGGCCGACTACCAGCTGATCAAGCTGTGGTACCGCCTCTTCACCCATTGGCTGCTGACCAGCGAGAACGGCTTCGAGGAGGCCAACTGGCACAACAATCACGGCACCTGGTACGACGCCCAGGTGACGGCGTTCGCGCTGTTCACCGACCAGCCGGATGTGGCCAAGCGGCAGTTGAAGATCGCGGTGCTGCGCCGGGTGGCCGGCCATTTCGACAAGGACGGCCGCCAGGTGGCGGAGCTGGAGCGCACCCGCGCCTTCCACTACAGCCAGTTCAACCTGCAGGCGTTCAGCCGCCTCGGCCGCTACTCCGAGCTGGTCGATGCCGGCCTGACCAATGGCGACACTGACCCGACCGACCTGTGGCATTTCTCGCTCGACAGCCATGGCCTGCAGGCGGGCTATGGCTTCGTCGCCGGCTATGTCACGCCGGCCGGCACCATCGACCCGTCCTGGCCCTATCCGGAGCTGACGCCGGGCGACGGGCTGGACGAGGCGCTGGGCAACCTGCTGGCCGCGACCCGGGCCTATAACGACCCGGCGCTGCGGCAGAAGGCGGCGATCCTGCTGGCCAAGTTCCCCGGCAAGATCGACGCGCTGCTGCTGCCGCTGGATTGATCCCGGCAGCCCCGGGACCGGCTCTTTACGGTTCCCTCCATGTCATGGCGAGGAGGCGAAGCCGACGTGGCCATCCAGGGGCCGGTTCGCGCTGCCCCTGGATGGCCACGCCCCTTCGGGGCTCGCCATGACGGGTTGGTGTTTGGGGCCGCTGATCGAGGCGCCCGGTCACGACACCGGGCGTTGCAGCTCCAGCCGGTCGCCGACGCGCAGCAGGCGCAGCTCCAAGGCCGGCTGGCCAGTGCCGCGCGGCACCGCCACCACGGCCTCCTGGCCCGGTGCCAGGGTCGAGACGAAACGGACCACGCCGCCCGGCGCGTCGGTGCCGGCCGTCACCACGGTCTCGTAGCCGGCCGCGGCCGGCTGGTAATAGACGCTGACATTGACGTCGCCGAGCGTGGCGGTCAGGCCGGCGCCGGGCGGCACCACCTCCGCCGCGGCGGCGGAGGTGGCCGCGAAGGCGCCCAGCAGGGCGGTGGCGAGCAGGATCTGCGGCAGCCGGCCGGCGACCGGCGCCTTGCGTGTACGGGTCATGATAGGTCCTCGGGGTGTGGGAGCGGGCGTCAGGCCGCGCTCTGGCCGCCATCCACGATGATGGCTTGGCCGTTGACGTAGGAGGCCCGGTCCGACAGCAGGAACAGGGCGACCTGGGCGATCTCCTCCGGCTCCGCCAGGCGCTTCAGCGGGATGCCGACGGCAAGCGGGTGGGATTCGGTGCCGTCCGGGTTCTTCACGATCCGGCCCTGCGTCATCTCGGTGCGGGTGATCGACGGGTTGACCGAGTTCACGCGGATGCCGTGCGGCCCCAGCTCTACCGCCGCCGCGCGGGCCAGCGAGACGATGCCGCCCTTGGTGGCGCTGTAGATCGAGGTGCCGGGCGCAGCGATGCCGGCCAGCACCGAGCCGTTGAACAGGATCGCGCCGCCGCCCTGCGCCTTCATCTGCGCGGCCTCGGCCTTCAGCGCGAAGAACTGGGCCTTGAGATTGGTGTCGACCAGGCTGTCCCAGCGATCCTCGTCGAGCGTCTCGATCGGGCCGCCGCCGGAGATGCCGGCATTGTTGAAGGCTACGTCCAGCCGGCCGAACCGGGCCACCACCTGGTCGACAATGCCGGGGATGCCGTCGATCCGCGTCAGGTCGGCCTGGATGAACAGCGCCTCGCCGCCGGCCGCCGCGATCTCCGCGACCACGGCCTCACCCTCGGCCGCCCGTCGGCCGGTCAGCGCCACCTTGGCGCCCTCGCGGGCGAACAGCACGGCACTGGCGCGGCCGATGCCCGAAGTGCCGCCGGTGACCAGGGCCACCTTGCCATCCAACAGTCCCATCCGATCGCTCCTTCAGATGACGATCATCATTTCATGGATCGTTAGATGATGCCGATCATCCCCTTTGCAAGGGCCGCTCAGGCAAGGGCGTGCGCTGGCCCTGCACTCGGGAAAGGGACGGAACGGCGGCGACGGGATCTGTCGCCGCCAGCCTGCTGGCTACACGCGAAGCAGCGTCTTGATCGCCCGGCGTTCGTCCATGGCGCGGTAGCCTTCCGCCACGTCTGCGATCGGCAGCTCGAGGTCGAACACCTTGCCGGGATTGATCCTGCGGGAGAGGACCAAGTCGATCAGCTGCGGCAGGAAGCGGCGGACCGGGGCGGGCCCGCCGAGCAGGTTCTTCTGGGAGAAGAACAGGTACTGGCCGCCGAGTTCGACGCCATGCGGCACGCCGACGAAGCCGATCGAACCGCCCGGGCGCGCAGCGTCGATCGCCTGGTGCATGGACTCGCTGGTGCCGACACACTCCAGCACGGCATCCGCCCCGACGGCCCCGGTCAGTTCCTTGATGCGGGCCACGCCGGCATCGCCGCGTTCGGTGACGATATCCGTCGCGCCGTATTCGAGCGCAAGCTCCTGGCGACGTTTGTGCCGGCTCATGATGATGACGCGGTCGGCGCCCATCTGCCGGGCGGCGAGCACGCCCATCAGGCCGACGGCGCCGTCGCCGACGACGGCGACGGTCGAGCCGGGCCGCACGCGCGCGGCGTCGGCGGCGTACCACCCGGTGCCGAGCACGTCGGAGACGGCCAGCAGGCTCGGGAGGAGATCGTCGGCGGGCATCTCGGCCGTCGCCACGAGCGTGCCGTCCGCGAGCGGGACGCGGGCGTAGGGCGCCTGGGCCCCGGCCATGAATTCACGCTGCTCGCAGGACGACTGGAAGCCGTGCCGGCAATGGGGGCAGGCATTGTCGGAGGTGGCGAAGGAGCCGACCACGAACTGGCCCGGCCTGACGGTTTTCACGTCGCTGCCGACCTCGACCACCACGCCGCAATACTCGTGGCCCATGGGCCGGGGCGCATTGACCGTCTCCAGGCCCCGGTACGGCCAGAGGTCGGACCCGCAGATGCAGGTCGCCGAGAGCTTGATGATGGCGTCGGTGGGCTTGAGGATTCCGGGTTCGGCGACGTCTTCGTAGCGGACGTCGCCCGGGCCATGGAGGATCGTGGCCAGCATGATCGTTTTCCTTTCGTTGGACTGTCAGGCGCCGGTCGGTGTTTCGGCTCTCTGGTGCAGCGAGCGGGTCACGGCGATGGCGATGATGGTCGAGCCGAGCAGGACAGCGGCGCCAAGGGCGAACGGGCTCCACCAGCCGGCGGTGTCGAACAGCAGGCCGCCGGTGAAGGCGCCGGAGGTGATGGCGAACTGGATCAGCGCGACCTGGAGTCCGCCACCCGCTTCGAGGTCGTGGGGAATGATCCGGGTCATCCAGGTGTTCCAGGCCACCGGGACGGGGGTGGTGAACAGGCCCCAGAGGAGCAGCAGCGCCGCCGTGGCGATGGCGGAAGGCCCGAACCCGATCAGCAGGACGGCGATCCCCGACAGCGCCGCGGGAAAGCCGATCAGCACGGCGCCGAGATGGGAGCGGAGCAGAAGGCCGATCAGCGAGGTCCCGGCGAGGCCGGATAGGCCGAGCCCGAGGAGAACGAGCGACAAGGCGTTCGCGTCGAGGCCGGTGACGCTCTGGAGGAAGGGCCGCAGATAGGTGGACAGCGCGAACTGCCCCATGAAGAACAGCGTCATCGCCGTCATGCCGATGGCGAAGGCACGGTTGCGCAGCAGGCCGAAGCTGCGGGTGACGGAGACGGTCCCGCCGCCCGGCATTACGGGCAGCACGGCAGCCTGCCAGATGAAGGCCGCGATGCCGATCGGGACCACGATGAAGAAGGCGCCGCGCCAGCCGATCAGCCCGCCCAGGAAGCTGCCCAGCGGGGCGGCGACGACCGATGCGAGGGCGGTCCCGCCCTGCAGCATGGCGATCGCCTTGGGCAGGTCGGCGCCGGAGACGATGCGCGCCAGGATCGCCGTGGAGAGGGACCAGAAGCCGCCGATCGACACGCCGATCAGCGCCCGGCCCAGCATGAACACCAGATGGTTCGGGGCGAAGGTGATGGCGAGGCCCGAGAGCACGAGCACGGCCGTGTAGAGGAGGACCACCTTGCGGCGGTCCAGCCGCGCCAGGAGGGCGTTGCCGAACAGGCTGGTGACGACGGCGAAGAAGCCCGAGATGGAAATCGCCTGGCCGGCCTGGCCCTCCGTGATCGCCAGCTCGTCGGCAATGGGGGTCAGCAGGCTGACGGGCATGAACTCCGAGGCGACGAGTACGAAGGTCATCAGCGTCATGCAGATCACGGCACCCCAGGGCGTCGCGGTGCCAGCCATCCGGCTGCCGTAGGTCGCTTCCATGTTCGGCTTTCATGTCGGCGCCATGCGGAGCACGGCGATCGGCGTTGTTGCGCGGGCGGCGTCTCCACCCCAGGCCGCACTCAAGATGGCCCGGCTGTATATGTTCGATTAGTCGGCCTAATCTGCATGGACCTATTGATCTGTGATATAAATCCAGCGGAGATGCCGGATGGATCGACGAGACCTGAGCGAGATGCTGTGGTTCATGGCGGTCGCCGAGGAACGCAGCTTCACGAAAGCCGCCGCGAGGCTGGGCACGTCGCAGTCGACGCTGAGCCTCACGATCCGGCAGCTCGAGGAGCGGCTCGGCTTCCGGCTGCTGACCCGGACGACGCGCAGCGTCGCCCCCACCGAGGCCGGCGAGCGTCTGCTGCTGTCGCTAGCTCCACGGATCAGCGAGATCGAGAGCGAGGTGGATGCGCTGATGGCGTTCCGCGACAAGCCTTCCGGCACGATCCGGATCAGCCTGTCGGACCACGCCTTCTACAGCGTGGTCTGGCCGAAGCTGAAGCCGGTGCTGAAGCAGTATCCGGAGATCAGCGTCGAGCTGAACCTCGACAACGGCTTCCGGAACATCGTCGAGGAGCGCTTCGACGCCGGCGTCCGCCTGGGCGAAAGCGTGGACAAGGACATGATCGCCGTGCGCATCGGGCCCGACTGGCGGCTGGTCGCCGTGGCGTCACCGGACTATCTCGCACGGCATCCGGCGCCCGAGATGCCTCAGGACCTGGTGCACCACCAGTGCATCAACTACCGGCAGCGCACCGATGCCGGCCGCTATGCCTGGGAATTCGCCAAGGACGGACGGGACATTCGGGTCCGGGTGAACGGGCCATTGGTCTTCAACACGTCCTTCGCGATGATCGACGCGGTTCTCAGCGGCTACGGCATCGGCTATCTGGCCGAGGACCTCGTCGAGGAGCACATCGCGGCCGGGCGGCTGGTGCCTGTGCTCGACGACTGGTCGCCGGAATTCGCCGGATACTATCTCTATTATCCGACCCGGCGGCAGAACTCCGCCGCCTTCACCGTCATCGTCAACGCCCTGCGGGACACCGGGGCCTGACCCTGGCCGGCGGGCCGTCGCACGGGGGGCCCTGCCGCGCCTGAACCTCGGCAGGAACCCTCTCTAGGGGCGCGGCGCCTAGTCCAGGAAATCCCCATGCTTGCGCACATGCTCGGCCAGGCCCAGCGTGTGCTCGCGCACCAGCCGCTCGGCCAGGTCGGCGTCGCGCGCCTCCAGCGCGGCGACGATCTTCTCGTGGTCGACGACCGATCGCTGGGCCCGGTGGTCCTGGCCGATCGTCACCCGGCGGATGCCGCGCATGTGGATGAACAGGTTGTCGGTGATGTCGACGATCAGCTGGCAGCCGCTGATCCGGATGATCTGCTTGTGGAAGGCGATGTTCGCCTCGGAATACTCGCTGACATGCTCCTCCGGGTCGCGGTCGCGGAACACGTCGACATAGTCGTGCAGCTTGCGGATCTGGGCGTCGGTGGCGACCTGTGTGGCCAGCCGGGCGGCCATGCTTTCCAAGGCGGCCCAGACCGTGACCATCTCCAGCACCTCCGCCTTGCTCTTGCGGATCACGAAGATGCCGCGGCGGGGGACGGAGCGGACGAATCCCTCCTGCTCCAAGAGCGTCATCGCCTCGCGGATCGGGGTGCGGCTGACGCCCAGCATCTCGCTCAGCTGCCGCTCCTCCAGCTTGATCTCGCCGGGATGGCCGTAGATGTCCATCTCGGTGATGGCCTGCTTCAGCGCCTTATAGGCCTTGATCCGGAAGCTCGTTTCGGTGTCGAGCGGTTTGACGTCGATCTGCGGGAAGCTCATCGAAGGCCCTTCTGCCTGCGCGGCGGCGTTCCCTTCGGCTATAACCCCGGGCGCCGTCGGTCACAAGTATACCGTGGACGAGAGTCCAGCGCAGCTTTCCTCCTTTCGATCGATTGACATAAGGTATTTTGTATACCACGATGATCGGGTCGGCTGCTCAGCGGCCCTGACTCCAATCAACGGGAGGAAGGCGCGGCCATGAAACTCTGCATCTACGGCGCCGGGGCCATCGGCGGCTATCTCGGCGTCCAGCTCCATCGCGCGGGGGTCGAGGTCAGCCTCGTCGCCCGCGGCCTGCATCTCGAGGCGATGCGCCAGAACGGGCTCACCCTCAAGATCGACGACGAGACCCGCACCGCCCGCATCCGCTGCACCGACAACCCGACCGAGCTGGGCCCGCAGGATTATGTCGTGATCTGCCTCAAGGCCCATTCGGTGCCGGGAGTGGTCGAGGCGATGCAGCCGCTGCTGGGGCCGGAGACGGCGGTGGTGACTGCGGTGAACGGGCTGCCCTACTGGTATTTCCACCGCCATGGCGGCCCGCTCGAGGGCCGGCCGATCGAGACGGTCGATCCCGGCGCGGTGCAATGGAACCGCCTCGGGCCGCAGCGCGGCATCGGGTGCATCGTCTACCCGGCCACCGAGGTGGTGGCGCCCGGCGTGGTCGAGCACCATTACGGCGACAAGTTCCCGATCGGCGAGCCCGACGGCAGCCGGTCGGCCCGCGTCACCGCGCTGAGCGAGGCGATGGCGGCGGGGGGATTGCAGGCGCCGATCCGCGACAACATCCGCGACGAGATCTGGCTCAAGCTCTGGGGCAATCTCTGCCTCAACCCGATCAGCGCCCTGACCCATGCGACGCTGGACGTCATCACCGGCGACCCGTCCACCCGCGACGTGGCGCGGCGGATGATGGCGGAGGCGCAGACCATCGGCGACAAGCTCGGCGTCCACTTCCGGGTCGATATCGAGCGGCGGCTGGACGGCGCCGGCGCCGTCGGCGCGCATCGCACCTCGATGCTGCAGGACCTCGACCGCGGCCGGCCGATGGAGATCGACCCGCTGGTCACCGTGGTGCAGGAGCTCGGCCGCATGGTCGGGGTGCCGACGCCGACGATCGACACCGTCCTGGCCCTGGTGCAGCAGCGCGCCGAGATCGCCGGGCTGTACAGCCGCCCGGCCCCGGCCCGCTCCGAACCGGAGCTGGTGCCGGCCTGATCCCAAACCCGGACGGCCGCCAAGAGCCGTTTCCAGACGAGGAGGAACCCAGCCATGAGAGCCGAAGACATTCTGCGCCAGAAGGACACGCGCATCGTCATGATCCGCGTCGGCGAGACGGTGGCCACCGCCGTCTCGCTGATGACGCGGGAGAATGTCGGCGCCCTGCTGGTCAAGGAGGTGTGCCGCACCGAAGGCAACATCGTCGTCGGGGTGTTCTCCGAGCGCGACGTCGCCCGGGCGCTGTCCGTCCATGGCGCCGCGGCGCTGGCCATGCCGGTCTCGGCCTTCATCGGCCGGGCGGTGATCAGCTGCGAGCCGCGCGACAGCATCGAGACGGTGCTGCGGCTGATGGACGAGAACCACATCCGGCACGTGCCGGTGATGGAGGATCACACTTTGGTCGGGGTGATCAGCGCCCGCGACCTGATCCGGCACTTCCTGCAGCAGTCGTCGCCGGCGTTGCAGGACCAGGCCGCGGCCGTGGTCCACGCCTGATCTTCATGTGAGTGGTGGAACCGCGGCGGCCTGACCGGCTGCCGCGGCGTCTCTGACACGATGCGGCGCCTAGCGGCCGCGTGGGGGAGTCTTGTCCATGCGGATAGCGGTGTTGCGTGAACGGCGGGATGGGGAGCGCCGTGTGGCGGCGACGGCGGACAGCGTGAAGAAGCTGGTGGGTCTGGGGGCGACGGTGGCGGTGGAGTCCGGCGCCGGGCTCGGCAGCGCCGTGACGGACGACGCGTATCGCGCGGCCGGAGCCGAGGTCGCGCCCGATGCCGCGGGCGCCCTGGCCGGAGCGGACGTTGTCCTGAAGGTGCGCCGCCCGTTGCGGTCGGGCGAGGGCGAGGTCGACGAGCTGTCGCTGATCCCGCGCGGGGCGACCCTGATCGGGGTGCTGGAGCCCTATGACGACGCGGAGAGCCTGGCGGCCTATGCCGAGGCCGGGATCGAGAGCTTCGCGCTGGAGCTGGTGCCGCGGATCACGCGGGCGCAGTCGATGGACGTGCTGTCGAGCCAGGCGAACCTGGCGGGGTACCGGGCGGTGCTGGAGGCGGCGTCGGTGTTCGGCCGGGCCTATCCGATGATGATGACGGCGGCGGGCACGGTGCCGCCGGCGCGCGTCCTGGTGATGGGCGCCGGCGTGGCGGGGCTGCAGGCGATCGCGACGGCGCGGCGGCTGGGGGCCGTGGTGTCGATGACGAGTTCAAGGCGGCCGAGACCGCGGGCGGCTACGCCAAGGAGATGTCGGCGGAGTACCGGGCCAAGCAGGCGGCGCTGATCGCCGAGACGGTCAGGAAGCAGGACATCGTCATCTGCACCGCGCTGATCCCGGGGCGCAAGGCGCCGGTCTTGATGGACGAGGCGATGGTGCGGTCGATGAAGCCGGGATCGGTGATCGTGGACCTAGCGGCGGAGCGGGGCGGCAACTGCGCCCTGACCCGGCCGGGCGAGGTGGTGGAGGATGGCGGCGTCACCATCGTCGGCTATCGCAACATCCCCGGCCGGATCGCGACCGACGCGTCGGCCTTGTACGCCCGCAACCTCGTGGCCTTCCTGACGCCGCTGGTCGACAAGGAGACCAAGGCGCTGAAGGTGGACGGCGGAGACGAGATCGTGGCGGCGACGCGGCTGACCTCGGGGGGCCGGGTGGTGCATCCGAACTTCGGCGGCCGGGCCGAGCAGGCGGCGTAGGGGGAGCGGGCAGATGGCGACAGAGGAACTCGCGCAGGGCGCGCAGGGGCTGGCCGAGGCGGCCAAGGGGCTGGCGGACCAGGCCCAGGCGCTGGCGGTGCAGGCACAGAATGCGGCAACCGCGGTGCCGGCGGGGGAGCACGGCTTCTTCCTGACCGGTCTGACGGTGTTCGTGCTGGCGTGCTTCGTCGGCTACTACGTGGTGTGGCGGGTGACGCCGGCCTTGCATTCGCCGCTGATGAGCGTGACCAACGCGATCTCCTCGGTGATCGTGGTCGGGGCGCTGATCGCGGCGGGCCCGGCGGTGATCGGGGCGTCGAGCGTGCTGGGCGCGCTGGCGGTGCTGCTGGCGTCGGTGAACATCTTCGGGGGCTTCCTGGTCACGCGGCGGATGCTGGCGATGTACCGCAAGAAGTCCTGACCGGCCGTACAGGCGACAAATCCAAGAGATGAAGGCGAGGGGATCGCGATGACGAGCCTGGCGGTGCTGGCGTATCTGGTGGCGGCGGTGTGCTTCATCATGGCGCTGCGGGGCCTGTCGAGCCCGGTGACGAGCCGGATGGGGAACCTGTACGGCATGGTGGGGATGGCGATCGCGGTGGCGACGACGCTCATTCTCCTGCCGCAGGTGCGGAACTACTGGCTGATCGTGCCGGCGATCGCGATCGGCGGCGGCATCGGCTACGTCGTGGCGCAGCGGATCCAGATGACGGCGCTGCCGCAGCTGGTGGCGGCGTTCCACAGCCTGGTCGGCCTGGCGGCGGTGTGCGTGGCGGCGGCGGCGTTCCTCGACCCCGCCGCCTACGCCATCGGCACGCCGGGGGCGATCCATGTCGGCAGCCTGATCGAGATGGCGCTGGGGGCGGCGATCGGGGCGATCACCTTCACCGGCTCCCTGGTGGCCTTCGCCAAGCTGCAGGGGCTGGTGTCGGGCAAGCCGCTGGTGTTCCCGCTGCAGCACCCGCTGAACGCGGCGCTGGGCGTCGTCATCATCCTGCTGATCGTGTGGATGTGCGCCGGGCAGTCCGGTGCGGCATTCCTGCTCTTGATCCTCGTCGCCCTGGCCTTGGGCTTCCTGCTGATCCTGCCGATCGGCGGTGCGGACATGCCGGTGGTGGTGTCGATGCTGAACAGCTATTCCGGCTGGGCGGCGGCGGGCATCGGCTTCACCCTGCAGAACAACCTCCTGATCGTGACCGGTGCGCTGGTCGGGTCGTCGGGCGCCATCCTCAGCTACATCATGTGCAAGGGGATGAACCGGTCGATCATCAACGTGATCCTGGGCGGCTTCGGCGGCGACTCCGCCGCCGCGGCGGCCGGCGGGCCGGCGGGCGACCGGGCGGTGAAGCAGGGCTCGGCGGAAGACGCGGCCTTCGTGATGAAGAACGCGCGGTCGGTGATCATCGTGCCGGGCTACGGCATGGCGGTGGCGCAGGCGCAGCACGCGCTGCGGGAGATGTCGGACCTGCTGAAGAAGGAGGGGGTGGAGGTGCGCTACGCCATCCACCCGGTGGCCGGCCGCATGCCGGGGCACATGAACGTGCTGCTGGCCGAAGCCAACGTGCCCTATGACGAGGTGTTCGAGCTGGAGGAGATCAACCGCGACTTCGCCCAGGCCGACGTGGCCTTCGTGATCGGGGCGAACGACGTCACCAACCCGGCGGCGAAGTCGGACCCGGCGAGCCCGATCTACGGCATGCCGATCCTGGATGTGGAGAACGCCAAGACGGTCTTGTTCGTGAAGCGGTCGATGGCGTCGGGCTATGCCGGGGTCGAGAACGAGCTGTTCTTCCGCGACAACACCCTCATGCTCTTCGGCGACGCCAAGAAGATGTGCGAGGACATAGCCAAGAGCCTGGC
>NZ_NHON01000074.1 GCF_002195995.1 Inquilinus limosus
GCCGCGCCGCCTCGGCCTGGGCCGCCTTGCTCTGCGCCTCGCGGGCGCGGCCGACGGCGGAGACGGCATCCTGCTGGCCGCGCCGTGCCGCCCGGTCGGCATCCTGCGCCGCCTGGGCCGCCTGGCGGGCCGAATCGGCCGCCCGCCGCGCTGTCTCGGCCGCCGCGGCCGCGGTCGAAAGCTGTGCCTCCAGTTGTTCCAGCCGGTTGCGCTGCTGCAGCCGCGCCGCGGCGGGGGAGGGGGCGCCCGGCCGGGCCACCAGCCCGTCCCAGCGCCAGCGGCCGCCGGCCTTCGTCACCAGCGCCTGGCCGGGCCGCAGGGACGGCTGCAGCGCCTCGGCCGCCGCCGCATCTTCGACCACGCCGATATGGGCCAGCCGCCGGGCCAAAGCGGCCGGGGCGGTGACATGGCCGGCCAGCGGATCGGCCCCTTCCGGCAGCGGCGCCGTGTCGTCATAGAAGGGCAGCTCGGCCCAGTGCAGCGGCGCCGACCGGTCGGCCGGCACCGAGGCCTCGTCGCCGAGCGCGGCGCCCAGCGCCGCCTCCCAGCCGGGCTTGACCTTGAGCTGGTCCAGGATCGGGGCGCGGGCCGCATCGCCGCTCTTGCCGGAGCCGAGCGCCGCGCGCAGGCCGTCGGCCTCGGCCTTCAGCCGGGTGGCGGCGCCTTCGGCCGCCTGGGCCGCCTCGCGGGCGCCGGAGAAGGCCGAATCGGCGGCCTGGCGCCGGGTCTCCGCCGTCTCCACCGCCTCCTGCGCCGCCTCCAGCCGGGCTTCCGCCTCGGCCAGGACCAGGGCGGCGGCCTCGGCGCCGTCGGCGCCGGCCAGCTCGGCCTCGACCTGGGCGATCTGGCGCAGCGCGTCCTCGTGCCGGCGGGCCAGGTCCAGCAGGCGGCCCTCCAGCTCGCGCTGGCGCTTGGCCAGGCTCTGGCGCCGGGCCTCGTCGCCGGCCGCGGCCTCGGTCAGCGCGGTCAGCTTGCCGTCCAGCTCGTCGACGATCTCGCGCTGGGTGTCGATCGCCGCCCGGGCCTCGGCCTCGGTCTCGGCCTCGCCGGCGCTCTGGCGCTCGATCCGCTCGCGCTCCTCCTGCAGCTTGGCCAGGGCCTGGGCGGCGTCGGCGCCCAGCGAGCGCTCGCGCACCAGGTCGCCCGTCACCTGCTCCAGCCGGCGCCTGGTGTCCAGGATCGACTGGCTCAGCCGGCCGGCCTCGGCCTCCAGCGTCTCGCGCTCGACCAGATAGCGCTGCAGCGCCGCGGCGGAGTCGGCGTCGGTCTTGCGCAAAGCGGGCAGGGCGGCGGCGGCCTCGGCCTGCTCGGTGGTGCCGCGGGTGGCGGCGATCATGCGCTCGCGCACCACCTGCTCATTGGCGTCATAGGCGCGGCGGGCCTCGGCATGGGCGATGCCGGCCGCGGTCCATTGCAGGTGCAGCAGCGTCGCCTCGACCTGGCGGATCTGCTCCGAGATCGTGCGGTAGCGCGCCGCCTGCCGCGCCTGCTTGCGTAGGCCACCCAGCTGGGCATCGAGCTGCACCAGCACGTCGTCCAGCCGGACCAGGTTCTCCTCGGCCGAGCGCAGCCGCAGCTCGGCCTCGTGCCGGCGGCTGTGCAGGCCGGTGATGCCGGCCGCCTCCTCCAGGATCTGCCGCCGCTCGGCCGGGCGGGCGGAGATCATCGCCGCGATCCGGCCCTGGCTGACCAGGGCGGGCGAGGCGGGGCCGGAGGCATTGTCCTGGAACAGCAGCTGCACGTCGCGGGCGCGCACCGGCTTGCCGTTGACGCGGTACTCGGAGCCGGTGCCGCGCTCGATCCGACGGACGACCTCGATCGTGTCGGCCTGATCGAAGCCCGGCGCGGTGCGGTCGCTGTTGTCCAGCGTGATCGTCACCTCGGCCAGGTTGCGCGCGGCCCTTCCGGTGGTGCCGCCGAAGATGACGTCGTCCATCTCCTGGCCGCGCATGCGCCGGGCGGAGTTCTCGCCCATCGCCCAGCGCAGCGCCTCGACCAGGTTCGACTTGCCGCAGCCATTCGGCCCGACCACGCCGGTCAGGCCGGGCTCGATGGCCACGTCGGTCGCATCGACGAAGGATTTGAAGCCCGACAGGCGGAGCCGGGCGAAGTGCACGGCGGCGCGCTCCTAGGCGGTCAGTTGGTGGTGACGCCCTTCTCGGCGAGCTTCTTGTCGAAGATCGCCTTGAAGGTGTCGAAGCTGGCCTCGCCCTCGATCTTCTCGCCCTCGACGACGAAGGTCGGGGTGGCGTTGACCTGGTATTCGGTCTGCGCCGCCTGCATGCCGTTGACGATGCCGTCGGCAATGCTGTTGTCGGCCAGGCAGGCGTCGAACTTGTCCTTCGGCAGGCCGGCCATGCCGCCGATCTGCGCCAGGGCGGACAGGGCGGCATTCGGATCGGACAGGGCCCAGCTCTGCTGCTGCGCGAACAGCACCTTGGCGATGTTGAAATACTGCTCGCGCGGGGCGCAGCGCGCCATCATCCCGGCCCGCAGGTCCAGCCCGTTCAGCGGGAACTGGCGGAACACGAGCTTCACCTTGCCGGTGTCGATGTAGCTCTTCTCGATCTGCGGCAGCACGTCATTGGTGAAGGCGGCGCAGTGCGGGCAGGTGAAGGAGGCGAATTCCAGCACCGTCACCGGCGCGTCGGCCTTGCCGAGCACGTAGTCCTTGTCGGTGATCTTCGGATCCCAGGCCTTGCCGGAGTCCTGGGCGGAGGCCGATCCGGCCATGAATGTCGCGGCGGCCAGGGCCAGTCCGGCGAGCAGGGTCTTCAGCATCCGATGGTCTCCATGGGTCCGGGCCTCGCGCCCACAAATGTCATCGCGGTGGCGTCCGGGCATAGAGCGCCCGGCCGAAGGCCGCAAGTCGGGATTTCCACTCGGGGTCGTCGACCGATTCGAGCGGCCCGGCCAGCATCGCCTCTTCCCCCGGGGTCAGGGAACGGCGGCGCGGTGTCGCGGGCCGGCGGGCCAGGGGCGCCTGCAGCAGCTTGATGCGGACGATCGCGGCATAGCCGAAATGGCCGTTGATCCGCTCGATCAGCCGGTCCTGGTCGTGCTGCAGCAGCAGGGCGTCGGCCGGGTCGACCCGCAGCGCCAGGGTGCCGCCGTCGCGCTTGCCGGCCGGGAAGCTCAGCTTCTCCGGCACCGCCTTGTCGGCCCAGTGGTCGCCGACCACCGACGGCCAGTCCGCGAACAGGCTGCCGATCGCACTGCGCCCGCCGCCCAGCGCCTTGCGGGCGAGGGCGGGAACCAGGGCGGCCATGGATCGCGGATAGCTCATTGTCGGGATGTGACTGCGTGATCGAATTGCGGGACTCGGGTCCCTATAGTGGCCCAACGCACCCCCGAGCGGCAACGCGAGCCATGCCCGATACAGCCACGTCCGCCGATTTCGCCCCCGCCGGCTTCGCCCCGGATCTCCTGGCCTGGTACGACCGGCACCGCCGCGTGCTGCCCTGGCGCGCGCCGCCCGGGCAGAAGGTCGACCCGTACCGGGTCTGGCTCAGCGAGATCATGCTGCAGCAGACCACCGTGGCGGCGGTGAAGGACTATTTCCTCGACTTCACCGGCCGCTGGCCGACCGTGGCCGATCTGGCCGCGGCGCCGGTGGAGGAGGTGCTGCGCGCCTGGGCGGGACTCGGCTACTACGCCCGGGCCCGGAACATGCATCGCTGCGCCGTGCTGGTGGTGGAACGCCATGGCGGAGTGTTTCCGTCCACGGAGGCGGAATTGCGGCAGCTGCCGGGGATCGGCGACTACACCGCGGCGGCGATCGCGGCGATCGCCTTCGACCGGCCGGCCGCGGTGACGGACGGCAATGTCGAGCGGGTGATGGCCCGGATCTTCGCGGTGGAGACGCCGCTGCCGCCGGCCAAGCCGATCCTGAAGACCCATGCGGCGGCCCTGACCCCGCGCCGGCGTCCGGGCGACTACGCCCAGGCGGTGATGGATCTCGGCGCCACCATCTGCACCCCGCGCAGCCCGAAATGCATCCTGTGCCCGTGGTCGACGCCGTGCCTGGCCCGAAAGCGCGGCATCGCCGAGGATCTCCCGGCCAAGCTGGCCAAGGCACCGAAGCCGACCCGCCGGGCCGTGGCCTTCTGGCTGACCGATGCGCAGGGCAACGTGCTGCTGCGCCGCCGGCCGCCCAAGGGCATGCTGGGCGGGATGATGGAGGTGCCGTCCTCCGCCTGGGTCGAGCAGCCGATGCCGGACCTCGCCGCGGTGCTGGCCGAGGCGCCGGGCGGATCCGGCTGGCGCCTGCTGCCCGGGCTGGTGCGGCATGGCTTCACCCATTTCGACTTCGAGCTGACCGTGGCGGCCGGCCGGATCGCCGGCCCGGTCGACGGCGCGGTGCTGGTGCCGCCGGACCGGCTGGGCGAGGCCGGGCTGCCGACGGCGATGTGGAAGATCGCCCGCCATGCCCTGCGGCATCTTGAATGACCGGGCCGGCGGCCACAAATCAGCCCTAATCACCGCTCTCTATCCGACCTCGTCGGGACGGTGAGGTTGCGCAAGTAACCGGTCCGGGACGCTCTGCGGCGATTGGCGTGCGACTCTGATGCGCGCCGTTTCGTCTTGATCTTCCGGGCCGTCGTCTTCACCCTGCCGACGCCGTGGGCCATGAGGGCCGCGGCCTATCGAAGGATCCGTGTCCATGTTCATCCAGACCGAGCAGACACCCAACCCGGCGAGCCTGAAGTTCCTGCCGGGCCGGGCCGTGATGGATGTGGGCACCGCCAACTTTCCGTCGGTCGACTCGGCGGCGCGGTCGCCCCTGGCGCAGCGCCTGTTCGAGGTCGAGGGCGTCACCGGCGTCTTCCTCGGCACCGATTTCGTGACGGTCAGCAAGGCGGACACCATCGACTGGTACGTGCTGAAGCCCTCGATCCTGGGCGTCATCATGGAGCATTTCACCGCGGGCCGGCCGGTCATCCTGGCCGAGACGGCGGCGGAGGGCTCGGAGGGCCAGTCGGCGGAGGATTCCGAGATCGAAGCCCAGATCCGGGAGCTGATCGACACCCGCGTCCGGCCCGCCGTGGCGCAGGACGGGGGCGACATCATCTTCCAGGGCTACGACCATGGCGTGGTGTACCTGCACATGCAGGGCTCCTGCTCCGGCTGCCCCAGCTCGACCATGACGCTGAAGGCCGGCATCGAGAACATGCTGCGCCACTACATCCCCGAAGTGACGGAGGTGCGCGCCGTCGCCTGACGGCGGGCTGCGCTCCCCCCGGCGGCGCCCCCTGAAGACGAGGGGCGCCCGCGGACCCGGTCGTGCCGATAGGCGCGGCGCCCGGTGCCGCCTGCCCGGGCGCAACCAAGAACGAGGTCCATGCAGTTCCGTGTGTTTCGACCGGCCGCCGCCTTGGCCGGCCTATTGCTGATCGTGCCCCTTGCCGCCCTGGCCCAGCCGGCGGCCCCCACCGATCAAACCTCCGCCGAGCTGGAGGTCGCCGACCT
Organism: Inquilinus limosus; assembly: GCF_002195995.1. Lineage (GTDB taxonomy): Bacteria > Pseudomonadota > Alphaproteobacteria > DSM-16000 > Inquilinaceae > Inquilinus > Inquilinus limosus_C. Next base: position 5,470 of record NZ_NHON01000074.1, read on the forward strand.
GCCGCCGTCCCAGGAACAGGCGCTGCCGGCCTCGGCCGTGCCGCCGATCGACAAGACCTCGGACCTGGTCCTGAAAGTCGACAGCGCGGGCAAGCTCAGCGAGATCTTCGATAGCGCCGACTACGCCCTCGCCGATGTGCGGGATGGCGAGGCCGATGTGCCGCGCCTGCTGGTCGAGGCGATGCCGGGCGACCTGCGGCACCTCGATTCGACCGACCTGCGCAAGGATGTGTTCTTCAACGCCCTGCTGCCGCTGGTGCTGCGGGTGAACGAGGATATCCGCCACGATCGCGACCGGTTGCTGGCTCTTCAGGGGCTGCAGCATCTGGGCCTCGCCCCTTCGGCGGAGTCGCGGGCCTGGCTCAGCGAGCTCAGCGATCGCTACGAGGTCGCCGATGGCGACATCGACGCGCTGCTGCTGCGGGTCGACGCGATTCCAGTCTCCCTGGCCCTGGCCCAGGCCGCGGTGGAATCGGGCTGGGGCACCTCCTACAGCGCCCAGCGCCGCAACGCCCTGTTCGGCCAGACCGCGGGATCGGCAGTGCGCTACGCCGCCTTCGACCGGCTGATCGACGGCGTCGCCTCCTATGCCCGCAACCTGAACACCCATCCGGCCTATTCCGGCTTCCGCGCCCGACGCGCGGCGCTGCGAGCTGCGCGGCTGGAGCTTGACGGCTATGATCTGGCGTCGACCCTCATGCGCTACTCGACCCGCGGGACGGCCTATATCCGCGACGTTCGGGCCATGATCCGTGGGAACGATCTCGCCGAGCTCGATTCGGCGCGGCTTGCCGCGGATCGCGTGATCGGCTTACCTGCCGCGAGCTGAGATTTTCTGCGACAAATGACCATGGCGCTCGACAAGATCGCGCTCGACACGCTGTTCCGCGAGGCCCGCGCGCGCTGCGTGTTCCTCGACGAGGCGATTCCGGAGGCGACGCTCCGGGCGATCTACGACCTGATGAAACGGGGCCCGACCAGCGCCAATTCCTGTCCGGCGCGGATCGTCTTCGTCACCTCGGAGGAGGGCCGGGCGGCGCTGCGCCCCTCGGTCGACCCCGAGGCGCTGGGCGCCACGCTGCAGGCGCCGGTGACCGCGATCGTGGCCTATGACTCGGCGTTCCACGAGCACCTGCCGCGGCTGCTGCCGGACGAGCCGGAGACGGCGATCCGCTTCGCCGCCCGCCCCGACCTGGCGCAGGAGACGGCGCATCGCGACGCGGCGATGCAGGCGGCCTATCTGATCATGGCGACGCGCGGCCTCGGCCTCGGCTGCTGGCTGGTGGCGGAGTTCGACCGCGCCAAGGTCGATGCCGCCTTCCTCTCCGGCACCCGCTGGCGCTCCAGCCTGCTGGTCGATATCGGCTATGTCGACCGCAACAAGGAATTCCCCCGCCGCCCGCGCCTGGCCTTCGAGGAAGTCTGCCGGATCGTGTGAGCCCGTGTTCCGACCGGTTGTCCCCATGAACAGCACCCGGATGTACGCCGCATGATCGTGCTCGGCCTCGACGCCGCCGGCGCCGGCTGCGGCGTGGCGCTGCGGCGCGACGGGCGGGTGGTCGCGGCGCGGACCGAGCCGATGGCCCAGGGCCACGCCGTCCGGCTGATGCCGCTGGTGCTGGAGGTGCTGGCCGAGGCCGGGGTCGCGCCCGGCGACATCGACCTGTTCGGCGTCACCAGCGGACCCGGGTCCTTCACCGGGCTGCGGGTCGGCCTCGCCGCGGTCGGCGGGCTGGCGCTCGGCGCCGGCCGCCGGATCGTCGGCATCCCCAGCTTCGACGCGGTGCTGGCCGATCTCGGGCCGGTCGCCGCCGGCACCGTGCTGGTGGCGCTGGATGGTCGCCGGACCGAGCCCTTCGCCCGGCTGTTCGACGCCGCCGGCGCCCCGCTGGGCGAGCCGCTGTGCCTGCCGGCCGCCGATCTTGCCGCGCTGATCCCGCCCGGACCCCTGACCGTCGCCGGTGACGGTGCCCATCTGCTGCTGCCGGTCCTGGCCGGGCGGGCGGATGTCCGCCAGGCCGGCCCCGCCGCGATCGACCCGGCGACCGTGGCCCGGCTGGCCGAGGAGCGGGCGGACCAGGCGCGCGAAGGGCCGCCGCCGCCGCTCTATGTCCGGCCGCCTGACGCCGTGCCGCTGGCCGAGCGGGCGCCGAAACCGTGACCGCCCTACGCATCGTTCCGGCCGGCGCGGCCGAGGCCGCGGTGCTGTCGGCCCTGTACGAATCGGCCTTCGGCGAGGCCTGGGCGCCGGACCAGCTGGCGCAGCTGCTGGCCGGCCCCGGCGTGTTCGCCCTGATCGCGCTGGACGAGGCCGGGGAGCCGGCCGGCTACGCCCTCGGCCGGGTGGCGGCCGACGAGGCGGAGCTGCTGTCGATCGCCCTGTTGCCCGGACGGCGCCGCGGCGGTGGCGGGCGCCTGCTGCTGGACGCGCTGGCCGAACGCTGCAGGGCGGCCGGGGTGGCGACGCTGTTCCTCGAGGTGGCGACCGACAATGCGGCGGCGCTGGCGCTCTACCGTGGCGCCGGCTTCACAGAGGCCGGGATCCGCAAGGGCTACTACAAGGTCGGCGCCGCCACGGTCGACGCCGTCGTCATGAGGCGGGAGCTCGCGCCGGGCCAAACCGGCTAGCCGGACATCGCGTCCGACCCCTTTCTGTCATTGCCGGGCTTGACCCGGCAATCCAGGGGCCACCACGGGCGGTTCTTGAAAGCCCCTGGATCCTCGGGTCAAGCCCGAGGATGACAGCAGAGGAGAGAGCAAGCCCGAATCATCGAACTCGCTACTGCCGCACCGGCCGTTCCACCGTCCCCAGCGCCTTGGCCAGGGAGCGGGTGGCGCTGCCGCGGGGGCGGGGCTGCTGCTGGCTGTCATGCGGCGCCCAGCCCACCAGGAACAGCACCTCGAAGCTGGCCGGGATGCGTCCGTCCGGCTCGGCGAAGCGCTCGGCATAGCGGGCGGCCACGGTCGGCCAGAAGGCGCGCGGCGGCGGCGCCGGGTTGCGGTTCAGCCCGGCATTGGTCTCGCCCATGCCGCGCAGGTCGGCGATCAGGCGGAACGCGTTCTCGTAGCTGACCGTCACCGTCTCCGCATCCGCCACCGGCAAAGCGAAGCCGGCGCGCTGCAGCAGGCCGGCGGCGTCGCGCAGATCGGCGAAGGGCGACAGGCGCGGGCTGGCGCCGCCCATCAGCTCGGTCTCCGCCTCGACCAGGGCGGTGCGCAGCTCGGCCAGCGTGCCGGCGCCCAGCATCGCCGCCAGGAACAGCCCGTCGGGCCGCAGCGCCTGACGGATCTGCAAGAGCGCGCCGGGCAGGTCGTTGACCCAGTGCAGCGACAGGTTGCTCAGCACCAGGTCCAGCGTGGCCGTGCCGAAGGGCAGCAGCTCCTCGTCGCAGGCAAGGGTCGGCCGACCGTTGGCCGCGGCGCGGCGGGCGAGGGTGGGGGACAGGTCGGCCTGGACCAGGGTGTCGACCCGGTCACTTCCGGCCAGCGCCCGGGCCATGGCGCCGTCATGGCAGCCGAGGTCCAGCGCCGCCGGGAACCGGCGGGTGACGTCGAGCAGCCGGTCGGCCAGCATCGCCGCCACATGCTCGAACAGGAAGTTGTGCCCGGCCAGGCCCGGCGCGGCGCGGTCGCGCCGCCGGCGCACCAGCACCCGGTCGAACACCATCATCTCGTCGGACTGTGTCATGGCGCGCACTATAGGGATTGCGGATCGGCGCCGCACCGCCCTTGGTGGCACGATGGGAGACCGCATCGAAGGACGGGATCATGATCGCAGCAGAGCGGCCGGTGGCGCTGGTCACCGGATCGACCTCGGGCATCGGCGCCGCGGTGGCCCGGCGGCTGGCCGCCGAGGGCTGGGCCGTGGCGCTGCATTCCCGCGCCTCGGCCGAGGCCGGGGAAGCCCTGGCGGCGGAGCTGGGCGGCAGCTACACCGCCGCCGACCTGGCGACGGATGACGGGCCGCCGGCCCTGGTGCGGGCAGTGCTGGCCCGGCACGGCCGGATCGACGCGCTGGTCAACAGCGCCGGCATCACCGCCACGGTGCCGCATGGCGATCTGAAGGCGGCGACGCCGGATCTCTGGCGCCGGCTGCACCAAGTCAACGTCATCGCCCCCTGGCTGCTGGTGGCGGAGGCCGAGGCGGCGCTGCGGCAATCGGCGGCGGCGCGGGACCGGCCGGCGGCGGTGGTCAATATCGGGTCCCATGCCGGGATGCGGCCGCGCGGCGCCTCGGTGCCCTATGCCGCCAGCAAGGCGGCGCTGCACCACATGACCCGCCTGCTGGCGAAGTCGCTGGCGCCGGCGATCCGGGTCAACGCCGTCGCCCCCGGCCTGGTCGACACGCCGATGACCGTGGCCTGGACCGAGGCGCAGCAGCTCTGGGCCGGCACGGCGCCGATGCGCCGCGCGGCGCAGCCGGAGGATGTGGCGGAGGTGGTGTCCGGCCTGATCCGCTCCGACTACGTGACCGGCGAGATCGTGCTGCTGGATGGCGGCCTGAGCCTGGCCTGACCGTCCCGCGGGAGGACCCCTCCCAGACGGGGGATTGGGAACCGGCCGCTGCCGTGAAATACTCCTTTATGCAAATTCGCGTGATTTGCCGGGAAAGAGGATGCGGCGGAGCGGGTTGAGGGCCTTGAGTCTGTGCGGGGCGGTCGGTGCCGGGATGCTGTTCGGGTCCGCCGGGCCGGCCCGATCCGACTCGTCCTCGCCGGGCGGTGCGGCCACGGTCGTCGCCAGCCAGGCCACGCCCGGCCGCCCGGTCGAGCCGGCGGCCCGCGCCAAGCGGTTCATGGTGGCGGCCACCAACCCGATCGCGGCCTGGGCCGGCTACGACGTGCTGGCGGAGAACGGCAGCGCGGTCGACGCCATGATCACGGTGCAGCTGGTGCTGAACCTGGTCGAGCCGCAATCGAGCGGCATCGGCGGCGGCGCGTTGCTGCTGCATTTCGACGGCCGGTCGGGAAAGCTGACCGGGCTCGACGGGCTCGAGACCGCGCCGCGGGCGGCGGATGGCGGCCTGTTCCTGGGCCCGGACGGCAAGCCGGTGCCGTTCGCCGCCGCGGCGGTCGGCGGCCGGTCGGTCGGCACGCCCGGCACGCTGAAGCTGCTGCTCGAGGCGCATCGGCGCTGGGGCCGGCTGCCGCTGGACCGGCTGTTCCGGCCGGCGATCGAGCTGGCCGACAAGGGCTTCGCCGTCTCGCCGCGCCTGGCCGCCCTGCTGGCCGGCGACGCGGCGGAGGGGCTGAAGCGCGACCCGCGGGCGCGCGACTACTTCTTCCCCGGCGGCCGGCCGCTGCAGGCCGGCCAGACCCTGCGCAACCCGGATTTCGCCGACACGCTGCGCTTCATCCTCGGCAGCGGCGACAGCCCGTTCTATCTGGGCCCGATCGGCGCCGACATCGTCGCCGCGGTCCAGGGCGCGTCCGGCAATCCCGGCTGGCTGGACCCGATCGACCTGGAGATCTACCGGGTGGTGGAGCGCCCGCCGGTCTGCGTGCCCTACCGCGCCTGGCGGGTCTGCGGCATGGCGCCGCCGAGCTCCGGCGGCATCGGCGTCGGCCAGATGCTGGGGCTGCTGGAGCATTTCGACATGCGCAAGGCCGGGCCCGACACCGCCGCGGCCTGGCACCTGTTCGCCGAGGCCGGCAAGCTGGTCACCGCGGACCGCGACCGCTATCTCGCCGATGGCGATTTCGTCCTGGTCCCGTCATCGGGCCTGGTCGACAACACCTATCTGACCACGCGGGCGAAGGCGATCTCGGAGGACCGGGCGGCGCCGGTCCCGGCGGCGGCGGGCAACCCGCCGCGGCGGGCAGGGCAGGAGTGGAGCTCCGACACCTCCAGCGAGCCCTCCGACACCAGCCATGTCTCGGTCGTCGACGCCGACGGCAGCGTGGTGTCGCTGACCACCAGCATCGAGGGCGCCTTCGGGTCGCATCTGATGGCGCGCGGCTTCCTGCTCAACAACGAGCTGACCCAGTTCTCCTTCCTGCCCTATGCCGGCGGCCGGCCGGTGGCGAACCGGGTCGAGCCCGGCAAGCGGCCGCGCAGCTCGATGGCGCCGACCATCGTGCTGGACCAGCAGGGCAGGCCGGTGCTGGTGATCGGGTCGCCGGGCGGCGCCCGTATCATCCCCTATGTCGCCCAGGCTATCCTGGGGGTGCTGGACTGGGGACTGAACATGCAGCAGGCGATCGATCTGGGCCATGTCGTCAACCTCAACGGCCGGACAGAGCTGGAGGCGGGGACGGCCGTCGCCGATCTGAGGGATGCGCTGGCGGCACGCGGCCACGACGTGGCGGTGACGGGGCAGGACAGTGGGCTGCAGGGCATCCAGATCGGCCCGGACGGGCTGGTCGGCGGCTCCGATCCGCGGCGCGAGGGCGTCGCCGTCGGGCGCTAGCCGGCCTTGCGCACGGTCCTCGCCCCCCGGACCGCCTGGCTGCGGCGCGCCGGCGCCGCCGTGCTCGATGCCGTGCTGCCGCAGCGCTGCCTGTCCTGCGGCGCCGAGATCGTGGCGCCTGGGGCGCTGTGCAGCGCCTGCTGGGCCCGGATGGCCTTCATCGGCCCGCCGCAATGCCGGCGCTGCGGCCTGCCCTTCGACCACGCGGCGGCGGAAGGGGCGGGCGACGATCCGGTCTGCGCCAATTGCCTGGCCTTCCCGCCGCTGTGGGACCGCGCCCGCGCCGCCTTCCTCTATGACGACCTCAGCCGCAAGCTGGTCCTGGCCTTCAAGCATGGCGACCAGACCCATGCGGCCCCGGCCCTCGGCCGCCTGCTGCAGCGGGCGGCGCTGCCCTTCCTGGCCGAGGCCGACGTGATCGCGCCGGTGCCGCTGCACCGCTGGCGCCTGCTGCGCCGGCGCTACAACCAGGCGGCGCTGCTGGCCCTGGCGCTGGGGCGCGAGACCGGCCGGCCGGTGGCGCCGGACCTGCTGCTGCGCCGCCGCTCCACCCCCAGCCAGGGCGGCCAGGACCGGCAGGCGCGGCGGCGCAACGTCGCCGGCGCCTTCGCCGTGCGGCCGGGCCGCGAAGGGCTGGTCGAGGGCCGGCGGGTGCTGCTGGTCGACGATGTGCTGACCACCGGCGCCACCATCGACGAATGCGCCCGGGCGCTGCGGCGCAAGGGGGCCGCCGGGGTCGACGTGGTGACGCTGGCGCGGGTGCCGCCGCCGTGACTCCGGGCCGCGCCCAGGGCATGGGCGCCATTCATCGGGCGCACACCCCCTGGCATCCCACGCCGAATGCCCTCATATTCGAAGGACTCTTCGGAGGATCGCATGCCACCCGTCACCGTCTACTCCAGCCCGTTCTGCCCCTACTGCTACATGGCCAAGAAGCTGCTGACCCAGAAGGGCGTCGGCTTCGAGGAGATCGATGTGGTGGCCGAGCCGTCGCGGCGGGAGGAGATGCGGCAGCGCGCCCATGGCCGCAACACCGTGCCGCAGATCTTCATCGGCGCGACCCATGTCGGCGGCAATGACGACCTCCAGGCGCTGGAACGCGCCGGCAAGCTCGACCCGCTCCTGGCCGAATCCGCGCCGGCCTGATCGACCCGGGCCGGGGGGTGATCGCATGACCCGCTTCACCGCCGCCTGCGTCCAGCTCAATGCCGGCACCGAGATCGAGCCGAACCTGCAGGCGGCCAGGGACTAGCGGCGGAGCATGGCGCTCGAACGCTACGCGGTGCTGAAGGGGCGCCCGACCGACCGCCGCCTCGCCGCCGAGGGGTCGACCCACTACCACATCCGAATCGATGACGGGGCGCGCGACCACCGGGTCGCGGTCAATGTCCAGGGCTCGTCCTGGCCGTCGCTGGTGGAATACGTGCTCGACCCCGATTTCGAGCATCCGGTGACCGCGCGGCTGGAGCGGCTGCCGCCGGGGCTGACCGCGATCCCAAGGGGCGAGGGGCTGGACTATGTCCGCGACGGGCTGTTCGACAGGTCGCGGATGCGGCCGCTGCCGGCCACCCGGCCGGGCCCGGACAACGACCTGAACGAGAAGATCGACCACATCGTCGCCCGCGCGATCGGGGAGCCGACGGCGATGCTCTACGCCTTCGGCGAGCCCTTCGGGCCCGACCCGGTGGCCGATCACGGCTTCGGCTTCGCCCCGTCGCGCGGCATGCACAACATCCACATGAACCAGGGCAGCCCGGAGGAGCGGTTCCGCGGCGACAACGGCACCGGCCAGGACGGCGCCCTGCTGATTGCCTTCCCGCAGGGGCGCTGGGCGGCGCTGTTCCTGAAGTTCCAGTCCCAGTCCTGGCAGACCGATGACGCCACCGGCCATCCGCGCCACCCGGTGCAGGCCCGCCGCCGGCGGATGCAGGCCTGAGGCCCCCGGCGGCCGGCCGGGTTGCCTGGAGCCCGCGCTTGCCGTATCGTGCGGCCGCCGACCGATCCAGGAGAGCAAGATGACGACGTTCATGTCCCAGCAGAAAGGAGTTCCCGCCCCTCGCAAGGACATGACGCCTCATGTTGTCCCGCATCCGGAGGTCGCCGGCGCCTCGAGACGCCGCCGCTAGCGATCTCACCCTCTTCCCGCGCGGCGATGCCGCCGCCGCGGTCGACCAGACCCCAGCCGCTTCCCCGCTGACGCGCCGCTCCGGCCGCGACGTGCCGCGCGCCGTTGCCCGGGCGCGGATCCGCAAGTTCCTGTCCTACTACCGGCCGCACCTGCCGTTGCTGGCGGCCGACCTGTTCTGCGCCGTTGTCGTGTCCGTCACGGCGCTGATCCTGCCGCTCGGCGCCAACCTCGTCACCCGGCGCCTGACCGGCCTGGACGATACGGCCGGGATGCTCGACGAGGTCTACATCCTCGGCGCGGCCATGCTGGCCGTGGTGGTGCTGCAGGCGATCGCCAACCTGTTCGTCGACTATCAGGGCCACATGATGGGCGCGAAGATGGAAAGCGCCCTGCGCCGCGAGCTGTTCGGCCATCTGCAGAAGCTGTCCTTCGGCTTCTACGACCGCGAGCGCACCGGCCAGCTGATGAGCCGGATCACCAACGACCTGTTCTTCCTCGGCGAGCTGTACCATCACGGGCCGGAGGACCTGGCGATCGCGGTGCTGAAATTCGCCGGCGCCATCGCCATCCTGGCCTGGCTCGACCTGCCGCTGGCGCTGATGATCCTGGCGGTGCTGCCCTTCGCGGTGGCCTATGCGCTGCACTTCAACCGCCGCATGAACCGGGCGCTGGAGGTCAGCAAGCAGCGCATCGCCGCGGTGAACGAGCGGGTGGAGGACTCGCTGGCCGGCATCCGGGTGGTGCAGTCCTTCGCCAACGAGGATGTCGAGAACCGCCGCTTCGCCGAGCAGAACGCCGCCTTCCTCGACAGCCGCCGCGCCGGCTATCGCAGCGAGGCCTTCTTCTCGATGGGGATCGAGAGCTTCCCGCAGCTGATCACGGTGGTGATCATCGTCGCCGGCGCGGTGCGGGTGGCGCAAGGACAGCTCGCCGTCGCCGACATGCTGACCTTCCTGCTCTGCGTTGCCGCGCTGGTTGACCCGGTGAAGCGCCTGGCGAACTTCGCCCGGCTCTGGCAGGAGGGCTACACCGGCTTCACCCGGATGATGGAGATCCTGGAGATCGCGCCGGACATCCAGGACCGGCCCGGCGCGGTCGCGCTGGCCCGGCCGCGCGGCGCCATCTCGTTCCGGGAGGTCGGCTTCCGCTACGAGGACGACCGGCCGCATGTGTTTCGGGACCTGTCGCTCGACATCCGGCCGGGCGAGTTCGTCGCCCTGGTCGGCGCCTCGGGCGGCGGCAAGAGCACACTCTGCGCCCTGATTCCGCGCTTCTACGAGGCGACGGAGGGCCGGATCCTGATCGACGGCACCGACATCCGCGACGTCACCCTGGCGTCGCTGCGGCGGGCCGTCGGCGTGGTGCAGCAGGATATCTACCTGTTCGCCGGCACGGTGGCGGAGAATCTGCGCTACGGAAGGCCGGAGGCGACCGAGGCGGAGATCATCGCGGCGGCGAAGGCGGCCAATGCGCACGACTTCATCACGGCCCTGCCGGAGGGTTACGACACCGATATCGGCCAGCGCGGCGTCAAGCTGTCCGGCGGCCAGAAGCAGCGCCTGACCATCGCCCGGGCCTTCCTGAAGGACCCCGCGGTGCTGATCTTCGACGAGGCCACCAGTGCGCTGGACAATGAGAGTGAGCGGGCGGTGCAGGCGGCGCTGCTGGACCTGGCGCGGGACCGCACGACGCTGGTGATCGCCCATCGGCTGTCGACCGTGCGCCATGCCGACCGGATCCTGGTCCTGACCGACCAGGGCATCGTCGAGCAGGGCACGCATGAGCAGCTGCTGGCCGCCGGCGGCGCCTATGCCGGGCTGTACCGGGTGCAGGCCAGCTTCTGAGGGACGTCCGCCCGTGGCTCAGCGGGGCCGCGGGCGGACCTTCACCACAGATACGGCACCAGCCGGGCGGTGCCGCGGCTGTAATCGGCATAGGCCGGACCGAAGGCCTCGGCCATGAAGCGCTCCTCGATCACGATCTTGCGCAGGAAGGCGGCGGCCATCAGCGCCAGCGCGACCAGCGCGCTCCAGCGGTCGATGGCGACGACCGTGCCGATCGCCGCCAGCAGCACGCCGGTGTAGATCGGGTGGCGCACCAGGGCGTAGGGGCCGCTGCGCACCAGCTCGTGATCCTGCTTCAGCGTCACCGTGCCGCTCCAGTTGCCGGCCAGGTGCACCCGGGCCCAGACGGCGAAGCCCAGTCCGGCCGCGACCAGCAGGGCGCCAATGATGGGAAAGCTGCCGGCATAGGCCAGGATCGGGGCGCCCAGGGCCGGGCCGGCCATCCCCGGCCGGTTGAACAGCACCACGGCCAGGACCAGCGGAACGATGTGCGATACGCGAGAGGCACCGGATTCGCGACGCTGCGCCGGTTTGGTGCCGAAGGCGGCGACATACCAATAGACGAGCCAGGCCGCCCACAGGCCGGTGATGACAAACGCCATGGCGTCCTCCGCGGTCATCCCCCTTGCCGCCGCCATGCTAGCGGGGCGCCGCAAGCGGGTCGAGCGGCCCCGGGCGCGAGGCGCCCATGCCTTGGCCGAACCCAAAAAAGCCGTGATGCCGGTATAGTGGGCTGCGGTGTCACGGGCCTGCCGTTGCCGCGCGGCCGGCCGCAGGGTTGATCCGGAGGGATGGATGGGGAGTCGGCGGATCCGGCACGGCCTCGGCCTGCTCGCGGCCGTGCTGCTGGCCCTGGGCTGCGGCACCGCCATGGCCCAGCGGCAGGACCAGTTCGACGGCGCGGGCCGGTATCTCGGCTATGTCGAGCGCAGCGGCGACCGCATGAACCGGTACGACGCCGGGGGGCGCTATCTCGGCTACGACCGGCGCAACGGTCCCCGCATCGAGCGCTATGATTCCGAGGGCCGCTATCAGGGCTACCGCGAGGACCAGCCGGGCGGCCGCCGGCTGCAATACGACGCCGGGGGCCGGTATCTCGGCTATATCGAGCGCAGCGGCGACCGGCTGAACCGCTACGATGCGGGCGGCCGCTACCAGGGCTACGAGCAGCCGGATGGCGACCGCGTGAAGCAGTACGATGCCGACGGGCGCTACATCGGCACGCGCGACGAGTGAGGGGCCTTACGGCTCCAGCGCCGCGATCCGGCGGCGCAGCGCCTCCAGCCCGTGGTCGCGGATGCCCAGCGCCACCAGATGGTCCAGGGTCGAGCGGAAATAGTCGCGGCAGCTGCCCAGCTGGCCGTGCGCCCCGGCCAGCACCCGCGCCGTCTCCTCCTCGCTCAGCCGGCCGGCATAGCGCGGCTGGGTGCGGTCGATGGTGAAGGCGATCGCCCGCACCGGGCCCTCCGGCGTCGCCGCCGTGACCCAGCGCGGGGTGTAGGACGCGGTCACCATCTCGCGCCGCCAGATCAGGTCCAGCTCCTCCTCCACCGCCGCGGCGGCGATGCGGAAGACGAGGCCGCGGCAGGTGCCGCCGCGGTCGAGGCCCAGCACCAGCCCCGGCCGGTCGGGCGTGCCGCGGCCCAGCGCGGTCCACAGGCAGAAGCGGCGGTGCCAGCCATGGATCAGCCCGGTGCGCCGCTCGACGAAGTGGAAGGCCGGGTTCCAGATCAGCGAGCCATAGGCGAACACCCAGACGTCGCGGCCGGCCGCCTGCTCCGCCGCCAGGATCGACCGGCGCGAGTCGGCCAGCGCCTCGAAGGACAGCACCTCCGCGCTCGGGTCGCCGGCGGCGATCATGCGCTGCAGCACGCCGGCCTTCAGGGATTCGCGGGTGATGGCGGTCGGCTCGGCGACCGTCGGAACCTCGCTCACGGCGTCTCCCACCGGCCGGTGTGGGCGGAGCGGAAGACGGCGTCGATCACCTGCATGTTGGCCAGCGTGTTCTCCAGCGGCACCGGCTGCTCGCCGCCCTTCAGGATGCCCTCGGCGAAGGCCGCGGCCGCCACGCCGTACTGGTCGCAGGCCGGAACCTCGACCGGCCTGATGCCCTCGCCGAACAGGCTGGAGCCGTCGTCGAGAAAGAGGCGGCAGGGCCGGTCGTTCGGGGCGTTGAACGGGATCTCGACCTCGATCCGCCCCTTGGTGCCCAGGAACTGCATGCGCTGGTAGCCGGGGATCTGGGTCGAATAGACGAAGCTGGCCTGGATGCCGTCATAGTCCAGCAGCACACTGCCCAGCCGGTCGACCTTGAACACCGGGTCGCGGTCCAGCAGCGACACCACGCGGCGCGGCTCCCGCCCGGCGACGAAGCGTGAGGTGGTGATCGGGTAGCAGCCGATGTCCAAGAGGCCGCCGCCGCCGATATCGGCCTTGTTGCGGATGTTGTTGGGGTCGATGTTGCGGTAGGTGAAGGCGCCGGTGATGGCGCGCAGCTCGCCGATCGCGCCCTCCTGCACCAGCTCTCGCAGCTTCAGCCATTGCGGGTGGGTGCGCACCATGAAGGCTTCCTGGATGCGCCGGCCGGTCTTGTCGCGCGCCGCGATCAGCTGCCGCGCCTGCTCGGCATTCAGCCCGATCGGCTTCTCGCACAGCACATGCTTGCCGGCCTCGGCCGCCTTGATCGTCCATTCGACATGCAGGTGGTTCGGCAGCGGGATGTAGACCGCGTCGATCTCCGGGTCGGCCAGCAGCGCCTCGTAGCTGTCATAGGCCACCGGCAGCCCGTATTTCTCGGCCGCGGCCTTCGACTTCTCCGCCGAGCGCGAGGCGATGGCCTTCACCCGGCAATGCCGGGCCCTGGCCATCGGCGGGACGACCTTGTCGTTGATCTTGGCGGCGCCCAAGACGCCCCAGACGATCGTTCCTTCGGCCACGCCTGTCTCCTTCGGCTGCAAATGCCCGACGTTTTCGCAGATCCGGGTGATCGTAACCGCTCGGACCGGTGATGAGGAACGCTCAGGGCGCGGGCAGGGGATGCGGCTCGGGCGACCCGTCGAGATCCGGCGCCGGCGCCAGGTCGGCGACGGCGCACAGCCGCTGCACCACCGCGGCGCGGGGCGACGCGACCTCGCCATGCTCGTAGGCCACGACCTGCAGCCGGCCCGCCACGGCCTGCAGCAGCTCCCCGGCCCTGAGCAAATAGGCTGGGGTCGACGGCCGGCCGAAGCGCTGGTTGCCCTGGGCGAAGGTCTCGTAGACCAGCACCCCGCCGGGGGCCAGCGCGTCGAGGATCGCCGGCAGCAGCGGCCGGTGCAGGTAGTTGGCGACGACGATGCCGGCGAAGCGCCGCCCGGCGAAGGGCCAGGGCCCGGCCTCGATGTCCGCCTGCAGGATCTCGACCTCCTCCGCCCCCGCCAGGTCGGCCACGCCCCGCAGGTCGATATCGACCCCGGCCACGGCATGGCCGCGGCCCCGGAAATGGCGCAGATGGCGGCCGCTGCCGCAGGCGAGGTCCAGCACCGGCGCGGTCCTCGGCACCAGCGGTGCGAAGCGCGCGACCCATGCGGACACAGGGGGGATATGCGGCGTCGGCGGGATTGCGGGTGTCATTTTCTTTGCGGGCTGTGGCGGACCATCGTATGACAAAAGCGGAGCATGGAATGCGATGATCCTGTACGAATTGCGATGCGAGGCCGGCCACGGCTTCGAGGCTTGGTTCCGCAACAGCGGCACCTATGACGCCCAGGTGGCGGCGGGCGAGGTCAACTGCCCGGTCTGCGGCAGCGGCGCGGTCGAGAAGGCGCTGATGGCGCCGGCGATCGCCAAGCGGTCGGCCAGGAACGGCCAGGGCGAGGACGGCCGCCGGACCCACACCACCATGGCCGAGGCGCGCCGCGAGCTCGAGACCTTGCGCCGCAAGATCGAGGAGAATTGCGAGTATGTCGGCGACCGCTTCGCCGACGAGGCACGCAAGATCCATTACGAGGAACCCGAGCATCGCGACATCTACGGCGAGGCCACCGAAGCCGAGGCGCGCGAGCTGGAGGAAGAGGGAATCGGCGTCGCCCGTATTCCCTGGGTGTCCCGCACCGATTCCTGACCGGCCGCCGGCCGGCGAAGCTTTCTCAATCCTGGTTTGAGCGGAACGGCGCTTTCTTCTCGCCTTCCGTGCGGTCGCACTTGTCACCGTCCCCGCTTACGGTTAGTGGGTTATGAGCCGGTGGCGGTCGGTTCGCGCCGATCTCATCGCCGGCGGCGTGCCCCTGACCCATGGCGCGGAAATAATGAATATATGTCTTTTGTCGAACAATTACCGGACGATGTTCTTCGAAAAGATCGGGCGTGGCCTCGAGCGGAAGGGGGTCGGGGTCGTCTGGATCGCGGCCAGCCGGCGCTGGGCCGACGCGCTGATCAAGGCCGGCTGGCGCCGTGACAGAATCCTCTGCCTCGCCGATTTCAGGGATGAGTGGCGCAGCGCGCCGCCGCCGGACCCGGCCGATCCGGCGCTGACCGAGCTGGAGGCGGGCGGGCAATCCGCCAACGAGACCATCCTGATGGACCGGACGCTGAGCCGGCGGCCCTACGCCAAGGCCTATCTGGCCGTGGTCGCACGGGAGGTCTCGCGCTTCCTGAAGGCCCATGACGTCCGCGCCACCTTCGGCGAGCAGACCTGGGCCTATGAGCTGGCCACCGCGCTCCTGTGCAAGGCGCAGGGCCGGGCCTATTTCGCCCCGTCGACGGTGCGGGTGCCGTCCGACCGCTTCGGCTTCTTCACCGACCTGAACCAGGCCGAGATCTTCGAGCTCCGCAAGCCCGACCGCTCCGACCGCGAGGCCGCGGAGGGCATCATCGAGGCGCTGCGCACCCGCGCCTACCGGCCCTACTACTTCCACATCCAGAACAAGATCCGGTTCTTCCGCAGCCACTGGCTCGGCGAATCCGTGGTGCAGGCCTTCTCCCGCGCCACCGATGGCGACGAGACCCTGCCGCCCCTGGCACAGCGGTCGCGCTTCCGGTTCAGACGGATCGTCAACACCTACCGCACCCGCTGGCAGAAGCCGTTCGAGAGCGAGAACCTCCCGGGCGCCCGCCCCTTCGTGCTGGTGACGCTGCACATGCAGCCGGAGGCGTCGATCGATGTCTTCGCCCACCGCAACTCCGACCAGATCGAGAACATCCGGGCGCTGTCGCGGGTGATCCCGCATGGCTGGGAGATCTACGTCAAGGAGCACTCCAACGCGATCGGCTTCCGCACGCCGCGCACTTACGACGAGCTGCGGCGGATCCCCGGGGTGCGCCTGATCGACCCCTATGCCGACACCTTCAAGCTGATGGAAGCGTCGAGGCTGGTGCTGTCGCCCTCGGGCACCGTCTGTCTCGAGGCCGGGCTGCTCGGCCTCAAGGCCGCGACCTTCGCGCCGATGTATTTCGCCCCCGTCATGTCGCCGGGCCGGATCGACCTGCCGGCCCTGACCCGCACCGGCTTCGAGCGGCTGCTGCAGCGCGACGACCGCGAGGGCGGGGCGGAGCCGGCCGCGTTTCTGGGCTGGCTCCATGCCCAGTCCTTCCCCGGCCGGGTCGGCGACCCGGTCCACGACCCGCACAGCATGACGGAGGAGAATGTGGCGATCGTGGTCGATGGCTTCGCGACGCTCCTCCACGCCCTGGAAACCCGTCGGCAACCGAATGCGAGTGCGGCATGACCGTCGCCACCGAACATATGCTCAGCCCCGTGCCCCAGGCGGTCGAGACCCAGCCGGTCCGCGACCGGCTGTCCAGCGAGACCCTGGCCCAGGAGATGGTTGGCTCCGCCTGGCGCCATCGCTGGCTGGTCGTCCTGGCCATCATCGTGGCGGCGGCCCTCGGCGTGCTGTTCATCATGGTGTCGCCGACGCGCTACACCTCGCGCCTCATCGTCATGCCGACCGAGGCGTCGCAGCAGCTGTCCGACCTGCTGCGCAACGCCGGCGCCTCGGCGCTGGCCAGCTCGCTGACCAGCCTGACCGGCAATGAGCAGATCACCTATTTCGACCGGTTCAGCAAGCAGCTGACGGCGGTCAGCACCGCGGCCGCGCTGAAGGAACACAAGGGCCTGATCGAGAGCCTGATGGACCTGCGCTGGAACGACCAGCGGAAGATCTGGGAAAGCACCTCGTTCCTGACCCCGATCAAGGCCGCCTTCGGCCTCGACACCAGCGTCGACACCAGCGCCCAGGCGGTGGCCGAGTTCCTGCGCAAGAACCTGAACCAGGAGCAGGACCGGGATTCGCCGATCACCACCCTGTCGCTCGACGCCACCGATGCCGAGGTGGCGCGGCAGACGCTGGGCTATCTGCACCAGTACAGCGACGACCAGATCAAGCAGGCGATCTACCAGCAGACCCAGAGCAAGCTGGAATACCTGCAGCGTCGGCTGCAGAACGTGACCGTCAACGACTACCGCCAGACGCTGATCGGCCTGATCCTGGACCAGGAGAAGATCCTGATGCTGATCCAGCCGAACCTGCCCTTCGCCGCCGAGGCGCTGGAGCAGCCGGAGGTGCTGACGGAGCCGTCCTCGCCGAAGAAGATCCGGATCCTCGCCCTGGCCGGGCTGATCGGCCTGATGGTCGGCGCCTTCATCGCCCATCGGATCGACCGGAGGCGGCGGGGCTGAAGGGACTGCCCCGCAGCCGAACCATTCCCTTCCAATCCCCCTCCTCTTGCGGGAGGGGGCGTTCATGAGTCACCGCGAGGCCCGGCCGGGCCTCTGCCTCACGCGATCTTGCTCAGCGGGCGGGGCTCCGCCGCGAAGCTGCGCTGCACCAGGTCGCGCAGGCCTTCCTCGAGCGACCATTTCGGGGCCCAGCCCAGCGCGGCCCGGATCTTGGTGGTGTCGGCCGACAGCGACGGCCGGTCGAACTTGCGGAACTGCTTCCGGTCCTCGACCACCGGCCGCGGGTCGCCGACCAGGCGGCGGATGGTCTCGACCACGTCGCGCACCGGCGTCGGTATCGAGGAGGCGACGTTGAACACCTCGAACCGCCCGGTGTCCTGGAACAGCGCGGCGATCGCGGCATCGGCGATGTCGGCGACATGGATGAAGTCGCGGGTGGCGCCCATATAGCCCATCCGGATCTCCGGCTGCGACCGGTCGCGCATCCGCTTCAGGGCGTCGGGGATCAGGTGCGGGTTGGTCTCGCCCGGGCCGAAGGCGTTGGCGAAGCGCAGCGCTACGCCGGACAGCCGGTCATTGGTGCGGGTGGCATAGGCCAGCAGGTCCTCGCCCAGCAGCTTGGACAGGCCGTAGGCATTGACCGGCGCGGCCTGGTCGCTCTCGCGGTGCACCCGGTCGACCGGGGCGTAGACATCCATGGTCGAGGCGAAGACCACCTTGCGGGCCGGCGTCCGCTCCAGCGCCCGCAGCACCAGCTCGGTGCCCCGCACATTGGTGGCGAAGGTCTCGTCCGGATGGCTCATGCAATAGGGAATGAAATGGATCGCGGCGAAATGGATGGCGCCGTCCGGCTGAAACTCCTCGACCACCTCCAGCAGCTCGGTGCCGCTGCAGGTGCCGAGGTTGAGGCGCTTGAACACCGCCTCCTCGGGCAGCGAGCTCTCCCGGCCGAAGGAAAGGTTGTCGATGGCCAGGATCTCGTGGCCGTCCCGGGCCAGGCGCCGGGTGATTTGGCTGCCGATGAACCCGGCAGCGCCCGTGATCAAAATGCGCATGAATCCTGAACCTTCATCTTTGAAATTCCAGCGATCGACCGACCCTCTATCTCCTGGGCCAGCGCCTGCCAGTCCAGCTCGTCGGCGTGGTCCAGGCCACGGCACGACAGCTCCTCCCACCGGTCTGCCGCGGCGATCAGCCCGCCGGTGAAGGCATCGAGCTCCGGTTCGGTCACCATGCCGCAGCCGTAATGGTCGACGACGTCGCTGGTGCCGTTCTCCGGAAAGCGCGCGGTCACCGTCGGCAGGCCGCTGGCCATCGCCTCGGCGACGATGCGGGGAAAGCCCTCGCGCCGGCTCGAGATCGCCAGCAGCCTGGCGCCGCCCAGCAGCTCAATCTTCTGCTGCTCGCTGACCGGACCCAGGATCCGGATCTGATCCGCGGCCGGCGAGGCGGCGGCATGGGCACGCAGCGCCGGCAGTTCCGGCCCGTCGCCGGCGATCACCAGCTCGTCCTGGCCCAGCTCGCCCAGGCGGTTGTGGCCGGCGGCCTTCAGCCGGGCGAAGGCGTCGATCAGGAAGGTCAGGTTCTTGTGGGCGGTGATGCGGCCGAGATAGAGGATGTCGCGGCGCTCCGCCGCCGGCAGGCTGCGGTATGCGGACCGGCGGATGCCGCTCGGCAGGTAGAAGACCGACCGGCCGGAGGCGGCGCCGATCCGGTCGCACACCGCCGGGCCGACACCCATGTTCTGCCCGCTCAGCCGCGGCAGCATCCGCTGCATCACGCGGTAGAAGCCGGCGTCCCGCACCTCGCACCAGTCGAGGATGGCGCGCTGCCGGGCGCTGCGCGGCGCGAAGGCGATATGCGCCAGGGGCCACTGGTTGAACAGGCTGAGATCGAAGCTGCGCGCCTTCAGCACACCTCGCACCCAGGTTGCATACTTCAGTATGGTAATCGGATTCCGAGGCAGGAGGCGCGACTGCGGCCTCTGATAGTGCTCATCCACCGGAAAGCGATTGACCTCAATACCACTCAGGGATTCGCGCTTCGGCAAATCTCTCCTATGTGCTATGCAATATACTGAGACACTGTGACCGCGATCGCGAAACACTTGCGCCAGTTCGGCAAAGCGAATTTCCTGGCCGCCAATGCTCGGAGGATACAATTCGGTAAAAATTCCGATGTTCATGCCGGCTCACCAACGGGCTTGCACAATATATTATGCGCCAATGTTCTTGGCTCGATTAGCGAAAATTAGATAGCACGGGCCAGACCTGCGGCAACAATAAAATTTCCACGGCAAAGGGCCGGTCAGCCTCGCTCTGGCGCGGCTTCGGAGCGGCGCGGCCAGGCATCGAGCCACAGCTGCTCGGCCAGGGCCTCGCGGAAATTGTGCTGGGGGGCGTAGCCGATGGCCGCCCGCGCGGCGCCGATGGCTGTGACGCGGTCGATCGCGGCCGGCAGCCGCCAGCCCAGCTGCCGGTAGGCGCCCTCGACGAAGGGGTGGCGGCGCCGCAGCGCCGGCCGCGGATCGCGGCGCAGCTCGGCGCAATCCTCCGGCAGGAAGGGGCTGGCGGCGGCAATGTTCAGCACCGCGGTGCCGGCGCCCCGCCGCTCCGCCGCCAGGATATGCGCGGCCGCGACGTCGCGCGGGTCGACGCCGCGATACAGCCGGTCGTTCACCGTCTCGTTCGGCGGGGCCGGGAAGTACCGGCCGCAGCGCAGGACCACGCAGCCCTCGGGGAACGACCCGGCGGCGGCCAGGACCAGCGCCTCGGCGTCGCGCTTGCTGTCCTCATAGGGCGTCTCCGGCGCCGGCGGCAGGTCCTCGGTCACCCAGACCGCGGCCCCGGCGCTGCGGACCGCGCCGCCATACAGCGCGGTGGTGCTGGTCAGCACCAGCCGTCGCACCCCGGCGTCGCGCGCGGCGGCGATCACCACCTCGGTACCGCCGACATTGATCCGCCGGATCTCGGCGCCCAAAGCCGGGGAGCCCGGGCCACCGTTCAGCCCGGCCGTGTGGATCACGGCGCGGGCACCGCGGAAGGCCCGGCGCAGCGTCACCCCGTCCAGGATGTCGGCGCGATGGGTCACGGTCGGCGCCTCGGCCCGGTCGACCCCCGCCACCGGGCCCCCTGCCGCCGTCGACCCGCACAGCAGCGAGGTGACGATGCGGGAGCCGAGATAGCCGGCGCTGCCCGTGACGACGATCATCCCGGCTTCGTCGCCGTCAGGATGTAGTTCACCCCGAGATGGTGCGGCGCCAGCCGCCAGCCGCCGCCGCGCAGGTCGGGCACCATGCCGGCGATGTCGCCGACCCCGAGCCCGGCGCGGCGCAGCGCCGCGGCCAACTCGTGCGGCTTCAGGAACTTGCGCCACTCATGGGTGCCGCGCGGGATGATCCGCAGCAGGTGCTCGGCGCCGAGGATGGCGACGGCCCAGCTGCGGCGGGTGCGGTTCAGGGTCGACATCACCAGCGTGCCGCCCGGCCGCAGCAGCGCCGCCAGGGCGGCGCAGAAGGCGTCGACATCGGCGACATGCTCGACGATCTCCAGCGCCAGCACCGCGTCGAAGCGGGCGCCGGACGCCGCGAGGTCCTCGGCGCTGCTGCAGCGATAGTCGATGTCCAGGCCGGATTCGGCGGCATGGGCGCGGGCGACGCCGACCGCCTCGGCCCCGGCATCGACCCCGGTGACGGCGGCGCCCAGCCGGGCCATCGGCTCGGACAGCAGGCCGCCGCCGCAGCCGATGTCGAGGATGGAGAGGCCGGCCAGCGGCTTCGGCGCCAGCGGGTCGCGGCCCAGCCGGGCGCAGATCCGGTCGCGGACATAGCCGATGCGCACCGGGTTCATGCGGTGCAGCGGCCGGAACTTGCCGTCCGGATCCCACCAGTCCGCCGCCATCGATTCGAAGCGGGCGATCTCGGCGGAATCGATCGTCGCCGCCGGGCTTTGCGCCATCAGGGAAGGTCCTCGTCTGTAAACCTGAACGTCGCGAGCGCGGCGCAGCACAGGGGACGTTGCGTCGCTCTCGGCGACGCAGTATGGGTAGCGGGCCTCACGGCCGCAATGCCGGCATTCCGGCCCGCGGCGCCCCTGTCACTCAAACCCGCGGCGGCCGATGGCGCGCATTGTTCAGAAGTTTGGCGGCACGTCGGTCGCCGATGTCGAGCGGATCAAGAACGTCGCCCGTCGGGTGCAGGCGGAGGTCGCGCGCGGCAACCAGGTCTCGGTCGTGGTGTCGGCGATGTCCGGCGTCACCAACCAGCTGGTGAAATACTGCAACGACATCGCGCCCCTGCATGATCCGCGCGAATACGATGCGGTCGTGGCCTCGGGCGAGCAGGTCACCTCCGGCCTCCTGGCGCTGGCGCTGCAGGAGATCGGGCTGCCGGCACGGTCGTTCCAGGGCTGGCAGGTGGCGGTGCACACCGACGGCGCGCACGCCAAGGCCCGGATCCTCGGCATCGACGCGCAGAAGCTCGAGGAATCGCTGGGCCGCGGCGAGGTCGCGGTGATCGCCGGCTTCCAGGGCGTCTCCGATTCCGGCCGCATCACCACGCTGGGCCGCGGCGGGTCCGACACCTCGGCAGTGGCGCTGGCCGCCGCGCTGAAGGCGGACCGCTGCGACATCTACACCGATGTCGACGGCGTCTACACCTGCGATCCGCGGATCGTGCGCAAGGCGCGCAAGCTCGATAAGATCACTTACGAAGAGATGCTGGAGATGGCGTCGCTCGGCGCCAAGGTGCTGCAGACGCGCTCGGTCGAGATGGCGATGAACCATCGGGTGCGGGTGCAGGTGCTGTCCAGCTTCGAGGATGTGCCAGGGACCCTGGTGGTGGACGAGGACGAGATCGTGGAGAAAGAGGTCGTCAGCGGGATCGCGTACAGCCGGGACGAGGCGAAGATCACCGTGGTGCGCGTGCCGGACCGGCCGGGCGTGGCCGCGTCGATCTTCGGGCCGCTGACCGACGCGAACATCAACGTCGACATGATCGTCCAGAACATCTCCGAGGACGGCCAGGCGACGGACCTGACCTTCACCGTCGGCAAGGCGGACCTGGAGCGCGCGGTCAAGGTGTTGTCCCAGCACAAGGAGACGCTGGGCTACAGCCACCTGATCCCGGACGAGAACGTGGTCAAGATCTCGGTGATCGGCGTCGGCATGCGCAGCCATGCCGGCGTCGCCCAGCGCATGTTCAAGGCGCTGGCCGAGAACGGCATCAACATCCAGGTGATCTCGACCTCCGAGATCAAGATCAGCGTGCTGGTGGCCGAGCAGTACACCGAGCTGGCGGTCCGGGCCCTCCACACCGCCTACGGCCTGGACAAGGCCTGATGGAGACGGCCTGATGACCCGGCCGGCGGGCGGGCCCGCCCCGGGCATCGGGCCGTCGCGTCGCCTCCTCGCCCGCCTGCGCGACGTCATGGCGGGGTCGGGCACGGCGCAGTCGCGCCTCGACAAGATCGTCACCCTGATCGCGGCCGAGATGGTGGCCGAGGTCTGCTCCTGCTACGTCTCCCGCCCGGGCGACGTGCTGGAGCTGTTCGCCACCATCGGCCTCAACCCCGACGCGGTGCACCGCACCCGCCTCAGGGTCGGCGAGGGCCTGGTCGGCGAGGTCGCGGCGACGGCGCGGCCGCTGGCCATCGCCAACGCCCCCGCCCATCCGAAATTCGCCTACCGGCCGGAGACGGGGGAGGACCCGTACGAATCCTGGATGGGCGTGCCGATCCTGCGCGGCGGCAAGGTGCGCGGCGTGCTGATCATCCAGAACCAGCACAAGCGCAACTACTCCGAGGACGAGGTCGAGACGCTCGAGACCATCGCCATGGTGGTGGCCGAGCTGATCGTCGGCGGCGAGATCGCCCGGCCGGGCGAGGTGGCGAGCCCGACGGCGGTGTCGCTGCCGGCCCGGCTGCACGGCATCGCCCTCAGCGGCGGGCTGGCCCAGGGCCTGGCGGTGCTGCACCGGACCCAGATCACCGTGCGCCAGATGGTGGCCGACGACCCGGCGGTGGAGGCGGAGCGCTTCCGCCAGGCGGTCGAGCACATGCACCGCTCGCTCGACGACCTGGTGGCCGACCACCGCGCCGGCGGCATCGGCGAGAGCGGCGAGATCCTCGAGACCTACCGCATGTTCGCCGAGGATCGCGGCTGGCTCAGCCGGATCCATGAGGCGATCGACACCGGCCTGTCGGCCGAGGCGGCGGTGCAGCGCGTGCAGAACGACATGGCGGCGCGCATGGCCCGGGTCACCGACCCCTATCTGCGCGAGCGCCTGGTCGATTTCGACGACCTCGCCAATCGCCTGCTGCTGCATCTGGCCGGCCGCACCTCGGCCGCGGCGCTGGGCACGCTGCCGGACGACATGGTGCTGGTGGCCCGCGCCATCGGCCCGGCCGAGCTGCTGGACTACGACCGGCGCAAGCTGCGCGGCCTGGTGCTGGAGGAGGGGTCGGCCACCAGCCATGTCGCGATCATCGCCCGCGCGCTGGACATCCCGGTGGTCGGCCGCTGCGTCGAGGCGATGCGGCTGATCGAGCCGCTCGACCCGATCGTGATCGACGGCGACCACGGCAACGTCTTCGTCCGCCCGTCCGAGGACGTGATGGACACCATCACCAAGGCGATCCAGGTCCAGGCCGGGCAGCGCAAGATCTACGCCGAGGAGGCGCGGCTGCCGGCGGTGACGCGCGACGGTGCCGCCGTGTCGCTGATGCTGAATGCCGGCCTGCTCTCCGACATGCCGCATCTCGACGCGGTCGGCGCCGACGGCATCGGCCTGTACCGCACCGAGATCCCGTTCATGGTGCGGTCGGAATATCCCAGCGTCGCCACCCAGACCGACCTCTATTCACGGGTGATCGACCTGGCCGAGGGCCGGCCGGTGGTGTTCCGCACCCTCGATGTCGGCGGCGACAAGCGGCTGCCCTATTTCGCCGAGATCGACGAGGACAACCCGGCGCTGGGCTGGCGCGCCGTGCGCATCGGCCTGGACCGGCCGGCGATGCTGCGCCAGCAGCTGCGGGCGCTGATCCAGGGCGCCGCCGGGCGCCCCTTCGGCGTGATGTTCCCGATGGTGTCCGAGGTGACCGAGCTGGACGCCGCCCGGAATCTCTTCGACCGGGAGGTGGCGCGCGCCGCGGCCCAGGGCGCGCCGGTCTCGGGCGAGATCCGCGTCGGGGTGATGCTGGAGGTGCCGTCGCTGCTGTGGCAGCTCGACCAGGTGCTGCGCACCGCCGACTTCGTCGCCGTCGGCTCGAACGACCTGATGCAGTATCTCTACGCCGCCGACCGCACCAACACCCGGGTGGCGCAGCGCTACGACACGCTGTCGCCGGGCCTGATCGGCGCCCTGGCCGAGACGGTGGCGCGCTGCGACGCCGCTGGCCGCCGCATCAGCCTGTGCGGCGAGATGGCGTCGCGGCCGATCGAGGCGATGACCCTGCTGGGCCTGGGATTCCGCACGCTGTCGATGCCCGCGACCTCGATCGGCGCCGTCAGGACTATGGTCCGCAGCCTGGATCTCGGCCATTTCTCTCGCTGGTTGTCGCAGGTCCGTGCCAATGCCCGTGGTTCGCTTCGCCCCGCCATCCGCGCCTATGCCCGCGACCATGACGTTGCAATATAGTGCGGCCAAACTCGGATTCGTTTTGCTGTCCCGCCGGAATCGTCATAATAAAGACAGTCGTCTCGGTCGTGGGGGAGTGGGCCTCGACATCATGACAGGGCGACGCGCCGGCTTTCATCTGTAACAATTCGCTCAAGCACAAAGCGGCTCGAACGACATGGCCCAGAGCAATCGCAAACACCTCGCCGTGGTGCATGAGGCCGCGGACTCCCCGGACAACCCTCACGATGCGGGGGCGAACGAACCCGTGATCGACATGAACGCCCCGGTCGGCCGCATCCTCGGCCAGGCGCGGGAGATCGCCGGCTACAGCCTCTACGACGTGGCCGCCACGCTGCGGATCCGCCATGGGCTGCTGCAGGCGATCGAGGACGGGCGTCACCAGGACCTGCCCGGTCCGGTCTACGCCATCGGCTTCGTCCGCACCTATGCCGAGTTCCTCGGCTTCGACGGCGACCAGGTGGTGGCGCGCTTCAAGCGCGAATCCGCCGCGGTCGAGAAGAAGCCTGATCTGGTCTTCCCGGTGCCGGTGCCGGAAGGCAGCCGCGTCCCCGGCGGCGCGATCCTGATGATCGCGGTCCTGATCGGCGGCCTGGCCTATGCCGGCTGGTACTACCTGTCCTCGGCCAACCGCGACATGGCGGCCGAGATCGCGGCCCTGCCGGCGCGCTTCGCCGCCCTGCTCGACGGCAACGCCCAGCCGGAGTCGAATCCGGGCCCGGTGGTGCAGCCGGCCGCCCCGAACAGCGGCCCCAACCTGCAGGCGGCGGCCCCGACGGCCGAGCCCGGCCCGGGCGAGCGGATGACCGCCGGCCCGATCGTGCCGGGCCCGACCGCCCCGGCCGGCACCCCGGCCCTGCCGTCGCC
>NZ_NHON01000075.1 GCF_002195995.1 Inquilinus limosus
AAAAGCAGACGATCGACCCGGGCTGGTTCAAATCGCTTGACTATATGTTCGCTTTTTGTTCTAATGAACGGATGGTCGATGGTGCCATCAGAGCCGGAACTCCYGCCGCCGCTTCGCCGGCCACGGCGCAGGCCGGCCGCTATGCCGAGGTGCTGGCGGAGCTGACCGAGCTGGCCCTGGAGCTGGCCCGCGTCTTCCAGGCCAGGGCGCTGGCCGCCGATCGGGCCGGCGATCTCGACCGCGCCGCCATCGCCGAAGCGGGCTTCAACCGCACCGCGCTGGGCATCCGCCGCGCCGCCGCGCTCGACGCCAGGCTGCGGCAGCAGCAGGAGGAGGCGCGGCACGAGGCCGACTCCTATCGCGAGTGGCAGCGGGATGAGAAGGACGGCCGGCGCCACATCGTGGCCGAGGCCCTGTCCCGCGCCATCGCCGCCGGGAAGCCCGCGGCCAGGGAAAAGCTGACCGTCGATCTCTGGTCCCGCCTGGCTGAGGATGAGCGCATCGACGCCGACCTCGCCGACACCGCCCTGCCGATCGAGACCCTGGTGCTGCGCCTCGGCCGCCAGCTCGGCCTGTCCCGCCGCGCCATCGCCGCCGGCCTCGGGCCGAAGGAGGAGGCCGGTCCCGCCCGCGCCGCCCCGAAGCCATCGGACGAGATCCCGGCCGCCGCGCCGGCCGCCAGACCGGCCGCCGCGCCGGGTCAGCCGCCCCCGCTGGATTGGAGCAGATCCACCTACCACTACTACCGCAGCATCGCCGCCGAGGATGTCGGCGGCCCGGCGGGCGAGACCTACATCATCGACACCGCCACCGGCGACATCTTCGACCAGAACTGGACCCTCTTCCGCACCCTGCCCATGGACGACCGGCCGCCGGACACCGGCGGGGCCGCTGCCCCGTCCGCCACGGCGCCGCCCGCCACGGCGCCGCCGGATCCCGGCGGTGACCCATCCGGGACGGCCGCGCACATCGATGAACCCGTGATTGCTGGATCCGCCCTCGCGGGGAATGGGCGGATAGNCATCGCCGCCGAGGATGTCGGCGGCCCGGCGGGCGAGACCTACATCATCGACACCGCCACCGGCGACATCTTCGACCAGAACTGGACCCTCTTCCGCACCCTGCCCATGGACGACCGGCCGCCGGACACCGGCGGGGCCGCTGCCCCGTCCGCCACGGCGCCGCCCGCCACGGCGCCGCCGGATCCCGGCGGTGACCCATCCGGGACGGCCGCGCCCGGCGAGGACGCGGACGAGGCCGAGCGCAAGCGCCTGAGGCGCGAGCGCGACGCCGAAGGACGCCGCATGATGATGATGGCCCATATCTTCCGGCATGCGTGACGGCGGCAGGCGCTTCGCCGTGGCCGGGCCCGTGCGCGTGACCTCTCCCGCAAGCCAGACCTTTTCAGGATTCCAAACACCGTCATTGCGAGCGCAGCGAAGCAATCCAGGGCCGTTTGGCGTGGCCCCTGGATTGCTTCGTCGGCTTCGCCTCCTCGCAATGACGGTGGGGGAGTGGCGTTGTGAAAAGGCCTCGCAAGCGGGAAAGGGACGCTTCGGGAAAGTACCCCGCCCCGGCCCGCCACCCGCCCATGCTATCCTCGGCCCGAACCCGCAGGAGCCCGTGCCGTGACCGACCTCGCCGCCTTCTACCGCGCCTATATCGACTGCCTGAACCGGCGCGACTGGGACCGGCTGGGCGATTTCGTCGACGCGGCGGCGCGCCACAACGGCCGGGAGTTCGGCCTGGCCGGCTACCGCGCCATGCTGGAGCAGGATGTCCGCGAGATCCCGGACCTGCGCTTCGTCATCGGGCTCATGGCCTGCGACCCGCCGCTGGTCGCCGCCCGGCTGGACTTCACCTGCTCGCC
Source organism: Inquilinus limosus (assembly GCF_002195995.1). Lineage (GTDB taxonomy): Bacteria > Pseudomonadota > Alphaproteobacteria > DSM-16000 > Inquilinaceae > Inquilinus > Inquilinus limosus_C. The sequence continues at coordinate 1,871 of NZ_NHON01000075.1, forward strand.
GCGCGGCCGGTTCCTCGACGTCGACGGCCGCACGGTCTCGTTCAGCGAGAACGTCTTCTACGAGGTCCGCGACGGCCGGATCGTCCAGGTCTGGTCGGTGATCGACCGGGCGGCGATCGAGGACCAATTGTGACGTCCGGGAGACGCCGGAGCCACCCCCTCACCCGAAATCGCGATGCGATTTCGACCTCTCCCCGGGGGAGAGGTGAAGGGAGCCACGCGCTGTTTCCCTCTCCTCGGGGAGAGGGAGGGGCCCGGCGCGCAGCGACGGGAGGGTGAGGGGGAGAGCCGGCCTCAGGCCGCCGCGCGGGCGGCCGGGCGGCGGGCGTAGAGGCGGGCGACGGCCCGGGCCCAGGGATCCGCCGGCCGCGGCGGCTGCGGCGGGACGAAGAAGGGATAGCTGCGGAAGGCCAGGCGGTCCTCGGCCGCCGGGGCCTCCTCGCGGCACATCACCCAGCTGGTTAGCTCGACCGCGCCGTGCCGCCGCAGCATGTCGCCGCGCAGCAGCAGCACCCAGCGGCCGGATTCGTCGAAAAAGCCGTGGTCGACGGCGTCGATCCCGGCCCCCTGGCATGGCGTCGCGGTCGAGGAATGCTTGAAGGCCGGCGGCCGCTCCGGGTCGAAGCCGGCCAGCGTGAAATTGGTGCGGACGGCCACGGTGCCGCCGGTCTCGACTGCGGTCTCCACCGCGCCGGCGGGCAGGGTGCCGCGCACCAGCACCAGGGCGTTGAACGGGCCCTGCATCGCGGCCCGCACCACCGGTTGCAGCTCGGCCTCCAGGACATGGTCGTCGAAGCCGGCCGGCATGGCGGCCGGGCCGCGGAGGATCGGATCCCTGGGGTCGAGCATCTGCATGATGGCGTCTCGCGAACCGGTGAAGCCCTTCCGATCCGCAAGCGAACCACGCGCCGCCCGCCGGCGTCGTCCTACGTTCGTAGGATGCCGGGCGAAAAATCCGGGGTCAGGGGGGCTGGCCGCGGTCGCGGCCCAGCAGCACGGCGACGGCCTGGGCCCGGTTGGCGGCGCCCAGCTTCTCGTACAGGTTGCGCAGGTGGAACTTGACCGTGTTCGGCGACAGGCCGAAGCGGCGGGCCAGCCCCTCGTTGCTCAGCCCCTCGGCCAGCCGCTCCAGCAGCTCGCGCTCGCGGGCGGTCAGACAGGCCAGCGGGTCGTCCGCCACCGCCCGGCCGAGATCGAGGAAGGGGAACATCATCCGGCCGCGCGCCACCTCCGCCACCACGTCCAGCAGGCGCTCCGGCGGCTCGGACTTGGACAGGAAGCCGGCCGCGCCCAGCTGCATCGCCAGCCGCGCCACGCCCAGGTCGGCGCCGGTGTAGACCACGATGCGGGGCGAGGGGGGCTCGGCGGCCGCCCGCTGCTTCAGCCCCTCCAGCACGGCGCGGCCGTCGCCATTGGCCATCACCCAGCCGATGATGCCGACATCGAACGCGAACCGCGCCACGGCGTCGAGGAAGCGCTCGCCGTCGCTGGCCGAGACCACCAGCTCGAACCGCCGGTCCTCGCCGAACAGCGACTGCAGCCCGCGCAGCACCAGCGGGTTCTTGTCGGCGAAGCCGATGCGGATCGGGTTCGCCTCGGCGCCGCCCAAGGCGGGGGTCAGGTCGGTCAGGGGCAGGGGGCTGGTCATCCGGGGCCGTGGCAAGGGATCCTGCCGGATGCTATCGCGACCGGGCCGCCGCTGTCCGTTCTCCTTGCGGCCAAGGCGATGGGCAAGGCGGCACGCCGGCCGGGTTCGGATGGGTGATGAAAAAATCTTTACAGGGCTCGGGTCGGATGACAGAAGAATTTTCATCCCGCCGCTCCGCGGCTTGCCGATTCTTGCTTCCCGCCATATGGACCAGGACCCGCCGCAGACCCTGACGAACCGCCTGGCGCAGAGCCTCGACGCGCTGTCGCCGGCGCATCGCCGGCTGGCGGATTTCGTCCTGCAGCACCCGTTCCGCGCCGCGACCATGGGGATCGAGGAGCTGGCCGGCGCGGCGCAGGTCTCGGTCGCCACCGCCAACCGCTTCGCCCACCGCCTGGGCTTCGGTGGCTTCCCCGAATTCCGCGCCGAGTTGCTGCAGCAGTTCCAGCGCGCTTTGGCGCCGGTGGAGAAGCTGCGCAGCGCCCAGCAGGCCGGCGATGCCGCCCGTGACCTGCTGCAGCGCTCGCTCGACGCCGCCGCTGCCAATCTCGGCCAGGCCACGGCGCTGCTGACCGACGAGGCCTGCGCCGACGCGGTCGACCTGGTGCTGACGGCGCGCCGGGTGGTGCCGCTCGGCCTCGGCATCAGCGCCGTCACCGCCCGCTTCCTGGCCGAGCTGCTGCAGCCCTACTGCCCGGCGGTCGAGCTGATGGACGGCAGCGGCGGCACCGAGCGCATGGTCCGCCAGCTGCTGCGCCTCGGCCCCGGCGACCTGCTGGTGCCGATCGCCGTGCCGCGCTATTCGCGCACCACCATCGACCTGCTGCGCCGGGCCAAAGCGAGGGGCCTGCGCGCGCTCGCCTTGACCGATGGCCCGACCTCACCCTTGGCCGCCGAGAGCGACGCCGCCCTGTTCGGCCCGGCCGAGCACGGCGTGCTGCACGGCTCCTCGATCGCCATCATGGCGCTGGCCGAGGCGCTGGCCGGCGCCGTCGCCCGCCGCCGCGGCACCATCTCGGACGCGGCCGAGTTGACCGAGCAGATCATGCCCTTCCTCCTGGTCGACGACGCCCCCGCGCGCCGTCCCCGCCCATCAACTCCGGAACGCCGACGATGACCCTCGCCTATTGGAACGGGACCTGGCAGCCGCTCGCCGAGGTCACCGTCTCGCCGCTCGACCGCGGCTTCCTCTTCGCCGATGGCGTCTACGAGGTGGTGGCGGTCTATGACGGCCGGATCTTCGAGCTCGACGCCCATCTCGACCGGCTGGCCCGCAGCCTCGCCGCGGTGCGGATCGACCCCGGCCTCGACCGTGCCGGCCTGGCCGCGGTGTTCCAGCGGCTGGCGGCCGATGCGCCGCGCCCGGCCGCGACCATCTACATGCAGGTCACCCGCGGCGCCCCGGCCCAGCGCAGCCACGCCTTCCCGGCCGGTGCCCAGGCCAGCATCCTGGCCTTCGCCAGCGCGCTGAAGCGCCTGGGCCGGGCGCAGCAGGAGGACGGCTTCGCCCTGGTCTCGGCGCCGGACATCCGCTGGCTGCGCTGCGACATCAAGTCGATCGCGCTCCTGCCCTCCGTCCTTGCCGCCCAGAACGCCGCCGAGGCCGGGGTGCTGGAGACGGTGATGCTGCGCGACGGGCTGGTCAGCGAATGCGCCGCCAGCAACGTGTTCGTGGTCAAGGACGGGAAGGTGGCGACGCCCGCCGCCGACCACCGCATCCTCGACGGCATCAACCGGCGGATCGCGATCCGGCTGGCCGAGGAACTGGGCATCGCGGTCGAGCAGCGCGACGTCGCCGAGGTCGAGCTGCGCGCCGCCGACGAGATCTGGATCACCAGCACCACCAAGGAGCTGGCGCCGATCGTGCGGCTGGACGGCGCCGCGGTCGGCACCGGCCGGCCAGGCCCGGTGTGGCGGCGGGTGCGCGACGCCTTCGACCGCCTGGTCGGGCAGCCGGCATGACCGCGGGAGCCGCCGCACCGCTGATCGAGGTCGACGGGCTGACGGTCCAGTTCCCGACCGATGACGGCATCGTCACCGCGGTCGAGGAACTCGGCTTCGCCATCGCGCCGGGGGAGACGGTGGCGGTGGTCGGCGAAAGCGGCTCCGGCAAGTCGGTCACCTCGCTCAGCCTGATCCGGCTGGTCGATTACGGCGGCGGCAGGATCGCCCGCGGCTCGGTGCGCTTCCGCGGCCGCGACGGGCAGGTGCGCGACCTGGCCAAGGCCCCGGCCGAGGCGCTGCGCGCCCTGCGTGGCAACGAGATCGCGATGATCTTCCAGGAGCCGATGACGTCGCTGAACCCGGTCTTCACCATCGGCGACCAGATCGCCGAGGCGGTGATGCTGCACCAGGGCAAGGACGCGAAGGCGGCGCGGGCCGAGGCGCTGAGCATGCTGGAGCGGGTGCGGATCCCGGAGGCGAAGCGGATGCTCGACCGCCATCCGCACCAGCTGTCGGGCGGCATGCGCCAGCGCGTGATGATCGCCATGGCGCTGTCCTGCCGCCCCAGCCTCTTGATCGCCGACGAGCCGACCACGGCGCTCGACGTCACCATCCAGGCCCAGATCCTGCGGCTGATCCGCCGGCTGCAGGGCGAGATGGGCATGGCAGTGATGTTCATCACCCACGACATGGGCGTGGTGGCCGAGGTCGCCGACCGGGTCGTGGTCATGTATCAGGGCCGCAAGGTCGAGGAGGGGCCGACCGAGCGGATCTTCACGGCGCCGCAGCACCCCTACACCAAGGCGCTGTTGTCAGCGGTGCCGAAGCTGGGCAGCCTGCAGGGCCAGGCGCTGCCGGCCCGCTTCCCGCTGGTCCGGGTCGACGGGTCGAAGGAGCCGCCGCCGGCGCCGCAGGACACGGTGCGCGCCGGCAGCCCGCTCCTGGAGGTCGACCATCTGTCGACCCGCTTCGACGTGCGCCGCGGCGTGTTCGGCAAGCTGGTCGCCCGCGTCCATGCGGTGGAGCAGGTCAGCTTCGGCCTGCAGCCGGGCGAGACCCTGGCGCTGGTCGGCGAGAGCGGCTGCGGCAAGTCCACCACCGGCCGCACCATCATGCAGCTGCTGGAGCCCTCGGCCGGATCGATCCGCTTCGAGGGCCGCGCCCTGGCGCAGATGAAGGCGGAGGAGCGGCGCCGGCTGCGGCAGAAGATCCAGTATGTCTTCCAGGACCCCTTCGCCTCGCTGAACCCGCGGCTGACGGTCGGCTTCTCGATCGCCGAGCCGCTGCTGACCCACGGCCTGGCCAAGGGCCGGGCGGTGGAACAGCGCGTGGCCGACCTGCTGACCCAGGTCGGGCTGCGGCCGGAGCATGCGCGGCGCTATCCGCATGAATTCTCCGGCGGCCAGCGCCAGCGCATCTGCATCGCCCGGGCCCTGGCGTCGGAGCCGCGGCTGATCATCGCCGACGAGGCGGTGGCGGCGCTGGACGTCTCGATCCAGGCCCAGGTGGTGAACCTGCTGATGGAGCTGCAGGCCCGGCACGGCCTGTCCTACCTGTTCATCTCGCACGACATGGCGGTGGTGGAGCGGGTCAGCCACCGCGTCGCCGTGATGTATCTCGGCCAGATCGTCGAGATCGGGCCGCGCCAGGCGGTGTTCGAGAGCCCGCAGCACCCCTACACCCGCCGGTTGATGGCGGCGGTGCCGGTGGCGGACCCGACCCGGCGCAACCGCGACACCAGCCTGATCGAGGGCGAGATCCCGAGCCCGATCCGGCCCCTGGGCGACGAGCCGCTGGTGCGGCCGCTGGAGCCTGTCGGGCCGGGCCATTTCGTCGCCCGCCACCGGGTGGGCGATTTCGGCTGAACCTTTCCGTGAACCAATCAGAGCAAAGGGGAGAGCAATGAGAGACTGGAGACGGACCCTGATCGGCTGCGCCGCGGCGGCGCTGCTGGCGCTGCCGGGCGCGGCCATGGCCAAGACCCTGGTCATCGGCATCCAGGAGAACCTGACGGGCCTGGACCCGTCGAACGCCAACGAGACCTCGGCCCAGTCGGCGTCGCGCCTGTTCTACCAGGGGCTGTACGGCTTCGATCAGGACATGAAGCTGGTGCCGCTGCTGGCCGAGAGCTACACGGTCAGCGACGACGCCAAGTCGTACACCTTCACGCTGCGCCAGGGCGTCAAGTTCCAGGACGGCACCGACTTCAACGCCCAGGCGGTCAAGGTCAGCCTGGAGCGCCTGGCCAACCCCGAGAACAAGCTGAAGCGCCAATCGCTGCTGTCGATGCTGGACCATGTCGAGGTGGTCGACGACCACACCGTCAAGGTGCTGTTGAAGGAGCCGTTCGGCGCCCTGGTCAACACCCTGGCCCATCCCGGCACCATGATCATCAGCCCGGCGGCGCTGGAGAAATACGGCAAGGACATCGGCCGCAACCCGGTCGGCACCGGCCCGTTCAGCTTCAAGTCCTGGTCGGCCGACACGCTCGAGGCGGTGCGTTACGACGGCTACTGGAAGGGCACGCCGAAGGTCGACGGCGTCACCATCCGCAGCGTGCCGGAGAACGGCAGCCGCATGGCCATGCTGCAGGCCGGCGAGGCCCAGTTCATCACCCCGGTGCCGCCGGAGATGGTGAAGGTGATCAAGGCGAACGCCACGCTCGAGGTCACCGAGCGGCCGTCGATCGTCAACTGGTACGTCGCGCTGAACACCCGCAAGAAGCCGTTCGACGACGTCCGCGTTCGCCAGGCGCTGAACTACGCGGTCGACCGCACCGCCTTCTGCAAGGTGGTGCTGAGCGGCTTCTGCGAGCCGGCCGACTCGCCGATGCCGCCGACGCTGAAATTCTACGCCAAGCAGGGCGTCTGGCCGTATGACCCGGCCAAGGCCAAGCAGCTGCTGGCCGATGCCGGCTATGGCGACGGCTTCGAGGCCGTGCTGTGGTCCGGCAACAGCACCACCTCGATCCGCGCCACCCAGTTCCTGCAGCAGCAGCTGGCCCAGATCGGGGTCAAGGCGCAGGTGACGCCGCTCGAATCCGGCGTGCTGTCGCAGAAGATCTGGAGCGTGCAGACGCCCGACGAGGCGACGGTGCAGATGTACTATGGCGGCTGGTCGTCCTCGACCGGCGATGCCGACTGGGCGCTGCGGCCGCTGCTGTGGGGCAAGGGCTTCCCGCCGAAGCTGTTCAACGTCGCCTACTACTCCAACCCCGAGGTGGATTCGGCGCTGGAGGCGGCGGTGGCCACGGCCGACGAGGGCAAGCGCGGCGAGGCCTATGCCAAGGTCCAGGCCCAGGTCTGGCAGGACGCACCCTGGATCGACCTGGCGGTCGAGCATGTGCTGAGCGCCCAGACCAAGGACCTGTCCGGCGTCTTCGTCCTGCCCGACCGCGGCTTCGTGGTCGAGGATCCGGCGTTCCAGTAAGCCCATACCGAAAGGCCGGCGGATTTCGTCGATGCTGACCCCTTTTACCTTGTCATCGCCGGGCTTGACCCGGCAATCCAGGGGCCACCACGAGCTGTTCTTGCGGCCCTGGATGCCCGGGTCAAGCCCGGGCATGACAAGTTGGGGAATACGCGCAGCACCCGTCGATGATCCGTCGGCCGATCGGTCTCCGGAGCCCTCATGCTGAACTATCTGATCCGGCGCCTGCTCGGCATCGTCCCGGTCATGGCGGTGATCGCCGTCCTGGTCTTCAGCTTCGTCCACATGCTGCCCGGCGACCCGGCGCGGCTGGTGGCGGGGCCGGACGCGACCGCCGACGACGTGGCGCTGGTGCGCTCCGACCTCGGCCTCGACAAGCCGCTGCACGAACAGTTCCTGACCTTCGTCGGCAACATCGTGCAGGGCGATTTCGGCACCTCGCTGAAGACGCGCCGGCCGGTGGCGGAGGAGATCGGCGAGCGGCTGATGCCGACCGTCTGGCTCAGCGTCGTCAGCATGGTCTGGGCGGTGATCGCCGGCCTGCTGATCGGCGTGCTGTCCGCGGTCAAGCGCGGCCGCTGGCAGGACTATGGCGGCATGATCCTCGCCGTCTCCGGCATCTCCTTCCCGCCCTTCTGGCTCGGCTTGCTGATGATCGGCGTGTTCTCGGTCGATCTCGGCTGGCTGCCGACCGGCGGCTACGGCACCTGGCAGCATTTCGTCATGCCGTCGATCGCGCTGGGCCTGACGGTGGCGGCGGTGATGGCGCGCTTCACCCGCTCCGCCTTCATCGAGATCTTCCGCGAGGACTATGTCCGCACCGCCCGGGCCAAGGGCGTGTTCGAGCGGTCGGTGGTGTGGAAGCATACGCTGCGCAACGCGCTGATCCCGGTCATCACCATGGTCGGGCTGCAGTTCGGCTTCCTGCTCGGCGGGTCGATCGTGGTCGAGACCGTGTTCACCTGGCCCGGCCTCGGCCGCCTGCTGGTCGACAGCGTCTCCTACCGCGACTACCCGGTGATCCAGGCCGAGATCCTGCTGTTCTCGATCGAGTTCATCCTGATCAACCTGGCCGTCGACGTGCTCTACGCCTTCGCCAATCCGGAGATCCGCTACCGATGAGCGCCGTCATCGCCCCCGTCGCGTCGGCCGGCGCCGAGAAGGTCCGCTCGCCCTGGCGCGAATTCTGGCGCCGCTTTCGCCGGCAGAAGGTCGGCGTCATCGCCGCGCTGTTCCTGGCGGCGCTGGTGCTGATGGCGATCCTGGCACCCTGGATCGCGCCCTACGACCTCGCCGCGCCCGACTACGAGCGGGTGCTGGAGGGGCCGTCCTGGGCCCATCTCGCCGGCACCGACGCCTATGGCCGCGACATCTTCAGCCGCATCGTCTTCGGCGCCCGCATCTCGCTGGCCGTCGGCTTCCTGTCGGTGACGCTGGGCGGCGTCGCCGGCATCCTGCTCGGCCTCGTCAGCGGCTTCTACGGCGGCTGGGTCGATGGCCTCGTGATGCGCTTCTGCGACGTGCTGCTGGCCTTCCCCGGCATCATCCTGGCGATCGGCGTCATCGCCGTGCTGGGGCCCGGCATCGACAACGTGATCTACGCCGTCGCCGTGTTCAGCGTGCCCGTCTTCGCCCGGCTGGTGCGCGGCAGCACGCTGGCGATCAAGCAGACCGTCTATGTCGACGCGGCGCGGGCGATCGGCGTGCGCCACCGCCTGCTGATGCTGCGCCACATCCTGCCCGGCACGCTGCCCAGCGTGATCGTCTACTTCTCGATGCGCATCGGCACCTCGATCCTGACGGCGGCCAGCCTCAGCTTCATCGGCCTCGGCGCCCAGCCGCCCAGCCCGGAATGGGGGGCGATGCTGGCCGATGGCCGCAGCTATCTCGGTGTCGCCGACCACATCACCCTCTTCCCCGGCATCGCCATCTTCGTCACGGTGCTGGCCTTCAACCTGCTCGGCGACGGCCTGCGCGACGCGCTGGACCCGAAGCTGAAGACGTAGAGGGAGGCATCGGTGACGGCCCGTCTCGCCCGCGATTTCGGCCTGGTCTGCGGCACGCTGCCGACCGGCCCGCTCAACGCCATCACCGACGTGCCCGGCGTGCTGGTCGGCCATCTCAGCATGCATGCCGGCGACGTGCTGACCGGCGTCACCGCCATCCTGCCGCACAGCGGCAACCTGTTCCGGGCCAAGGCCCGCGCCGCGGTCGAGGTGATCAACGGCTTCGGCAAGAGCACCGGCCTGATGCAGGTGGCGGAGCTGGGGACGGTCGAGACGCCGATCCTGCTGACCAACACCTTCGCCGTCGGCACCTGCGCCACGGCGCTGATCCGCGCCGCCATCGCCGCCAACCCCGACATCGGGCGCGAGACTGGCACCGTGAATCCGGTCGTGCTGGAATGCAATGACGGCTTCCTGTCCGACATCCAGGCCCTGGCGGTGACCGAGGCCGACGCGCTGGAGGCGATCGTGGCCGCCGGCGACGGCCATGTCGGCCAGGGCTCGGTCGGCGCCGGGACGGGGATGAGCAGCTTCGGCTTCAAGGGCGGCATCGGCACCGCCTCGCGCCGGGTCAAGTTCGACCGCGACCATTTCCATCTCGGCGTGCTGGTGCTGGCGAATTTCGGCCGGGCCGGCGACCTGGTGCTGCCGGACGGCCGCCGCCCGGCGCCGCCGTTCGAACCGGCGCCCGAGAAAGGCTCGGTGATCGTGATCCTGGCGACCGACGTGCCGCTGGAGCATCGCCAGCTGCAGCGCGTCACCAAGCGCTGCGGCGCGGGCCTGGCGCGGCTCGGCGCCTTCTGGGGCCACGGCAGCGGCGACATCGCGCTCGGCTTCTCCACCGCCGACCCGGTGGATCACGACCAGAAGCGGGACCTTGTCCCGATCCGGGCGCTCAACGAGGCGCGCATCGACCGGCTGTTCCAGGCCGTGGCGGAAGCGACGCAGGAGGCGGTGCTGAACGCCCTCTGCGCCGCCGGCCCGGCCGTCGGCCGCCGGGGCCACAGCCGGCCCTCGCTCGCGGATTGGCTGGAGGCGGAGGAACGCAAATGAGGATCTATATCTCGTCCGACATCGAGGGCGTGGCCGGCGTGATCACGCCGCAGCAGGGCCAGCCGGGCAATGGCGAATACGAGCGCGCCCGCCGGCTGATGACCGAGGAGGTCAATGCCGCGATCGAGGGTGCGCTGGAAGGCGGCGCGACGGAGATCCTGGTCAACGACGCGCATGGCCCGATGACCAACCTGCTGCCGGAGCTGCTGCACCCGGCGGCGGAGCTGATCCAGGGCAAGCCGAAGCCGCTCAACATGTTCTGCGGGCTCGATGCCGGCCACGCCGCGGTGTTCTGCCTCGGCTACCACGCCAGGGCGTCGGAGCAGGGCGTGCTGGCCCACACCACCAACGGCTTCGCCTTCCGCGCCGTGCGCCTGAACGGCCGCCCGCTGGGCGAGGCCGGGATCTACGGCGCCTATGCCGGCAGCCTGGGCGTGCCGGTGGCCATGGTCTCCGGCGACGACCGCTGCGTCGCCGAGCTGCGCGAGCATTTCCCCGAGGCCGAGTTCGTCCAGACCAAGCAGGCGCTGGGCAACCGCGCCGCCCGGTCGCTGCCGCTGCCGGCCGCCCATCTCCAGCTCCAGCGTGTAGGGGCCGTCGATGCGGAAGGGCGGGATCGACCNTCGTCCTGGACCGCCTGATCGGCTTCGCCTTCCGCGCCGTGCGCCTGAACGGCCGCCCGCTGGGCGAGGCCGGGATCTACGGCGCCTATGCCGGCAGCCTGGGCGTGCCGGTGGCCATGGTCTCCGGCGACGACCGCTGCGTCGCCGAGCTGCGCGAGCATTTCCCCGAGGCCGAGTTCGTCCAGACCAAGCAGGCGCTGGGCAACCGCGCCGCCCGGTCGCTGCCGCTGCCGGCCGCCCGCGCCGCCCTGCGCGAGGGCGCGGCCCGCGCCGTCCGCCGCGCCGGGTCGATCCCGCCCTTCCGCATCGACGGCCCCTACACGCTGGAGCTGGAGATGGGCGGCCCGGCCCTGGCGGATCTCGCCGCCACCCTGCCGCCGGCCGAACGACGCGACGGCGTCACCATCGCCCTGCCGGCCGGTAGCGTCGCCGACGCCATCCGCTGGATGAATTCGGTGTCCGCAATGACGGCTTTTCTTCGTTGAACCCGAGGATCTCATGAGCAACCCATCGCGCGCCGTCCTGGTGATCCATGGCGGCGCCGGCACCATCCGTCGCGAGTCGCTGACGCCGGAGCAGGAGGATGCCTATCACCAGGGCCTGCGCACCGCGTTGCGCCACGGCCATCTGGTCCTGGCGGCCGGCGGCTCGGCGCTAGACGCCGTGACCGCGGCGGTGATGGCGCTGGAGGAGGACCCGCTGTTCAACGCCGGTCGCGGCGCCGTCTTCACCAGCGCCGGCGAGAACGAGATGGATGCGGCGGTGATGGACGGGCGCGACCGCCGCGCCGGCGCCGTCGCCGGCATCTGCGGCCCGCGCCACCCCATCCTCGCCGCCCGCGCAGTGATGGAGCGGACCGAGCATGTGCTGCTGGCCGGGGAGGGGGCGCGCCGCTTCTGCCGCGAGGCGGGGCTGGAGCATATGGATCCGTCCTGGTTCCGCACCGAGCGGCGCTGGGCGGCGCTGCAGGAGGAGCTGGAGCGGCGCCGCCAGGCTTTGCCGGATGACGGCGACCCGGCGCGCAAGCACGGCACGGTCGGCGCCGTGGCCTGCGACGCCGCCGGCAATGTCGCCGCCGCCACCTCGACCGGCGGCATGACCGGCAAGACCCCGGGCCGGGTCGGCGACAGCCCGGTGATCGGTGCCGGCACCTGGGCCGACAACACAACCTGCGCGGTGTCGGGCACCGGCCATGGCGAGTTCTTCATCCGCTACGCCGCCGGCCACGAGATCGACGCCCGCATGCGCTGGGCCGGCCTGGGGCTGGCGCAGGCGGCGGATGCGGTGGTGCTGGACCTGCTCGGCCCGGTCGGTGGCTCCGGCGGGCTGATCGCGGTCGACGCCCAGGGCCATGTCGCGCTGCCCTTCAACTGCGAGGGCATGTATCGCGGCGTGGTGGGAGCGGACGGCGTGCTGCGCACCGCGATCCATCGCGAGGATTTCCGGGTCGAGACGGCCTGACGACTCCGGTCTCCGTCATGGCGAGGAGGCGAAGCCGACGCGGCCATCCAGGGGCCAGTGCGAACCGGCCCCTGGATGGCCGCGCCCCTGCGGGGCTCGCCATGACGGATCGATATTCCGGGGCGTTGGTATAGGGTCTCGCAGCTACGCGCGGCGAGTCGCCGCGAACGGGAGGATGGAATGACCGTCGATACACAGAAGCGGCTGGCGGCGCTGCGGGCGAAGATGCGGGAGGCGGGCGTCGATCTCGTCGCGCTCGGGCCCGGCTCGCACATGCAATGGGCGGCAGGCTTCCACCCGCATGCCGATGAGCGGCCCTGCCTGCTGCTGATCGGGCCTGAGCGCGAGGCGTTCCTGATGCCGGCGCTGAACGCCGAGGGTTCGCGCGAGGAGACGGCGATCGCCTTCCACAGCTGGGACGACGCCGTCGGGCCGGATGCCGCGCTGGCCGCCGCGCTGGCCGATGTCGGCGCGGCGCAGGCCGGGCATGTGGTGCTGGACGAGACGATGCGGGCGGATTTCGCCCTGCTGCTGCTCGGCGCGCTGCCGGGCGTGCGACACAGCTTCACCGATAGCACCATCGGCGCTTTGCGCATGCGCAAGGACGCGGCGGAATTCGCCACGCTGAAGATGAATGCCGGCATCGCCGACCGCGCCATCCAGGCCGCCTTCGCCGCGGCCAGGCCGGGCATGACCGAGCTGGAACTGGCGGATGCGATCAAGGCGCATTTCACCTCGGAAGGCGCGTCGCCGCAGTTCTGGATCGTCGGCGGTGGCGGCAACGGCGCCTTCCCGCACCACCAGACCGGCGGGCGCCGGCTGGAGGAGGGCGACGCCGTGGTGGTCGACATCGGCGGCCGCAAGGCCGGCTTCCCCAGCGACATCACCCGCATGGTCGCGATCGGCCGCCCGCCGGAGGGCTATGGCCAGATCCACACCATCGTCGAGAAGGCGGTGCAGGCGGCGCTGAAGGCGGCCAAGCCGGGCGTGATGGCGAAGGAGGTCGACGCCGCGGCCCGGAAGGTGATCGCCGATGCCGGCTACGGCGAATACTTCGTCCACCGCACCGGCCACGGCATGGGCATCGACGGCCACGAGCCGCCCTACATCACCGCCACCTCCGAGACGGTGCTGGAGGAGGGCATGGTGTTCTCGATCGAGCCGGGCATCTACATCCCGGGCCGTTTCGGCATCCGGCTCGAGGAGATCGTGATCCTGCGCGAGGACGGCCCGGAGATTCTGTCCACCCTGCCGCGCGACCTGCATGTGGTGCGGGTGTAAGGGCTGCCGGATTTGCTTTCTTGAGTCCCCCCTCCCCTCGCGGGAGGGGGTTAGGGGGAGGGGGTTCTCTCGGCTCGCACCGACCCCTGTTCCGGCCGTGGTGACGGCGGACAGGTCCCTGACCCATTCGCGCGCGGACGCGCGCAGACCCCTCCCCCTRRCCCCCTCCCGCRAGGGGAGGGGGGACTCGTTTGGCTTCGGTCGGCCGAAAGCGCCTCAGCGGTCAGCAGTCCACCGCGCATCCGGCACCACCACCAGCTTGCCGACGAAGCCCTTGGCCATGAAATCGGCCTGGGCGCGGTGGAAGTCGGACAGGCGGTAGACGCCGCCGACCAGCGGCTTCAGCTTGCCCGCCTCGATGTAGCGCACCAGTCGGCGGAAGGCGCCGCGCGTGCCCTGGGACGAGCCGTGCAGCTCCAGGTGCTTGAGGTACATCGTCCGCAGGTCCAACTGCACCACCGGCCCGGCGATGGCGCCGGCGGTGGTGTAGCGCCCCTCCGGCCGCAGGATGCGCAGCAGGTCGTTGAACATCGCCCCGCCGACCAGGTCGGCGACGACGTCGATCGGCCGGCCCTTGGTCACACGCTCCACCGCCGAGACCAGGTCGCCGGCATCGCGCGTCACCACCGCCTCGGCGCCGGCGGCCAGCACCGCCTCCTCCTTGCCGCGGCCGGCCACGGCATAGGGGATGGCGCCGCGGGCGCGGCACAGCTGGACGATGCCGGAGCCGACGCCGCCCGAGGCGCCGGTGACCAGCACCCGCTCGCCCGCCGCCACCCGGGCGCGGTCCAGCATGTGCTCGCCGGTCAGGTAGGCGCAGCAGAAGGTGGCCAGCTCGACATCGCTCATCGGCGTGTCGACGCGATGGGCGTGGTCGGCCGGCAGCGCCATGTACTCGGCATAGCCGCCGTCGCGGCCATGGCCCATGTAGTCGATGTCGGCCAGGCTGTCGTCGTCGCGGTTGTAGAGGCTGAAATCGACCATCACCCGCTCGCCGATCCGCGCCGCCGGCACGCCAGGGCCGACCGCGACGACGCGGCCGACCGTGTCGGTGCCCTGGATGCGCGGGAAGGTCAGGGTCGACCGGTCGCCGCGGCCGCGCCAACTCGACACCGCCTCCGGGTCCGCCTCGGTGCCGTAGGCGCCCTCGCGGACCCAGACATCGGTGTTGTTCATGCCGCAGGCGGCGACCTCGATCAGCACCTCGCCGGCCGCCGGCTTCGGCACCGGCACGTCGTCGCGGTAGACCAGCTTGTCGGGCCCGCCATGGCCGGTCAGGACCACGGCGCGCATGGTGGCGGGGATGGTTTCGGCCATGGTCGGCACTCCTTTTTTCACGTCATTGCGAGCGCAGCGAAGCAATCCAGGGCGGTTTGGCGTGGCCCCCGGATTGCTTCGTCGGCTTCGCCTCCTCGCAATGACGGCGAGGAGGTGATTTCAGATCACAATTCCTTGGCGACAGCCTCGACCGCACCGGTCACGGCCTTGACCACGATGTCGGCCTCGTCGCGGGTCAGGCACAGCGGCGGGGCGAAGCCCAGGATGTCGCCCTGCGGCAAGGCCCGGGAGATCACGCCGCGGGCCAGAGTCGCCGCGTAGATCCGCGGGCCGACCTTCAGCGCCGGGTCGAAGAACACCCGGTCGTCCTTGTCGGCGACGAACTCGACCGCCGCGGCCAGGCCCTCGCCGCGCACCTCGCCGACGATGCGGTGGCCGGCCAGCGCGTCGGTCAGCGCCTGCTTGAAATAGGCGCCGGTCTCGCGGGCGTTATCCACCAGCCCGAGGCTGTCGACCAGCTCCAGATTGGCGATCGCCGCGGCGGTGCACAGCGGGTGCGAGGAATAGGTCCAGCCATGGCCGATGGCGCCCAGCGCGTCGGACCCCTTCTCCAGGATCTTCCACACCTTCTCCGACACGATCACGCCGGACAGTGGCGCATAGGCGGAGGTCAGGCCCTTGGCGATGGTGATCAGGTCCGGCTTGATGCCGTAATGGTCGGAGCCGAACATCGACCCCAGCCGGCCGAAGCCGGTGATCACCTCGTCGGCGACCAGCAGCACGTCGTATTTGGTGAGGACCGCCTGGATCTTCTCCCAATAGCCGGAAGGCGGCGGCACCAGCCCGCCGGTGCCCAGGATCGGCTCGCCGATGAAGGCGGCCACCGTCTCCGGCCCCTCGGCCAGGATCAGCTCCTCCAGCCTGTCGGCACAGGCTTGCGAGAACTGCTCCTCGCTCAGCGACCGGTCCTCGCGACGGTAATAGTAGGGCGCGTCGGTGTGCAGCACCTGGGCCAGCGGCAGGTCGAAGGCCTTGTGGAACAGCTCGAGCCCGGTGAGGCTGCCAGTCATCAGGCCGGAGCCGTGATAGCCGCGCCAGCGCGAGATGATCTTCTTCTTCTCCGGCCGGCCGAGGATGTTGTTGATGTACCAGACCAGCTTGACGTTGGTCTCGTTGGCGTCGGACCCGCCGAGGCCGAAGAACACCCGCGACATGCCGGCCGGCGCCCGGTCGATGATCATCTTGGCCAGGCGGATCGACGGCTCGCTGCCGTGGCCGACATAGGCGTGGTAATAGGCCAGCTCATGCGCCTGGGCGGCGATCGCGTCGGCGATCTCGCGCCTTCCGTAGCCGACATTGACGCAGTACAGGCCGGCGAAGGCGTCCAGGCTGCGCTTGCCGTCGCGGTCGGTGATGTAGACGCCCTCACCGCCGGTGATGATCCGGTTCGGCGTCTCGCCGCGCGCATGGGCCGCCATATGGGTCGACGGGTGGAAGAAATGGTCGCGATCCCAGGCGTCGAGTTCGTTGCCGCGAAGGGCCATCGGGGTTCTCCTCAATAGGTGGGAATCGTCATTGCGAGGAGGCGAAGCCGACGAAGCAATCCAGGGGCCACGCCAAACGGCCCTGGATTGCTTCGCTGCGCTCGCAATGACGGTGTTTCACGGGTCTATGCCGCATCCAGGCACAGATACTTCAACTCGGTGAAGGCCTCGATGCCGTGGCGCGAGCCTTCGCGGCCGAGGCCGGATTGCTTGGTGCCGCCGAACGGGATCGGGGCGCCGGTGATCTTCACCCGGTTGACCGCGACCATGCCGTAATCGAGCGCACGACCCAGCCGCAGCACGCGGCCGGCATCGCGGGTGACGGCATAGGCCACCAGCCCGTATTCGGTGTCGTTGGCGCGGGCCACCACCTCGTCCTCGCTGTCGAAGGCGGTGACGGCGGCGACCGGGCCGAAGGTTTCCTCGCGCATGATCGCGGCGTCGTCCGGCACATCGGCCAGAACGGTGGGTGCGAAGAACAGCGGCCCGGCGGGGTGGACGTCGCCGCCGGCCAGGCATCGGGCGCCGCGGGCCATGGCGTCGCTCACATGCTCCGCCGCCTTGGCCACGGCGCGGCCATGCATCAACGGCCCGATCTCGGTCCCGGCATCGAGGCCGTTGCCGACCTTCAGCGCCGCGACGCGCTTGGCGAAGGCCTCGCAGAAGGCGGCATAGGCGGGCCGCTCGACATAGATCCGGTTGGCGGCCAGGCAGTCCTGGCCCGAGGTGGCGAATTTGGCATCGATCGCGATCGACACGGCGCGGTCGAGATCGGCATCGGCGAAGACGATCAGCGGCGCGTGGCCGCCCAGCTCCAGCTGCAGCCGCTTGATCGTCGGGGCGCAGCGTTCGGCGATCAGCCGGCCGATCTCGGTCGACCCGGTGAAGCTGACCGCCCGCACCCGCTTGTCAGCGCAGATCCGGCCGACGATCGGCTCCGGGTCGCCGGTGACGATGTTCAGCACCCCGGCCGGGATGCCGGCGCGCTCCGCCAACTCGGCCAGGGCCAGGGCCGACAGCGGGGTCTGCGACGACGGATGCGCCACCACGGTGCAGCCGGCGGCCAGGGCGGCCGCGGCCTTGCGGGTCAGCATGGCGCAGGGGAAGTTCCACGGCGTGGCGACGCCGACGACGCCCAGCGGCTCGCGCCGCACCATCATCTCGGCGCCGGGCAGGTGGCTGGTGACGGATTCGACGTTGAGGCGCTTGGCCTCCTCGGCGAACCACTCGACGAAACCGGCGCCGTAATCGATCTCGCCGCGCGATTCCGCCAGCGGCTTGCCCTGCTCCAGTGTCATCAGCAGGGCCAGATCCTCCTTGGCCGCCAGGATCCGGTCGAACCAGTTGCGCAGCTTCGCCGCGCGTTCCTGCGGCAGCAGCGCACGCCAGGCCGGGAAGGCGGCCTGGGCGGCGGCGATGGCGCGGTCGGCCTCGGCCGCGCCCAGCCGGGCCACGCGGGCGACAGTGATGCCGGTGGCCGGGTCGGCGACCTCGAACACCGCGCCGTTGGCGGCGGCGGTCCAGCGGCCGTCGATATAGGCCAGCTCGCGCAGCAGCCGGCGGTCGGTCAGGCGGCCGAGCGCGTCGTGCTGGCTGGGCCGGGTGGCGAGGGCGGTCATCGGCTGAGCCTCCGTCAAGGGCGAGGCCGCCAGGGTAGGGGCAGGGCGGGGGAGAAGGAGGCTGTTCGGGCCGCGATCGGGAGACCAAGTCTCCTGCCGAGGCGGGATGGGGGAGAGAGTTTCTCTTCGGCGAGACCGAGCCGCCCCCTCACCCGAAATCGCTGCGCGATTTCGACCTCTCCCCAAGGAGAGGTAAAGGGGGAGCGCCCTGTTTCCCTCTCCTCGGGGAGAGGGAGGGGCCCATTCGCGTTGGCGAATGGGCGGGTGAGGGGGAGCCGGCGCCTACGTCCCGTCCGCCAACACCTCGACCGGCACGGTCGCGTCGTCCTTCACCGTCCGGGTGACGATGTAGGTGAAGTAGCGGTCGATGCCGATCTCATCCTCCAGCAGCCGGTCGATCAGCCGCTGATAGGCGTCGATGTCGCGCGCCACGACCTTCAGCAGATAGTCGATGCCGCCGCCCAGCGACCAGCAGGCCACCACCTCCGGCACCGCCTTCACCGCCCGCTCGAACCGGTCGAAATCGGCCTGGCGGTGGGCACCCAGCGTGATCTCGACGAACACCATGGCGAAGGGCGCGATCCGGCGCAGCGCCAGCCGGGCGTGGTAGCCGGAGATCACGCCCTCGCGCTGCAGCCGGTGCAGCCGGGTCCAGCACGGCGTCGGCGACAGCCCGACCTTCTCGGCCAGGGCCAGCTTGGTGATGCGCCCGTCGCGCTGGATCTCGGCCAGGATGCGCAGGTCGATCGGGTCGAGCTTGACGGCGGACATGGCCGGAACCATGCCGGTGCGCAATTCGGGTTGTCAATTGAACTGATCCTGGATCACAGTCCCAATCATGACAATGTGGCAGCCCGATGCCGCCGCCCTGCGGCGGCCCGCCTATCTCTCCCTGGCCGATCAGATCGCGCGGGCGATCGCGGACGGGCGGCTGCAGCCGGGGGAGCGGCTGGCGACGCACCGGCACATGGCCGAGACGCTGGACCTGTCGGTGCAGACCGTCAGCCGGGCCTATGAGGAGCTGATCCGCCGCGGCCTGATCTCGGGCGAGACCGGGCGCGGCACCTTCATTCGCCCGCCGCAGCGCGAGCCCGCGCCGCCCTATATCCCGGAGCGGCTGAGCGAGGTCATCGACCTCTCGATCCTGAAGCCGGTGGTGTGCGAGACCCGACACATCGACGCGATGAAGGCGGCGCTGCACGACCTGGCCGACACGCTGCCGCATTCCGCCGTGCTGTCCTTCCGCCCGAACATGCTGTTCGCCCGCCACCGCCGCGTGGCGCAGGGCTGGCTGCGTGAGCATTGCGGGGTCGAGGCGGCGCCCGGCACCATCCACCTGACCAACGGCGCCACCTCCGGCATGACCATCGCCCTGATGGCCGCGGCCCCGCCGGGGTCGACCGTGGTGACCGAGGCGGTCGGCCACCACACGCTGGTGCCGCTGGCCGCCTATCTCGGCCTGCGCCTGCGCGGCGTGGCGATCGACGGCGAGGGCGTGATCCCCGAGGCGCTGGACGAGGCTTGCCGCGAGGGCGACGTCCGCGCCCTCTTCGTCATGCCGAACCCGATCAACGCCACTGCCAGCCTGATGGGCGCGGCGCGGCGGCAGGCGGTGGTCGAGGTGGCGCGCCGCCACGGGCTGCAGATCATCGAGAACGACGTGCTGGCGCCGCTCTTGACCGACCGGCTGCCGCCGCTGGCCGCCCTGGCACCGGAGCGCACGCTGCACGTCTCCACCTTCACCAAATGCGTGATGCCGGGCCTGCGCGCCGGTTATCTGGTGGTGCCGGACCGGTTGGGCCCCGGCGTCGCCAATCGCAGCCTGGTCACCAGCTGGATGGCGACCGGGCTGGTGGCTGAGCTGGCGGCCCGCTGGGTCGAGAATGGCACCGCTGCGGAGCTGGTGCGCTGGCAGAACCAGGCGATCCGCGGCCGCCAGGCGATCGCGGCCGAGCTGCTGGCCGGCATCCCGCACAAGGCCCATCCGGAGGGGCTGCATGTCTGGCTGCCCCTGGGCGAAGGGCGGTCGGAGGAGGAGTTCGTGTCCCATGCCCGGCTGCAGGGCGTGGCGATCGCGCCCGGCGCGTCCTTCGCGATCGAGGGCGGCATGGACCGGCAGCCGGCGGTGCGCATCTCGGTCGGGTCGACCACGCCGGAGCAGCTGCGCGACGGCCTCAAGATCGTCGTCAACCTGCTGCAGGGCGAGCCGGAGCCGGTGCTGCTGGCGATGTAGCAACCGGCACGTTGCTGCCTCAGGAATCATCACGGCAGGGCAAATTGTACTGATTTGTTTTTCCATTTGACATGATTTTGTCCTCCTCCCATCGTTGGCGGCAACCCAGGCCGTCGCCACACAGGGAGAGCGACTTGCCCGACTCCGTGACCACCGACCCATGCATCAGCGTCGAGGGCGTGTCCAAGCGCTTCGGCCCGCTGACCGTGCTGGACGACCTCAGCTTCACCGTGAAGCCGGGCGAGAAGCTGGCTTTGATCGGGCCGTCCGGCTCCGGCAAGACCACCATCCTGCGCATCCTGATGACGCTGGAGCAGATCAATGGCGGCGTGATCCGCATCGAGGGCGAGCCGCTGTTCCACATGCCGCGGAATGGCGGGCTGGTGCCGGCCGATGAGCGCCACCTGCATCGGATGCGCGCCAGGATCGGCATGGTGTTCCAGCTATTCAACCTATTCCCGCACAAATCGGTGCTCGACAACGTCACCCTGGCGCCGATCCTGACCGCCGGCGTCGACCGCAGGACCGCCGAGGCCCGGGCGATGGAACTGCTGGAGCTGGTCGGCATGGCCGGCAAGGCCAAGGCGATGCCGGCGCAGCTGTCCGGCGGCCAGAAGCAGCGCGTGGCGATCGCCCGCGCCCTGGCGCTGAAGCCGAAGATCATGCTGTTCGACGAGGTCACCTCGGCCCTCGACCCCGAGCTGGTCGAGGAGGTGCTGAACGTGATGCGCCGCCTGGCCGCCGAGACCGACATGACCATGCTGCTGGTCACCCATGAGATGAGCTTCGCCCACGACTTCGCCGACCGGGTCCTGTTCTTCGACCGCGGCCGGATCGTCGAGGAGGGGCCGCCGGACGAGATCTTCCGGCACCCGCGCGAGGAGCGGACCCAGACCTTCCTCAAGAAGATCATCGCCGCCGGCCAGCGGATCTGATCCGGGGCGGCGCCCAACGAGAGAACAGGAGAGGCAGAATGAACAAAGGATTTTGCGCGCGTCTGGTCCTGGCCGCCGTCTCGGCAGTGGCCTTCGCACTGCCGGCCGCGGCCGACACGCTGGAGAACCTGAAGGAGCAGGGCTTCGCCCGCATCGCCATCGCCAACGAGCCGCCCTTCACCGCGGTGGCGGCGGACGGCAAGGTCTCCGGCGCCGGGCCGGACGTGGCGCGCGAGGTGTTCAAGCGCATGGGCGTGCCCGACGTCGTCGCCTCGATCTCGGAATACGGCGCCATGATCCCCGGCCTGCAGGCGCGCCGCTTCGACGCCGTCACCGCCGGCCTGTTCATGAAGCCGGAGCGCTGCCGCGCCGTGGCCTATTCCCAGCCGATCCTGTGCGACGGCGAGGCCTTCGCGGTGAAGAAGGGCAACCCGTCGAACTTCCAGAGCTATGCCGACATCGCTGCCAACCCGGACGCCAAGATCGGCGCGCCGGGCGGCGGCACCGAGGAGCGGCTGGCGTTGGAGGCCGGGGTGCCGCGCGAGCGGGTGATCGTGGTGCCGGACGGGCAGAGCGGCATCAAGATGCTGCAGGATGGCCGCATCGACGCCTATTCGCTGCCGATCCTGTCGATCCAGGACCTGCTGAAGAAGGCGTCCGATCCGAACATCGAGATGGTCGGGCCGGTGAAGAACGCGCCGGTCTATTGCGACGGCGCCGCCTTCCGCAAGCAGGACACGGCGCTGCGCGACGCCTTCGACAAGGAGCTGGCGGCGCTGAAGCAGTCCGGCGAATTCGCCAAGATCGTCGAGCCCTACGGCTTCTCGGCCAAGGTCGCGCTCGAGACCAACCGCGACGCGATGTGCGGCGGCCCGAACTGAGGCAGGAGGAGAGGCCCGACGTGTTCTTACCCTTCCCCTTCCTGTCATTGCCGGGCTTGACCCGGCAATCCAGAGGGTCTCGGCATCTTCTGGATGCCCGGGTCAAGCCCGGGCATGACAGCGAGGGGCGGGTCGGGTCGGCGCTCACGCTCCTCGTAGGTTGGGTTCGCCATGGCGAACCCAACACGGCATGGCCGGGTCTTCGCCATGTTGGGTTCGCACCCGCGAACCCAACCTACGAAGCCGTCCCCCTTCCTTGGCGAGCCGCCGCATGACCGACTGGGAAGGCTATCTCGGGCTGATCCTCGACGGCGCCTGGGTGACCATCGAGCTGACGGTGCTGGGCTGCGCCCTGGCGCTGGTGGTCGCCTTCCTGGCCGGGCTGGGGCGGATCTCGTCGAACTGGGCAATCCGCACCGTCGCCACGACCTATGTCGAGTTCTTCCGCGGCACCTCGATCTTCGTGCAGCTGTTCTGGATCTATTTCGTGCTGCCGCTGGCCGGGTTCGAGCTCAGCCCGCTGCTGGCCGGCGTGCTGGCCCTCGGCCTCAATGTCGGGGCCTATGGCGCCGAGGTGGTGCGCGGCGCCGTGCAGTCGATCGGGCGCGAGCAGCGCGAGGCCTGCGTCGCCCTGAACCTCACCCGGCGGCAGAGCCTGTGGCACGTCATCCTGCCCCAGGCCTTCGTGCTGATGCTGCCGACCTTCGGCAACAACGCCATCGAGCTGTTGAAGGCCACCGCCGTGGTGTCGCTGATCTCGCTGACCGACCTGACCTTCCAGGCCCAGATCGTGCGGGCCCAGACCGGCAGCACCGCCTTCCCCTTCCTCACCATCCTGGTGATCTATTTCGCGCTGGCGATGCTGATCTCGGCGGGCGTGCGGGCGCTGGAGCGCCGCCTGGCCCGCGGCCTCGACGGCGTGCGGAGCTGAGCCATGGATTGGGACTGGGCCTTCGTCGCCGAGATCCTCCCGACCCTGATCGAGGGCGTGAAGATCACCATCCTGGCCACCATCCTCGGCTATGCCCTGGCGGTGGTGCTGGGCCTCGGCCTCGCCCTGCTGCGCCGGACCCGCCGCCGCTGGCTGGCGCGCATCGTCAATTTCGTGATCGAGTTCATCCGCGGCACGCCGCTGCTCGTGCAGCTCTACTTCCTGTTCTACATCATGCCGGATCTCGGCCTGACGCTGCCGCCCCTGACCGCCGGGGTGATCGGCCTCGGCCTGCACTACGCCACCTACACGGCGGAGGTGTACCGCGCCGGCATCGACAACACGCCGCGCGGCCAGTGGGAGGCGGCGAAGGCCTGCAACCTGACCGCGGGGCAGAGCTGGCGCCATGTGATCCTGCCGCAGGCGATCCCGCCGATGCTGCCGGCGCTGGCCAACTACTTCATCGCCATGTTCAAGGAGACGCCGCTGCTCTCCGCCATCACGGTGCTGGAGCTGATGAACCAGGCCCGCAGCGTCGCCAACTTCAACTACCGCTACCTGGAGCCGATGACGCTGGTCGGCGCCTTCTTCCTCGTCATCAGCCTGATCGCCGTGATCGGCCTCCGCTATCTGGAGCGCCGCTTCCGGCCGCTGCGCTGACCCGGAGCCGATGATGATCGAGATCGAACGGTCCGCCCTGCCGCTCAGCTTCGACGACCGGCCGCTGCCGAAGCGGATCGGCCTCGTCATCCTGGCGACCGACCACACCAGCGAGCCGGATTTCCGCCGCATGGTGGCGAGCGACCGGATCGGCCTCTATGTCGCCCGCATCGCCTATGCCAACCCGACCACGCCGGAGAACCTGCGCCGGATGCAGCCGCGCCTTGCCGAGGGCGCCGGGCTGATCCTGCCCGAAGAGGACCTCGACCTCGTCTGCTACTCCTGCACCTCGGCCTCGGTGGTGATGGGCGACGACGCGATCGAGGAGGCGATCCGTCAGGCCAAGCCGGGCGTCACCGTGGTCACCCCGCCGCTCGCCGCGCGCCGCGGGCTGGAGGCGCTGGGCGCGCGCCGGATCGCGGTGCTGACGCCCTACACGGTCGAGACCAGCCGGCCGATGGCCGAGTATTTCGCCGGCCACGGCCATGACATCGCCCGCTTCACCTGCCTCGGCCTCGACGACGACCGCGAGATGGCGCGGATCAGCCTGTCGTCGATCGTGGAAGCGGCCGAGGTGGCGATGGCGCCGGACGCCGAGGCGCTGTTCATCTCCTGCACCGCCCTGCGCGCCGCCGGGGTCGTGGCGGAGATCGAGCAGCGGATCGGCCGGCCGGTGGTGACCAGCAACCTCGCCACCGCCTGGATGGCCCTGCGCCTGTGCGGCGACGACCACCCCCGGCCGGAGCTCGGCCGGCTGATGGCGCTGTGAGGGGCGGGGAGATGGCTCTTCGTCCACTCTCTTCATTGTCATTGCCGGGCTTGACCCGGCAATCCAGGGGCCACCCAGAGCGGCATCGGGATTTCCTGGATGCCCGGGTCAAGCCCGGGCATGACAGCAAGAATCGTAGGTTGGGTTCGCGGATGCGAACCCAACAGGCTGGCGCTGCCACCACGATGTTGGGTTCGCCAAGAGCGAACCCAACCTACGTCTCTCTCCGGACGGCGAGGCCCGCCCGGTGACCCACGCCGTCACCCTCGACACCATCCGCGCCGCCGCCGACCGCATCGCCGGAGAGGTGGCGCGGACGCCGCTGGTCCGCTCAGCCGCGCTGTCCGAGCGCGCCGGGGCGCCGGTGTTCCTCAAGCTGGAGACCAGGCAGACCACCGGCAGCTTCAAGCTGCGCGGCGCCACCAACGCGGTGCTGTCGCTGCCGCCGGAGGCGCGAAAGGTCGGTATCGCCGCGGCCTCGACCGGCAATCACGGCCGCGGCCTGGCCCATGCCGCCGCCCGCCAGGGCCTGCGCTGCGTCGTCTGCATGTCCGCCTTGGTGCCGGAGAACAAGGTCGTGGCGATCCGCGCGCTGGGCGCCGAGATCCGCATCGTCGGCCGGTCCCAGGATGATGCGCAGAAGGAGGTCGACCGGCTGGTGGCGGAGGAGGGCTTCACCGCCATCCCGCCCTTCGACCACCCGGACGTGATCGCCGGCCAGGGCACCATCGGCCTCGAGATCGTCGCCGACCTGCCCGATGTGGCGCAGGTGGTGGTGCCGCTGTCCGGCGGCGGCCTGTTCGGCGGCGTTGCCGCCGCGGTCAAGGGGCTGCGGCCGCAGGTCCGCATGGTCGGCGTGTCGATGGCGCGCGGCCCGGCGATGCGCGACAGCCTCGCCGCCGGTCGCCCGGTCGCGACCGCGGAACTGCCGACCCTGGCGGATTCGCTGGGCGGCGGCATCGGCCTCGACAACCGCCATACCTTCGCCCTGGCCCGCGACCTCCTGGACGAGGCGGCGCTGCTCACCGAGGCCGAGATCGCCGCCGCCATCGACCACGCCTATGCGGCGGAGCAGGAGATCGTCGAGGGCGGCGGCGCGGTCGGCATCGGCGCGCTGCTGGCCGGCAAGCTCACCCTATCCGGCCCGACCGTCCTGGTGGTCTCGGGCCGCAACATCGACATGGCGCTGCACCGCAGGATCGTGAGCGGCGCCTGGGAGGACACGCCGTGCCCCGCATGACCATCGTGACGGAGGCGGAGCTGCGCCGCGCCGTCCCGCTCGACCGCGACGCCGTCGCCTGCGTCGAGGACGCGTTCCTGGCGCTGGCCACCAAGGCTGTGGCGATGCCGCCGATCCTGCGCCTCGACATCCCCGAGCATCGCGGCGAGGTCGACGTCAAGACCGCCTATGTGCCCGGCCTCGACGGCTTCGCCATCAAGATCAGCCCCGGCTTCTTCGACAATCCGACGCTCGGCCTGCCCAGCACCAACGGGCTGATGGTGCTGTTCAGCGCCAAAACCGGGCTGGTCGACGCCGTGTTCCTCGACAATGGCTATCTGACCGATGTCCGCACCGCCGCCGCCGGCGCGGTCGCGGCCAAGCATCTGTCCCGCCCGGACTCCCGGGTGGCGGCGGTGTTCGGCGCCGGGGTGCAGGCTCGGCTGCAGCTCAAGGCCCTGACCCTGGTGCGGCCGATCGCCGAGGCCCGGATCTGGGCGCGCGACGTCGGCCGGGCGCAGGCTTTGGCGGTGAAGCTGTCGGACGAGCTGGGCCTCGCCGTCCACGCCGAGGCGGCGCCGCAGGAAGCAGTCGACGGCGCCGACATCATCGTCACCACCACCCCGGCGGCCGAGCCGATCCTGCGGGCGGAGTGGCTGTCGCCCGGCCAGCACGTCACCGCCATGGGCTCGGACGCCGAGCACAAGAACGAGCTGGATCCGGCCATTCTCGCTCGCGCCGATCTCTACGTCGCCGACAGCCTGGCCCAGACCCGCCGGCTGGGCGAGCTGCACCACGCCATCGCCGCGGGGACCGTCGCCGCCGACGCGGTCTTCCCTGAGATCGGCGCCGTCATCGCCGGCACGGCGCCCGGCCGGCCCTCCGCCGCCGCCATCACCGTCGCCGACCTGACCGGCACCGGCGTCCAGGACACCGCCATCGCCACCCTGGCCCGCGGCCGCGTCGCCGCCGCCGGGGTGGGCACATCCTTCGAAAGCTGAGAGGCACAGCATGTCCGTAGAGCTCAACTTCAGCCGCGAGGAATATGCCGCGCGGCTCGCCAAGACCCGTGCCGCCATGGCCCGCCGGGGCATCGACCTGCTATGGGTCAGCGACCCGTCGAACATGGCCTGGCTGACCGGCTATGACGGCTGGTCCTTCTACGTCCACCAGGGCGTGCTGGTGCCGCCGGAGGGCGAGCCGATCTGGTACGGCCGCGGCCAGGATGCCAACGGCGCCAAGCGTACCGCCTATCTCGCCCATGACAACATCATCGGCTATCCGGATCATTACGTGCAGTCGACCGAGCGGCACCCGATGGACCGGCTGGCCGGCATCATCGACTCGCGCGGCTGGGGCCGCCTGTCGATCGGCGTCGAGATGGACAATTACTGGTTCTCCGCCGCCGCCTTCGCCTCGCTGCAGCGCCACCTGCCCAATGCCCGCTTCGCCGACGCCACCGCGCTGGTGAACTGGCAGCGCGCGGTGAAGAGCCCGCAGGAGCTGGACTACATGCGCAAGGCGGCCCGCATCGTCGAGGCGATGCACAGGCGGATCGTCGAGAAGGTCGAGCCCGGCCTGCGCAAGAACGACCTGGTGGCGGAGATCTACGACGCCGGCATCCGCGGGGTTGAGGGTTTCGGCGGCGACTACCCGGCGATCGTGCCGCTGCTGCCCTCCGGCGCCGACGCCTCGGCCCCGCATCTGACCTGGGATGACAAGCCGATGCGGTCGGGGGAGGGCACCTTCTTCGAGATCGCCGGCTGCTACAAGCGCTACCACTGCCCGCTGTCGCGCACCGTGTTCCTGGGCAAGCCGACCCAGGCCTTCGTCGATGCCGAGAAGGCGGTGCTGGAGGGGATGGAGGCCGGCCTGGGCGCGGCACGGCCGGGCAACACCTGCGAGGACATCGCCAACGCCTTCTTCGCCGTGCTCAAGAAATACGGGATCATCAAGGACAACCGCACCGGCTATCCGATCGGCCTCAGCTACCCGCCCGACTGGGGCGAGCGCACCATGAGCCTGCGCCCCGGCGACCGCACCGTGCTGGAGCCCGGCATGACCTTCCACTTCATGACCGGGCTGTGGCTGGAAGACATGGGGCTCGAGATCACCGAGAGCATCGCCATCACCGACAGCGGCGTCGAGATCCTGGCCGACGTGCCGCGCCAGCTCTTCGTCAAGCCATGACGGTTCTCGATCTGCCGCCCTCGCCGATCGTCCCGTCGGTCGATTTCGGCCGCGACGGGGTGCAGCACGGGACGCTGCGCCTGCCCTACAGCCGCGACGATTCCGCCTGGGGCTCGGTGATGATCCCGGTCGCGGTGATCAAGAACGGAGAGGGGCCGACCGCCCTCCTCACCGGCGCCAATCACGGCGACGAATACGAAGGGCCGATCGCCCTGTTCGATCTGGCGCGGACGCTGGACCCGGCGCAGGTCCGGGGTCGGGTGATCATCGTCCCGGCGATGAACTATCCCGCCTTCCGCGCCGGCACCCGCACCTCGCCGATCGACAAGGGCAATCTGAACCGCAGCTTCCCCGGCCGGCCGGACGGCACGCCGACGCAGAAGATCGCCGACTATTTCCAGCGCCACCTGCTGCCGTTGGCCGACATCGTGCTCGACTTCCACTCCGGCGGCCGCACGCTCGACTTCGTGCCCTTCGCCGCCGCCCACATCCTGCCCGACAAGGACCAGGAGGCGCGCTGCTTCGCGGCGGTGGAGGCGTTCTCCGCCCCCTGGTCGATGCGGATGCTGGAGATCGACGCGGTCGGTATGTACGACACCGCGGCCGAGGCGGCGGGGAAGGTCTTCGTGACGACGGAGTTGGGCGGCGGCGGCACCGCCACGGCGCGCACAGCCGGCATCGCCAAGCGCGGCGTGCGCAACCTGCTGCGCCATGCCGGCATCCTTGAGGGCGAGGTCGAGCGTGCGCCCAGCCGCTGGCTCGACATGCCGTCCGCCGACTGCTTCCGCTTCGCCGAGCAGGACGGCATGGCCGAGACCTGCGTCGATCTGGGCGAGCCGGTGAAGAAGGGCGACGTCATCGCCCGCATCCACCCGGTCGATCGCACCGGCCAGGCGCCCGCCGAGTACCGCGCGGCCCTCGACGGCATCCTGGCCGCCCGGCATTTCCCGGGGCTGGTCAAGGCCGGCGACTGCCTGGCGGTGATTGGCACCGTGGAAGGGTAGCCCCCTCACCCTCCCGCCGCCAACGCGGCGGGAGGGTGAGGGG
>NZ_NHON01000076.1 GCF_002195995.1 Inquilinus limosus
GCGCAGGATCGCGGCCACGCCGCCACCCGGGCCGCCGGCCGCCCCGGCCACCGCCGGCAGCCCGGCCGCCTGCGCCTCCAGCAGCGCCATGCCGAAGGCCTCGTTGATCGCCGGCCAGACGAACAGGTCGGCCCCGGCCAGCGCCGCCGGCAGCGATTCGGGCGGCAGCGCGCCGCGGAACACGGTGCGGACGGGGTCGAACAGCGGCGCGATCCGCGGCCGGGCCGGGCCGTCGCCGATCACCTCCAGGATCCAGGACCGGCCGCCGAGTCTTCGCAGGGCATCGGCCAGCAGGATGTAGGACCGTTCCTTGTCGCCCTCCCGCATCATGCCGATCGCGATCAGCCGCGGCGGCTCCGCGGTGCGGCGGGGCAGGGCGGCGAAGGGGGCGGCGTCGAGGAAGGGCGGCAGGCGGACGATGCGCTCCGCCGGCACCAGGGCCGACAGGCCGGCCGCGTCCCGGCCGCTGAAGGTGATCAGCGCCGCGGCCCGGCGGATCGCCGCCTCCGCCGCGCGATGCCCGGCGGCCCAGGGCCCCTCGGCCCGGCGCGGCGCATGCGACGCCTCGGCCGCGACATAGGGGATGCCCAGCGCCGCGGCCACCGGCGGCCCCAGCCAGTCCGGCGCCTTGTGGTACAGGTGGTAGGTGAACCAGAGGTCGGGCCGGTCGTCCCCGCCGGCCTGCCAGCGCCGTACCAGCCGGTCGGCGATGCGGGCGCCCAGCGCCTCGATCCGCCCCGGCCGGGCCGGGTCCAGCCCGGAGTCCCAGCTGCGCAGCCGGCTGGCAATTCGCACCTCGTGCCCGCCGCGCCGCAGCGCCTCGATCAAGAGGCGCGCCACGCGCCGGTCGCCCGACGGCACGGGGTGCCCGGGCGGCTTCATCGGCGCGTAGAAGGCGATTCTCATCCGGGTTGCGGCAGGCCGAAGCGGCGGGCCAGCTTGCCCAGGCCGATGGCGAAGCCGAAGTCGCGCCGCACCCGTGCGGCGCCGGCGGCGCCCAGCTTGGCGCGGCGGGCCGGGTCGGCGATCAGGCCGGACAGGGCGTCGGCCGCGGCCGGCATATTGTCCGGCGGCACCAGCACCCCGGTCTCGCCGTCCAGGATCAGCTCCGGGATCGCCGAGACCGAGGTGGCGAGGCAGCACAGCCCGGTGGCCTGCGCCTCCATCAGCACGTTCGGCAGACCGTCGCGGTCGCCGTCGGCGGCGATGCGGGCGGTCAGCACGAACAGGTCGGAGTCGAGCAGCGCCGCCAGCACTGCGTCCTGGGTCAGGGCGCCGCGCCATTCGATCCGGTCGGCCAGGCCCAGATGCTTGGCCTGGGCCCGCAGCTCTTTCAGCAGCGCGCCGCCGCCGATATGGGTCCAGTGCCAGGCTTGGCCGGGCGGCAGCGCGGCGAAGGCGTCCAGCAGCCGGTCGAAGCCCTTCTTCTCCACGGCACGGCCGACCGAGATCAGCCGCACCGGGTCGTTCGGGTCCCGGCCGTCGCGGCGTGGCCGGGCGATCGGGTCGGGGAAGCGGCCGAAATCCAGCCCGTGATGCACCAGCGACACGCGCGCCGGCTCCGGCGCCAGCTGCGCCAGATAGGCGTGGTTGACCGCGGTGCAGGTGGCGGCCCAGCGCACCTCGGCCAGCTTCTCGCGCAACTCCCACTCCGGCGTCGTCCAGATGTCCTTGGCGTGGGCCGAGACGCTCCAGGGCAGGCCGCGGATCAGCGCGGCGTAGCGGCCGACCGAGGCCGGGGTGTGCAGGTAATGGACATAGATCCAGGACGTCTCCGGCGGCAGCTCCTGCGCCAGCACGCAGGCCTGGCCGAAGCGGCGCCAGCGGTTCGGCGTCGGGTCGCGCCGGTAGTCGCGGCGGAAGGCGGCATAGGCGGCGGCGTAGCCGGGCTGGCGCCGGGCCCAGTCGCGCGCCGCCGCCACCCGCGGCTGCTCCTGGTACAAATATTCCGGCAGGTACAGCACCGGCGCGGTGATGCGGCGGTTCAGCTCATGCACCTGGGTGTCGGTCGGGTGGCGCAGCGACACGATCAGCTGGCGCTGGCCCAGCTGCTGCAGGCCCAGGATCTCCTGCGCGATGAAGGTCTCCGACAGCCGCGGATAGCCCTTGACCACGATGGCGGTCAGGCCCTCGCTCTGCACTCTCTCGGTCATGCTGTCTCAGGCCGTCGCGCGGATCGTGGAAGGCGGGTCGATGGCGTCCATGGCCAACCGGTCGACGGCGTCGAGACCGTCGAGCAGGCCGGGCAGGAACCGGGTCGAGGGCAGCGGCTGGTCGGGCAGGGCCCGCAACGCCCGCACCATCACCGCGGGATCCCCCGGCCCGTCCTGGTCGAGCATGCTGACCAGGCCGAGCTCGGCGGCGCGGGAGGCGCGGATATGCTGCTCCAGCCGCGGCCGCACCCGGGGCACCAGCAGCGCCCGCTTGTCGAAGGACAGGATCTCGCAGAAGGTGTTGTAGCCGCCCATGGCGACGACGCCGGCGGCGCGGATCATCAGATGCTCGATCCGGGCGTCGAAGGTGATGACCTCGACATCGTCCAGCTGCGCCGCGCGGGCCATGAACTCGGCCTGACGCTCGCGCTGCATGAACGGTCCCAGCACGATCAGCGCGGCGCAGGGCATCGACCGGTCCAGCTCATAGGCCGACAGCACCCAGTCGACCAGGTCCTCGCCGTCGCCGCCGCCGCCCGGCGTGACCAGGATGTAGGGGTCGCGCAGCGGCGCTGCCTCGGCCGGAACATTGGTCGGCGCCCGCCGGCGCAGATAGCCGGTATAGGTCATGCGGGTGCGTACCGATTCGGGCAGCTCGATGTCCTCCAGCGGGTCGCAGATCTCCGGCAGGCCGTAGATCCACAGCTGGTCGTACAGGCTCTCCAGCGCCGGGACGACGTTCTTGCGCTCCCATTCCGGGGCCAGCAGCGACGGCTCGTCCATCACGTCGCGCAGGCCCAGCACGGTGCGGGTGCCGCGGTCGCGCAGCATCTCCAGCGTCTGCTTGACCTCGCCGCGCAGGCCCAGCGGCTCCTTGTCGACGATGAACAGGTCGGGATCGAAGATCGCCGCCGTGTGCTCGATGATCGAGGCGCGCATGGCCAGCGTCTCCTCGATGTCGATGTGCAGCGACAGCGAGGTGTAGTCGCCGTTGCGCAGCTTGATCACGCCGGGGATGCGGACGAAGTCGACCCGGCTGCGGAAGTCGAAGCTGCCGATGATCGGCGAGCCGGAGAGGATCATCACCGACAGGTCGCTGTGCCGCGCCACCAGCGCATGCGCGATGGTGCGGCAACGGCGCAGATGGCCGAGGCCGAAGCTGTCGTGGCTGTAGATCAGGATGCGGGCCTGAGCGGGGCGCTTCGCCATGCAGCCTTGTCACCTGGAACCGGAACGGGCACGCGGGCGGCGGGTGCCACCCGGCGCGCTTTTAGCACGAAGGCTTCGGACCCGTCATCCTGACCCTTTGCCTTGAATGGCGGCGGATGGTGACCATCGTCACATGCTTTGCGGCATCGAAAGTTCAGGCTATGGTCCGGCCGATGCCCGGCGAGGCTGGACCTGGATCGCGATGGATTCCAATATCTTCAAGTTCATCTTGCGGCACAGCAGCCGCGAGCAGGTCTATATCCTCATCATCACGCTGATTTCGTTTCCTTTTGTCTATTATTCGCTGGATCTGCCGAAGCAGATCGTCAACGGCGCCATCGACGACAAGCATGCGGGTGATTTCCCGAAGGCGGTGTTCGGCTACCAGTTCGACCGGATCGAATACCTGCTGCTGCTGTCGTTCCTGTTCCTGGCGCTGGTGTTCATCAACGGCGGCTTCAAGCTCTACATCAACGTCTACAAGGGCAAGCTGGGCGAACGCATGCTGCGCCGCATGCGCTACGAGCTGTACTGCCGGATCCTGCGCTTCCCGCTGCCGCATTTCCGCAAGACCTCGCAGGGCGAGATGATCCCGATGATCACCTCGGAGGTCGAGCCGCTGGGCGGCTTCATCGGCGACGCCTTCGTCCAGCCGATCTGGTCGGCCGGGACGCTCCTGGTCTACATCTACTTCATCTTCGTCCAGGACCCGATCCTGGGGGCGGCGGCGGTGTCGCTGTATCCGCTGCAGGGCTGGCTGATCCCGCGGCTGCAGAAGCGGGTGAACCAGCTGGGCAAGGAGCGGGTGCGCACCGTGCGCAAGCTGGCGGACCGCATCGGCGAATCCGTGTCCGGCATCACCGACATGCACGCCAATGATGCCACCGCCGTGCATCTGGCGGATTTCTCCGACCGGCTGGGAACGATCTACGACATCCGGTTCGAGATCTACAACCGCAAGTTCTTCATCAAGTTCCTGAACAACTTCATCAACCAGCTGACACCGTTCTTCTTCTATTCGATCGGCGGCTATCTGGTGATCCGCGGCGACATCCAGCTCGGCGCGCTGGTGGCGGTGCTGGCGGCCTACAAGGACCTGGCCTCGCCGTGGAAGGACCTGCTCGACTACTACCAGAGCCAGGCCGACGTCCGGATCAAGTACGAGCAGGTGGTGGAGCAGTTCCAGCCGCCCGAGCTGCTGCCGCTCGAGCGCATCACCGGCGACCAGGTGATCGAGGGCCCGCTGCCGAGGGAGCTCACCTTCTCCGCCGTCGCCTTGGTCGACGACAGCGGCATGACGATGATCGAGGGGCTGACCGCCGCCTTCCCGACCGACGGCCAGGTCGCGGTGGTCGGGGCCGGCGTCGGCAAGGACGAGCTGATGCTGATGATGGCGCGGCTGATCGAGCCGACCAGCGGCAAGATCCGGCTCGGCGACCATGACTACGAGACGCTGAGCGAGGCGGTGATCGGCCGCCGCTTCGCCTATGTCGGCGCGCACAGCTACATGTTCACCGGCACGCTGCGCCAGAACCTGTATTACGGCCTGTGCCACCGGCCGCTGCACGAGGCGCAGTACGACGATGACGGCAAGCGCCGCCGGGCCCGGCGGGCGTCGGAGGCGCAGGCGGCCGGCAACACCGATTTCGACATCAACGCCGACTGGATCGACTACCAGGCTGCAGGTGTTGATGGGCCGGAGGCGCTGCAGGACAAGGCGCTGGAGATCCTGCAGGCCGTCGACATGGAGCAGGACGTCTACCGCATCGGGCTGAACGGCACGATCGACGCCGACAAGGCGCCGGAGATCGCCGACCGGGTGCTGGCGGCGCGCGTCTCGGTGCGCAAGATCCTGGCCGAAAGCGACCTCGGCGACCTGGTCGAGCTGTACGATTCCGACCGTTTCAACAGCTCCGCCTCGGTGGCCGAGAACCTGCTGTTCGGCACGCCGGTCGGTCCGGTCTTCGCCTATGATGCGCTGGCCGAGAACGAGTATGTCCTGTCGGTGCTGCAGCGCACCGGCCTGATGGAGGAGTTCATCCAGGTCGGCGCCCAGATGGCCGAGACCATGGTCGAGCTGTTCGCCGACCTGCCGCCCGGCCACGAGTTCTTCGAGCAGTTCAGCTTCATCGGCTCGGAGGATCTGCCGGAGTTCCAGCCGATCGTGATGCGGGCGAAGAAGGAGGGCACGGCGGCGCTGCGCCCGGCCGACCGCACCCGCCTGCTGTCGCTGCCGTTCAAGCTGGTGCCGTCCCGGCACCGCCTGGGCGTGTTCGAGGCCGACCTGCAGCAGCGGCTGCTCGAGGCCCGCAAGGTGTTCGCGGCCGAGCTGCCGGCGGATCTGCGGCCCTTCATCGAGTTCTTCGACGCCGGGCGCTTCAACGAGGCCGCGTCGCTGCAGGACAACATCCTGTTCGGCAAGATCCGCTATGGCCGGCCGGACGCGGCGGAGCGGGTGCAGACCCTGATCCAGACCGTGGTCGACGAGGTCGAGCTGCGCGACAGCGTCATCGCGGTCGGGCTCGACTTCTCGGTCGGCGTCGCCGGCAGCCGACTGTCGGCGGTGCAGCGGCAGAAGGTCGGGCTGGGCCGGGCGCTGCTCAAGAACGCCGACCTGCTGCTGCTGAACGAGGCCACCTCGGCCCTCGACGGGGTGGCGCAGAGCCGGGTCCACCGCTCGATCCGCGAGCTGCGCGACGGCCGCGGCTTGATCTGGGGCGTGCATCGGCCCAGCATGGCGCGGGAGTTCGCCGACATCGTCGTGGTGCGGCATGGCCGCATCGTCGAGCGCGGCGACTTCCAGACGCTGAACCGCAACGGCAGCGCGCTGCACGAATTGCTGGAAGCGGAGTAGAATGCGAACAGGGAGCTGGAGGACAGATCGGTGAGCCTTGCGGAAGAAGTCGAATTGCTGAAGCGGATCCCGCTTTTCGCCAATATCGACACGTCGAAGCTGAAGCTTCTCGCCTTCACCAGCGAGCGTGTCCGCTTCCCCGCGGGGCAGGTGCTGTGCCGGCAGGGGGAGATCGGCCGCGCCGCCTTCATCATCATCGACGGTGAGGCCGATGTGGTGCTCGAGACCGATGGCGGGCCGCAGACCGTCGCCGGCGTCGGGCGCAACGACTTCGTCGGCGAGATCGCCATCCTCTGCGACGTGCCGCGCACCGCCACGGTGCAGGCGCGCACCGACGTCACCGCCCTCGTCATCGCCAAGGACCAGTTCTTCCGCATGATCACCGAGTTTCCCCAGATGGCGATCGAGATCATGCGCGTCCTGGCGCTGCGTCTCGAACGGACCACCAAGGAAGCGGCCCGCGCCCGGCTGACGGCCTGACCCGGATCGTGAGCCGCCTCGACAGCTTCATCCGCCGGATGCAGGCGCAGCGCACCTGCCTCGACTGGGCCGCGCGCGAGATCGCCGGCCTGCCCGGCGACGTCATGGAACTCGGCCTCGGCAACGGCCGCACCTACGACCATCTGCGCGAGTCCATGCCGGACCGCGCGATCTGGGTGTTCGACCGCCACATCGCCGCCCATCCCGGCTGCATCCCGCCGCGCGACCGCATGGTGCTGGGCGAGGTGCTGGAGACCATGCCGGCCTTCGTCGCGGCGCATCCCGCGGGCATGGCGCTGATCCATGCCGATCTCGGCACCGGCGACGACGTCGCCAACCGGTCGCTGGCGGCGGCGCTGGCGCCGCTGCTCGGCCCGGTGCTGGCGCCGGGCGGCATGGTCGTCGCCAATATCGGCTTCGCCGGCACCGGCTGGGAGGAGCTGCCCGAGCCAGACGGCGTCTCGCCCGGGCGGTACTACCTGTACCGAAGGCCGGCCAAGTAGAAGGCCCTGCTCTTCGCGTTGCCTCTCCCGCAAGCGGGAGAGGCAACGCGAGAAGCCGGCAGCCGTTGTAATCCCTAGATTTCGACGTCGACCACCACCGGGACATGGTCGCTCGGCTTCGGCTCCCAGCCGCGGGCCTCGCGCAGGGTGCGGTGGGCCTTCAGCCCGCCGGCCAGCGGCGGGGTGACCCAGATGTGGTCCAGGCGCCGGCCGCGGTTCGACAGCTCCCAGTCGGCGGCGCGATAGCTCCACCACGTGTACAGCTTCTCCTCCGGCGGCACGAAGGTGCGGGCGCTGTCGACCCAGCCCAGGGTCGACTGCATCGCCCCCAGCTTCTCGACCTCGATCGGGGTGTGGCTGACCACGTCCAAGAGCTGCTTGTGCGACCAGACGTCGTTCTCCAAGGGCGCGATGTTCAGGTCGCCGACCAGGATCATCTTCTGGTCCCGCGTGCGGTTCTGCGGCCACCAGGCCGTCATCTCGTCCAGGAACTGCAGCTTGTGGGCGAACTTCTCGTTCACCGCCGGGTCCGGGATGTCGCCGCCGGCCGGGATGTACAGATTGTGCACCTCGACCCCGTCCGGCAGGCGGATGGCGATGTGGCGGCAATCCTCCTTGCCGCACCAGTGGCGGATCTCGTGGCTCTCGAAGGGCAGGCGGGAGATCACGGCGACGCCGTTGTAGCCCTTCATCCCGGCGATCGCGATGTGGCGGTAGCCGCGGTCGACGAAGGGCTGGTGCGGGAAGCTGTGGTCCGGGGTCTTGGTCTCCTGCAGGCAGACGATGTCGGGCGCCGCCTCGTCGATCAGGCGCAGCACCAGCTCCTGGCGCAGGCGGACGGAGTTGATGTTCCAGGTGGCGATGCGCATGGGGAGCCCTTCGGGAGACGAGGCCGCGACCCTAGAGCAGTTCCGGCCGGGAGGGAATCACCGGCTCTGCTGCGGTGACGGCAAGTCCTCGCAGTCGTCATAGCCCGGCTCGCACTCGGCCTCGTCCTCGGGGCGGATGCGGGGGTCCAGCTCGGCCGGGGCAGGGCTGGAGCCGGCGGCCAGGCCGACGAAATGCTCCGCCTCGCCGGCCGCAACCCGGCCGCGCCGGGCCATGCGCCACAGCACGAATCCGGCGAAGGCCCCGACCAGCACCGTGACATAGACGAAGAGGGCATCCGGCCCGAACCGTTCCATCGCCACCGTCGCCGCCAGGGGCCCGGCGGAGGAGCCGATCGACCACAGGATCAGCAGCGTCCCGGCCAGCGGCACGTAGTCCTGCGGCTTGGCGTGGTCGTTGGCATGGGCGACCGACAGCGGGTAGATCGCCTCGGCCATGCCGCCCCACAGCGCGAACAGCACGATCAGCAGGGTGAAGCTGGCCGCCTCGGCGGCGATGCTGCCGACCGCGGCGACGATGGTGCACAGGGACGCGCCCAGGATCACCCAGCGCCGGTCGATCCGGTCCGACAGCCAGCCCAGCGGCCATTGGCACAAGAGGCCGCCGATCTGGGTCGCCGCCATCAGCGTCGCGATCTCGGCGGTGGAGAAGCCGCGATGCACGCCCCAGACCGGGGCCACGCCCTGCAGCGTCGCCGCCACCAGCCCGACCACGACGCAGCCGACCGCGCCGACCGGCGAGTTGCGGTAGGCCTTGCGCAGGATCGGGCGGATCCGGTGCGGCACGCTGGGGTGGCGCGACCGGGTCAGCGTCACCGGGATCAGCGCCAGGGTGAAGGCGGCGGAGGCCAGGACGAAGGGCAGCACGTCGCGGGTGTCGACCACGGTCAGCAGCGCCTGGCCGGCGCCCAGCGCCAGCATCACCACGACGACGTAGCTGGTCAGGATCCGGCCGCGCAGATGCCGCGGCGTCAGCTCGTTCAGCCAGCTCTCCGCCACCATGAACAGCCCGGCGGAGCAGAAGCCCATGGCCAGGCGCAGCAGGAACCAGCCGGGCAGGCCGACGGTCCAGGGCAGCGCCAGCCCGGCGAGGCAGGAGGCGGCGGCGAAGGCGGAGAAGGCGCGGATATGGCCGACCAGCCGGATCAGCCGGCCGACCACCAGGCAGCCGGCCAGGAAGCCGACGGCGCTGGCGGCGACCACCAGCCCGACCCGGTCGGCCGGCAGCCCGGCCTCGGTCAGCCGGATCGGCACCAGCGTGGCGAAGACGCCCTGGCCGAGCGAGACGATGGTGATGCCGGCGAGGATCGCCGCGACGGCCAGGAGCGGGCTGAGCATGGCCGAGTCTAGCCCGCCGGAGCGGGCCGCCGCCAGCGCCGCCAAAGCGGATTGCCATGCCCGGCGCGAATGCCGCGGCGGCGGCCGGTTTTGTCGCCTTGACGGGACCCCGGAGCGTCACTAAGGTGCGCGCCGCTTGAGGTGGGGGTGGCCGCCGCCCGAAAGGGTGTCCGACGAAGTGACCCAGAACGACCAAAACCCGCCGCCGCTTTCGGATTTCGACCGTCGCCTCAGAGAGGCGAAGGCGAAGCTCCCGGGGGCGGGGCGCGAGAAGGGCGGGGATGATGGGCGCGATGTCGGCCGTGCTGGCATGGCCGCCGGCTTCCGTATCGCGGTGGAGCTGCTCGCCGCGATCGTGGTCGGCGCCGGAATCGGCTGGGGTCTCGACCAATGGCTCGGCACACGGCCCTGGTTGTTGATTCTGTTCTTCATCCTGGGTGCGGTGGCCGGCTTGATGAATGTCTACCGGACCGGCGTCGAGCTGGACCGGGCGGCGAAGGCGAAGCGGGCCGCCGACCAGGCGGAGCGAAACCGGGGCGGGAGATAAGGCGTGGCGTCGCCAACCGAGCAATTCCAGATCGAAAAGATCCTGCACGTCGACATCGGCGGCCTGGATCTCTCCTTCACCAACTCGTCGCTCTTCATGGTGATCGCCGCCGGCATCGCCTCCGCGGTGCTGTTCTTCGGCGGCAGCCGCCGGGCCCTGGTGCCGGGCCGGCTGCAATCCTTCGCGGAGATGCTGTACGAGCTCGTCGCCAACATGATCCGCGAGAATGCGGGCAAGGAGGGGATGCGATACTTCCCCTTCATCTTCACGCTGTTCATCTTCATCCTGTTCGGCAACGTGATCGGGATCATTCCCGGCGCCTTCACTTTCACCAGCCACATCATCGTCACCTTCGCCCTGGCCTTCGTGGTCTTCCTGGGCGTGACGGTGATCGGCTTCGCCCGGCACGGCGCCGGCTACCTGCGGATGTTCTTCCCGCATGGCGCGCCGCTGTGGACCGCGGTGATCCTGGTGCCGGTCGAGCTGATCTCCTACATGTCGCGGCCGATCAGCCTCTCCGTCCGACTTTTCGCCAACATGACGGTCGGCCACGTGCTGCTGAAGGTCATCGGCGGCTTCGTCATCGCGCTGGGCGTCGCGGGCATCATCCCCTTCGCCTTCCTGATCCCGCTGACGCTGCTCGAGCTCTTCATCGCCGTGCTGCAGGCCTACATCTTCACCATTCTCAGCTGCGTCTACCTGCACGACGCGCTGCACCTTCACTGACGGATCGCAAGCCCGCGACCGTTGCGTTCCACCAACAACCCATCCATCCGAAGGAAAAGACCATGGAACTCGTTGCTGCTGCCAAGTTCATCGGCGCGGGCCTCGCTGCGATCGGCATGATTGGCGCCGGCATCGGCGTGGGCAATGTGTGGGCCAGCTACATCGGCGCGCTCGCCCGCAACCCGGCCGCCAAGGAAGAGATCGGCGCCAGCATCTGGATCGGCTTCGCCGTGACGGAAGCCATCGCGCTGTTCGCGCTGATCGTCGCGCTGATCTCGCTGTTCGCCTGACGGTCTCGCTGCCTAACGTCATGGGCCGGCCGCAGCTCTAGAGCTCTAGCGGCCCCGGGGCCGGCCCGGCAGGGGGAGTCAGATGCCACAGTTCAATCCCGAGTGGTTCGCGTCGCAGATCTTCTGGCTCGCGATCGTCTTCATCGCGCTGTACTGGCTGCTGTCGCGCCGGCTGCTGCCGCGGCTGGCCGAGACGATCGACCAGCGCGCCGCGAAGATCGCCGGCGACCTGGAGCGTGCCGAGGCTGCGCGCGGCGAGACCGAGGCGGTCGCCCAGGCCTATGAAGCCGCGCTGGCCAAGGCCCGCGGCGAGGCCCAGGCCGCCATGGCCGCGGCGAACCAGGAGATCGCGGAGCTGACGGCGCGCCGTCAGGCCGCCTTCGCCGCCGAGCTCGCGTCGCGGACCGCCGAGGCCGAGGCCCGGATCGGCAAGATCCGCGCCGACCTCAAGGCCGATGCCCGCGACATCGCCACCGAGGTGGCCGGTGTCCTGGCCGCCAAGCTGACCGGTGCCGCGCCGGACCAGGCCGCGGTGACCGCCGCGGTTGACGGCGCGCTGGGAGGCGCCCGATGAGCGTTCTCGACACCATCGCCAGCCACCTCTTCATCGGCGCGGCCTATGCGGCCGAAGGCGCCGAGGGCGGGGACCATGGCGGCTCCGAGACGGTCGAGCTGATCCTCGCCGCCGCGCTGCTGGTGCTGCTGATCGTGCTGGCGGTCAAGGCCCGCGGATCCATCCTCGGCGTGCTGGACAAGCGCACCGAGAAGATCCGCGAGGATCTGGCCGAGGCGGAGCGGCTGCGCAGCGAGGCGGAGGGCCATCTCGCCCAGGCGCAGGCGCGCCAGCGCGAGGCGGCGGCCGAAGCCGCGGCGATCATCGAGCGGGCCAAGCACGATGCCCAGCGCCATCGCGAGAAGGCGGCCGTGGACATCGAGGAGGCCATGAAGCGGCGCGAGGCCATGGCGCTGGAGCGCATCGCCCAGGCCGAGGCCCAGGCGCTGGCCGAGGTGCGGTCGACCGCCGTCAACGTCGCCGTCTCGGCGGCGCGCGACCTGGTTGGCCGGCAGATCTCGTCCGACCCGGCCAAGGGCTCGGCGCTGCTCGACGAGGCGATCGCGGATCTCGGCGGCAAGCTGCACTGATCCCTGCCGCATCCTGACACGGCCACACCTTGATACGGACGGGCCCGGCTTCGACCGGGCCCTTTCGCTTTGGCCCCGCTGCCCTTATGGTCCGGGCCGTTCACGTCTCCAGGGCATCCGATGAGCACTCCCCAGGACCATATCCGCAACTTCTCGATCATCGCCCATATCGACCATGGCAAATCGACCCTGGCGGACCGGCTGATCGAGCGGTGCGGCGGCATCGAGCAGCGCGAGATGAAGGCGCAGCTGCTCGATTCGATGGATATCGAGCGGGAGCGCGGCATCACCATCAAGGCGCAGACCGTGCGCCTGACCTATGCCGCCCGCGACGGCCAGACCTATCAGCTGAACCTGATGGACACGCCCGGCCATGTCGACTTCGCCTATGAGGTCAGCCGGTCGCTCGCCGCCTGCGAGGGCTCGCTGCTGGTGGTCGACGCCTCGCAGGGCGTCGAGGCGCAGACCCTGGCGAATGTCTACCAGGCGATCGACGCCAACCACGAGGTGGTGCCGGTCCTCAACAAGATCGACCTGCCGGCGGCCGAGCCCGACCGGGTGAAGCAGCAGATCGAGGACGTGATCGGCCTCGACGCGTCGGACGCGGTGCCGATCTCGGCCAAGACCGGCCTCGGCATCGACGACGTGCTGGAGGCGATCGTCCACCGCCTGCCGCCGCCGAAGCAGGCCGACCCGGACGCGCCCTTGAAGGCGCTGCTGATCGACAGCTGGTACGACCCCTATCTCGGCGTCGTCATCCTGGTGCGGGTGGTCGAGGGCACGCTGAAGGTCGGCCAGAAGGTCCGCTTCATGGCCACGGGCGCGGCGCGCGAGCTGGACCGCGTCGGCTACTTCACGCCGAAGGCGGTGCAGGTGCGCGAGCTGGGGCCGGGCGAGGTCGGCTTCGTCACCGCCGGCATCAAGGAGATCGTCGAGACCAAGGTCGGCGACACCATCACCGAGGACCGCCGCCCGGCCGACGCGCCGTTGCCGGGCTTCAAGCCCTCGGTCCCGGTCGTCTGGTGCGGCCTGTTCCCGACCGATTCCGGTGATTTCGAGCGGCTGCGCGACAGCCTGGGCAAGCTCGCCCTCAACGACGCCAGCTTCCATTTCGAGGCCGAGACCTCGGCCGCGCTGGGCTTCGGCTTCCGCTGCGGCTTCCTGGGCCTGCTGCATCTCGAGATCATCCAGGAGCGGCTCGAGCGCGAGTTCGACCTGGACCTGATCACCACCGCGCCGTCGGTGGTGTACAAGCTGCACCTGACCAACGGGTCGGTGATGGACCTGCACAACCCGGCCGACATGCCGGACGTGATGCAGATCGACCGGATCGAGGAGCCCTGGATCAAGGCCACGATCATGCTGCCGGACGAGTATCTCGGCGGCATCCTGCAGCTGTGCACCGAGCGGCGCGGCGAGCAGGTGGAGATGACCTATGTCGGCGGCCGGGCCATGCTGGTCTACCGCCTGCCGCTGAACGAGGTGGTGTTCGACTTCTACGACCGGCTGAAGTCGATCAGCCGCGGCTATGCCAGCTTCGACTACCAGATCGACAGCTATCGCGAGGGCGACCTGGTGAAGCTGTCGATCCTGGTGAACCAGGAGCCGGTGGACGCGCTGGCGATGATCGTGCACCGCAGCCAGGCCGACCGCCGCGGCCGGCATCTGTGCGAGCGGCTGAAGGAGCTGATCCCGAAGCAGCTGTTCAAGATCGCGATCCAGGCGGCGATCGGCGGCAAGGTGATCGCCCGCGAATCGATCTCCGCCCTGCGCAAGGACGTGCTGGCCAAGTGCTATGGCGGCGACGTCAGCCGCAAGCGCAAGCTCCTGGACAAGCAGAAGGAAGGCAAGAAGCGGATGCGCCAGTTCGGCGAGGTCGAGATTCCGCAGAGCGCCTTCATCGCCGCCCTGAAGATGGGGGATCAGTAAGGGGCGGGCCGGAGGGCGAAGGCCCTCGGCTCCGCTCTGACTGCCTTCCCCTCTTCGTCATGGCGAGCCCCGCAGGGGCGTGGCCATCCAGGGCCGCTCGCACTGGCCCCTGGATGGCCACGTCGCTTCGCTCCTCGCCATGACGGTTCGGAGGGTGCGTACGGAACCACTCCCCCGCTTCGCTGTTGCCTTCAGGCATCCCCGTGATGCGCGCCGCAACTCCCGGGAGGGCCCTGTCATGGCGACCGAGATCGAGCCGGTGATCGTCTATGAGGAGGACGGGCGGCAGAAGCTGTTCAGCCGCGCCGACGAGCTGGTGGACTGGCTGGGCTCGCTGTTCCAGACCGTCTCCGACGACCATAGCGTCGAGCATGAGCGGGCCGGGCTGAAGCGCGAGGAGCTGCTCGGCCGCATCGACGCGCTGCTCAAGGACCTCAAGGGCGACATCGCCGCCGGCAAGCCGCGGATCAGCCTGGCCACCCGCAGCGAGGCCGCCGGGCTCGTGGCCGCCTTCCGCACCGTCCATCCGCTGACCGGCAAGCTGCCGTAGGCACCAGCCCGGCTGTCAGGGCATCGCCGCCGGATCCGGCTCGCGCCGGATGCGGCCGAGCCCTTTTGCATCGTCCCGGCTGATACGCCGTCACGGCATTGGTCGCCACCGCCCCCGGCCGCGATGATGCGCCCGCCGGAGGGGGCCGCCGCCGATCCGGAAAAGGTTGCCGAGATGGATGTGATGAGGACGAAGCCAGCGCGCCCCGCGCCGGTGGTGCACCCGGACGGGCTGCCGGTGCCGCGCCGCTACGGCGCGATGCTGACGATGTCGATCGCCA
Source organism: Inquilinus limosus (assembly GCF_002195995.1). Classification (GTDB taxonomy): domain Bacteria; phylum Pseudomonadota; class Alphaproteobacteria; order DSM-16000; family Inquilinaceae; genus Inquilinus; species Inquilinus limosus_C. The sequence goes on from NZ_NHON01000076.1 coordinate 14,890, forward strand.
TCGCCATGTCGGTGCTGGACATCGCCATCGCCAACACCGCCCTGCCGACCATCGCCGCCGACCTGCAGGCCAGCCCGGCGGCCTCGGTCTGGGTGGTCAACGCCTACCAGCTGGCGCTGGTGATCTCGCTGCTGCCGCTGGCGGCGCTGGGCGAGATCATCGGCTATCGCACCATCTATATCGGCGGGCTGGTGCTGTTCACCATCGCCTCGGTGGTCTGCGCCATGGCCTGGTCGCTGCCCAGCCTGACCGCGGCACGGGTGCTGCAGGGCTTCGGTGCCAGCGGCATCATGAGCGTGAACGCGGCGCTGATCCGCTTCATCTATCCCAACCGGCTGCTGGGCCGCGGCATCGGCTTCAACACGCTGATCGTCGCCATCTTCTCGGCCCTCGGCCCCACCGTCGCGGCCGGCATCCTGGCCGTCGCCTCCTGGCAATGGCTGTTCGCCATCAACCTGCCGCTCGGCGTCATCGCCCTCGCCGTGGCGCTGCCGACCCTGCCGCACACCAGGCGCTCGGGCCACCGCTTCGATGCGGTCAGCGCCGTGCTGAACGCCGGCGCCTTCGGCCTGCTGATCATCGCCATCGGTGAGGCGGCGCATGAGGCGTCGCCGCTCGAGGTCGGGCTGGAGCTGGCCGCCGCCCTGGTGTTCGGCGGGCTGCTGCTGCGCCGGCAGGCGGCCCATCCGGCGCCGATGCTGCCGCTGGACCTGTTCCGGCGGCCGATCTTCGCCCTGTCGGCGGTCACCGCCGCCTGCTCCTTCGCCACCCAGGGCCTGGCCTTCGTGGCGCTGCCCTTCTACTTCCAGACCGTGCTGGGCCGCACCGAGGTCGAGACCGGGCTGCTGATGACCCCCTGGCCCTTGGTGGTGGCGGTGATGGCGCCGATCGCCGGCCGGCTGTCCGACCGCTACGCCGCCGGCATCCTGGGCGGCATCGGCCTGGCCATCCTGTGCGCCGGCATGGTGCTGATGGCGCTGATGCCGGCGCAGCCGAGCGTGTTCGACATCTGCTGGCGCATGGCGCTGTGCGGCTGGGGCTTCGGCTTCTTCCAGGCGCCGAACCAGAAGGCGCTGCTGGCGGCCGCCCCGCCGCACCGCGCCGGCGGCGCCAGCGGCATCGTCGCCCAGGCCCGGCTCCTCGGCCAGACCGTCGGCGCCGCGCTGGTGGCGCTGTGCTTCAGCCTGGCCGGCACCCAGGGCGGCCCGGCGCTGGGCCTCGCGGTCGGCGCGGGCTTTGCCGGTCTGGCCAGCATCGCCAGCTTCCTGCGCCTGATGCATGACGACCCCAGCCGCCGGCCGCAGCCGGTCGACTCGCTGGATCTGCACTGAGCCGGGGACGCCCCGTTGCCGTCAGCGGGGCTAGGTCAGGCCCGCCGATGGCAGCGGCGGGCGCTTCGGCCGGTGGCGAGGAGGGCCAGCAGCGCCGCCGACAGCAGCGCGGCGGTGATCCAGTGAAGGTCGTCCAGGGCAAGCCCCCGGGCCAGGGCGGCGCCGCCCAGACCGGCGCCGGTCGCCGCGCCGATATAGATGACGGAATGGTTGAGCGCGATCACCAGGGCGCTGCCGCCGGGCGCGAGGTCGATCAGGCGGGCCTGCTGGGGGGCGAAGGTGCCCCAGCCGGTGATCGACCAGATGGCCAGCGCCGGGGCCGTCATCCAGGCGGATTGCAGGCTGAGCCCCATCAGCGACTGGTTGACGGCCGCGATCGCAAGGCAGGCGGCGAGGGGGATCATCGCCCCGAAGCGGTCGACTAGGCGGCCGCCGCACTGGCTGCCGATCAGCCCGCCGATCCCGTAGACGGCAAACAGGATGACGGCGACGTGCGGCGCGAAGCGCTGCGACAGGATCGCGCCCAGATAGGTGTAGCTGGTCAGGTTGGCCGTGTTCCAGAGCAGGCTCGGCGCCAGGGCCAGCAGCACGCTCCGCTGCCGCAACGGCGCCAGGCGGGCGGCGTAGCCGGGCACGGCCGCGACAGCTTGTGTCTCCCGCGGCGGGCTGGCGGCCAGCACCGCGACCGCCGCGGCCGACAGCGCCGTGATCAGCCAGAACGTCATGCGCCACCCCAGGGCTTCGCCGATCGCGGTGCCGATCGGGACCCCGAACACGGCTGACGCGGTCAGCCCCAGCGCCACGGTGGCGATCGCCGCGCCCCTGCGATGCGGTTCCGCCTGGGACGCCGCCAGGGCGTAGGCGGTCGAGGTGTAGAGCGCCGCGACGGCGCCGGCGATTACGCGCATGGCCATCAGCGACCAATAGGCCGGCGCCGCTGCGCACAGCGCATTCGCCAGCGCGAAGATCGCCAGCGTGACGATGACGACCCGGACCTGCCGCAGCGCGGCCGTCAGCGGCACCAGCAGCGGCGCGGCGAGGGCGTAGGTCAGGGCATAGGCCGTGACCGTCTGCCCCGCCGCGTCGAGGTCGGTGCCGAACTGCGCCGCGATGGCCGGCAGGATGCCCGACACCACGAAGACGTCCGTGCCGATCGCGAAGGTTCCCAAAGCGAGAACCCAGATCCGGATGTCCCGTGCCTGCGCCATGCCTGAGCTCTCGTGCCACCGTGATCGCGAGTGTCTAGCACTCCCTCAGCAGGCAGGTCCTGTCGAACTATGCCAACAGGCTGTGCCACTGTGGCATGATCCGTCGCTATGGCGCCGGAAATTGGAGAAGCATGCCAAGATGGACCTCGATCCCATCGATATCAGGATCCTGCGCGAGCTTCAGGCGGATGGGCGGCTGACCAATGTCGAGCTGGCGGACAGGGCCGGCCTGTCGCCCTCGCCCTGCCTGAGGCGCGTCAAGGCGCTCGAGGCCGCCGGGGTCATCCGCGGCTATCACGCGGCGCTGGACCGGGAGGCGCTGGGCCTGGGCCTCACCGTCTTCGTCGGTGTCAAGGTCATGCACCGCCCCGCCGAGGCGACGCCGACCTTCTGGGAAGCCGTCCAGACCCTGCCGGAGGTGATCACCTGCCACCTGGTGTCCGGCGAGGCCGATTTTCTGCTCCAGGTCGTGGTGCCGGATCTGGCGGCGTATGAGCGGTTCCTGCTGGGGACGCTGCTGAAGCTGCCGGGCGTGACCGATGTGCGCAGCAACTTCGCGATCAAGGCGGTCAAGCCGGACGCGCGGCTGCCGCTGGGCCATCTGCCGTCCCCGGTCCGTGGCTAACGCTCGGCCGGGAAGACGAAGGGCGGCGGCAGGCGCAGGGTCAGCGGGTCGCCGACCGACACCGCCGGCAGGTCCGGGGCGTAGCGGTCGGCCTCGATCCGGATCGGATCGGGCGACAGCGGCGTCTCGGCCTCCACCGTCACCGTGGTGGCGCTGTGCAGCACCCGCCGGGCGGTGCCCGCCACCAGCCGGTCGTCGCCATGAGCTGATATGGGCGTCCCCGCCGGCAGCAGCCGGATGGCGCGCGGCCGGATGTCGGCAATGGCCTTGCTGCCGGCGGCCAGGCCGCGGGTGTCGGCCGGCAGGCGCAGCCCCGAGACCTCCACCGTGTTCGGCTCGGCCACGGTGCAGGGCAGGCGGTTGACGTCGCCGAGGAAGCTGGAGACGAAGGCGGTGGCCGGCGCGTCGACCAGGGCCGCCGGGCTGCCCTGCTGCTCGATCCGCCCGTCGCGCATCACCACCACCTGGTCGGCCAGCTCCAGCGCCTCCTCCTGGTCATGGGTGACGAACAGGCTGGTCAGGCCGGTGCGGTCGTGCAGTTCGCGCAGCCACACCCGCAGCTCCTTCCGCACCTTGGCGTCGAGCGCGCCGAACGGCTCGTCCAGCAGCAGCAATTTGGGCTCGATCGCCAGCGCCCGGGCCAGCGCGACCCGCTGGCGCTGGCCGCCGGACAGCTGGCGTGGGAAGCGGCGGCCCAGCCCGGGCAGATGCACCAGGGTCAGCAGCTCCTCAACCCTTCGCTGGATCTCCGCCTTCGCCGGCCGGGTGTCGCCGGGCCGCACCTGCAGGCCGAAGGCGATGTTGCCGAACACCGTCATGTGCCGGAACAGGGCGTAGTGCTGGAACACGAAGCCGATGCGGCGGCGCCGCGGCGGCACGGCGGCGATGTCGGCGCCGTCGACCAGGATCTGCCCGGCATCCGCCCGCTCCAGCCCCGCCACGATGCGCAGCAGCGTGGTCTTGCCCGAGCCGGACGGGCCGAGCAGGGCGACGAAAGCGCGGTCCGGCACCTCCAGCTCGATGCCGTCGAGTGCTGCGACCGGGCCGAAGCGCTTGGTCAGGCCATGGATGGCGATCGGCATCAGCTCTCCGCGGACTCAGTGCGGTCCGATCGGAACCGCCATTCGAGCAGGGTCTTCAGCACCAGCGTCACCAGCGCCAGCCCGGCCAGCAGCGAGGCCACGGCGAAGGCGCCGACGAAATTGTACTCGTTGTAGAGGATCTCGACCTGCAGCGGCATGGTGTTGGTCTGGCCGCGGATATGGCCGGAGACGACCGAGACGGCGCCGAACTCGCCCATCGCCCGGGCGTTGCACAGCAGCACGCCGTACAGCAGCGCCCATTTGACGTTGGGCAGCGTCACCCGGAAGAAGGTCTGCAGGCCGCTGGCGCCCAGCAGCACCGCCGCCTCCTCCTCATCCGTGCCCTGCTCCTGCATCAGCGGGATCAGCTCGCGCGCCACGAAGGGCAGGGTGACGAAGATGGTGGCGATCACCAGCCCGGCGACGGTGAAGATCACCCGGATGCCATGCGCCTCCAGGAATGGCCCGAACCAGCCATTGGCGCCGAACAGCAGCACATAGATCAGGCCCGAGATCACCGGCGAGACCGAGAAGGGCAGGTCGACGAAGGTGGTCAGCAGGCTCTTGCCCGGGAACTCGAACTTGGCGATGGCCCAGGCGGTGGCCAGGCCGAAGATCGTGTTCAGCGGCACGGCGATGGCGGCGACCGTCAGGGTCAGGCGGATCGCCGCCAGCGACTCCTCGCTGCCGATGCCCTCGAGATACGCGTCGACGCCCTTGCGCAGCGCCTCGGTCAGCACCACCGCCAGCGGCAGCACCAGGAACAGGACGAGGAAGACCACGGCGATCGCGATCAGGGCCAGGCGGATGCCCAGCGGCTCCTCCCACGGCCTGTCGGCGGGCTTCAGCCGGGTGCGCGCGGCCGCGAGCGTGCGGGTCAGTCCGCCCATTTGCGGCTCCAGCGCTGCAGCAGGTTGACCACCAGGATGATGACGAAGGCGGCCAGCAGCATCACCGACCCGATGGTGGCGGCGCCGGCATAGTCGTACTCCTCCAGCCGGATCACGATCAGCAGCGGCGCGATCTCCGACACGCCCGGGATATTGCCGGCGATGAAGATGACCGAGCCGTATTCGCCGACCGCGCGGGCGAAGGCCAGGATGAAGCCGGTCAGGATCGCCGGCGACAGCAGCGGCAGCACCACCCGCCACACCACCTGCCAGCGCCGGGCGCCGAGGGTGGCGGCGGCCTCCTCGATCTCGCGGTCGAGATCCTCCAGCACCGGCTCGACCGTCCGCACCACGAAGGGCAGGCCGATGAAGACCAGGGCGATGAAGATGCCGGGCGGGCCGAAGGCGGCCTTGATCCCGATGTCCATCAAGGGCCCGCCGAGCCAGCCCTTGGGCGAGTACAGCGAGGCCAGCGCGATGCCCGCCACCGCCGTCGGCAGGGCGAAGGGCAGGTCGATCAGCGCATTCATCAGCGGCCGGCCCCAGAAGCGGTAGCGCGTCACCACCCAGGCCACCAGCGTGCCGAACACGACGTTGACCGCCGCGGCGGCCAGGGCCAGGCCGAAGCTGATCTTCAGCGCCGCCAGGGTGCGCGGCGAGGACACCACCCGCCAGACGCCCTCGACCCCCAGCTCCCATGGCCGGATGACCAGCGCCGCCAGCGGCAGCAGGACCAGCAGCGCCAGATAGGTGAGCGAGAAGCCCAGGGTCAGCCCGAATCCCGGCAGCACGCCGACATGGCGCGCCGCCGGTGGCGGGCTCTCCCTAGCCCTTTCGGTAGATCTGATCGAAGGTGCCGCCATCCGAGAAATGCGTCTTCTGTGCTTTCTGCCAACCACCGAACAGGGGGTCGTCGATGGTGAACAGGTTAACAGCGGGGAAGGCGTCCTTGTACTTCGCCGCGACCTCGGGCGAGCGCGGGCGGTAGAAGTTCTTGGCCGCCAGCTCCTGCCCCTCGGGCGAGTACAGGAATTCGAGATAGGCCTGGGCCACGGCGCGGGTGCCGCGGGCGTCGACCACCTTGTCGACCACGGCGACCGACGGCTCGGCCAGGATCGAGACCGACGGCACGACGATGTCGAACTCGTCCGGCCCCAGCTCCTTCACCGCCAGGAAGGCCTCGTTCTCCCAGGCGATCAGCACGTCGCCGATGCCGCGCTGGACGAAGGTGGTGGTGGAGCCGCGGGCGCCGGTGTCCAGCACCGGGACGTTGGCGTAGATCTTCTGCACGAAGTCCTTGGCCGTCTGCTCGCTGCCGCCGGGCTGCTTCAGCGCATAGCCCCAGGCGGCGAGGTAGTTCCAGCGCGCCCCCCCCGAGGTCTTCGGGTTCGGGGTGATCACCTGGACGCCGTCCTTGGCCAGGTCGGGCCAGTCCTTGATCCCCAGCGGGTTGCCCTTGCGCACCAGGAACACGATGGTCGAGGTGTAGGGCGCGCTGTTGTCCGGCAGGCGCTTGACCCAGTCCTTGTCGATCAGCCCCTTATTGGCGATGGCATCGACGTCATAGGCCAGTGCCAGGGTGACGACGTCGGCCTGCAGCCCGTCGATCACCGAGCGCGCCTGGGCGCCGGAGCCGCCATGCGAGGCCTCGATGGTGAGGGTGTCGCCGGTCTTCGCCTTCCACTGCTCGGCGAAGGCGGCGTTGACCTGCTTGTACAGCTCGCGCGTCGGGTCGTAGGAGACGTTGAGCAGCTTGATGTCGGCCGCATGCGCCGTGGCCGAAGCCAGCGCGATGGCCGCCGCGGCCAGCAGCCGAGTGGTCATGATCCGCATGACTCGACCTCCGATGTTCCTTGGGTTGGGGGCATGTGGCGGCGTCGCGCACAGTAAGGCGGGGAACCGCGGCGAACGCAATCTCTATTTCACATCAAATACCATCGATCGTCTGGTGAGTTTTACATCATCCACCAGATATTTAGATGTTCGCCTCATTCGTTTTCGCACATGCGAAGTCCGATGCAGACGAAATCCTGCGCATTTCCGGCGAATTCCGATTGCATCGGACCCGGACCGCAGGCAGATTTTCGTTTACGAAGATCGAAAGCGGCGCGGCCGCAAGCAGAGGCAGGAAACGTGACAGAGGTGTACGACCTCCTGGTCATCGGCGGCGGCGTCAATGGCGTCGGCATCGCACGCGACGCGGTGGGGCGCGGCCTGTCCGTCCTGCTCTGCGAGAAGGCGGATTTGGCCGGGGCCACGTCCTCGGCCTCGACCAAGCTGATCCATGGCGGCTTGCGCTATCTCGAATATTACGAGTTCCGGCTGGTGCGCGAGGCGCTGATGGAGCGCGAGGTGCTGCTGCGCGCGGCGCCGCACATCATCCGCCCGCTGCGATTCGTGCTGCCGCATGACCGGTCGATGCGGCCGGCCTGGATGGTGCGCATCGGCCTGTTCCTCTACGACCATCTCGGCGGCCGCAAGATCCTGCCGGCCAGCCGCGGCCTGCGGCTGCGCGGCGGCCCGATCGGCCGGGTGCTGAAGCCGCATCTGACGCGCGGTTTCGAATATTCCGACTGCTGGGTCGACGACGCCCGCATGGTGGCGCTGGCGGCGCTGGACGCGAAGGAGCGCGGCGCCGAGATCCTGACCCGCACCGCCTGCGTCGCCGCCCGGCGCGAGAACGGGCTGTGGGCGGCGACGCTGCGGGGGGCCGACGGCGGCGAGCGCCAGGTCTCGGCCCGCGGCCTGGTCAATGCCGGCGGCCCCTGGGTCAAGCATGTGCTGCACGACACGGTCGGCCTGCCGGGCGCCAGCCGGGTGCGGCTGGTCAAGGGCAGCCACATCGTGGTGCCGAAGCTCTACGATGGGCCCGAGGCCTTCATCCTGCAGAATGACGACCGGCGCATCGTCTTCGTCATCCCCTATGAGGGCAAGTTCTCGCTGATCGGCACCACCGACCTCGACTACCAGGGCGACCCGGCCTGCGTCGGCATCACGGCGGAGGAGACGGCGTATCTGTGCGAGGCGGTGGGCCGCTGCTTCGCCGCCGGCCCGACCCCGGACGACGTGGTCTGGAGCTATGCCGGCGTGCGGCCGCTCTACGATGACGGGTCGTCCAGCGCGTCGGAGGCGACGCGGGACTATGTGCTGGAGCTGGACGCGCCGGAGGGCCAGGCGCCGGCCCTGTCGGTGTTCGGCGGCAAGATCACCACCTTCCGCCGCCTGTCCGAGCACGCGCTGGAGAAGCTGGCGCCGGTCATGGGCATCAAGGGCGCGCCCTGGACCGCGTCGGCGCCGCTTCCCGGCGGCGACATCCCGGACGCCGATTTCGAGGGCTTCCTGGTCAAGCTGCGCGCCGCCCGGCCCTGGCTGCCGGAGCCGCTGGCCCGCCGCCTGGCCCGCGCCTACGGCACCCGGGTCGACCGGCTGCTGGGCGAGGCGCAAACCCTGGAGGATCTCGGCCGCGATTTCGGCGCCGGGCTGACCGAGGCCGAGCTGGACTATCTGGTCGACCAGGAATGGGCGCGCACCGCCGAGGACGTGCTGTGGCGCCGGTCGAAGCTGGGGCTGCACATCCCCGCCGATGCCCACGGCGCGATCGACGACTGGCTCAGGGCCCGCAATTCCCGTGCCGAGGAAAGGGCCGCGTCGTGACGCTCGTTCTCGAAGGCGTGACCAGGGATGTCGGGGCGGAGACGCATATCCACCCGCTCGACCTGACCCTGGAGCCGGGGACGCTGACCGTGCTGCTGGGCCGCACCCAGGCGGGCAAGACCACGCTGATGCGGCTGATGGCGGGGCTGGAACGGCCGAGCCGGGGCCGCGTCCTGGCCGATGGCCGCGACGTCACCGGCACCTCGGTGCGCAACCGCGACGTCGCCATGGTCTACCAGCAGTTCATCAACTACCCGTCGAAGACGGTCTACGACAACATCGCGTCGCCGCTGCGCCTCAAGGGCCTCGGCCGGGCCGAGATCGACCGCAAGGTGCGCGAGACCGCTTCGATGCTGCGCATCGACCGGTTCCTGGAGCGGCTGCCGGGCGAGCTGTCGGGCGGCCAGCAGCAGCGCACCGCGATCGCCCGCGCCCTGGTCAAGGATGCCGGGCTGCTGCTGCTGGACGAGCCGCTGGTCAATCTCGACTACAAGCTGCGCGAGGAGCTGCGGGCCGAGCTGTCGGAGATCTTCCGCCGCGGCAGGTCGGTCGTGGTCTACGCCACCACCGAGCCGGCCGAGGCGCTGATCCTGGGCGGCCGCACCGTCGTGCTGGACGAGGGGCGGCTGCTGCAGGAAGGCCCGACGGTCGAGGTGTTCCAGCGCCCGGCCTCGACCAAGGTGGCCGAGGTGTTCAGCGACCCGCCGATGAACATCGGCCCCGCCGAGGTGGCGGACGGTGCATTGCGCCTGGCGGGCGGCGTCTCGGTGCCGCTGGCCGGGCATCTGGCCGGCCTGGCGGCCGGGCCCTGCACCATCGGCCTGCGGCCGGGCCATCTGCGCCTCGGCGCCGCCGGCCCGGGCGAGGCCTCGGTGACCGCGCCGGTCGAACTGGCGGAGATCAGCGGGTCGGAGACCTATGTGCATTTCCATTTCGGTGGCCGGCCCTGGGTGGCGCAGCAGCCCGGCGTGCAGAAATATCCGTTGGGCGAGCCGGTGACGGTCGCGGTCGACCCCGCCCGCATCTACGTCTTCGACCCGGCCGGGCGGCTCGCCGCCGCGCCGGCCCGGGGCAGGTGACAGCATGGCCCGCATCGACCTCAAGGCCCTGGCGCACAGCTACAAGCCGAACCCGACGGATCCGGCGGACTATGCGCTGCGGCCGATGGACATGGTCTGGCAGAGCGGCCGCGCCTATGCGCTGCTCGGGCCGTCCGGCTGCGGCAAGACCACGCTCTTGAACATCATCTCCGGCCTGGTGACGCCCAGCCAGGGCCAGATCCTGTTCGACGGCCGCGACGTCACCCAGGCGTCGCCGGAGCAGCGCAACATCGCCCAGGTGTTCCAGTTCCCGGTGGTCTACGACACCATGACGGTGGCCGAGAACCTGGCCTTCCCGCTGCGCAACCGGAAGCTGCCCAAGCCCGAGATCGACGCCCGCGTCGCCGAGGTCGCCGAGATGCTGGAGCTGACGCCGGTGCTGAAGCGCCGCGCCCGCGGCCTGGACGCCGACCAGAAGCAGAAGATCTCGCTGGGCCGCGGCTTGGTGCGCAAGGACGTCGCCGCCATCCTGTTCGACGAGCCGCTGACCGTCATCGACCCGCATCTGAAATGGCAGCTCCGGCGCAAGCTGAAGGAGGTGCACGAGCAGGTGCGGACCAGCCTGATCTACGTCACCCACGACCAGCTCGAGGCGCTGACCTTCGCCGACGAGGTGATCGTGATGTATGACGGCCAGGTGGTGCAGCTGGGCACCCCGCAGGACCTGTTCGAGCGGCCGGCCCACACCTTCGTCGGCTATTTCATCGGCAGCCCCGGCATCAACCTCTTGCCCTGCGTCGTCGACCAGGGCGACGCGGTGATCGAGGGCGGCCGCATCCCGCTGTCGGCCTCGGCACGGCAGGGGGCGGAGGCCTTCCTGGCCAACGGCGCCGGCACGCTGGAACTCGGCATCCGGCCGGAGTTCCTGGAGGTCGCGGACAGCGGCGTGCCCGCCACGGTGACCGGGGTCGAGGATCTGGGCACGCATCTGATCGTCACGCTGCGGCTGGGCCCGGCGACGGTGAAGGCCAAGCTGGCCGAGGGCCACGGGGTCACCGGCGACACCGCGTTCCTGCGCTTCCCGCCGGAGCGCACCCTTCTCTATGCCGACGGCAGGCTGGTGGGCTGAGCCATGGACAAGACACGCAACAACGCCGCCTGGTTCCTGGTCGTCCCGGTCGTGCTGCTGGTGGCGTTCAGCGCCATCATCCCGCTGATGACGGTCGTGAACTATTCGGTGCAGGACATCTTCGGCCCCGGCCAGGGGGTGTTCGTCGGCACCGAATGGTTCGAGCAGGTGCTGCAGGACGACCGGCTGCAGGCGGCGCTGGGCCGGCAGCTGATCTTCAGCTTCTGCGTGCTGCTGATCGAGATCCCGCTCGGTGTGCTGGTGGCGCTGTGCATGCCTGCGCGCGGCTGGGCCGTGTCGGTCACCCTCGTCGTGCTGGCGTTGCCGCTGCTGATTCCCTGGAACGTGGTCGGCACCATCTGGCAGATCTTCGCCCGGCCCGACATCGGCCTGGCCGGCGTGCTGATCAACCGCCTGGGCATCGACTACAACTACACCGGCGACCCGTTCGACGCCTGGATCACCGTGCTGGTGATGGATGTCTGGCACTGGACGTCGCTGGTCGCGCTGCTGGGCTATGCCGGCCTGCGCTCGATCCCCGACGCCTTCTACCAGGCGGCGCGGATCGACGGCGCCTCGCGCTGGGCGGTGTTCCGCTACATCCAGCTGCCGAAGATGATGGGCGTGCTGCTGATCGCGGTGCTGCTGCGCTTCATGGACAGCTTCATGATCTACACCGAGCCCTTCGTCCTGACCGGCGGCGGGCCCGGCAACGCCACCACCTTCCTGAGCCAGGAGCTGACCAAGATGGCGGTCGGCCAGTTCGACCTCGGGCCGGCGGCGGCGTTCTCGATCATCTACTTCCTGATCATCCTCCTGTTCTCCTGGCTGTTCTACACGGTCATCACCAATCTCGGGAAAGCCGACGCGTCATGAACCGCCGCACCCGTGCCGTCATCCTGATCGCGTACATGGTCTTCCTGGCCCTGCCGATCTATTGGCTGGTCAGCATGTCGCTGAAGCAGAACCAGGAGATCCTGTCCGGCTTCACGCTGTTCCCGCAGAGCATCACCTTCGCCAACTACGCCACCATCTTCACCGACCAGTCCTGGTATTCGGGCTACATTCACTCGATCACCTATGTGCTGATGAACATGGTGATCTCGGTGCTGGTGGCGCTGCCGGCGGCCTATGCCTTCAGCCGGTACCGCTTCGTCGGCGACACGCACATGTTCTTCTGGCTGCTGTCGAACCGGATGTCGCCGCCGGCGGTGTTCCTGCTGCCCTTCTTCCAGCTCTACTCCGCCTTCGGGCTGGTCGACACGCCCTATGCCGTGGCGCTGGCGCATTGCCTGTTCAACGTGCCGCTGGCGGTGTGGATCCTGGAAGGCTTCATGTCCGGCGTGCCGAAGGAGATCGACGAGACCGCCTATATCGACGGCTACTCCTTCCCGCGCTTCTTCCTGACCATCTTCGTGCCGCTGATCCGCGGCGGCATCGGCGTCACCGCCTTCTTCTGCTTCATGTTCTCCTGGGTCGAGCTGCTGCTGGCCCGGACCCTGACCTCGGTCGAGGCGAAGCCGATCGCCGCCACCATGACCCGCACGGTCAGCGCCGCCGGCATGGACTGGTCGCTCTTGGCCGCCGCCGGCGTGCTGACCATCGTGCCCGGCGCGATCGTGATCTGGTTCGTCCGCAACTACATCGCCAAGGGCTTCGCCCTGGGCCGGGTGTGAGGAGGACGCCGGGATGGAGGGGATTCTCGACACCTTGGACGCGCCGATCGCCTGGCTGGGCAAGAACTTCGCCTGGATGGCCTGGACGGCACCGACCGCGTGGTTCTTCACCGGCATCGCCCTGATCCTGGTGGGAATGACGGTCTGGCAGGTCGCCGCGCCCTCGGTGCCGCGGCGCGGGCTGCTGCCGTTGACGACCACCCGCGGCGACCGGCTGTTCATCGGCCTCCTGGGCGCCGCCTACATCCATCTCGCCTGGATCGGGCTGGCCTCGGGCAGCCTCTGGTACGGCTTCGCGATCGCCGTGGCGTGGATGATCGCGGTGATGCGGTTCGGATGAGCTGACGCGGGTTCCGGACCGGCCCCGGCCAACGGGGCAGGGACGTTCTGGTTCAACATCTGTCAAGACGGGGAGAGATCATGACCAAGATGCTGCACGGGCCGGGCGGGTTCCCGGTCCACCGCCGCGACCTGCTGCGCGGCGCCTCGGCCCTCGGCGCCGGTATGGCCTTCACCGGGGCCCTGCCGGGCTTCGCCCGCCGCGCCTTCGCGGCGACGGCGGAGGAGCTGACCGCCAACGCCAAGAAGTGGATCGACACCGAGTTCCAGCCCTCGACGCTGTCCAAGGACGAGCAGCTGAAGGAGATGGAGTTCTTCATCAAGGCGGCGGAGCCGTTCCGCGGCATGGACATCAACGTGGTGTCGGAGACGATCACCACCCATGAATACGAGTCGAAGACGCTGGCCCGCGCCTTCTCCGAGATCACCGGCATCAACCTGAAGCACGATTTGATTCAGGAAGGCGACGTGATCGAGAAGCTGCAGACGCAGATGCAGTCGGGCCAGAACATCTACGACGCCTATGTCAACGACAGCGACCTGATCGGCACCCATTTCCGCTATGGCCAGGCCGTGCCGCTGTCCGACTTCATGTCCGGCGACGGCAAGGATTTCACCCTGCCGACGCTCGATGTCGACGACTTCATGGGCAAGAGCTTCACCACCGCCCCTGACGGCAAGCTGTACCAGATCCCGGACCAGCAGTTCGCCAACCTGTACTGGTTCCGCTACGACTGGTTCACCGACCCGAAGCTGCAGGAGCAGTTCAAGGCCGCCTACGGCTACGACCTGGGCGTGCCGCTGAACTGGTCGGCCTATGAGGACATCGCCGACTTCTTCACCAACAAGGTGAAGGAGATCAACGGCGTCCGCGTCTGGGGCCACATGGATTACGGCAAGAAGGACCCGTCGCTGGGCTGGCGTTTCACCGATGCCTGGCTGTCGATGGCCGGCGCCGGCGACAAGGGCATCCCGAACGGCCTGCCGGTCGACGAATGGGGCATCCGGGTCGAGGGCTGCCGCCCCGCCGGCTCCAGCGTCACCCGTGGCGGCGACACCAACGGCCCGGCCTCGGTGTACGCGCTGACCAAGTACATCGAGTGGCTGAAGAAGTACGCCCCGCCCGAGGCGGCCGGCATGACCTTCTCCGAGGCCGGACCGGTGCCGGGCCAGGGCAACATCGCCCAGCAGATCTTCTGGTACACCGCCTTCACCGCCGACCTGGCCAAGCCCGGCCTGCCGGTGGTGAACGAGGACGGCACGCCGAAATGGCGCATGGCGCCCTCGCCGCATGGCCCGTACTGGGAAGAGGGGATGAAGCTGGGCTACCAGGATTGCGGCTCCTGGACCCTGCTGAAGAGCACGCCGAAGGAACGGCAGCAGGCGGCTTGGCTGTACGCCCAGTTCTGCATCTGCAAATCGACCTCGCTGAAGAAGCTGCAGGTCGGCCTGACCCCGATCCGCGACAGCGACATCCGCTCCAAGGCGATGGACGAGATGGCGCCGAAGCTGGGCGGGCTGGTCGAGTTCTACCGCAGCCCCGCGCGCGTCGCCTGGACCCCGACCGGCACCAACGTTCCCGACTATCCGCGGCTGGCGCAACTGTGGTGGCAGAACGTGGCCGAGGCGGTGACCGGCGAGGTCACGCCGCAGCAGGCGATGGACAACCTGGCCAAGCAGCAGGACCAGGTGCTGGCGCGGCTGGAGCGGGCCGGCAATCTCGGCGATTGCGGGCCGAAGCTGAACGAGGAGAAGACCGCCCAGGAGTGGTTCGACGCCCCCGGCGCGCCGAAGCCGAAGCTGGAGAACGAGAAGGAGAAGGGCCAGACCGTGGCCTATGACAGCCTGCTGCAGGCCTGGAAGGAAGGGAAGGTTCGCTGACGGCATAGGTCGGGTTCGCCGCGAGGCGAACCCGACGTCCTCAGAACGGCGTCATCGCGAGCCCGGAGGGCGTGGCGATCCAGCCCGGCGCCTGCCGCGCCGGTTAAGGTCACACAATGTTCATTGCGCCGCTCCGCGATTATGTTCATGATACGTTCCATGAAGACGGCGCCACAGGATCTCGACGTCCAGGCCTACTGCCGCAGCCTCGCGCTGCAGCAGATCGAGATGCTGTCCCGCCTGGCCGAGATCGCCATGCAGCTCGCCGAGGCCGAGGGCGCCCGCGCCGTCGCCGCCCAGGCCCGCGCCGTGGCGCCCAGGGNGATCCAGCCCGGCGCCTGCCGCGCCGGTTAAGGTCACACAATGTTCATTGCGCCGCTCCGCGATTATGTTCATGATACGTTCCATGAAGACGGCACCCCAGGATCTCGACGTCCAGGCCTACTGCCGCAGCCTCGCGCTGCAGCAGATCGAGATGCTGTCCCGCCTGGCCGAGATCGCCATGCAGCTCGCCGAGGCCGAGGGCGCCCGCGCCGTCGCCGCCCAGGCCCGCGCCGTGGCGCCCAGGGCCGACGAGGCCGCGGTGCAGGCGGCGAGGGCCGAGGCGCAGGAGGCCGGCATGGCCTTCAGCCGCTTCTCCCGCTCCGTCCAGCGCTCCCTGCTGCTGCGCAGCCGCGCCGCCGCCGACCTCTGCGCCGGCGACAAGGCCGATCGCCGCGCCCGACGCGCCCGCCAGCGCATCCATGTCACCGACGCCCTCGATGCCCTGGTCTGGGACCCGGAGCTGCCGGCCGGGCCGCACGACAGGACCGGGGCGCGCATCGCCGAGCTGCATGAGGGGATCGCCGCGCTCTACGAGGACGAGGACAACC
>NZ_NHON01000077.1 GCF_002195995.1 Inquilinus limosus
CCCGACGAACCTGATCCGGGTCATGCCGGCGGAGGGAGCGCGAGACGACGCCTCAGGCATCGGCACGTCCCTTCCCGCCCCGCCTCSRGTCGCCGAGGAGCGCCGCGGCGGCCTGAGCCCGGCGGTCTGGATCACCGCCCTGGTGGTGATCGTGCTGGTGCTGCTGTACCTGTATTTGTGACTGCGTCCGTAACGCAGGCGGAACGGCACCTTCGGCCGGCTTGACCGATCGTCGGACGAAACCTTAGCCTTCCTCCCGGGTGGCCCGACCGGCCGCCCGCACGCGGCGTTCAACAAGCCGCGGCGGGCGCCGGTGTAGGCCCTACGCCAGCTTGGGAGGATTCCATGACCACCACCGTGACCCTGACGGTGAACGGGAGGTCGGTGACGCGGCAGGTCGAACCGCGCACACTGCTCGTACAGCTTCTGCGCGAACACCTGCAGCTGACCGGGACGCATGTCGGCTGCGACACCAGCCAGTGCGGCGCCTGCGTCGTCCATGTCGACGGCCGGTCGGTCAAGTCCTGCACCATGCTGGCCGTCCAGGCCGAGGGCAGCCAGGTGACCACGATCGAGGGCCTGGCGGCCGCCGACGGCACGCTGCACCCGATGCAGGAGGCCTTCCGCGAGAATCACGCCCTGCAATGCGGCTTCTGCACGCCCGGCATGGTGATGAGCGCGGTCGACCTGCTGCAGAACAACCCGAACCCGACCGAGCACGAGGTGCGTGACTGGCTGGAAGGCAACATCTGCCGCTGCACCGGCTATCACAACATCGTCAAGGCCGTCCTCGACTGCGCCGCCAAGTCCGGCGGACAGCGCGTCGCGGCCGAATGAGGGGGGCGCGGTCATGGCACATGACGGCATCGGCGCCCCGCTGCGCCGCAAGGAGGATTATCGGTTCCTGACCGGCAACGGTCACTACACCGACGACATCAACCGCCACGGCCAGGCGCATGCCTATTTCCTGCGCTCGCCGGTGGCCCATGCCCGGATCCGCGGCATCGACACCAGCGCGGCGGAGACGGCGCCGGGCGTGCTGGCCGTGTTCACCGGCGACGACCTGGCGAAGGACAAGGTCGGCGGGCTGATCTGCGGCTGGATGGTCAAGTCGAAGAACGGCGAGCCGATGAAGGCCGGCCCGCACCCGGCCCTGGCCCAGGGCAAGGTCCGCTATGTCGGCGACCATGTCGCGGTGGTGATCGCCGAGACCAAGGACCAGGCCAAGGACGCGGCCGAGAAGATCGAGGTCGATTACGAGGAGCTGCCGGCCGTCGTCGCCACCGACAGCGCCCGCAGCGCCGCGTCCCTGGTGCATGACGACATCCCGGGCAACACGGTCTATGAGTGGGAGCTGGGCAACAAGGCCGATGTCGAGGCCGCCTTCGCCCGCGCCGCCCATGTCACCAAGCTGGACCTGCAGAACAACCGGCTGATCCCGAACGCGATGGAGCCGCGGGCGGCGATCGGCGAGTACGACCGCGGCTCGGACAGCTTCACCCTCTACACCACCAGCCAGAACCCGCATGTGGCGCGGCTGGTGCTGTCCGCCTTCATCGGCATCGCGCCGGAGCACAAGCTGCGGGTGATCGCGCCCGATGTCGGCGGCGGCTTCGGGTCGAAAATCTTCATCTATGCCGAGGAGACGGTCTGCGTCTGGGCGGCGAAGAAGGTCGGACGGCCGGTGAAGTGGAACGGCGAGCGCAGCGAGAGCTTCCTGGCCGACGCGCATGGCCGCGACCACGTCACCCATGCCGAGCTGGCGCTGGACCAGGACGGCAGGTTCCTGGCCCTGCGGGTGCACACCACGGCCAATCTCGGCGCCTATCTCTCCACCTTCGCCAGCTGCGTCCCGACCTATCTCTACGCCCCGCTGCTGTCGGGGCAATACGCCATCCCGGCGATCTATTGCGAGGTGGACGGGGTCTACACCAACACCGCGCCGGTCGATGCCTATCGCGGCGCCGGGCGGCCGGAGGCGACCTACGTCATCGAGCACATCGTCGAGCTGGCGGCGCGCGAGCTGAAGCTGGACCCGGCGGAGATCCGCCGCCGCAACTTCGTCCAGCCGGACCAGTACCCGTACCAGACGCCGGTGATCATGACCTATGATTGCGGCGACTATCCGAAGGCGCTGGACGAGGCGCTGAAGCTGGCCGACTACGCCGGCTTCCCGGCCCGCAGGGCGGAGAGCGCCAGCCGCGGCAAGCTGCGCGGCATCGGCCTCTCCAGCTACATCGAGGCCTGCGGCATCGCGCCGTCGGCCGCGGTCGGGTCGCTCGGCGCCGGCGTCGGCCTGTGGGAATCGGCGAAGATCCGGTTCAACCCGACTGGCAACGTCACGGTCCACACCGGCAGCCACAGCCATGGCCAGGGTCACGAGACGACCTTTGCCCAGCTGATGTCGAGCTACCTCGGCGTGCCGGCCGACCAGGTCGAGGTCGTCCACGGCGATACCGACAAGACGCCCTTCGGCATGGGCACCTACGGCTCGCGCTCGCTGGCCGTCGGCGGCTCTGCCATCGTCAAGGCGGCGGAGAAGATCATCGCCAAGGGCAAGAAGATCGCCGCCCACCAGCTCGAGGCGGCCGAGGCCGACATCGAGTTTAAGGACGGCAAGTTCACCGTGGCCGGCACCGACCGGGCCAAGACGATCCAGGAGGTCGCCTTCGCCGCCTATGTCCCGCACAACTACCCCGCCGGGGTGGAGCCGGGGCTGGAGGAGAGCGCCTTCTACGACCCGATCAACTTCACCTTCCCGGCCGGCACCCAGATCTGCGAGGTCGAGGTCGACCCCGACACCGGCGTCGTCACCATCGCCAACTACTCTGCGGTGGACGATTTCGGCCGGGTGATCAACCCGATGATCGTCGAAGGCCAGGTCCATGGCGGCCTGGCCCAGGGCCTTGGCCAGGCGCTGATGGAGAACTGCGCCTACGACCCCGAGACCGGGCAGCTGCTGACCGGATCCTTCATGGATTACTGCATGCCGCGGGCCGACGACCTGCCGAGCTTCAAGGTCGGCATGATCGAGACGGTCAACCCCTCCAACCCGCTCGGGGTGAAGGGCTGCGGCGAGGCCGGGGCGATCGCGTCGCCGCCGGCGCTGATGAACGCGATCACCGATGCCATCGGCCGCGACATGAACATGCCGGCAACGCCGGAGCGGGTGTGGCGGGCGATCCACACCCCCGCCCTGGCGGCCGAGTGAGGAGATAAGACGATGTATGCCTTCAACTACCAAAAGGCCTCCTCCGCGGCCGACGCGGTGGCCAAGCTGGGCGCCGCCTCCGACGGCAAGTTCCTGGCCGGCGGCATGACCCTGATCCCGACGCTGAAGCAGCGCCTGGCCTCGCCCTCCGACCTGGTCGACCTGGGCGGCGCGGCCGAGCTGAAGGGGATCAAGGAGGAGAATGGCGGCCTGACCATCGGCGCCATGACCACCCACGCCACGGTCGCGGCCTCGGACGTCGTGCAGCGGGTGATCCCCGCCCTCGCCGCCCTGGCCGGCGACATCGGCGACGCCCAGGTGCGCAACCGCGGCACCATCGGCGGGTCGGTCGCCAACAACGACCCCAGCGCCGACTATCCTTCGGCTGTGCTGGCGCTGGGCGCCACGGTGCGGACGACCAAGCGCGAGATCGCGGCCGACGACTACTTCCAAGGCCTGTTCACCACGGTGCTGGAAGAAGATGAGCTGATCACCGCGATCCACTTCCCGAA
The DNA here is from genome assembly GCF_002195995.1 of Inquilinus limosus. GTDB lineage: Bacteria > Pseudomonadota > Alphaproteobacteria > DSM-16000 > Inquilinaceae > Inquilinus > Inquilinus limosus_C. Next base: position 3,724 of record NZ_NHON01000077.1, read on the forward strand.
GCCGGAGAAGGCGGCCTACATCAAGTTCGACAACCCGGCCAGCCGCTACGCCATGGTCGGGGTGTTCGTGGCCAGGACGGCCGGCGGCATCCGCGTCGCCGTCACCGGCGCGGGGTCGGACGGGGCGTTCCGCTGGGCGGAGGCCGAGCAGGCGCTGTCCGGCAATTTCTCCGCCGCGGCGCTGGACGGGCTGTCGGTCGACCCCGGCGGCATGAACGGCGACATCCACGGCTCGGCCGAATACCGGGCCCACCTGGTCAAGGTGATGGCCAAGCGCGCGGTCCAGGCCGCGGGCTGATTCTGCGGCTCGCGACGGCCTGCCTCCGGGAGACCGGAGGCAGGCCGTTGTCGTCAGAGCATGACAGTCTTTGCCATGACAGATGGCAAAGATTGTCATATCATGACCCCGGTCACCGCAGGAGGACGCCATGGCCACGATGAACGTGTCCCTGCCGGACGCCATGAAGACCTGGGTCGAAAGACAGGCCGAGGGCGGCCGCTATGGGAATGTGAGTGATTATATCCGGGACTTGATCCGCAAGGATCAGGAGCGGACGGAGGCGATCGCCGCCCTGCAGGCCGCCATCACGGAGGGTGTCGAAAGTGGGGCCGCCGAGCCCTTCGACGCCGCGGCCTTCAAGCGTCGGATGCGCCGGCAGCATGGCAACGGGTGATGCCGCCCGGTACCGGCTGACCCCGGCGGCTCTTGCCGATCTCGACGACATCTGGCGGTACTCGGCCGAAACCTGGTCCGCCGGGCAGGCCGATCGCTATCTAGACGATCTCGTCCGTGTCTTCGAGATGATCGCCGCCATGCCGACGCTGGCCCGGGAACATCAGGAGTTCGACCCGCCGGTCCGCATCCATCCGTATCAGAGCCATCTGATCATCTACACGCAGAGCAGTGACCGCATCGTCATCCTGCGCCTCCTCGGTGGCCGGCAGGACTGGATCGCCATCCTGAAGGCCGCGGATATCTGAAGCCGCGCTGCCCCCTTCCCGAAACCGTGACCACCGCGCATTCTCAGCACCATGCTCGACCCCGACGAGATCATCTTCTGGCTGCTCGGGCCGGCCCGCATCCTGCCCTCGCCCGCCCCGCTCTTGCAGGCGCTGGCGGAGCGGCTGGTCCAGGCCGGCTATCCGCTGTGGAGGCTGTCCTTCCACCTGCCGCAGTTCCAGCCGCAGGTCAGCGCCGCCGCCTATGAGTGGCGCCCGACCTTCAACGAGGTGCGCGAAATCCGGTACGAGCGCGCGCTGTCGGAGACGCCGACCTACCACAACAGCCCGATGGGCGAGATGCACCGCACCGGGCAAATGGTGCGCCGACGCCTGGTCGGGCCGCAGGCCGACCTCGCCTTCCCCCTGCTGCAGGAACTGCGCGACGAAGGCTGCACCGACTATGTGCTGATGCCGATGCGCTTCGGCATCGACCGCTGGACCACCGGCTTCGGCCTGGCCTCCGACGACCCGGCCGGCTTCACCGACGAGCAGATCGCCTGCGTCGAGACGCTGCTGCCGGCGCTGGGCGCCGTCTGTGAGATCATGGTCGACCGGCAGAAGATGATGCAGCTGCTCGACACCTATGTCGGGCGCGAGGCCAGCCGGCGGATCCTGGAGGGCGAGATGGTGCGCGGCGGCGCCCGGTCGCTGGAGGCGGTGATCCTGTTCTGCGACATGCGCGGCTTCACCGCCCGGGCCGAGGTGACGCCGCGCGACGCGCTGCTGCAGCTGATGAACGAGTATTTCACCATCGTCGTCGGCGCGGTGCATGGCGCCGGCGGCGAGGTGCTGAAATTCATGGGCGACGGCATCCTGGCGATCTTCCGCCTGGGCGACGGCGAGGCCACGGCCGAGGCCTGCGCCCGCGGCCTGATCGGCGCGCTGGACGCCTTCGCCGGCATCGACGCCATGAATGCCCGTCGCGGCACCGAGGGGCTGGACGCGATCGACGCCGGCATCTCGCTGCATGTCGGCGAGGTGATCTTCGGCAATATCGGCGCGCCGGACCGGCTGGACTTCACCGTGGTCGGGCCGGAGGTGAACCGGGCGGCGCGGATCGAGCAGATGACCAAGCTGGTCGGCCGCCGGATCCTGACCTCCTCCCGCTTCGCCGAGCTGAGCCCGGTGCGCCTGGTCTCCGCCGGCACCCGCCGGCTGCGCGGCGTGGCGCAGCCGCAGGAACTGTTCACCCCGGCCGCCGACATCCGCGGAGAGAGCGTGCCCGACGCCGCCTGAGGCAGCCGCCGGCTACGTCGCCGGGACCTCGGACACCGTCTTGCCCAACCGGACGGCCGCGGCGGCGGCCAGCAGGCCGAGGAAGGACGCCAGCAGCATAAGCCCGATCAGGAGGGCGGGCGACGGCTCGCCGGACAGGACGAGGCCCGTCAGCGTCGTCGCCAGCGCGCCGCCCAGCACGGTCAGCGCGCCGGTGATGCCGGCGGCGGTTCCGGCCAGACGCGGCCGCACCGACATCGCGCCGGCATTGCTGTTCGGCGTGGTCATTCCGTTTCCCAGCCCGACGAAGATTGTGCATCCGAAGTACGAGACTGGGGACAGATGGCCCAGGGCGATGGCCGCGAGGCCGCCGAGCAGGCCCAGGCAGGCCACCAGCCGGCCGATCAGCATGACCGTCGCCGGCGGATGGCGACCGACCAGGCGGCTTCCCAGCCAGCTGCCGGCGATGAAGCCGGCGGTGATGCTGCCGACGAACATGCCGAGCTCGGCCGTGCCGATGCCGAAAACGGCGGCGGCGATGCGGGGCGCCCCCGCCAGGAAGATGTAGAAGGCCCCGGTCGAGAAGGCCGTGCACAGGGCGTAGCACCAGAACAGCGGCTCGCGCAGCAGCGCGGCCAGTCGCCCGCCATCCGGCTCCCCCTCGGCCAGGGGTCGGACAGTCTCGCCCAGATCCGACCATGCCAGGCACAAGAGCCCTGCCCCGGCCGCGGCATAGAGCTGGAAGATGACGCGCCAGCCGAAGGCGGCATCCAGCAGGCTGCCCAGCATCGGCCCCAGCATCGGGGCCAGAGCCATCGCCATGCCGATGCGGCCCAGCAGCCGCGCGGCCTCGGCCTCCGCCGCCGTGTCGCGGACGATCGCGAGCGACAGCACGGATCCTGAGACCACGGCCGCCTGCAGCATCCGGAACGCCAGCAGCATCCACACTGTCTGGGCGATCGCGCAGCCCAGCGACGCCACGATGAAGACCGCCAGCGCCGCGAGCAGGACCGGGCGCCGGCCGATCCGGTCGGACAGCGGGCCGACGGCGAGCTGGACCATGGCCGAGACGGCGAGGTAGCCGCCGAGGGCGAGGCTGACCAGGGCATAGTCGGCCTGCAGATCCGCCGCGATGTTGGCCAGCGACGGTACGATCATGTTCAGCGTGACCACCGAGGTGGCGGTCATCAGGATCAGCGTCGCCAGGGCTGGGGGGCTGCTTGCCTTGCGCATCGGTCACCCTCTGAAAACAAAAAAGCCCCCGAACGGCGGTTCGGGGGCGCATGGCGAACGGGTATGGCTTCCGCTACCGGACCATGCACCTTTCACCGACGACTACGAAATTTGAGCGAATCATCAGACCTCTCTTGCGCAATGAAGCTATGATCCGATCGGATCGTTGCGCAAGTGTATTTCCGATCGTTCAGCTTGACCTATGCTGATCACCCTGAAGCTTTGATCCGTCATCGCGAGCCCCGCAGGGGCGTGGCGATCCAGGGGCCGGTGCCGCTGGATCGCCACGTCGCTTCGCTCCTCGCGATGACGAGAAGATGCCCCACCGCACCGTCAGCCTATCCGGCCGTCGAGCTGGTGACGGCGGCCAGGGCCTTCACCAGCCGGTCCAGGTCGGCCTCCTGCGTGAACAGGGCCGGCGTCACCCGGATGCACTGGCCGGCCGCGACGCCGGCGCGTCGCACGGTCAGCACGCCATGGGTGTCGCGCAGCGCCGCCACGATGGCGTCGTTCGCTGCCTTGTCGGTCCGCCCCGCCAGCCGGAACGAGGTGATGGCGCCGTAGCTGCCGGGCTCGTCCGGGGTCAGGATCTGCAGGTCCTTGAATCCCTTCACTCGCGACACCCAATAGTCGCGCATGTAGCGCAGCCGCGCCTGCTTGCGCGTGGCGCCGATCTCCTGGTGCAGGGCGATCGCCTGCGGTACCGCCAGCACGGCGGCGAAGTTCACCGTGCCGGTGTGGACGCGGGAGCGGATATCCGCTTCCGGCCAGTCCTCGTCGCCCATGTCGCGGTCGATGTCGGCGATCCGCTCCTTGCGGATGTAAAGGAAGCCGACGCCAAGCGGCGCGCCGATCCATTTGTGCAGGTTGAAGCCGACGAAATCGGCGCCGAGATCCTTCACCTGGAAATCCATCTGGCCCCAGGAATGGGCGGCGTCGACGATCACGTCCACCCCGCGCGCCCTGGCCATGGCCGCGACCTCGGCCACCGGGATCACCATCCCGGTGCGATGGCTGATATGGGTCAGCAGCAGCAACTTCGCCTTGGGGTTGGCGGCCAGCACCTGGGTATAGGCGTCCAGCACGGCCTGGCGCGTCGCCGGCTCCGGCAGCGCGAACTTCACCACCTCGACGTCACGCCGGGCCTTCAGCGCGTTCATCGCATACTGCATCGAATCATAGTCGAGGTCGGAATAGATCACCGTGTCGCCGGGCTGCAGCCGGTTGTAGTTGCCGATCAGCAGCTGCAGCGCCTCGGTGGCGCCGCGGGTCAGGGCGATCTCCTCCGGCGCCGCGCCGACCGCGGCCGCGACGGCCTGGCGCACGGCCTCGAGATCCAGGCCGGACTTGGCCCGGGCGTAGAAGGAGTTGTCGCGGTTCACCATGTCGGTCAGGCGCAGGTATTCGCGGCGCACCGGCTCGGCCATGATGCCCCAGTAGCCGTTTTCCAGATTGGTGATGTCGCCGGTCACGGCATAGAGCCCGCGCACCTGGTCCCAATAGGCGGTGTTGCCGGCCAGGTCAGCGGCGGTCCCCTCGGGCGCGGCCGGCGCCACGGCGGCGTCGGCGGTTCCGGCGCGGGTCAGCGCGGCCGCGGCGACCAGGCCGCCCATCAGCGTGCGCCGGTGGATCGCGAAGGCGTTGTCGATCATCGGTCTCTCCCCTCTTCGAGCGCGCGGAAGGAACCATGCCGACGGCGACGGATTGACGAAGGCCGGATGACAGCTGCGTGACGGCCCGCCGCAAGCGGCGGCACTGGCCCCTGCTCGCCCGGGGCCGTATCCTGCCGGAAAATTGGGATTCGTCCGATGAACGCTGCCGTGCTGCCGTCCTCCGTCGAGGAGACCCTCGCCCTGCTGTCCCGCGGCGACTATGTCGCCGACCGGCCGCTGGCGACCGCGCTGTTCCTGGCCCTGCGGCTGAAGCGGCCGCTGTTCCTGGAGGGCGAGGCCGGGGTCGGCAAGACCGAGATCGCCAAGGTGTTGGCCGCGACCCTCGGCCGCCGCCTGGTGCGGCTGCAATGCTATGAAGGCCTCGACATCGCCGCCGCGGTCTACGAGTGGAACTACCAGCGCCAGATGCTGGAGATCCGCCTGGCCGAGGCCGGCGGGGTGCAGGACCGCGACCAGCTGGCGAACGACATCTTCGCCGAGCGCTTCCTGATCCGCCGGCCGCTGCTGCAGGCGCTGGAGCCGGATATCGGCGGCCCCGCCGTGCTGCTGATCGATGAGCTGGACCGCACCGACGAGCCGTTCGAGGCCTTCCTGCTGGAGGTGCTGTCCGACTTCCAGGTGACGATCCCGGAACTCGGCACCATCAAGGCGGCCGAGCCGCCGATCGTCATCGTCACATCGAACCGCACCCGCGAGATCCACGACGCGCTGAAGCGCCGCTGCTTCTACCACTGGGTCGACTACCCGAATGCCGAGCGCGAGCGCGCCATCCTGCACGCCAAGGCGCCGGGCACGCCGGAGGCGCTGAGCGCGCAGATCGTCGCCTTCGTGCAGAAGCTGCGCCGTATGGACCTGTTCAAGCAGCCCGGCGTGGCCGAGACGCTGGACTGGGCCCAGGCGCTGACCGAGCTGGACGTGCTGGAGCTGGACCCCGACGTGGTGCGCGACACGCTGGGCACCATCCTGAAATACCAGGACGACATCGAGCGCATCCAGGGCGCCGAGGCGGCGCGCCTCCTGTCCGAGATGCGGGCGGAGATCAACGCCGCGGCCGCCGCCGCGGTGCGCATGCCGGTCTGAGGGTCCCTGAGGAAATCGGTCATGGATGCGGCAGAGGCGAGGCGGATAACGTTTCAGTTCACCGAGGACGACCTCATCGCCGCGGCAAGGCTGCATGTGTGGACGGCTCTCACCAGCAGGAAGGCGCTGCTCCTCCTGGTGGTCGTGGTCATCGGGGCGGGCCTGATCGTCAGCACCCTCCTGTCCGGGTCCGGAAGACCCGATCTCCAGGGGGTTGTCGCGACGGCGGTGGTGGGCGTCCCTGCCGCCCTCGCCATCCTGCATTACATGTCCCTGCCGCAGAATGCGCGGCGCATGTACCGCCAGCAGAAGTCGCTGCACGAGACGCTGGCGGTCGAGTGGTCCGAGGATGGTATGAGCTGGGATGGGCAGACCGGGTACACCCGGATCCCGTGGAACCACTATGTGAAATGGTGCGAGGACCACCGGCTGCTGCTGCTCTATCACTCGGACCGTCTGCACCAGATGCTGCCGAAGCGTGTCCTGCCCCCCGCCGGCATCGACTCGATCCGCTCGAGCCTCGTCAAGGCTGGCGTTCCCGAATTCCGCCGGTTCGGCTGATGGTCGACGATTTTGCCCCGATCCGGACCGACCGCCTGATGCTGCGCCGCTTCGCGGCGCGGGATGCCGCGGCGTTCCAGGCCTATCGCGACGACCCCGAGGTGGCGCGCTGGCAGGGCTGGGAGAGCTGCAGCCGCGAGGCGGCCGAGGCCTTCGTGGCCGGGATGGCCGTGGCCGCCTATGGCGTGCCGGGCGAATGGCTCCAGGTCGCCGTCGCTGACCGGGCGGATGACCGGCTGCTGGGCGATATCGGCGTCCATATGCTGGCCGGCGAGCCGCGGCTGGTCGAGCTGGGCGCCACCTTCGCCACGGGCTCCCAGGGCCGCGGCCTCGCCACCGAGGCGCTGGACGCGCTGATCCGCCGGCTGTTCGCCGAGGAAGGCCGGCACCGGCTGCAGGCGTCGATCGACCCGCGCAACACCCGCTCCGCTGCGCTGTTCGGGCGGCTGGGCTTCCGGCGCGAGGCGCATTTCCGGCGCTCGGTCTGGGCCAAGGGCGAGTGGTGCGACGACGTCGTCTACGCCCTGCTGGGCGAGGAATGGAGCGGCCGCCATGCCGGCTGATCCCACCCCGAGCGAGACGGGCCGCCTGGCCCTCAACGTCATGCAGTTCTGCCGTGCCCTGCGGGCGGCCGGCCTGCCGGTCGGGCCCGGCCGCACCCTGGCGGCGCTGGAGGCGCTGGAGACGGTCGGCATCGCCAGCCGGCAGGATGTGTACTGGGCGCTGCACGCGACGCTGGTGAACCGGCGCGACCAGCGCGAGGTCTTCGACCAGGCCTTCCATCTGTTCTGGCGCAACCCGGACATGCTGAAGCGCGCCATGACGCTGATGCTGCCGCAGATCCGCACCGGCAAGGAGGAGGAGCGCGCGGTCAACCGCCGCGTCGCCGAGGCCTTCGCCGACCGCCAACCCGGCCGCGGCGAGGCGCCCGACGACGCCGAGGAGCCGCCGGAGCTGGAGGTCGACGCCAGCCTGACCTTCTCCGAGCGCGAGCAGCTGCAGCACAAGGATTTCGAGCAGATGAGCGCGGAGGAGCTGGCCCGCGCCCGGGCCGCCATCGCGCGCTTGCGCCTGCCGGTGCGCGACGTGCCGACCCGGCGCTACGCCCCGCACCACTCCGCGCCGCTGGTCGACATGCGCCAGACGCTGCGCCAGTCGCTGCGCGCCGGCGGCCATTCCATCGACCTGGCAAGGCGCATCCGCCGCAAGCGCCCGCCGCCGCTGGTGGTGCTGTGCGACATCTCCGGCTCGATGAGCCAGTATTCGCGCATGCTGCTGCACTTCCTGCACGCGGTGACGACCGAGCGCGACCGGGTGCACAGCTTCGTCTTCGGCACCCGGCTGACCAACATCGCCCGCCAGCTGCGCCGCCGCGACGTCGACGACGCGCTGGACCGCGTCGGCCGTGCCGCCCAGGACTGGGGCGGCGGCACCCGCATCGGCGCCTGCCTGGCCGAGTTCAATCGCGTCTGGGGCCGCCGCGTGCTGGGCCAGGGCGCGGTGGTGATCCTGATCACCGACGGGCTCGACCGCGACGCCGGGGATCGGCTCGAGGACGAGATCGACCGGCTGCATCGCAGCTGCCGCCGGCTGATCTGGCTGAACCCCCTGTTGCGTTGGGACGGCTATGCGCCAAGATCTATGGGGGCGCGTGCCCTGATGCCGCATGTCGACGAGTTCCGACCGGTCCACAGCCTGGCCAGCCTGGCCGCGCTGGTGGATGTGCTGGCCGAGGACCCGATGCGTGGCGACCGGCGCATGGCCAGGTGGCGGCATTTGGCTGCTGCTCAGCAGGAGTTGGTGCAATGACCGATCATGATGATGTGCTGGCCCTAGCCGCAACATGGGCTTCGGAAGGACGTCCGGTGGCGCTGGCCACCGTGGTCTCGACCTGGGGCTCTTCCCCCCGCCCGGCCGGCAGCCAGCTGGTGATCGACGGCGAAGGCCGGATGCAGGGCTCGGTCTCCGGCGGCTGCATCGAGGGCGCCGTGGTGCGCGAGGCGCTGGAGGTGATGGAGGACGGCAAGCCCCGCCTGCTCGATTTCGGCGTCAGCGACCAGCAGGCCTGGGATGTCGGCCTGGCCTGCGGCGGCAAGATCCAGGTCTTCGTCGAGCGGCTGTCGTGAAGCGCGAGATCCTCGACGCGCTGCAGGCCGCCCGGGCCGAGCACAAGACGGTGGCGCTGGTCACCGATCTCGCCAGCGGCGCGCAGACGCTGGTGGTCGACGGCGCGGCGACCGGGGACGTGGCGGTCGATCCGGCGCTGCAGGGCGCCATCGACGAGGCGCTGCGCCACAACCGCAGCCGCACCGCCGCGGATGGCACGCTGTTCATCCAGGCCTTCGTGCCGCCGTTGCGGCTGGCGATCGTCGGCGCGGTCCACATCGCCCAGGCCCTGGCGCCGATCGCGGCGCTGGCCGGATACGACGTCACCGTGATCGACCCGCGACGCGCCTTCGCCTCCGACGAGCGCTTCCCCGGCGTCAAGGTCAGCACCGAGTGGCCGGATGACGGGCTCTCGGCCCTGAAGCCGGACGGCCGGACCGCCGTCGTCACCCTGACGCACGACCCGAAGCTGGACGACCCGGCGCTGGATGTGGCGCTGAAGTCGCCGGCCTTCTACATCGCCGCGCTGGGCAGCCGGAAGACGCATGCCGGGCGGGTCGAGCGGCTGACCGCGCTCGGCCACGGCGCCAACGCGCTGGCCCGGATCCACGGCCCCGCCGGCCTCGCCCTCGGCGCCGTGTCCCCGGCGGAGATCGCGATCTCGGTGATGGCGCAGATGACCGCCGTGCTGCACGGCGCCGAACCGCACGGAAAGGCTCCCGCTTGATCTTCGGCTCCCTGCCCGTCGCCGAGGCCGCCGGCGCCATCCTGGCCCACACCGTCGCCGCGGCCGGCACGATGTTCCGCAAGGGTCGGCGGCTGAGCGCGGCCGACATCGAGGCCTTGAAGGCCGCCGGCGTCGAGGAGGTGCAGGCGGCGCGGCTGGAGCGCGACGACATCCATGAGGACCAGGCGGCGGAGCGGGTGGCCGCCGCCGTGCAGGGGCCGGGGCTGAGCGCCAGCGCCGCCTTCACCGGCCGGGTCAACCTGTATGCCGAGGCCGCGGGCGTGGTCGTGATCGACCGCGAGCGGATCGACCGGCTGAACCGCCTCGACGAATCGATCACCATCGCCACCCTGCCGGAATGGGCCGAGGTCGCACCCAAGCAGATGGTGGCGACCATCAAGATCATCCCCTTCGCCGCCCCGGGCGACGCAGTGGCACTGGTCGAGGTCATGGCCGCCCTGCCGCAGCGCGGGCCGGCGCTGCGCCTGGCCGCCTACCGGCCGCTGAAGGTCGGGCTGATCCAGACCAGGCTGCCGACCACCAAGCCCAGCGTGCTGGACAAGACCGCCCAGGCGACGGTCGACCGGCTGGCGCGGCTGGGCGGGACGCTGGCGCGCGAGCGCCGGTCCGAGCACAAGGCCCCGGCGCTGACCAGCGAGATCCGCATGGTGCAGAATCTCGGCCTGGACCTGCTGCTGATCGCCGGCGCCTCGGCCATCACCGACCGGCGCGATGTGCTGCCGGCGGCGATCGAGGCATCGGGCGGCATCATCGAGCATTTCGGCATGCCGGTGGACCCCGGCAACCTGCTGCTGATGGGCCGCATCGGCGCCATGCCGGTGCTGGGCCTGCCCGGCTGCGCCCGGTCGCCCAAGCTGAATGGCTTCGACTGGGTGCTGCAGCGCATCGCGGCGGGGCTGACCGTCACCCGCCTCGACGTCATGGCCATGGGCGTCGGCGGCCTGCTGGCCGAGATCCCCAGCCGCCCCCTGCCCCGCGACCGCGCCGCCGACGGCAACGGCATGCCGCACGCGCCGAATGTCGGCGTGGTGGTGCTGGCCGCCGGCCAGTCGCGCCGCATGGGCGAGCTGAATAAGCTGCTGGCCCCGGTCGAGGGCAAGCCGATGGTCGCCCATGCCGTCGACGCCGCGCTGGGCACCAAGGGCGTCGGCCCGGTCGTCGTCGTCACCGGGCATGAGCGCGAGCAGGTCGAGGCGGCTCTGGCCGACCGGCCGGTCACCTTCACCAGCAATCCGCGCTATGCCGAGGGACTCAGCACCTCGCTGGCCGCCGGGCTGGCAGCGCTGCCGCACGAGACCGACGCCGCGCTGGTCTGCCTCGGCGACATGCCGCGGATCAGCCCGAAGCTGATCGAGCGCCTGGTCGCCGCCTATGCGCCGACGGAGGGCCGTTCGATCGTGGTGCCGACCCATCAGGGCAAGCGCGGCAACCCGGTGCTATGGGACCGCCGCTTCTTCCCGGCCATGGCCTCGGTCGCCGGCGATGTCGGCGCCCGCCACCTGATCGGCGAGCATGCCGACGAGATGGTCGAGGTCGAGGCCGGCGACACCGCGGTGCTGTTCGACGTCGACACGCCCGAGACGCTGTCGACCCTGACCAAGGCCCCGACGCGATGATCGACGCTCTGTACGACCAGGCGATCCTGCAGAAGGCGCGGGAGGCGACCGGCGCCGGCCGGCTGCCCGAGCCGGACGGGTCGGCGATGATCGACAACCCGCTCTGCGGCGACCGGGTGACCATCGACCTGACCCTGGCCGACGGCAAGGTCGCGAAGATCGGCCATCTGGTGCGCGGCTGCGTGCTGTGCGAGGCCTCGGCGGCGCTGATCGCCGAGAAGGCGGTCGGCCAGGCCCCGGCGGTGTTGCGTGGGATCGCGGCCGGCATCAGGCCGATGCTGCGCGAAGGCGCGGCCCCGCCCTGGCCGGAGCTGGAGATCTTCACCCCGGTCCGCGCCGTGCGCAGCCGGCACGACTGCGTCGAGCTGCCGTTCCGGGCGCTCGCGGCCGCGCTGGACAAGGCCGGGGCCTGAGCGCCGGGCATCCGGCATCGCTTTTCAGAATTCCACGCCGTCATTGCGAGGAGCGTAGCGACGAAGCAATCCAGGGGCCGGTGCGCACCGACCCCTGGATTGCTTCGCTGCGCTCGCAACGACGGTGTGCGCAGGCGCTGGAGCAATCCCGATTTACATTTAATACGTTCGTACGTATTATGCCTGCATGCCAAAACACTCCCTCCGCGACGCGATCCTCGATGCCGGCCTCAAGGTCATGTTCCGAAAGGGTTATGTCGGCGCCAGCGTGCGCGACATCGTGGCCGAGGCGCCGGCGCCGCAGGGCTCCTTCACCAATCACTTCCGGTCGAAGGAGGACTTCGCGCGCGAGGTGCTCGACCGCTATTTCGACGACGTCAGGCGGCTCGTCGCCGGGACGCTCGGAGATGACGGCCTCGCGCCGCGCCAGCGCCTGCGGCGCTATCTCGACGCCATCACCGACCGCCTCGCCGGGGATGGGTTCATCCGCGGCTGCCTGATCGGCGACCTCAGCCTCGAGGCGGCACCGCAGAGCGAGAAGCTGCGCGCACGGCTGGGCGAGATCTTCGCCGAGTGGCGACGATCCTTCGCCGCCTGCATCGCCGAGGGCCAGGCGGCCGGCGAGATCGCGACGGACTTTGCGCCCGAGGATCTCGCCGAGTTCCTCCTCTCCTCCTGGGAGGGGGCGATCCTCCGCATGAAGGTCACGCGCGACGCCGAACCGCTCGAGCGCTTCAAGCGCATCGCCTTCGCCACGGTGTTCAAGGAGCCGTCACCATGATCCCGGACATCACATTGCCGAAGCTGCCCGTGCTGGAGTCGGAGATGGCCTATCGGGAGGCGGCCAGGACCGATGCCCCGGTCGCGCTGTTCCTGCACGGCAACCCGACCTCCTCCTATATCTGGCGCAACATCATCCCGCATGTCGCCGAAGTGGCGCATTGCATCGCCCCGGACCTGATCGGCTTCGGCCAGTCGGGCAAGCCCGACATCGCCTACCGCTTCGAGGACCAGGTGCGGTACCTCGATGCCTTCATTGAAAAGACGGGGATCGGCTCGGCCTATCTGGTCGCGCAGGACTGGGGGACGGCGCTCGCCTTCCACCTCGCGGCGCGCCGGCCGGACTTCGTGCGCGGCCTGGCCTTCATGGAGTTCATCCGGCCGGTCCCGAGCTGGGAGGAGTTCGTGCGCGGCGTCCCGGCCCGCGAGATCTTCCGGCGGTTCCGGACGCCCGGCGAAGGGGAGGGCCTGATCCTGGAGGGCAATTTCTTCGTCGAGCGGGTGCTGCCCGGTGGGGTCCGGCGCACACTGACCGAGGACGAGATGGCCGTCTACCGCGCGCCCTTCCCGACACCGCAGTCACGGCGGCCCACCTGGCGGCTTCCGAACGAACTGCCGATCGCCGGGGGGCCGGCCGACGTGCACGCGACGATGGAGGCGGCGCATGCGGCGCTCGCCGAATCCTCCTACCCGAAGCTGCTCTTCTCCGCCGACCCCGGCGCCCTCGTCCCGCCCGAGCTGGCGGAGGATCTCGCCCGCAGGCTGCAGGATTGCAGGCACGTCAGGCTCGGCCCGGGCCTGCACTATCTGCAGGAGGATCACCCGGAGACGATCGGCCGGTCCGTCGCCGCCTTCATCGCCGAGGTCGAGGGCCGCCCGGACAAGGCCGGCGCTTGACCCGGGGCGGCGCCGGGCACACTTAGGTCTCTCCCGCCCGGCACCCGATCAGGCTCATGAAATCCTCCGACGCCCACATCCTCATGGTCCCCGGCCTGGCCTCGCCCGATGAGGGCCACTGGCAGGCGCGCTGGCAGTCGCGGCTGAAGACCGCGCGCTGGGTCGGCGCCGCCGACGACCCGGCGGACCGGGACAGCCGGGTGGAGGCGCTGGTCGCGGCGGCCGAGGCCGACGACAGGCCGGTGGTGCTGATCGCCCATGGGCTGGGCGTTCTGGCCGTCGCCTTCGCGGCACCTCGGCTGAACGGCCGCGTCGTCGGGGCGCTGCTGGTGGCGCCGCCGGACCCCGCCGGCGCGCCCGGCTATGAGGATGTGCCGCGAGACCCGCTGCCCTTCCCGTCCCTGCTGGTCGCCAGCGCCAGCGACCCGGGCTGCGCCCTGGCGGTGGCCGACGACCTGGCGGCGGCCTGGGGCAGCCATTTCGTCGATGCCGGCGACGCCGGCGGCCTGGACAGCGCCAGCGGCCATGGCCCCTGGCCGGAGGGGCTGACCCGCTTCGCCATGCTGATGGCGCGGCTGTAACGAAACTCCATCAGGGCTGCGGCGAAACGCCCGCCCCGCCGGATGTTCCCCGGCCAGACGTGAAAACGAACAGGGCTCGGGGCCTTCCGCGCCCATCGCGATCACAGCCACGAGCATCGAGATGCCGATCCAGCCGGCCGCCGCGACCGCGGCCCCGACCCACGCCGCGAGCCGCTACGACGGCGCGACCATCGTCCTGCACTGGCTGACCGCCGGGCTGGTGATCGCCCTGTTCCTGCTGGCCGAGGGCTGGGGCTTCTTCCCGCGCGAGATCCGCCAGGCCGGCCAGTCGCTCCACGTCTCGCTCGGCATCCTGCTGGCCGTCGTGCTGGTCGTGCGGCTGCTGTGGCGCGGCGGCGCGGGGCGGCGGCTGCCGCCCGCCGGTGCCGGCCTGCTGGGCTGGGCGGCGCGCGCGGCCCATCTGGCCCTCTACGGGCTGCTGGTGGCCCAGGCGACCCTCGGCATCCTGTTCCGCTGGGCCGAGGGCGAGCCGCTGCAATTCTTCGGCCTGTTCGCGCTGCCCGCGGCCTTCGCCCCCGACCGCGATCTGGCCCGGAGCCTGATCGGGCTGCACAACACCGTCGCCTGGATCATCATCGCCCTGGCCGGGCTGCACGCGGCCGCGGCGCTGGTCCACCATTACGCGCTGCGCGACGGCGTGCTGCACCGGATGCTGCCGGGACGGGGCTGATCGCTCTCCAGCCGAAGGAAAGGCCCGGTCTCGGCCTTCACCCCATTCTATTGTCATCCTCGGGCTTGACCCAAGGATCCAGGGGCTTTCAGGAGCCGCTCTCGGTGGCCCCTGGATTGCCCGGTCAAGCCCGGCAATGACACTGAGGAGGCTTGATCCAGGAGGCCGTAGAGCAAGCCGACCAGATACGTCCGGATCACCCCTTCGCCGCGTCGAAGTCCTTGACCAACCGCTTCGGCGCCACCGCGCGCCAGCGCCGGAGCAGCAGGGCCTCGACCGCGCGGGGATCGGCCTTGGCCAGATGCATCAGCACGATCGGCCAGTCGCGGTAATGCGGCGTGACGTGGAACACCTCGGGCTCGGCCTCGATCAGCATCTCGCGCTCGTCGACGCCGACGCCCGGCATCACCAGCGTCCCGCCATCCTCGCGCAGCCGGGTCAGCATCTTGCCCTTCACCTTCAGCGCCGGCGTGCCGTAGGAGGCGCCGCGCTCGACGCCGGGCCAGGCCAGGGCGATGGCGCAGACATCGTCGAAGGTCATCGCCCGCCCTCCCCGTCCTCAGGCGGCCCGCCGGCCCTCCGCCTGCGCGCGCACCATCTCCATCCATCGCAGCCCGACCTGGCGGGCGAAGACCGCAGCGCCGGGCAGGCCGTTGGCCAGCTGGTCACGATAGGTGGCGAAGAAGCCGGGGAACCGGCCGCGGGTCTCCTCCGAGACCATATCGGCCCAGCCTTCGACGATCTCTGCCGACACCTCGAGGTGGAACTGCAGCCCGTACAGGCCCGGCCCGGCGCCGAAGGCCTGGTTGGCGCAGACGCCGTTGGTGGCCAGCAGCGTCGCGCCCTGCGGCAGGTCGAAGGTGTCGTAGTGCCAGTGCATCAGCTTCGGCAGCGGCGTCAGGCCTTGAAGCAGCGGGTCGGCCGCGGCGGCCTCGGTCGCCTCGATCGCGGTGAAGCCGACCTCCGGCGTGTGATGGCGGCGCACCGTCCCGCCCAGCGCCCGGGCCAGCAGCTGGGCGCCGAGGCAGATGCCCAGCACCGGCTTGCCGGCCGCGGCGAAGGCGCGGATCGCCGCCAGCTCGACCGGCAGATAGGGATGGGCGTCGTCATCGCCCGCGAACTGAACGCCGCCGAGCACCAGCAGCCCGTCATGGCCGGCGGCGTCGGCCGGCACGGCGTCGCCATGCTCCGGGAACCGCACATCCTCGACCCCGCCCGCCTCCGCGATCGCTGCGCCGATCAGGCCCGATGGGGTGCGGTCATTGTTCTGCAGGGTCAGGATCTTCACGGCATCGCTCCACTAGGCCCGTCCGCGGAAAGGCTAAGGGCCGGCCGGCCGCATCGCCAAATGCCGAGAATGCGGGGCGGCCCCGGCGTCAGGGTCGGAGCTTTGCACCGTTGCCCCTATTCACCCGTCATGGCGAGCCCCGAAGGGGCGTGGTCATCCAGGGCGGCTCGCATCGGCCCCTGGATGGCCACGGCGCTGCGCGCCTCGCCATGACGGGAGAGAGGGCGAATACTAGAGCAAGTCCTGGATCATGAACCTGATATAGGCCGCCTTGAGCAGCCAGCGCCGGTGAGCGCCGAGCGGGAAGCGGGTCGGCGCCGCCGCCATCAAGGCCGGGATGCCGACGCCCGGAACCGGGCTGCCGGTCATGGCATGGGCGACGGCGCGGCCGGCCCAGCCGGCGCTGGCGACGCCGTTGCCGTGATAGGCCAGGGCGTACCAGACGCCGGGGTCGTCCGGCACCTGGCCCAGCATCGGCGTCAGATTGGCCGAGAGGCAGACCAGGCCGGACCAGAAATGCGTGGTCTCGACCCCGCGCCAGGCGGGATAGGCGATGCCGATCCGCCCCTCCAGCCAGCGCCGGTATGCCGCCAGCGCCTCCGGGCTGCCCCAGGTGCCGCCGCGGGAGCCAAGCAGCAGCCGCCCGTCTTTCAGCAGCCGGAAGTAGAACAGCAGGTTGCGGGTGTCGGACAGCGGCGTCTCGGTGGTCCAGCCCTGGGCCTGCCGCTCCGCCTCGCTCAGCGGCCGGGTGACGACGATGCTCGACAGCGCCGGCAGGAAGGTGCCGGCCAGGTAGGGATGCAGCCCGTCGGTGGTGTAGCCGTTGGTGGCGATCAGCACCCGCTTGGCCCGCAGCGACCCGCCCGCTGTCACCAGCCGGTGCCCGCCGCCTTCCCGCTGCCAGCCGGTGACGCGGCTGCGGTCATGGATCCTTGCGCCCCGCGCCAGGGCCGCGCGGGTCAGGCCGCGATGGTACTTCAGCGGATGCAGGCCGAAGCCGGCGGCGTGGTGCAGGCCGCCATGCGCCTCCGGCCCGGCATAGCCGCGTTCGCGCAGCTCGCTCCTGCTCCACAGCGTCGAGGTGAGGCCGGAGACCTCGCGGTCCCAGCGCGCCTCCTCCTCCAGCTCGCGCACCCGGCCGGGCTTGTGGGCGACGCTGATGACGCCATCGCCCTGGCGGTCGAGATCGATGCCCTCGTCCCGCGCCAGCGCCGCCACCAGCTCGGTCGCCTCGATCTGGGCGGCGAAGTAGCGGCGCACCTCGTCGCGGCCGACCCGCTTCAGCATCGCGGCACCGGACAGCTTGGCGGCGCCGACGCAGTTGAAGCCGCCGTTGCGGCCGGAGGCGCCCCAGCCGATCGGCCCGGCCTCCAGCACCCGGACATCGACGCCGAGGTCGCGGGCCAGGTGCAGCGCCGCCGACATCCCGGTGTAGCCGCCGCCGATCACGGCGACATCGCAGGACTCGTCGCCGGTCAGCGGCGCGCAGCCCTCCGGCGCCGGCCCGGCGGTCGCCTCCCAATAGCTCGGCACGGTGCGGGCGGTGTCGGCGGTGGCGGGATGATAGAGGAAATCCTGGGACGTCATCCGATCCGCTCACTTGTCACCGGTCCGCAACGCAGCGGAGGATGACATCCGGCGATGGGCCGGTCCATTCTGGCACCGTCATCCGGAGGGAGATCCAGCCATGCAGGGCCCGTCGCGCCGCCAGGTCATGCTCGCCACCGTCTTCGCCGCGGCCCCGCTGCCCGGATGGGCGGCCACGGCGCCGCTGCGGCTGACCTTCCTGCATGTCAATGACGTGTACGAGATCGGGCCGGTGCGCGGCCAGGGCGGCTTCGGCCAGCTGGCGACGCTGCTCAAGCAGGCCCGCGCCGCCAACCCGCACAGCATCACCACCTTCGGCGGCGACACGCTGTCGCCCTCGGTGATGTCGGGCCTGACCAAGGGCTCGCAGATGGTCGACCTGTTCAACGCCGTCGGCATCGATTACGCGGTCTGGGGCAATCACGAATTCGACTACGGGCCGGAGCTGGCGGCGCGGCGCATCGGCGAATCGAAGTTCCCCTGGCTCGGCGCCAATGTCCTGGGCAAGGATGGCAAGCCCTTCGGCGGCGGCATCGCCACCGCCACCCGCAAGGTCGGCGACTACACCATCGGCTTCCTCGGCATCCTGACGCCGGACACGAAGACGCTGTCGAGCCCCGGGCCGGACATCAGCTTCCCGGACATCATCGCCACCGCCAAGCAGGCGGTCGAGGCGCTGAAGGCCGAGGGCGCCAACATCCTGGTGGCGCTGACCCATCTCGGCATCGCCCAGGACCGGCAGCTGGCGCAGTCGGTCAAGGGGCTGCACCTGGTGCTGGGCGGGCACGACCACGACCCGATCATGTTCTACGAGAACAACGTCCTGATCTTCAAAGCCGGCTACGATTCGCACTATCTCGGCGTGGTCGAGCTCGACATCTCGACCCGCGACACCAAGGACGGGCCGGTGATCGCGGTGCTGCCGAGCTGGGAGGTGCGCCCGACCGCGGGGGTCGAGCCCGACCCGGAAATCCAGACCAAGGTCGATGCCTTCAACAAGGCGCTGGACGATGCGCTGGGCATCGTCATCGGCACCACCTCGGTCGAGCTCGACAGCCAGCGCGGCGCGGTGCGGACCGAGGAGACGACGATGGGCAACCTGATCGCCGACGGGTTGCGCTGGGGCGTCTCGGGCGCGCAGATCGCCATCATCAATGGCGGCGGCGTGCGCGGCGACCGGCTGATCGCCGCCGGCACCCAGCTGACGCGCAAGGACATCCTGACCGAGCTGCCCTTCGGCAATCTCGCGGTGCTGCTGGAGCTGACCGGCGCCGAGATCCGGGCGGGGCTGGAGAACGGCGTGTCCCAGGTGCAGGACGTCGCCGGCCGGTTCCCGCAGATCTCCGGCCTCGCCTTCGTCTACGACCCGGCCAAGCCGGCCGGCAGCCGCGTGGTCTCCGTCACCGTCGACGGCAAGCCGCTGGACGATGCCGCGGTCTACCGCGTCGCCACCAACGACTACATGGCCGGCGGTGGCGACGGCTATGCCGCCTTCACCAAGGGCAAGGTGCTGATCGACGCCTCGGCCGCGCGGCTGATGGCGACGGTGGTGATGGACTATGTCACCGCGATGAAGACGGTGGCGCCGATGGTCGACGGCCGCATCCGGCGGTCCTCATGACCGTCGACGCCGAGGGCACCGTCCCGCCGGTGCTGGGGCTGGCGCTGGGCGGCGGCATCGCCCGCGGCTGGGCCCATATCGGGGTGCTGCGGGCGCTGGACGCCGCCGGCATCCGGCCGCAGGTGGTGTGCGGCACCTCGGTCGGCGCCCTGGCCGGCGCGGCCCATCTCTCCGGCCGGCTCGACGTGCTGGAGGCCTGGGCCCTCGGGCTGAACCGGCAGCGCATGGTCACCTATCTCGATTTCGGCCTCGGCCTGCCCGCGCTGATCAGCGGCCGCAAGCTGGGCCGGCTTTTGGACCAGAGCTTCGGCGACCTCAGGGTCGAGGATCTCGGCGTGCCGTTCGGCGCCGTCTGCGTCGACCTGTTCACGGGCCATGAGGTCTGCCTGCGCGAAGGCCGGGTGTCGGAGGTGATCCAGGCTTCTTACGCTCTGCCCGGCGTGTTCCCGCCGCGGCATATCGGCCGCCACATGCTGGTCGACGGGGCCTTGGTCAACCCGGTTCCGGTCTCGGTCTGCCGCGCGCTCGGGGCCGAGGTGGTGATCGCGGTCAACCTCAACGGCGACATCATGGGCCGGACCCGGGTGCCCGAGGGCGGCTATGCCCGCATCGCCGGCTTCGACATCCTCGAGCTGATGCCGGGCGGCACGCTTCTGGGCGGCATCAACGGCGTCGCCCGCAAGCTGTTCCGGCGCGACCCGGACATGCCGAGCCTGTTCGGGGTGATGATGGCCTCGCTCAACATCATCCTCGACCGCATGGGCCGCACACGCCTGGCGGCCGAGCCGCCGGACGTGGCGATCGACCCGAAGCTCGGCCATATCGGCGCCGCCGAGTTCGACCGGGCGGCGGAGCTGATCGACCTCGGCTACGCGGCGGCGGAGGCGGCGATCCCCGACATCCACGAGGCGCTGCGCGTCACCTCCTACGGGCTGGACCCGCAGGCGCCGCCGGCCAAGTAGGGCCGTGCCGATCGGGGCGGATTGCGTGCGGTAGCGCGACACCGGGTCCGGCGCGCTGCGGCACCGGGTGTGGCAGGATCAGGGGCGTTCCGATGGAGGAGGTCCCCGATGCGAGACTTCACCCTCCCGCGTCGCCGTCGGCCGGCCTGGCTCGGCGCGCTCCTGGCGCTGGTGCTGCTGCTGCCGCAGCCGGCCCTGGCCTGGCTGGGCGACGGCCACAGGGCGACCGGCGTCCTCGCCTATGACCTGCTGGAGCAGCGCGACCCGCAGGCGATCGCCGTCATCCTCCGGCTGATGCAGGCGCATCCGGACCGCGCCCGCTTCGACGGCCAGCTGGGCGACCTGACCGGGCGCGACCGGGAGCGCGAGACCTTCGAGCTGATGGCGATCTGGCCCGACGCCGTGCGGCGCACCGCCTATGACCATCCCGACTGGCACCAGAGCCAGCGCATCGTGTCCTCGGCGCGCTCCGTCATTCCCTATGCGTTCGGCAGCGCCCAGGCCGAATTCGCGCGCAACCTCGCGATCGCGCGCGACCCCACCGCGTCCGATGCCGATCGGGCGGTCGCGCTGTGCTGGGTGATGCACATCGTCGGCGACATGCATCAGCCGCTGCATGCCGCGATGTGGATGTCCTGGCGCTTCCCGATCACCGATGCCGGCGGGCAATGGTCCTGGGTGCGCCCTTCGCCGGGCGCCGAGCCCATGCGCCTGCACTGGTTCTGGGATTCGGCGGGGCTGGCCGGCGACCTGACCGCGAGCGTCTCCGGGGCGCTGGAGGCGCAGCTGGTGCGGGACCCGCCGCCGCCGGCCGAGGACGAGTCCCTGTCGCCGGATCCCGAGACCGCCCTCGCCCGCTGGGTGGCCCACACCCGCGCGCTGGCCTATGACGTCGCCTATGATGGCGGGAAGCTGCGGATGGGCACCTCGCCCCGCTCCGCCACCGTCCTGCCGCCCGGCTATGTCGAGCGGGCCCGGGCGGTCAGCCGGGCCCAGCTCCGCACCGCCGGCCAGCGGATCGGGGCGCTGTTCGAGGGGCTGCGCTGAGGGGCGGCACACCCCAGGCTAGAGGAGGAACGCGTCCGCCGTCAGGGTCTGCGTGACCCCGGCGAGATGGAGCGACATGTCGACGGTCTTGTCGCCATTGTAGTCGATCTGGACATCCGTTCCCTGATCCGTCCGGACCAGTTGCAATTCGCCGGCCACGCCGCCGAACGCCTCATACCCGATGAAAATCAGGTGGCTCGGCGGGAGATCGGTGTAGGGAGACAGATCGGTCGGCATGTAGAAGCCGATCTTGTCCTTCTCATGCTCGTTGAACGTAAAATCGGTGATGATGTCGGGAGAGTTGAAGTAGGTGTAGGCGAAGTTGAAGGCATCATTGCCCGCACCGCCGGTCAATTTGCTCAAACCATAGTCTTCCAGCCGGATGACATCATCGCCGGCGCCGCCGTCAATGGCGTAGTCGCCCCAGTCATGAGGACCCGACGTCCAGTCGGGGACGGCAAGCTGGATGTGGTCATTGCCCTCGCCGCCGCGGATGTCGGCCGTCAATGGATTGGAGCGAAGCCCCAGCCACAGCCATAGGGAATCATCGCCACTGCCGCCATCGACGACGGCGTGGACTCCGCCGAAGCTGATGGAGTCATTGCCCTCGCCTCCGAAAATCTGGTCGTCGCCCGCAAAGGTGCTATCGGCATTGATGGAATCGTTGCCGCTCCCGCCATAGACGATGCCGTGCCCGCGGATGGTGTCGTCGCCGCCCCCGCCATAGAAGGTGCCCCCGACGACGACGTCGCCGGTGATCTTGTCGGCATGATTGCTGCCCTGGACGACCTCGATGAGGTCGAGGTAGCGATCGCCCTCGGCCGTCCCGCCGCTGCCGGTCCCGGCGCCGAGGTCGACGGTGACGCCGGCGGTGCTGTCCTCGTAGGACACGGTGTCGATGCCGGCCCCGCCGAGGAAACTGTCCGCGCCCACGCTTCCGACAAGGCTGTCATCGCCGTCGCCGCCATCGAGATGGTCGTCCCCGGCCTGGCCACGAAGCTTGTCGTTGCCGGCACCGCCTTGGAGATCGTCGTTCCCCGCCTCGCCGAAGAGAATGTCGTCGAGCGCGGTGCCGATGATGGCATCGGCGAACACGCTGCCATGCACGATCTCGATATGATCCAGGAAGCGGTCGCCCTCGGCCGTGCCGCCATGGTTGACGTTGGTCGCCAGGTTCAGCGACACGCCCACGGCGCTGTCGGTGTAGGACACGGTGTCGGTGCCCGCGCCGCCGGTGAAGCTGTCGGCGCCGAGGCCACCCAGCAGATCGTCGTCGCCGATGCCGCCGTCCAGCAGGTTGGCCCCGGCGCCGCCGATCAGATGGTCCGAGCCGCCCAGACCGGCAAGCCGGTCGTCGCCGGCACCGCCGTTCAGGGTGTTGTCGAGGCTGTTCCCGGTGATCGAATCCGCGAAGGCGCTGCCGATGCCGTTCTCGATCTCGTCCACGAAGCGATCGTTGAGGGCGTCGCCGCCGAGGTTGTGTTGGCCACGGGGCAACGGCGCGAGGGTAACGGTGATCCCGGCCGCGCTGTCCGCATAGCTGACGGTGTCGATCCCGGCATCGCCCCGGAATGTGTCGGCCCCGGCGCCGCCGATCAGCAGGTCGTCCCCGCCCAGCCCCGTCAGCTGATCGKCGGCGCCGCCGCCGTTCAGCGTGTTGTTGAGGCTGTTGCCGATGATCGTGTCGTAGCCGCGACCGCCGATGGCGTTCTCGACCAGATCCTCGAACGTGTCGCCTTCGGCCTCGCCCCCCCGGCCCACGAAGCCGAGGTCCAGCCTGATGAAATGAGCTCTGTCGTCATCCGCGTAGCTGACAGTGTCGATGCCCGCGCCCCCGGCGAAGATATCCGCCCCGTCCCCGCCGATCAGGACGTCATTTCCGTCCATTCCAAGCAAGCGGTCCTGGCCGGCGCTGCCCCGCAGCGTGTCGTCCCCGATCCCGCCCTCGAGCCGGTCGTTCCAGTTCCCGCCATCCAGCGTGTCATCGCCGTCCCCGCCCTCGAGCTGGTCGTTTCCGATCCCGCCGCGCAGCATGTCGTCGCCAAGCCCGCCGACCATGAGGTCGCTCAGGTTCGAGCCGACGATGAGCTCGATGGTATCCAGGAAGCGGTCCCCTTCCGCCGAGCCGCCATGGTTGACGCCGGTCGCCAGATTCACCTGGATGCCCGCCGTGCTGTCCTCATAGGACACGGTGTCGACGCCGCCGCCGCCGAGGAAGCTGTCCGCCCCGGTGCCGCCGACGAGGTTGTCATCGCCGTCGCCGCCATCGAGGCGGTCGGCCCCGGCCTGGCCGCGAAGCGTGTCGCTGCCGGCGCCACCCCGGAGATCGTCGTTCCCGGCCTCGCCGAAGAGGATGTCCTCGAGCGCGGTGCCGATGATGACGTCGGCGGACACGCTGCCATGCACGATCTCGATGCGGTCCAGGAACCGGTCGCCTTCGGCCGAGCCGCCGTGATTGACGCCGGTCGACAGGTTCACCGACACGCCCGTGGCGCTGTCGGTGTAGGATACGGTGTCGGCGCCGTTGCCGCCGAGGAAGCTGTCCGCCCCGAGACCGCCTTTCAGATTGTCGTCACCCTCGCCGCCATCGAGCAGGTCCGCCCCGGCGCCGCCGTCGAGCGTGTCGTCGCCTCCCATCCCGAGCAGGCGATCGTTGCCATCATATCCGCTCAGCGCCTCGCTGTTGCCGGCACCGATCATCAGATCGGCGAAATTGCTGCCGCTGAACCTCTCGATCGTGTCGAGAAAGGAATCGCCCTCGGCATCGCCGCCATGATGGACGCCGGTGGTCAGGTTGATGGAGACGCCCGCGGCACTCTCGAAATAGGAGACGAGGTCCAGGCCGGCCCCTCCGATGAAGACATCCGCTCCGGCACCACCGCGCAGGATATCGTTGCCGTCGCCGCCCTGCAGCAGGTCGACCCCGGCCCCTCCGGTGAGGGTGTCGTTGCCGCCCAGGCCGTACAGAGTGTCGTCGCCTGCCTCGCCCAGGAGCGTATCGTCCCCCGCGCCGCCGCTAAGGATGTCATTGCCCGATGTGCCCGTAAGCGTCGCCATGCGTTCCCCCTTGCGAAACGATCGTTCACGTCATGCTCAGACTATGGGTCCAGTTTTAAGAAATTTGTGTCATCGCTGGGGCGCCGGACAGAAATCCTCAACCGGCCTTGTGCCCGGCGAAATAGCGGCTGGGCGGCGCTCCCAGCAGGCGCTTGAACATGGTGGTGAAGGCGGCGGCGCTGTCATAGCCAAGGTCGAGGGCGACGGCCGTCACCGCCTCCCCCGCCGCCAGCCGCGGCAGGGCCGCGAACAGGCAGGCCTGCTGCCGCCAGGCGGAGAGGCTCAAGCCCGTCTCCTGCCGGAACAGCCGGGTGAAGGCGCGGCGGCTCATGCCCAGCGCGCCGCACCAGTCGTCGATCGTGTCATGCGGCGTCGGCCCCTCCAGGAACCGCCGGCAGCGCGCCGCCAGCGCCGCATGGCCGGGCAGCGGCAGGTTCAGCGGCAGCACCGGCATCCGCGCGATTTCCTGCAGGATCAGCGCCATCACCAGCCCGTCCCGGCCCTTCAGGTCATATTCCAGCGGCAGGTCCACCGCCTCCATCAACAGGCTGCTCATCAGCGCCGAGACGCCGACCACGCGGCAGTCGGTCGGCAGGCCGGGCACGGCGTCCGGCTCGACATAGACGCTGTGCACCTTGACCGCGCCGATCGGCTGCACGTCATGGGTGATGCCGCCCGGGATCCACACCGCGCGCTCCGGCGGCACCACCCAGCGCCCCTGCTCGGTCCGGACCATCAGCACGCCGTTGCTGCCATACAGCAGCTGCGACCGCCGGTGCCGGTGCGGCAGGATCACGTAATGCGCCGGATAGTCGTTGCCGAGCGCGACGACCGCCCGGGGCGCATCTTCATGGACGAAGGTGGTGTTGCGCATGGCCCACTCGCAAAAGCAATAGACCAAAGCACGAAAGCAGGTCGGGCGGGAAGGCGTATTCTTGGCCGAGCCGACGGCACTCCCGCCGCCGGATGCCTTAGTGATGCGCCGCTCAGCGGCCATCGGGACTCTTGGGAATGACGAGTGGAACACTGACCCCGGACCGCAGGTCCGACGCCGACGGAACGGTCTTCACCATCCTGGCCGCGATCAGCTTCAGCCATCTGCTGAACGACATGATGCAGTCGCTGCTTCCGGCGCTCTATCCGATGCTCGCCACGGATTTCGGGCTCGATTTCGGCCAGGTCGGTCTCATCACCTTCGTGTTCCAGCTCACCGCCTCGATCCTGCAGCCGGCGATCGGCCTCTACACCGACCGCAAGCCGCAGCCCTATTCGCTGCCGGTCGGCATGGGCTTCACCCTGGTCGGGCTGATCGTGCTCTCCGTCGCGCCGACCTTCCCGATGCTGCTCTTGGGCGCGGCCCTGGTCGGCATGGGCTCCTCGGTGTTCCATCCGGAATCCTCGCGCATCGCCCGGCTGGCGTCGGGCGGGCGGCACGGCCTGGCGCAGTCGCTGTTCCAGGTCGGCGGCAATATCGGCTCGGCGATCGGGCCGCTGCTGGCCGCCTTCATCGTGCTGCCGCGCGGCCAGGCCAGCATCGGCTGGTTCTCCGCCGCGGCGCTGCTGGCGATCCTGGTGCTGACCGGGGTCGGCGCCTGGTACCAGCGGCACCGCCGCAGCATGGCGGCCAAGCCGCGCCGCCCGGTGCAGCCGATCGCCCTGTCGCGCGGCAAGGTCGGCTTCTCGCTCGGCATCCTCGGCATGCTGGTGTTCTCCAAGTACATCTACCTGGCCAGCCTGACGAGCTACTTCACCTTCTACCTGATCCAGACCTTCGGGGTGTCGGTGCAGCAGGCGCAGATCCACCTGTTCATCTTCCTCGGCGCGGTGGCGGTGGGGACGGTGG
>NZ_NHON01000078.1 GCF_002195995.1 Inquilinus limosus
GCCGGCGGCTCCGCGGCCGCCGCCTGCGCCTCGGGCGCCGGCTGTTCGGAGGTCGCGGACGGCGCAGGGGTGGCCGTCTCCGGATGCGACGCCTCCGCAGCAGCGGCGACGGGAGCAGCGGGAGCCGGGGCGGGCGCCGGCGGCGCCGCATCCGCCGCCACAGCCGCCGGCGCGTCCTGCGCGGGCGACATCGGCCCCTGCGGCGGGGCGAAGACGGCCAGCCGTTCCGGCCCGGTGGCGTTCTGGGCCTGGAACACGGCGGCAAGCCGGGCCCAATCCTGGCCCGCCCCGCCCAGCAGCCCCGGCAGTGCCCGGCCCAGCGAGCCGACGCCGGCGTCGTTGCGCGCGACGATGGCGAAATGCGCCCCCGCCGGCAGCCCGGTCTGCAGCGCGTCGATAGCGTCGGCGGTGTCGCGGTCAGGCGACGTGCCGAGATCGGCGAACAGCACGCCATTGGTGCCGCCCAGCGTGTTCAGCAGGGCCTTGAGGATGACGCCCTGGGTCTCCAGCCGCGTCGGCTGGTGCGGGTCGGAATCCGAGGGCAGCAGGAACAGCCGCTGGTTCGAGACGGCGGCGTAGCTGCAGACATAGATGATCGCCGTCCGCTGCGGCGCGCCCGAGGCCTGGGTGACGAAGCTGCCGATGGCGCTGCGCATCGCGACCGCGCCGGCGTCGATCGCCTCCTCCACCGTGAAGCCGCGCTGCCGCAGCCACCCGGCGACGTCGCGCGCCGACTGGCCGCAGGCCGCGAGCGATGCCCCGCCCTGATAGGTGCCGTTGCCGATCACCAGCGCGGCCTTGCCGGGCTCCGCCGCGGCCAGCCGCGGTGCCAGGGCCAGCAGCGCCGATGCCAGGAGGGCCGAGAATCGCCGGATCCGCATGGATCGTCCTTTCCGTATCGTCTGCATCTAGATGATCCCCGCATGGCGCCAGACCGACCCGCGGCGCTGACGCGTCTCCTCCGCCTCCCGCAGGAAGCGGTCGCGCTCCTCGCCCTCCGCCGGCAGGCCCAGCACCTCGGCCCAGCGCTCCACCGGCGCGTCGAGGCCGAAACGCCCGATCATCGCCGTCGCCAGCGTGTCGTTGCCGCCGCAGCGCAGGCCGCTGCCGAGCCGCAGGCTGGCCAGGGCGCCGTGCGGCGGGTCGCCGTTCTGCAGGATGCGGGCGGCGACCCGGCTGTTCAGCCGGGCCGCTTCGTCGCCGATCCCGGCCTCGGGGCGGGCCAGGGTCACGGCCTGCCCGGTGCCGACCAGCATGCCGACCAGCTCCGCCGGGTTGTCGCGCTTGCCCACAACCGCGGGCAGCGCCAGCAGGTCGCCGACCCGACGCGGCCCTTCGGCCAGCGCGGCGACGACCGGCTCATAGAAGCCCCGGTCGAGCTCCGCCTTTCCGGCCGGCATGTTGACGGCGTAGCTGAAATCCTCCACCCGGCGGGTCAGGGTCAGCCACAGCCCGGCCAGCGCGGCGTTGCGCGCCTTGCCGCTGATCCCGCGCGGGCCGCGGATGAAGATGTCGTGGCGCAGGCTGCGCGGCAGGCACATGTCCTTCATCAGCTCGCGCAGGCCCGCATCCTCGGTCCTGCCGATGACCGCGCGCTGCTCCGCCGACAGCATCAGCTCGGGGAAGTTCTCGAGGATCTCGCCGGAGGCGACGTAGTCGAGCTTGGCGTCGCCCAGCGCGGCGGCGACGTCGGCGTGGAAGCAGGGCCGCCAGTCGGCATTCATGTATTCATGGGCCAGGTATTCCGGCGGCATGCCCGGCAGGTCCTTCTTCAGCACCCGGACCAGGTCGCTCTGGTCCAGGTGAAAGGCGCCGGCCTCGCCCAGGGCCTGCACCAGCTGCATCGCCCCTTCCGCCTTGCGGTCGCTGCGCCCGTCGATCCGCTCGCCGGCCGTGCGGATCAGGCGCTGCAGGCCCAGCACGCCCTGCCAGGCCGGCAGCGCGTTGTAGCTGAGATGCAGGGCCCCGCCGGGTCGCAGGCGGCGGCCGAGCAGCCGCACGATGCCGGCCCGCACCTCGTCCGACACCCAGCTCCACAGGCCATGGGCGCTGGCGACATCGACCTCCGGCAGGGTGTCCGGGTCGAGGGTCGCGATATCGGCCTCGATGAACTCGATGTTGCCGATCCCGGCATCCGCCGCCAGCTCGCGCGCTTCGGCGATGTGCGCCGGCATGAAGTCGACGGCGATCACCCGCCAGCCGGGGTTGCTGGCGGCCAGGCACAGCGCGCCGCGGCCGCGGCCGCAGCCGAGCTCGAGATAGGTCAGCCGGTCCGGGTCGCGGGCGAAGCCGGGCAGCACATTCCCCATCAGGCAGGCCAGGGCGATATGGCCCGGCGTCTGCGGCGCGTAGTATCCGGTGGTGTAGGCCACGTCGGTGACGTAGCCGCCGTTCCAGCTCATCCAGTCTCTCCCAACTGCTCGATCAGGCCGGCCTCGAACAGGGCTTCGGTCGCGTCGTCGCGGCGGGCCTCGCCGGTCGGCAGCCAGCTGTTCCAGCCCAGGCGCGGCGGTGCCGTGGCGGAGATCCCGAGCGGCGGCACTGCCGCCGCAGCCAGGATCGGGTTGATGGCGAAATCGGTCTCGAAGCCGAGATAGGCCCGGACCAGCGAGGCGATGCGGCGCAGCAGGTCGCGGTCCGGCAGCATCGCCTCGAAGCCGGACAGGTCCAGCGGGCCGATATGCAGGATGATGCGGGCCTGGACGTCCCAGGACCGGCTGCCGATGGCGGCATCGACGCCGAGCTGGCAGAACTGCCCCGGCCGGTCCCCGGTCGGCAGCGCCGACATCTGCCCGGGCTCCAGCGCCAGCCAGGCGCCGGCGAACTGCTCGACCTCGACCGACCGCTCCAGCCAGTCGGACAGCAGAGCACCCAGGCGGTCGGCCGAGCGCGGCCAGGCGCCGAAATGGCCGGCATAGAACAGCAGCGGGTCGGTGCCGACCGCCAGCCGCGGCGCCAGATGCGGCGTGCCGTAGCCGGTCAGGGCCAGCAGGACATCGCGCAGCCCGTCCGCCGGCGCGGCGGCGGTGGACGGGTCGGCCAGGGCGTTGGCGGCGGCGGCCCGGTGCGGCCGGTACTTGATCCCGGCATCGGCGAACTGGGCGATCGGCCGCTGCGCCAGCAGGTCCAGGAACTCGGCCAGCGCCGGGGACCGGCTGCGCTGTTCGCTGTTGACCATGTCGGTGTAGGGCCGCGGCAGCACGCCGGACGGCCCGGTCAGCCCGATCAGGCCGATGGTCGCGCGCGCTCCGGCCTCGGTCCGCTCCACCGCCATCACATCGGCCGGCACGAAGCCGAGGCCGGAGGCGGCGTGGAAGCGCACGGCCTCGCCCGGCTCGGCCCGCCCGGCCGCCTGCATCAGCACCGCGACGGCGGCGTCGAAGCTGAAGCGCGCCGGCTCCTCGATCAACGTCTGCAGCAGGGAGCGTTCGCCCGGCCGGGCGGGGACGGCCGCAGCGGGCGCCTCGTCCGGCGTCGGGGTCCTGGCCGCCGGCGCCGCCTCGGCGAAGACGGTCTCCGCCGATCCGCCGGGGGAGGTGGGCGAGGCCTTGCTCATGCCAGCACCCGCGCCCCGGCCCGCGGCGGGAAGGCGGCGGCGGCGCCGGACTGGCCCTGCAGCACCGCGGTGGTGCGGACGAAGGAATTGACCGTGGCGTGCAGCGCCAGGAACCGGTCCAGCACGGTCGCCAGCAGGAACAGGCCCGCGCTCTCCCACGCCCGCGGGTCGAATTCGAGCGTGACGTCGATACCGCGGCAGAAGCCGCCGGGCCGGGCGCCCGGGACGCGGGCGGTGCCGGGCTTCGACCGCACGCCGACCAGGCCGGCGATCAGGGCGCGGGTCTCGACCGTGTCGCACAGGTCGTAGAGGCGCAGCACCTCGCGCAGGCTGTCGGCCGCGGCCGGCCCGCCGACGATCGAGAGATGGCCGAGCGAGAGATGCGACACCAGCCGCCAGCTGTGGTGCTCGCGCAGCGGCGCCCGCAGCGACGGCGTCGGCGCCGTCAGGCAGGTGACGCCGCGCACCGCGCTCACCCCCTCCGCCAGGTGCAGCCGCGGCTGGCCGCCGCCGAAGGGCAGCTCGGCCGGCAGGTCGCGGTTGGTGCACAGCGCGTCGACCGACAGCACCGTGTCCGCCGGCCGGTCGACCGACAGCGCCGGGTCGAACGGCGCCAGGAACACGTCGGTGCCGGTCACCGTCCCCGGCGTCTGGCGGCGGACCACGGCGTAGAAGCCGCTCGGCTCCTCCTCCGCCTGCTCCACCGCCGGGTGGCGGTAGAACGGCCGCCAGGGGCGCGAGGAGCCGTCGCCGCGCAGCTCGCGCACCCGCTCGACGCTCCAGATCTCGTAGGCCTTCGGGCGGCGGTTGTCGGCGGCGACCGGGTATTCCGTAAGCTGATGCGTCAGCGGCACCGGCTCGCAGGGCTGGGCGAACAGGTTGACCATCGGCGTGCAGCCCAGGGCCAGGCAGTCGGGCTGCAGCCGCCGCTCCAGGTCCGGTGCCGCCCGGTCGAGATAGACGAAGATCTCCAGCCGGTTGCGCTCATGGATCAGCGTCCGGGCATCGAGGCTGCACAGGTCGACGAACAGGAACTTCTCCGGCAGCGCGAAGTATTCGGTCAGCAGCCGGAAGCCGGAGAAGGAGCGCACCGGCCAGGGATACAGCGCCTCCTCCGGCGCGAAGCCGACCGGCTTGATGGTGCCCGGCGGCAGCAGTGTCGGGGCGGCGTCGTTCGGCCCGTCCGCCAGCGCCACGCCGACGACATGGCCGCACAGCAGCTCGTAGAGCGGCAGGCTCTGGTCGAAGGCGCCGCGCAGGAAGCAGCGCAGCCGGTCCACGCCGAGCTCGGCGAAGCTGGCCTCGGGGTCGCTGGTGCGCAGCACGACGCGCAGCACGCTGCGGGCGCCCTGCGCGTCCGGATGGACGGGCGCGGCCAGCGGCATCCCGGTCAGCCGGGCGCTTTCGATCTCCACCGGCCACAGCGTGGTGTCGTAGGCGGTGCGGAAGCGGCAGGGTACGCCCTGGATCGGGTCGGTCTTCAGCGCCGTCCCGGCCGGCACCACGGCCGGGACGCGCAGATCCGGCTGGCAGGCGAACTGGACGATCGCCGCGGACGGCACCGGCGCCAGGTAATGCGGATACAGCGCCCCCAGCAGCGCGTCGGTCAGCTCGGGGAACTCGTCGTCCAGCCGCTGCTGCGCCCGGGCGGCCAGGAACGACACGCCTTCCAGCAGCCGCGCCACATGCGGGTCGTCGACCGCGTCGGCGGTCAGCCGCAGCCGCCCGGCGACCTTGGGATTGGCCTCGGCGAACTCGCCCGCCAGGCCGCGCAGGGCGGCCAGCTCGCGGTTGTAATAGGGCAGGAAGGCGTCCGACATGGCGTCAGGCTTCGTAGAGCGGGCGCAGGGTGACGTCCGCGGTGGTGGTGTCGACCACGGTGTCGAAGACGATCGGCTCCGGCGCCGGGTCGACCCGCAGCAGCGCGTCGATCCGCAGCCGCAGCGTCGCGCGCAGCAGGTCGCCGTCATCCGCTAGCTGCACCTGGATCTGGGTCAGCCGCGGCTCGAACCGGCGGATGGTTTCCTCGACCTCCGCCCGCAGCGCCTCGCGCTGGCGGCGGTCGTTGAAGGCGCCGGCGGTGAAGTCCGGGATGCCGTAGGCCAGCGGCGACAGGCGCAGCGCCGGCGTCGTGTCCGGCACCGACCGCCAGGGCCGGCGGGCGTTCAGCAGCGCCTCCAGGTCGCGATGCACGGACCGGCGCAGCCGCTCGACCGTCTCCGCCGCCGACAGGACGGCGTCGGCGGCGCGGCCCGGCTCCGGATCCATCAGCCGGTCCAGCAGGGGCAGCCGCGCCGGCAGCGGGGTGCGCGGGCGCGAGGCGATGGGCCGCTGGGTCATGCGAAGTCCAGCGCGGCCAGCTGCAGCACCGGCACCGCCTCCTCCCCCACCATGTAGACGCGCTGGCCGATGCCACGCACCGGTGACGCTTCGGTCCATTCGGTGGCGCGGCCGAGGCGCAGGGGATCGGCCACCGCGGTGTCCGCCGGCAGCAGCTCCGGCGGGTAAAGCGCCGGCAGGTAGACGTCGCCGTCCGGCCCGTCGCGCACCACCATGGTGCAGCGGCGCCAGAACAGGTCGCGCGGCCGCTTCGCCGGGTGGAATTCGATGCTCTCCACGCGCTCGGCCGGGATCCAGAAGTATTTCGCGGTGGTGGTCAGCACCTCGAAATTGCCGATCGACAGGTCGTCGGCGTCGCGGAAATCGGCGAACTCCGCCCCGTCGCGCCGCCCGGCGATCACCGGGCGCGCGGCCTCGGCGGCCTGCACCGCCTCGGCGGCAGCGGCCTGGTCGCCGGCCCGCAGCGCCACCAGCGCCTGCAGCAGATGGGCCTGGGTCGGCGTCGGCTGGCCCAGGAACTCCGGCGGGCGCCCCTCGCTCAGCACCTGGCGCCGGGCCATCTCCGCCCGCAGCAGCTGGCGGAACTCGCTGACCACCAGCGCGGCGGAGGGGTCGACCGTGCTGGTCGCGTCCAGCAGGGTGTCCGCGCGCTCGAGATTGCCGGCGAAGAGCAGCAGCTCCGCCAGCAGGATCCGCGCCCCCGTGTCCGCCGGTGCGGCCTTGACCGCGGCGTTGGCGGCCTCGATCGCCGCCTGCAGCGCGCCCTCGCGGAACAGCTCTCCGGCTTTGGTCAGCATTGAAGTCTCCTGCGTCTGGGCATGGGGGCGATGGGACATCACGCGGCCGCGTCCTGGGCGGAGAGGCCGGTGACCAGGCGGAACACCGCCGACACGTCGTCGAGCTGGTGATGGGGCTGCAGGTGGATGACGCAGCCATAGGCGCCGGGGCGGCCCGCCAGCTCATGCACCTTGATCCGGCTGGACACCAGCGGCTGGCGCGCCCGGCTGTCCGGCCCGGCATTGAGGCTGGCGTTGGTGTAGCCGGACAGCCAGGTCTGCAGCCGGCGCTCGACCTCCTCCGCGGTCAGGGAGGAGCCGGTCATCTCGCGCCCCATGATCTTGATGTAATGGGCAAAGCGGGACACGCAGAGCATCGCGTTGATCTGCGCCGACAGGCGGCGGTTGGCGATGGCCGGGGTCGGGTCGCGCCCCGGCGCTTCGGACACCCGCGTCTGCAGGCTGTGCACGGCGGCGAAGGCGGCGTCGCCATAGGGCAGCGTGTTCAGCGGCATCAGCCCGGCCGCCACCAGGTCGCGCTCCTGCCGGTCGGTCAGCGCCAGGTCCAGCGACGGCCGGTTCCACACCGTTTCCGGCCCCAGCACGAAGGGTTCGGCCGGCAGGTCCTGCACCAGCCCGCCGCCGACCCGGTCGGTGCTGACGCCGCGGACATCGGCCGGCCAGTTGTGCAGGGCCTGGGCCCGCGCCACGGTGGCGGCGAAGGCGTAGCAGGCCACCGACCAGGTGCGGTGCCGGGCCTCCGGCGCGTGCTCCTCGTAGCGGAACCCGTCCGGCCGGGCCGGGTCCGGCCGCCAGGGGGCACGCGCCAGCACCCGAGGCATGGTCACGCACAGGAATCGCGTGTCCTCGCGCAGCGCCATGGCACGCCAGCGGGCGTGGTCGTCGTCGCGGAACGACGCCGCCGCGTCGTTGGACAAGGCGAGGTCGCCGAAGCCGTCGACGCCGAGCAGCGCGGGGGCTGCCGCCAGCACCACCGGCATGAAGGACGCGGCCCCGACCGCCGCCAGCGCCGATAGCAGCGAGACGTCGTCGACCGGCGCGCCGTCGCCCGGCCGGCGCCGCTCCGGCATGTGCCGCAGCTCGTGGTCGACGACCAGCAGGCCGAAGGGCTCGCCGCCCGCCCGGCCGAACTCCGCCTCATAGACCAGCCGGAACAGGCCCGACTGGTCGAACTCGCTGGCCTTGGCGGCGTCGCGATCCAGCTCCGCCCAGGAGGCGGAGAGCAGCCGGGTCTTCAGCCGCGAGGTCGGGTCGAGGCCGTCGACCAGCCAGGCCAGGCCGCGCCAGGATCCCTCCAGCCGCTGCAGCCGCGGATGGTGCAGGATCTCGTCCAACTGGGCCGAGATCATCCGGTCGATCGCCGCGATGTCGCGATCCAGCAGGCCGCGGAGCAGGCCGGGATCGTGCCGCATCCGCGCGGCCAGCGGGGCGCCGAACCATTCGGCCAGCGCTCCGCGGTCCTGGCGCAGGAAGCCGGTCACGCGGGGGTCGGCGATGCCGTCCCCGGCGCCGCCGGCCCGCCCGGCCAGGATCCCGGCGCGCAGCGGAGCAGCACCCTGCCCCGCCGCTTCGGCCGATGGACGCTGCCCCGCCTGGGCCATCTCAGACCCGCTCGGGGATGCGCGCCACCATCCGCAGGCTGGCCGTCAGCTCCTCCATCTGCAGCCAGGGCCGCAGATAGGCGATGGCGTTGTAGGCGCCCGGACGGCCCGGGATCTCCTGCACCTCGACCTTGGCCTCGCGCAGCGGATAGCGCGCCTTGCTCTCGGCGCCGGCATTCTCGTTGATGTTGACGTAGTTGCCGATCCAGCGGTTCAGCCAGCGCTGGCAGTCCTCGGCCTCCATGAAGCTGCCGATCTTGTCCCGCGCCATGATCTTCAGGTAGTGGGCGAAGCGGCCGGTGGCCATGATGTAGGGCAGCCGGGTCGAGATCCGGGCGTTCGCCGTGGCGTCCGGCCTGTCGTACTCCTTCGGCTTCTGCACCGTCTGGGCCCCGAAGAACACGGCGTAGTCGTGGTTCTTGTAGTGGCACAGCGGCAGGAAGCCGAGATTGGACAGCTCG
Source organism: Inquilinus limosus (assembly GCF_002195995.1). GTDB lineage: Bacteria > Pseudomonadota > Alphaproteobacteria > DSM-16000 > Inquilinaceae > Inquilinus > Inquilinus limosus_C. The sequence continues at coordinate 8,756 of NZ_NHON01000078.1, forward strand.
TATTCGCGCCGGTCGGTGATGCCGATCTCGGTCGGGCACTTGGCGTCGATGTCGCCGTCATCCGACATGAAGATGTGCTGCGGCAGGTTGTCGACCTTGCCGCCGTTCTCGGCGCCGCGGATCGCGGTGCAGAAGCCGTATTTCGAGAACGCCTCGGTCATCCGCACGCCCATGACGAAGGCGGCGTTCATCCAGCAATAGTGCTCGTGGTCCATCGGCAGCGGCTTGCCGGCGGCGTCGATCGGCGCTTCCTCATAGGAGAACTCGTCGATCGGCTTGGTCCGCTCGCCATAGGGCAGGCGCGCCACGACGCGCGGCATGACCAGCGACACGAAGCGGCTGTCCTCGCTGTCGCGGAAGCCGCGCCACTTCAGGTATTCCGCCGTGTCGAAGATCTTCGCCAGGTCGCGCGGCCGCGACAGCTCGGTCCACTGTTCGAAGCCCATCATCCCGGCACCGGCGGCCGAGACGAACGGCGCGAAGGCGGCGGCGCTGACATTGGACATCAGGCGCAGCGTCTCGATGTCGTCCGGGTGGTTGGTCCACTCGTAGTCGCCGATGATCGTGCCGAACGGCTCGCCGCCCGGGGTGCCGAACTCGTTCTCGTAGATCTTGCGGAACATCAGGCTCTGGTCGAACTCGACCGCCCGCGTCAGATCCCGGTTCAGCTCTCGCTTCGAGAGATTCATCATCCGGATCTTCAGCATCGTGCCGGTTTCGCTGTTCATGACCAGGTAGTGCAGGCCACGCCAGCTGCCTTCCAGCTTCAGGAACTTCGGATCATGGACGATCTCGTTGAGCTGGTCGGACAGCTTCGCGTCGATGATCCTGATCGCGCGCTCGATCGTCCGGGTCAGGTTGCGGTCGAAGGTGACCGTGCCGATTCGGGCCTGCTCGACCAGCGTGCGCACCAGGTCCTGGGCACGGTCCGGCTCGGTCTGCCTGGTCGCGGACACGACCTGATCGAGCAGGCCGACCGTCTCGGTGGCGGCGGGGGCCGGCGCGGCGGCCGAAGCCTCGGGAGCGGGAACCTTGTCCACCATGGTTCAGCCTTCCTTCTTGAGACCGAGCTGACCCGAGATCGCCTCGAAGTCGTCCTTGTTCTTCAGCACCTGCTCCAGCAGCAGCTCGAGCTCCTCCGACCGGTCGGCCTTGCTCATCAGGTCGCGCAGCCGGTTGCGGGTCTCGAGCAGCGCCTTCAGCGCCGGCACCTGGTCCAGCACGCGGCCGGGCTCGAAATCCTCGATGCCGCTGAACTTCAGGTCGACGGCCATGAAGCCGCCGTCGTCGCTGAGCTTGTCATTGACCTTGAGGTGCAGGCCGGGGCCGAGGCGCTGCATCACCTCGTCGAAATTGTCGCGGTCGATCTGCACGAATTTCCGCTCCGCCAGGGGCCGCAGCGGCTGGGTCGGATCGCCGGAGAAGTCGCCGACGACGCCGACGACGAAGGGCAGTTCGCGCACGATCTGCGCGCCGTCGGTCTCGACCTCGTAGGTGATGTGGACGCGTGGCCGGCGCACGCGGCCGAGCTTCTCGTGAATGCTGGCACTCATCGGATGTCTCCTCGAATGATGGGGCGCCGGGTCGGGGCGCGCGGGGTGTGTCGGTGGGATCGGAAGGCGGCGCCGCGCCTCATTCCTCCGATGGCGGCCGGATGCCGAGGCCCGACAGGACCGAGGCCCGCGCCGCCGCTTCCGGCATCATCTCCTTCAGCAGGTCCGGCAGGCCCATCCGGGCGCGGCGAACCGCGTCATCCAGCGTGTAGCTGAGCGGCGAGTGCGGCTCGTTGGCCCGGAAATAGGCGGCGATACGGGAGATCTGCTGCAGCATCTCCTCGCGCGTCACGGCCCGGTCCGCCGGGGCCCGGGCGGGCTCGCCCTCGGCCGGGGCCTCGGCCTCATCCGCAACCGCCTCGGCCGCCTCCGGTGCCGGTTCGGCGGATGGCGGCGCGTAGCGCTCCGCCGTGCGCCGCAGCTTGTCCAGCAGCTCCTGCACCCGGCCGGTCGGCGGGGAGTCGGCCTGCGCCACGGCGGTCAGCGCCTGGTCCATGCCGCGCCAGGCCTCGATCGCGCGGACGACCTCCCCGTGCAGCGCGGTCAGCCGGTCCCGGCCGATCGACTTGGCCTCGGCCTCCAGCTCGGCCAGGGGCAGCACTCCGGTGGCCAGCCGCTGGGCCTTGCGGGCCGGGTCCAGGACCTCGGCCTCCTCCGCCTGCTCGAACCGCCAATAGGTCAGCGGCGTGCCGTCGACGCGGTCGAACAGCACCAGCTTGCGCAGCGGCTGCAGCAGCGTGCCGTTGCCGCCCTCGCCGTTCAGCCCGGCGACCGGCGCCACGCGGCCGGCGATGCCGTCCTCGTCGGGCGTGGGGAACAGCCCGCCGGCCCAGTAGCGTGAGGCGAGGCCGGCGATCAGCCGGGCTCCGGCGGTCAGCCCGGCCAGCCCGTCGGTGCGCACCAGGCTTTCGGCCAGCCAGGCCGCGATCTCGATGTCCTTGCCGGTGCCGGCCAGCGCCTCGAGGCTCAGCTCGCGCACCGTCAGCCAGTGGCGCCCGCTTCCCGCATCCGCCGCCGGATCGTTGTCGGCCACCCGCTCCGCCGCCCGCGCCTCGGACCGGGCGTCGCGCAGGCGGAAGTACAGCGACTGCGGCGTGACGTCGAGTCGGGGGTCGCTGCCGGCCGGATTCTCTTCCGAGATCGGCAGCAGGAGACTTTCCACATCCAGTAAATCTTCGCGATCCGGCACCGCCGCATCCTCACTTTCGTCTGGAGAGATGGAAAGACTCCACTCTCCATCGCCCATTTCTGCTCAGAAGCGTTACTAGATTATTTCATTATTTCTTTAGATCGTTACCAGCGTAACCCATCTGGACTGGACAGTTCAGCGACGAGCCAACAAATCTCGATGGCAATCGGCCGTGGAGTCACGGCGCCCCAGAGGAGCGATGATGCCGGCTGTCGACTTGCGGTCGCTGGTCGACCGACTGAACGATCTCTGCCGCCGCGGGCTTGAGGCGGCTGCCGGTCGAACGCTGTCCCGTACCCATTACAACGTCGAGATCGAGCACTGGCTGCTGCAGCTGCTCGAGACGCCGCAGTCGGACGCCGCGCTGATCGCCCGCCGCTTCGAGATCGCGGAGGACCGCCTGGCGGCCCAGCTGACCGCGGCGCTGGACCGGATGAAGACCGGCAACGGCCGGGCCCCGAGCCTGTCACCCGACCTGGTCGAGCTGATCAAGGATGCCTGGCTGTTCGCCTCGGTCGAGGGCGGGGCCAGCCATGTCCGCTCCGGCCATCTGATCCTGGCCGCGCTGGCCGACGAGGCGCTGGGCGGCCGGCTGCGCGACGTGGCGCCCGAGCTGCGGCACATCCTGCCCGACATGCTGCGCCGCGACTTCGCCGCCATCGTCGCCGGCGGCGCCGAGACCCCGGCGGCGCAGGACGCCGCCGCCGGGCCCGCGCAAGCCGCGGCCCCTGGCGGCAGCGCCGCGCTGGACAAGTACACGGTCGACCTGACGGCCCGGGCGCGGGCCGGCCGGATCGACCCGATCCTCGGCCGCGACGGCGAGATCCGCCAGGTCGTCGACATCCTGACCCGGCGCCGGCAGAACAACCCGATCCTCACCGGCGAGGCCGGGGTCGGCAAGACCGCGGTGGTCGAGGGGCTGGCCCTGCGCATCGCCGCCGGCGACGTGCCGCAGGCCATCGCCAACGTCGCCATCCGCACCCTGGACCTCGGCCTGCTGCAGGCCGGGGCGGGAATCAAGGGCGAGTTCGAGAACCGGCTGAAATCGGTGATCGACGAGGTCAATGCCAGCCCGGCGCCGGTGATCCTGTTCATCGACGAGGCGCACACCCTGATCGGTGCCGGCAACGGCGCCGGCCAGGGCGACGCCGCCAACCTGCTGAAGCCGCCGCTGGCGCGCGGCGAGCTGCGGGTGATCGCCGCCACCACCTGGGCCGAATACAAGAAGTACTTCGAGAAGGACGCGGCGCTGACCCGCCGCTTCCAGACCGTGAAGGTGGAGGAGCCGTCCGAGGACATGGCCGTCGCCATGATCCGCGGCCTGGTGCCGACCCTGGAAAAGCACCATGGCGTGCGGATCCTGGACGAGGCGCTGGACGCCGCGGTCAAGCTGTCGGCCCGTTACATCCCCAGCCGGCAGCTGCCGGACAAGGCGGTCAGCCTGATCGACACGGCCTGTGCCCGGGTGGCGATGAGCCAGGCGGCCCCGCCCCCCGCGGTCGAGGACACGCGGCGCCGGATCGAGCTGATCGCGGCCGAGCTGCGGGTGCTGCGGCGGGAGCTGCTGTCCGGCGCCGACCATGGCGCCCGCGTGGCGGCGCTGGAGGCCGAATCGGCGCAGCTGGCCGCGCGGCTGGCGACCCTGGAATCACGCTGGGGCGAGGAGCGCCGGCTGGCCGCCGCCATCGGCGAGACGCGGGCGAAGGTCGAGGCCGAGCCCGACCCGGCCGCCCTGCAGCAGGACCTGGCCGCCCTGGCGGGCGAGCTGCGCAGCCTGCAGGGCGAGCAGCCGCTGGTGTTCCCGGTGGTCGACGCCCAGGCGGTGGCCGAGATCGTCGAGAGCTGGACCGGCATCCCGGCCGGCCGCATGCGGTCGGACGAGATCCGCACCGTGCTCAACCTGCGCGAGGCGATGGAGGGCCGGGTCGTCGGCCAGTCCCACGCGCTGGAGGCGATCGCCCAGTCGATCCGCACCTCGCGCGCCGGGCTGACCGACCCGCGCAAGCCGATCGGCGTGTTCCTGATGGTCGGCACCTCCGGCGTCGGCAAGACCGAGACGGCGCTGACCCTGGCCGAGCTGCTGTATGGCGGGGAGCAGAACCTCACCGTCATCAACATGAGCGAGTTCAAGGAGGAGCATAAGGTCAGCCTGCTGATGGGCAGCCCGCCGGGCTATGTCGGCTACGGCGAAGGCGGCATCCTGACCGAGGCGGTGCGCCGCCGCCCCTACTCCGTCATCCTGCTGGACGAGATGGAGAAGGCGCATCCGGGCGTCCACGACATCTTCTTCCAGGTGTTCGACAAGGGGGCGATGAAGGACGGCGAAGGCCGGGACATCGACTTCAAGAACACCGTCATCATCATGACCTCGAACGCCGGCACCGACCTGATCGCCCGGCTGTTCGCCGATCCCGAGACCGCCCCCGACGCCGAGGGCCTGGGCGTGGCCCTGCGCGAGGAGCTGGCGAAGAGCTTCAAGCCCGCCTTCCTCGGCCGGGTCACGGTCGTGCCCTACCTGCCGCTGGCCCGCGACACGCTGCGGCAGGTCGCCACCCTGCATCTCGACCGCATCGCCGCGCGGGTCGAACGCAAGTTCGGCACGGCCCTGCGCTACGGCCCGGAGCTGGTCGACACCATCGTCGCGCGCTGCACCGATGCCAGCGCCGGCGCCCGCGCCATCGAAAGCCTGCTGACCAAGACCCTGCTGCCGGACCTGTCGGCCCAGTTCCTCGCCCGCATGGCGGAAGGACGGCCGGTGGAGCAGGCCACGGTCGCGATCGACGGCTCCGGCGCCTTCCTGTGCCACCTGCAATAAAGACGAAAGGGTTGCAGCCATGTCCATCTACATGAAGTACGACGCCATCACCGGTGACGTGACCGAGACCGGCCACAAGGACTGGATCGAGTGCCATTCCTTCCAGTGGGGCGTCGGCCGGGCGCTGTCCAGCACCGTCGGCTCCTCCGCCGACCGCGAATCGACCGCGCCGTCGATCGGCCAGGTCACCATCACCAAGGACAATGACGTCGCCACCGGCAAGCTGATGGCCGAGGCGCTGGGCGGCCACGGCAAGACCGTGAAGCTCGACTTCGTCCGCACCGACAAGGGCAAGCTGGACGTCTACCTGTCGCTCGAGCTGACCAACACGCTGATCAGCGACTATTCGATGGGCGGCTCGGACCGCCCGGGCGAGTCGGTGACGCTGAGCTTCACCAAGGTCGCCTTCAGCACCAAGCAGATGAAGGACGATGCGACCGAGGGCCAGAACTTCACCTCGACCTACGACCTGGAGACGGCGCAGCTGACCTGACCGGTCTCCGGCACCCCGGCCCGGCGACACCCCGTCGCCGGGCTTTTTGCTGCCGGAACGGCTGATCGGCGACAGCGTGCCCGGACCCGATGCCGGAAACGGAACCGCCCGCCGGAGGGACCCGGCGGGCGGTTGTCTGTCCTGCAGGCCGCGCGGGCCGGCCGCCCGCCGAGGGGTCAGATCAGCAGGATCTTGTCGCCGACCGCCATCCAGCCGCCGGGCTCGCGGATCAGCGCGGCGACGTCGTAGGAGCCGAGGATGCGGGTGGCGGTGCGGCGGCGGAACAGCTCGTTCATGATCTGCGTCGCGGGGCCGGTGCCGCCGCCGGTCCGCCCGGCGACCGTCGTCTCCTGGAAGGCCCGCCAGTGGATCTCCGCGGCCGCGGCCATGCAGGTGCCGTTGAAGGTCTGGGTCGTGGCCAGGCTGCCCAGCGCCGCCGCCCCGCCCAGGGCCGCCTGGGCGCCGGGGATCGGAATCAGCGATCCCGCCAGTTGGGCCCCGCGGATGCCGGCCTTGGCGTATTTCGCCTTCAGCACCCGGTTGCACCACTCGGCGATCGTCTGCGACTGCCGGTAGCGCTTGGCGATCTGCAGCAGCCGGTAGATGTGGATGCCGGTCGAGGCCCCCGCATTGATGTGCCGGGCGGCGCTGAACCCGTCGAAATTCTGCGCCGGGATCGAGGACGCGGCGCCGGCCACGCCCCACACGCCAGCCGCGATCTTCTTGTAGGTGCGGCTCTGCAGGTACCGCTTCGTCACCGGGCTCGGCGCCTCGTCATGGCCGTTCGCGGCGAAGTGCAGATTCGGCAGGATCTCGACCTGTCCCCGCCGGGCCATCAGCATCGCCGCCTCGTAGACCGGGGCGATGGCCGCGAGGCCCGGCACCGACCAGTTCGCATTCTGGGCCAGTTGGTCCGCCACCTTCTCGGTGCCGGTGACCGCCCCCATGACCGCGCCCGCCACATCCGCGGCGGTGCAGAACAATTCCCCGAACTCAGCCATCGAAACGCTCCAATCCAAGCCGATGCCGGAGCCGATGGTCGGGCGTCCCGGCATCCCATGCCATGGCAGAACCATACCGACCGGTGTGGATTTTCCCATGACCGATCGGCTACATCCGTAATCTTCATCAATGAAATTCGAGCAATAAAAAAGTAATAGCAGAAAATCCGATCAATCTTTCCAATACAGGAAAAAAGCCGGACTTATCCAGACTTCCGGATTTCAGAGCGCGGCGACGACCGCCGTGACATTGTCCCGGGCCCGGCGGGCCAGAGCGGCGTCGACCAGGCGCTGGGCGATATCGCCATCGCCGGCCAGGATGTCCATGATCTCGTCCGGGCCGACGGCCTTGTACAGGCCGTCGCTGCACAGCAGGAAGCGGTCGGCCGGCTGCGCGGTCCCGAGCGCCTTGTCGACCAGGAGGTCGGGGCCGCCGGCGCCGAGCGCCCGGGTGATGACGTTGCCCTGCGGATGCGTCTCCGCCTGGTCTGGCGTGATCGCGCCGGAATCGACCAGCTCCTGCACCACGCTGTGGTCGGAGGTCAGGCGGTGCAGCGCGCCGTCGCGCAGCAGGTAGCCCCGGGAATCCCCGGCCCAGAGGAAGGCGAAATGGTCGCCATGCACCATCAGCACGATGACGGTGGTGGCCAGCGTCGCCTGCGGCACGCGGGCCCGCCCCTGCTCGAGCAGCAGGCCGTGCGCGGCATGGAGCCGAGCGCGCACCGCGGACAGCCGCTCGGGCGGCGGCATGTCGCCCGGGATCTCGTCCAGCATGGCGACCACGCGGGCGGAGGCGACGTCGCCCGCGACATGGCCGCCGGCGCCGTCGGCGACCGAGAACAGCCCGAGCTCCGGCCGGCACAGATAGGCATCCTGGTTCTGCAGGCGGATGGCGCCGGGATGCGAGGCCGCCCAGTGGCGGAGCCCCTCGCTCACCGTCCCAGCATCCGTGCGAAGCCGGCGCTGTCCGGCAGGGTGTCCAGCACCAGCTCGGCCGCCGCCGCCAGAGGGCCGCCCTCGCTCCACCACCGCGCGGCGGGATCGGCGGAAGCCGGAACAGGGGATGGCATGGGGGCATCGCGCAGCCGGTCCATCACGTCCTCCGGCCCGAGATCGTAGGAGATCGCCGCGCGGCCGATCGTCTCCGCCGCGTCGAGGAAGGCGTCGCCGCGATCCGCGCCCTCGGCCGCGATGGTCAGGGGAAAGCATCGCCCGACCCGGTCGACGCTGGGCATCCACAGCCCCAGCACCGGGTGGTGGCCGCACTGGCCCGACGGCAGGGCGAAGCGCCAGACCGGCGCCACCCGCCACACCTCGGCCCAGCCCTCGCCCAGCGCCCGCTGGACATCGGCGAGGACGCGCTGCAGCCAGCCGTCCCAGGCCTGGATGAAGCCGAGCGACAGGCCGACGCAGAGGAAGTCGCCGCGGGACGGGATCTTGCCGAAGAAGCCGATCGTCGGGCCTTCCGCCGGTGCCCCGGTCATTGCAGCACCGGACATTGGAAGCCCTTCAGCAGGTCCCGGGCGAACGGGTTGCGCGACGATCCCGCCCGCAGGGTGAAGCTGGCCTGGCTGGCGCCGGAGCGGAAGGTCAGGAGGAACTCCTCCGGCCGGCCGGAGGGCGAGAGCCGACCCTGCTGCAGCAGCCGGAACAGCGCCCAAGGGCCGCTGGCGCCGATGGATCCCCCGCCGAGGCCGCCGCCGGCCGGCGCGCCGCCGAGAGTCAGGCCGAGGCCGCCATCGGCGACGGCCTGGTCGAAGGAGATCCGCGCCGGGTTCATCCCGTCCGCCCCCGGCCAGGTCAGCGACGCCTGGCGGGCCTGGTCGCCCGTGGTGGCGATGCTGGTGCCGCCCAGGGTCAGGGTCGCCGGCCCGGACCCGTCGTCGGCGGCGGCCGGGGCGAGGTCGAAGCGGATCTGCGGCTGGTTGCCGCCGGCGGGGAAGAACGCGTCCCGGATCGCCGCGGCGCGCTGGAACTGGGCCAGCGTGGCCTGGCTGACCGGCGGGGTGACGCCGCCGACCGGCTGCAGCCGCCAGACCGCGCCGCTGGTGTCGACGAAGGGGCGGATCTGGGCCTGGAAATAGCTGTCGAACAGCCCATCCGGCCCGAACAGCCGGGCGAAATCGTCCAGCGGCGCGTCCTCGTTGGCCGACGGCGAGAACGGGAAGCGGCGGGTGACCACGGCCTTGCACAGCTGGCCGGGGCCGTCGGCGCCGGAGAAGGCGGTGGCCGCCGCATGCCGCACGCTGCTGCCGATCATCGACTGGCCGGAGGCGGCGATCTGCTGCAGCCAGCGCGACACCGGCGCCGGCTGGCGCTGCGATTCCGCCAGCAGCAGCTGCACCGGGTCGCCGCTGCCCTGCAACGCGGCCGGCACATTGGCCGCGTCGGGGCCGAGCTGCGCCAGCTCCTGCTGCAGCGTGTTGATCAGCCGGGTGACGCCGGCGATCGGGGCCGCCTGGCCGTCGCCGACGAAGTCCTTGAGCGGCCGGAAATGCTGGTCCAGGGCATCGACCGCCGGCATGGCATTGTCCGGCGTCGCCGCGCCGATCACCGCGGCCAGCGCCTTGCGCTGCTCCGCCCCGGCGTCACCGCCGGCCTGCCCGGCCGGCTGGCCGGCGGCGGGCGGCGGCGGGGCCGGCATCACCGTCAGCTGCTGCGCGATCGATACCAGCAGGTCGCGCATCGGCGATTGCGGCGACGACAGCACGTAGAGGGCCTGGATCGCGGATGCCCGGTCGGCGAAAGGCGCCAACGCCAGGTCGGCGAGCATGGCGTCCCACTGCGCCCGGAAATCGGCGGCGTAGAGGGCGACGACGTCGCGCTCCAGCGTCCGCAGCGCCGCCTCGTCGGTCGGCACCGCATCCGTGCGGCCCAGCACCCAGCTCTCGTCGGCCACGGCCTTGGCCGCGCCGGCCAGCCGGGGCAGCAGCACCGTCTGGAAGCCCGCGGCGGTGTAGAAGCCGGGGATGCCGTCGGTCAGCGGCTTGCCGGAGATTCGGGTGAAGAGCTGCGCCCCGGCGGAGCCGAGCTCCGCCGCCGGATTCCAGCCCGGCACCGCCGCGGCCGAGGCCTCTGGCCGGATCCGGCCATAGACCCGGGCGGCCAGCGACACCCGGCTGAAGGAGGCGCGGGCCGTCTCCACCAGCGTGCCGTCCAGCGTCACCGCCGGCAGCGGGTCCGCCAGCAGCGCGTCCAGATGGGCCGCCAGATGCTCCCGCATCTGCTGGTTCAGCACGCCGGGGAACCGCGCCTGCCAGTCCAGCGCCATCCAGTCGCGCACCAGGGCGGTATCGAGCGGGCCGGCGCCGCCGAGCATCAGGTAGATCCGCGTCGCCTGGTACAGGAAGTCGGGGTTGTCGATCTGGCCGCGCATCTGCTGCTCCAGCCGCCAGATCAGGCGCGGCAGCAGGATCCGCTCCAGCGCCCGGTGGTAGATGCCCCGCTCCACCGCCTCCAGCTTCTCCGCCTGCGACAGGCCGAACAGGCCGGCCAACCAGCCCGCCGGCTCGCGCGGCAGCGCCCGGGCGGTGTCGAGCAGCGGCACGATGGACGGCAGGTCGTCATCCGACACCTGGTCGAGGCTGACCCCGGCCAGCTGCTGGCGGAAGCCGGCGATGGCCTCGTCGGCGCGTTCGACCGCCACGCGGTTGGTCGCCTCCGCCCGCCACAGCCCGACCGACACCACCAGCGTCGCCGCGGCGATGGTGCCGAGCGCGCCGATGCGCAGCAGGCGCATCCGCCGCGTCCGCTTCGAGCTGGTCGAGACCAGCAGCGCCTCGCCCAGGATGACCTCGCCCAGCATGCGCTTCAGGAAATAGCTGCGGCCCGCCACCGGCTTCAGGCTGGGGGCGCGCTTCTGGTCGACCCCGAAGGACCGGGCCAGCATCCCGGTCAGCCGGTCGATCGGCGTGCCGGCCTGGGTGGCCGAGGTGATGTAGACGCCGCGCAGGAAGGGCGCGGGATCGAGCCGGGTGCCGCCGAAGGCCTGGGCCAGGAAATCCGCCAGCGGTTCCTGCAGGCTGGCCAGCTGCAGCGGGAAGCCGCCCAGCAGCGCCCGGCGGTCAGGCGCGCGCTCGGCCTGCAGCCGCTCATAGAGGCCGTCATCCAGCCGGTCCAGCAGCAGGCGGTACTCGGCGGCGAAGGCGTCGACCCCGCCGGCGACCGGGAAGGTCATGCCCCAGACCTGGCCGCGGCCCTCGGCGTCGAGATCGTCGAAATACTCGTTGAAGCCGGCCAGCTGGTCGGCCTTGCTGAACACCATGTAGACCGGCACGCGCAGGCGCAGCCGGTCCGACAGCTCGGTCACCCGCCGGCGCACGGTGCGGGCATGGGCGGCCCGCGCCCCCGGATCGGCGGCGGCGATGTCGGTCAGCGAGACGACGACGACGGCGCCGTTGATCGGCTGGCGCTTGCGGGTGCGCCGCAGCAGGTCGAGGAACCCTTCCCAGCCGGCGCGGTCGACCGCCTTGTCGGAATCCTGGGTGGTGTAGCGCCCGGCGGTGTCGATCAGCACCGCCTCGTCCGCGAACCACCAGTCGCACAGCCGGGTGCCGCCGACGCCGCCCACCGGCGTGGTCTCGCCGTCGAGCTGGTCGGCCGGGAAGTTCAGGCCGGAGCTGAGCAGCGCCGTGGTCTTGCCCGACCCCGGCGGACCGATCAGCACGTACCAGGGCTGTTCGTAGAGATAGCCGCGCCGGCGGCCCTTGCGCAGGCGGCGCAGGGCGGCGCGCACCCGCTCGCGCAGCCGCGCGACCTCCTCGGCCGTGGCGGCGCGGACGTCGCGCTCCACCGGGCTGGCGGCGGTGGCCGACCCGTCATCCCCGGTCAGCCCCTGGACCAGCGTGTTCTCGCGGCGGCGGCGGATCCAGCTGATGGCGCCGTTGGCGCCGCCCCAGAGGATCACCAGCGCCAGGATCAGCAGGCTGCGGGCGAAGTAGCTCTCGAAGCCGGGAACCAGCGGCGCCAGGTACCAGACCAGCATGCTGGCCATGCCGACGCCGGCGAAGCTGTACGTCCAGCGGTTGACGAAGAAGGCGCCGAGATACTGCAGGTTCTCCATCACTGCGCCCCCTTCCGGTGCAGCACCACCTCGATGCGCCGGTTCTGCTGCCGTCCGCCGGGCGTGTCGTTCGAGGCGATCGGGTTCTCGTCCGCCCGGCCCTGGATCGACAGCCGCGACGGGTCGTCGATGGCCTGGCCGATCACCTCGGCCGCCGCCTTGGCGCGGGCCTGGGAGAGCTGGAAGTTCGACGGGAACTGCACGGTGTGGATCGGCTGGTTGTCGGTGTAGCCGACGACGTCGACGGCGCCGGGCTCGGTGCGCAGGGCCGCGCCGATCCGGGCCAGGATCGGCAGGTACTTGTCCTCGACCTTGGCGCTGCCGGACTTGAACATGCCGAGGTTGAGGATCCGCACGATCGGCACCGCGTCGGTGCCGGCGATGGTCACCAGCCCCTGCTGGATCTCCGGCTGCAGGAAGCCGGACAGCTTGGCCAGCTCGCCCGGCTCCGCCGGCGGCGGGGGCGGCGGCAGCGGCTTGGGCGGGGCGCTGCGGGCGATGGTCGGGAACTGCCCCGGCGGCAGCGTGCGCCCGGCGTCGAACAGCCGGTCCGACGCGCCGTTCAGGCCGTAGGCGAGCAGCACGTACAGCGCCACCACCAGCGCGAGCCCGGCCAGCGCCGCCACCCAGACCGGGATGCGGCGCTGCTGGCGGTACGGCGCGGTGACGCCCTTCCAATGGGCCGACAGGCCGCGATCGAGCGGCCGCCGCTGCCGCATGATCGCGACATAGGTCTCCTCGCGGACGCGGTCGAGCTCGGCCGGGCCGCGCGCCGACAGGCGGTAGCGCCCCTGCATGCCCAGCGACATGCAGAGATACATCAGCTCGACCACCGGCAGGAACGTGCCGAGATTCTGGCGCAATTGGTCCAGCAGGTCGAAGAAGCGCTCGCCGGCCCGCACCTCCTGGTGGAAGGTCGAGACCAGCGAGGCGTCCGCCCACGGGCCGCGGCTGCCCCAGGGCGTGTTCTGCACCACATCGTCGATGCTGGCGCACAGCGCGTAATGCGACAGGCGGATCTGCTCGATCGGCAGCTTGCGGTCGCGCAGCGTCTTCTCGAAGCGCCGCATCTCCTGGATCGCGTTGTCGCGCAGGCTGGCCGGGTCCGGCACCGTGACGACATTGCGCAGCCGCGCCACCAGCGACAGCAGCGGCGCCGCCGCGGTCACGATCGGCGAGACGCCCTCGGCCGGCAGGTCGGCGAAGGCCGCGTCGGCGGCGGGAACGGCCGCAGCCTCCGCCGCCGGCGGCTCGGCCGGAACGGGCCGGGGCCGCGGCGGCGCGGCCCGGCCGCCCGGCAGCGGGCGGATGACCGTGCGCTCGTCGTCATCCGGCTCGGCGAAGGGATTCTCGCTCATGGAACCGGCCCTCAGCCCCGGATCGACCAGAGGTCGAGCGCCAGGTTCGGGAAGTCGCCCGAGACATGGATCGCGAAGCCGCCGGAGGACTGCATCTGCTGCCAGTGCGGGCTGTTGCGGTCGAGCTCGAAATACTGGGCGCCGGCGATGAACGGCATCTGCCGCGGCGCCACCGGCAGCGGCTGCAGGTCGATGCCGGGCAGCGCCACATTGACCAGCTCGCGGATATGCTCGACCGCGCCGACCTTGGCCTTGCCCGGGAAGGTACGGCGCAGCTGCTCGGCCGGCATGTCGGCCTGGACCACCAGCACGAAGCTGGTGCCGTTGAGCAGGGTGCGGTCCAGGATCGGGCCGACCCGCACGCCGTGCCGCCGCTCCTGCAGCGGGATGCGGATCGCCGTCTGCTCCAGCACCGCCGAGAGCGAGCGGCGGACATCCGCCATCACCGGGGTGAAGCTGCGCTGCAGGTCCTCGTGCCGGTAGGCCGGATAGGTGTTCGGCCGCCGCCGCGCATCGGTGAAGGTGGCGAACTCCCCGGCCATCTGCACCAGCACGCCGTACAGCGTCTCGGGGTGGATGTTGCCGGAATCCGCCTGATGCGCCAGCAGGGCCTGCCAGCGGTTGATCGACTGCAGCAGCAGGAAGTCGGCGACCTCGGTGTTGCTCTTGGTGCCGACCGCCGTCACCCGCGCCGCGATCGCCTCGCCGCGCTGGTTCAGCATGCCGGCCAGCTCGACCAGCAGCGCCGCCAGCGGGGCAGCGGCGGAGCAGGTCAGCGCCGGCGGGATCCAGCGCTCGTCCAGCACCACGCGGCGGTCCGGCGTCACCTCGGTGATGCGGGCCAGCGGCAGGCAGATGTAGCCGTCGCGATCGTCGGTCTCCAGCAGGTAGCGCAGGCGCAGCTGGCCGACCTGCAGCTCGGCCGGCTGCGGCGTGCCGGAATGGGTGTCAAAGGCCTCGAACGGCCGGGCGCCGTAGCGGCCCTCGCTGGCCAGGATGCCGATCTCCGCCGCCCCCTGCTGGCGCACCGGGATCGCGAGATGGACCAGCGCGTTGCGCACCGAATCCGGCACCTCGAGCGGCGGCGGCAGCTCGGCCTCGTCCGGCACGGCGAAGGGCGTGCCGTCCTCGAACACCCCGGCGGCGGAGGCGAGCGCGAACCGGCCTGCCGCCAGCAGGTCACGGGCGATGGCGATCCCGGTCACGCCCCAGGGATGGGGCCGCAGCGCGCCGACGCTGCCGCGGATCTGCGCCTCGACCCAGCGGTCCTGCTGCTGGAAGTGCTGGGCGCGGAGGAACATGCCCTCCTGCCACGCGATCCGACTGCTCCACGTCACGTCATTCTCCTTGGAAACGCGCCGCCCGGCCTGTGGCGGCGGTGCCCGGCCATGCCCGTCAGGGCCTGGCTATTCGTCGTCGGCCCGGTCCGAGACCTCGGCCATCGCCCGCTCATAGGCGCGGGCGAAGGACTTGCCGAACACGCTGTCGAAATCATCCGCCAGGGCCTGGGTCACGCCGGCGTGCAGTGCCTGGTAGGCGTCCCAGCTGCGGGCCTTGCGCCGGCCCGGCAGCCCGTCCAGCGCTTTGGGCTCCAGCTTGCCCGCGGCCTGGGCGGGGGAAAGCTCGCCGACCAGATGGTGCACCGCCTGCTGCATCGCCGCGGACACCGCCAGCTCGTGCAGGCGCATGTCGCGCAGGGCGTCGGCCACGGCGTCCCGGGCGCTCATGTCGCTGCGGCGGCCGATGCCCAGAAGCCCGGCCAGCGCGTCCTCGTCGTCCGCCGAGAATTTCAGCGGGTTGTTGCCGGCCGGCCGGATCAGGGTCTGCTCGATGCGGAACTCGCCCTTGATCGCCGCCCGGGCGATCATCATCCGGCGCAGGCCGACGACCATGGCGCGGAACGCCTCGCCCAGGCCGCGCAGCATCTCGGCCGGGTCACCCTGCGTCGTGCCCCGCAGCCCGGCGCCCTCAATGAAGGCCGCCACCGCCTGCTCCATCGCTCCGGCCGGTGCGGCGGGCGCTGCCGCCGGCGCGGCCGGGGTGAAGACCGGCGGTGGCGCGGGCGCCGGGGCCGGAGGCGGTGCCTCTACGTCCTCACCGGCCAAGGGCGCCGCCGGTGTGGCCGGGACCGTCGCGGTCGCTGACGGGGCCGGGGTTTCGTCCTCCAGGTCCCAGTCGTCCGGCAGCAGCTCCAGCGAGGTGCGCGGCGGGCGGAAGCTTTCCTGGATCACCGGCGCTTGGTCGGAGATCGAGGACGGCGCGCCCAGGAACCGGCTGACCGACCAGCCGTCGTCGCCGCCGGCCAGGGCCACGTCCTCGGCCGGCAGGCCGACGGCCAGCGGGTCCTCGCCCATGGCCGGGAACGGATCCCCGGTCAGCCGGTCCTCGGCCGGGGATTGCGGGGCGAGGGATGGCGGCCGCTCCGCGGCGGGCCCGGGCACCGGCGCCGCGGGCGCGCGGTCGAACACCGCCTCGATCTCATAGGGCCCGAACACCAGTCGGTCGCCGTCCCGCAGCACCCGCGGCGCGTCGGCGTCGACCCGGTCCGCTGTCGAGTTGAGGAAGGTGCCGTTGGTGCTGGTGTCGGTGACCCGCCAGGCGGCGCCGTCGAAGGCCACCATGCAGTGCCGTTTCGACAGCACGCGCTCGGGATCCGGCAGGACCCAGTCGCATTCGGTGCCGCGGCCGATGGTGAACTCGCCGCCGCCGACCTGCCGCATCTCCGGCGGCACGCCGTCGGGACAGCGCAGGATGCTGAGCGTCAGCATCTCAGGGCCGCGCGGCTGCCGGCTCCGCCGAGCGGGTGCAGCTGTAGGTCTGGACCTCGGCGATGTCGGTCAGCTGGCCGCCATTGCCGCTGGTCTTCCAGGCATATTTCGAATTGGCGTAGAGGCGGTCCTTCACGCCCGGCACCAGCGGAAGATAGTTGACGCTGCCGCCGTCGAGGCTGGTCAGCGCCTGCTGGCCGCGGGGGTCGTACTGGACCGTCAGCCGCTGGCCCTTCTGGCCCTGCGCGGCGGCCGCGCCCGGGGCGGACGCGTCGGTGGCGACGCACTGGTAGACGACCACCTGCCGTCCCGCCTCGGCCCCGGGCCGGGCGCAGCCCGCCGCGGTCACGGCGAGGGCCAGCATCAATCCCCACCTGATCATGACAGACCTCCAGTCGATACGGGGGCAACCCGCTGTTCCGAGAAACGCCGGCCGGACCGGATGTCCAGGCCGCCACCATCGGAACATTCCCGGACCGGGACTACGGGTTCATTTCACCGATGCGGGAAAATGCTACGGCTGCAACAGCCCGGGTTCAGGCGCCGAGGCGGTCGGAGACGACGGACCAGTTGACCAGGCCTTCCATCACCGCCTTGACGTGGTCGGCGCGGCGGTTCTGGTAGTCGAGGTAATAGGCGTGCTCCCAGACATCGATGCCGAACAGCGGCTGGCCGCCATGGGCGAAAGGCGAATCCGCGTTCGAGGTGCCGACCAGGGTCAGCTTGCCGGCATCGGCGACGAGCCAGACCCAGCCGCTGCCGAACACCTTGCCGGCGGCCTCGGTGGTGGCCTTGACCAGCGCCGCCTGGTCGCCGAAGGACTCGCCGATGGCATCGGCCAGCCGGCCCTGCGGCGCCTTCGGCCCGCCGAGGGTGAACTGCTCCCAGTACAAATTGTGGTTCCAGGCCTGGCCGGCCTGGTTGAACACCGCTTGGTCCTTGGCCGTGGCCGACTTCACCACCACCTCGGCCAGGGTCATCGATTCATAGGGCGTGCCGGCGGCGAGCTTGTTGAGCGCGTCGAAATAGGCCTTGTGGTGCTTGCCGTAATGCAGGCCCACGGTCTCCGCCCCGATCGTCGGGGCCAGCGCGTCTTCCTTGAACGGCAGCGGCGGCTGCTTGAACGGGCCTGCCGACGGCACCGTGGTGGCGGCCAGCCGGCGGCTCTCGGCGCTGACCGGCCGCGGCAGCGCGCCCGGGGCGCCGCCGGCCGTGACGGCGGCCCGGGCCGCGGTGGTGGCGAGGACGGCGGCGCCGCCGAACATCAGGGCTTCACGTCGGTTCATGATCTCATCCCGGTTTCGACGACCAGGACACCAAGCCGGGATGCCGTTACCGGGCGATGTCAAAGCCCGACGCGTCGGCTACCGCTGTAAACCGGGGGGCCTAGTCCCGGGACAACGCCACGACCGGGTCGAGCCGCGAGGCGTTGCGCGCCGGCAGGTAGCCGAAGGCGACGCCGATCAGGCTGGAGCAGAGCACGGCGGCGACGATCGAGGCCGGGGAGTAGATCAGCGACAGCTCCGAGGTGATGCTGCCGATCATGGCGCCGAGGCCGAGCGCCGCGGCGATGCCGAGCACGCCGCCGATCAGGCAGACCAGCACCGCCTCGATCAGGAACTGCTGCAGGATGTCGCCCTGCCGCGCGCCGACGGCCATGCGCACGCCGATCTCGGACACCCGTTCCGACACCGAGACCAGCATGATGTTCATCACGCCGATGCCGCCGACCACCAGCGAGATGACGGCGATCGCCGCGATCAGCAGCGTCAGGATGCTGGTGGTGGCGAGGATGGTGCGGCGGATGTCGTCGGTGTTGAGGATGAAGAAGTCCTTGCCGCCGTGCCGCTGGGCCAGGAAGGCCGTGACCGCCTTCGCCGCCACATCGGTGCCGACCTCGTCGCTGACCCGCACGGTGATGCTGCGCAGCGAGGTGTTGCCGAGGAACCGGGCCTGGACCGTGGTATAGGGCAGGTACAGCGACAGGTTCTGGCTGCCGCCGAAGCCGCCCTCCTGCGTCGCGACCACGCCGATCACGCGGCTGGGCACGGTGCCGACCAGGACGATCTGGCCGATCGGGTCCTCCGCCGCGTCCGGGAACAGCGTCTTGCGCGTGTTCTCGTCGATCACGACGTCCTGGGCCATCGACCACACGGCGTCGGCGCCGAACACGCGGCCCTCCAGCAGCCGGGTGCCGCGGACGTCGAAATATCCGGCACCGACGCCGTTCACCAGGGCGTTCGCCTCCGTCGCGCCGCGGCGCACCGTCTTCGAGGTGGAGACCGTCGGCGTCACCGCCGCGACATAGGGCTGGCCGGCCAGCGCGTCGGCATCGGCGACCACCAGGGTGGTGATCTTGGCCGAGCGGACGTCGCCGAAATCCTTGCCGGCGAAGATCTCCAGCGTGTTGGTGCCGAGGCTGGCGATGTTGGCCAGCACCATCTGCTGCGCGCCCTGGCCCAGCGCCACCACCGAGACCACCGAGGCGATGCCGATGATGATGCCGAGCATGGTCAGGAGCGTGCGCAGCCGGTGCGCCTGCATGGTCAGCAGCGCCATGCGGAAGGCCTCGCGCAGCCGGCTGGTCCAGGCGCGCCAGGGATTGAGGGCGGCCGACGGCTTGGCAGCCGGCACCGCGGGCGGGGCCGCGGCATGCTCCTCGACCCGCCGGTCGGAGACGATCTCACCGTCGCGGATCTCGATGATGCGCTGGGCCCGGCGGGCGACCGCCATGTCATGGGTGACGATGATGACCGTCCGCCCCTCCGCCCGCAGCTCGGCCAGGATGCGCAGCACCTCCTCGCCGCTGTGGCTGTCCAGCGCGCCGGTCGGCTCGTCGGCCAGGATGACGTCGGCGCCGTTCATCAGCGCCCGGGCGATCGACACGCGCTGCTGCTGCCCGCCCGAGAGCTGGCCCGGGCGGTGGCCGGTGCGGTCGGTCATGCCGAGTCGGCCGAGCAGCGCCGCGGCCCGGTTCTGGCGATCACCCGGCCGGCGCCCGGCATAGATCGCCGGGATCTCGACATTGCCGATGGCCGTCAGCTCGCCCAGCAGGTGGTAGCGCTGGAAGATGAAGCCGAAATGCTCGCGGCGGAGGGCCGCCAGCTCGTCGGCCTCGAGCGCCGCGGTCTCCCGCCCCGAGACCCGGTAGCTGCCGGAGGTCGGCCGGTCGAGGCAGCCGAGGATGTTCATCAGCGTCGACTTGCCGGAGCCGGAGGCGCCGACGATCGCCACCATCTCGCCGGCCTCGATGGTCAGGTCGATGTCCTTGAGGGCGGCGATGGTGCCTTCGCCCGAGGGGAATTCGCGCCGCAGGTGCCTGAGCGCGATCAGCGGTTCGGCCATGATGTCAGCCACCCGGCGGCGGGGGCGGGCCGGGATTATCGGCGGCGGCTGCGGCCGTTCCCTGCTCGCCGGTCACCACCCGTTCGCCTTCGCTGAGGCCGGAGCGCACCTCGGCCCGGATGCCGTTGTCGAGGCCGACCGTGACCCGGCGCTCGGCGACCTTGCCGGCGCCGTCGACCACCCGCACCGTGGCGGTGCCGTCGGCGCCCTTGGCCCCGAGCGCCGCCGAGGGAATGGTCAGGACGCCCTTGGCCTCGCCGAGCACGATGTGGATCTCGGCCGTCATGTAGGTGCGCAGGTGGTTGTCGGCGTTCGGCACGCTGAACACGCCGATGTAGTAGACCGCCTGCGAGGTGGAGGACGAGCTGCTGGAGCTGGAGCTCGTGGCGCTGATCGTGTTGAAGCTGGAATCGTTGCGGATCGATTCCGGGGCGGGCTCGATCGAGTCCAGCACCGCCTCGTAGCGGTGGCCGCGCTCGCCCAGGATGGTGAAGTAGATCGGCTGGCCGGGCCTGACCTTGACGATGTCGGCCTCGGAGATCTCGGCGCGCACGGTCATCACGTCCAGGTCGCCGAGGATGACGATGGTCGGCGTCGACTGGACGGCGTTCACCGTCTGCCCCTCCTGGCTGACGATCGACAGGACGGTGCCGTCGATAGGCGCGGTGATCCGGGTGTAGCCGAGATCGACCTGGGCGGTCTCGATCGCGACCTGCCCCTCGATGATCTGGGCGTCGAGCTGCTCGATCTGGGCCTGCGTCACCTGGACCGCGGCCTGCGCGCTCTCCAGATCCGCCTGCGAGGCCGCCCGCTGCGCCGCCATCGCCTTCTGGCGGGTCAGGGTCAGCTGGTTGAGGGTCAGCGTCGCCTCCTTCTCCGTGCGCTGGGCCCGGAGATTGGCGAGAGAGGCCTGCTGCGTGCGCAGGCTGTTCTGCTGGGTCACCGAATCAATCTCGGCGACGAGGTCGCCCTTGGCGACCTTCTGGCCGAGCGCCACCTTGAGCGCGGTGATGCGGCCGGAGGCCTGGGCGCCGACCGCCACCAGCCGGGCCGGCTTCAGAGTGCCGGTCGCCAGCACGCTCTCCTCGACATCGCCGATGGTGGCGGCGGCGGACATCGGAGGGGTGCCCTGGGAGGGAAACAGCCAGATCCGGGCCGCCAGCGCGGCCAGGGCGAGGCCGCCCAGCACCGCGACGACGAGGGTGATCCGGCCACGCGGCCGGCGGCGCTTCCGCACAGGAGACGCCGCATCCGCCGCCGGCC